>CAQOJF010000032.1:0-34291 GCA_948848225.1 uncultured Eubacterium sp.
TTTTCTGTGTGATTTTCGGTGTGATACTGGCTCTGTTCCCTACAGCTATCGTTTCGAGGTTCACAAAGGGCGATGTCTGGATGATTCGCATCGGGGCAGCGTCTTTGAGGGCAAACGGCATTTCCATTATGCTCTTTGGATTTTATACGGTGTATTCTTCCCTGTTCCTTGCTTTGGGAAAAGGCAGAGAGGGCTTTATCCTCGGAGCTTGCAGGCAGGGGATTTGCTTTATCCCCGTTATCCTGCTTCTTCCGATGGTCTGGGGGCTAAATGGAATAATGTATGCCCAGCCGATTGCCGATGTGCTTTCCGCAGTCATAACAGTATTCATGGCGATACCGCTCCATAGGGAGTTAAATGAAATGCAGAGACATATTGCTACAATAAGCACGGACAAAAACTGAGAAGCGCGCACCTCCAAAGAATTGCCTTCGGCCATTCTTTTGCTCCGTGAATTGAGAACTTTCCTATCAGATAAAAACAGAGCCTATGAATTGTGATTTCAATTATCTCACAAGTTCATCGGCTCTCTGCTATTTTTAATTTGTGGCTTTAACCTTTGAAGTACCATGTCGGCACAAAGTTCCGCATGTTGTCGTACCAGGACAACACTTCTTTGGCTTGGTTCAACATGGTATCTACTTTATCCTGTCCAAAAGGTATCGCCCAGTATAGGGATGAGAGTGTATTACTCGAAATGTAAAGGGCAAGCAGCTTCCAGAACTCCAATGGAACATCACAGTCAAAGTATCCATTCACCATGCCTGAAGCAAAGAGAGGTGATTTTTGGACACACCATACAATACGGTTAAATTCCTCCCACGGATCGCCAAAATCGTCGCGGTCAAAATCTATTATATAGAGTTTACCATCATTTCCTATCATCATATTTCCGATATGATAGTCACCGTGCTGGTATGCCTGCGGTCTGCCTTTAAGTAAATAACGATTCGCATTTATGTAATCGATGAACGCCTGTCCGTTCTCATACTTAATAGGGCATTCACTATATTTCTTTATCTTATCATCCATCTTTCGATTGAATCTGCTCTCCCAATCCTCTTGTGTTGTCGGAGCCGGTATAGAATGAATTTTACTCAGAATACGACCAGCTTCGAGACCATACACATACTGCTTAGTATCTGTCTGAGTTGACATAATTTCCTCAGCATCAGCACCATCAATCCAGCTCTGGATAGAATAGATTCCATCCTCACAGGTGTTAAATTCTATTGGCTGACACATGGGTATGCCAAGAGCTGCCACGCGCTTCATTCTTTCATATCCACTTTTCCTTTTGTCATACTGATCAACCGCCGAAATTCGAAGCAGATATTTCCTGCCGTCCATAGCTGTCACGCAATATTTCTTGTCTTCCGACCAGCCTTTGTCAATCGGTTCTTTTGAAATGAAATTCAGCATAATAAAAATTCCTTTTCTCATAATTTAATTCTTTCTTTAATATCATATTTACTTTATCACCATATCCGCAAATCCTAATATCGTAGAATACATTGCTACTGAACGACCATCTTTAGTAAAAAATTTAATTTGTTTCTTTCCTTCAAGTGGAATGCGCACACTAATTGGTAAAGCATCCGCCTTAATAGCATAAGATTGAAAAAAAGTTCCATCCAAGTATATTGATAATGTAGCATCAAGCATTTCCGCCCCATCAACATGCCCAACATCAAAGGAAAGTTCCTTATATTTTCCATCAAGGTTAGCTAATGCTTGATTATTATATCCCATAATCGTAAAACCATTTGTTCTATCCTGTCCTGACATCTAAAATGTTTCTCCATTTATATACTTTTCATAATTATAGGATGTTTCATATGGTTCACACACGTCCATAAAATTTTGAGGTTTTGCAGCAACAATTTTATCTTTTTTTGAAATTAATTCATTGCTATTAGGCAGAACCTTTAGAGCGTTATCTAACATTACTACTGCTTCATCATATTTACCTTCGCCCTGCAAATTAATTACTCTAATTTGAGATTCAAATTTACTCCACTGAATCAAAATACTCTGATAATGTTTCAACAGTATTTTTCTCTAAAGTAGCTTGCGTTGAAAAATTACCAAGAAAGAATATAAGAACAGAACCTAATGTTGTGATAAGTGCACCAATTATTGCTCCCTTAATTGTATCGCTTATAATTTATCATCCTCCCGTAAATAACAAACTTATAGATACAATATACCACATCTTTACAAGATTTTCCACCCCTTGTCTATAGACACGGAAGGAGAACGACTGCATCTGCTATATTTGTAAGTGTCAGTCTGCATGAAGTTTGGACAATAAACATACCGTCTCAACTCCCCTGGTCCAGGGAAACATATCCACACACTCCGCCCGCACCGGCGCGTACCCCTGTTCCAAAAACATCTCCATATCCCTGGCGAGGCTGGTAGGCTTGCAGGAAATGTACAAGATCTGCTCCACACCATACTCCAGAATCTTTTTCAGTGCCTTGGGATGCACTCCTTCTCTCGGAGGATCCAGCACGATAACATCCGGTTTTTCCTGGATCTCATCGATGACTTTCAGCACATCCCCGGCGATAAATTCACAGTTCTCCAGATGGTTCTGCGCCGCATTTTCTCTGGCCGCCTCTACGGCCTCGTCCACGATTTCCACTCCGATCACCTTCTTTGCCACCGGCGCCAGTACCTGGGCTATGGTGCCCGTGCCACTATAAAGGTCGAAGACCACCTTGCCCTTTACATCGCCGATGTACTCACGGGCTTTTTCATACAGCACTTCTGCACC
Source organism: uncultured Eubacterium sp. (assembly GCA_948848225.1). GTDB lineage: Bacteria > Bacillota > Clostridia > Lachnospirales > Lachnospiraceae > Eubacterium_F. The sequence goes on from CAQOJF010000032.1 coordinate 2,783, forward strand.
GAGCGAATTGGTCTGGAAAAAAGAAAAGGGAGAGATCTTAAATTTAAGTCCCAGAATATCCTCATAAAAATAATCACGCCCATAGAGGACTTCGGTGGAATCTGCCCGGACTACATCGGACAGCCCATCGTTCACCATATGGAGAATGCCGGCTATCTTTCCCTCATACTCTCCAGCCAGCAGCAGGTCACAGTACTCCGTAAGATCCATGGAAAGCTGGGACGTCGTCACCAGGCAGACAAGGATTTCCCCCGTCTTTGCCGCTCCCCGCACCAGCAGATGGCGCAGATATCCCTCGTGGGTGATCTTATGGAAAAAAGAAATTTCCTTGGAAGCAAAGTAGTCTACCGTTGTAGACAAAATCTTTCGGATATCCGAGTTCACGATCTGGCAGTTTTTTACGGGGACGATATCATAAAAACTCCCCCGTTTATGTAATCCCAGTGTCAGATCCCCTCCCTTGCACTCATCGCCAAAGGAAAACTCCATTTTATTGCGGTACTCCCAGACTGCCGGGCTTGCCTCGCAAGAAGTCAGGGGAATCTCCGGACAGATGTGGTCAAACAAAGCCCTGACCTGTTCCAGTTTCAGGTCCTTCTGCCCTTCATAACTGAGCATCTGATAGGAGCAGCCACCGCAAAGATCAAAATGGGGGCATAGAGGAACCTCTGTCTCCATCCCCGATTTCTCAAGTACTTCCTGAAGCCTTCCCTCTTTGCGGTTCTGGCGGTTTTTCGTCAGACAGAAGGAGATCTTCTGCCCCGGAAGGACATTTTTCACCTGTACCTTTACCTCTCCCTCTTCTGTTTCCACTTTTACGATTCCTTTATTCGGAAATTTCAAAAAAGAAACTTCCCCCTCATATATCTCATTCTTTTTCATTTTTTTTAAAACCTTTCATGATATTCATACCCGTTTATTCTGGGATTTTTCGGATAATTCTTTCCACACCACACAGATCATCGTCAGGAAACAGGCGAGACCTCCCACCGCATTGGAAACCGGCTCTGCCAGATAGACGCCATCCACTCCCAGTCCCCACAGCTTTGGCAGAAGAAGCGTCAATGGCACCACAATGATCACCTTGCGGAACAGGGAGAAAAAAACGGAATATCTGGATTTTCCCAGCGCCACAAAGGTAGACTGTCCGGCAAATTGAAATGCCATAAAGAAAAAGCCGAAGAAATACAATTTCAATGCTTCCTTACCCGGGGCTTCCATGGCAGGACTGTCGCTGAACATCCGGATAAATACCCCTGGCTCCAGCATAACAAATATCCATACAGCCGTGGTATATAAAAAACCGATAAGAGAGGTGAACAAGATCGCCTTCTTCACCCTCTTATACTCTCCGGCGCCATAATTGAATCCAAGTACCGGCTGGGCTCCACTGGTAACGCCAACTATGGCAATATTAGCGATCTCCCGTACCGAATTTAAAATGGTCATAACACCAATATATAGATCTCCACCATAGGACTTCAAAGTCACATTGCAGATGATCTGTACGAAACTGTTCGTCACCGCCATGATAAAACCGGAAGTTCCGAGCCCCACTATCTTTTTGACCAGCGGAAACTCCAGGCGCATACCGGCGGGAACCAGTCGGAACAGCGTCCTCTTTCCCACAAAAAACCTCAGTACCAGAAGGGCAGAGACAAACTGTGAGATAACAGTGGCTGCCGCCGCCCCCCGTATGCCCATCCCAAAGACAAAGATAAACAGGGGATCCAGGGCAATATTCAGGATGGCGCCGCTCATCACCACCATCATTCCCGTCTTCGGAAATCCCTGGGCATTGATAAACTGATTCATTCCCGTTCCCACCATTAAAAAAACCGTACCCAGCAGATAGATCATAAGATATTCCCTGGCATAAGGATATGTAGCCTCACTGGCCCCGAATAAATACAGGATTTCCCTTTGAAATAAATAACCGATGCCCATTAAGATCACTGCCGTCAGAACCAATAAGAAAAAGGTATTGTTTAAAATCCGGGAAGCCTTCTTTTCCTCCCCGGCGCCCCTGGCAATAGAGAATAGAGGTGCGCCTCCCATAGCAAACAGATTTGTAAATGCAGCTATGATCGATATGATCGGAAATATCAGACCGATGCCCGTCAGGGCTTGTCCGTGGGTTCCCGGAAGATGACCGATATAGATCCGGTCCACTACATTATAGAGCAGCTGGATCAGCTGCGCGATCGTAAGGGGAACTGCCTGCATTAAAATATGACGGCATACATTTCCCTTAGAAAAATCATTTTTCACATATATCCCGGCTTTCTAACTTGATTTTTTGGGGAAAAAGTGTGAATATACACACAGGAAGAGCGCAAAAACAGCGTTCTTCACGATTTCTCATGATTGTGCTCCGTCCCTCATGAGGGACGGAGCAATGCTGGAAGCAGTGCGGGAGTTCCGAATGAGGGAGGGCTGGTAAAGCTGCGAAGCAGCGGCAGCCCGGTAATTTAGTCATGAAATTATTTGTGCCGCCTGTGTCGGCATGTTTGAAAATGTATTGCCCCCTGTGATCCACGGATTGCGCTGCCAAACAGAATTGCCGCCGTAAAACCGCCGCTACAGGTTGGAACCATTCCATCCCCAGTTCGGGATCTCCTGATATTTCACATAGATCCGGTTTTTCGGGATCGACAGCTCACTCTCAAAGATATCACAGATCAACCCGGTCAGTGCATTAAAAGCAGAGGGAGAAGCCTTCCCATAAATGCTCACCTCAATAAAAGCACTCTCCTCTGATCTGTTTCCCTGAAAATACAGGTCATAACTATCTTCAAAGCCCACCATCAGCCAGCTTTCCGACTTTCCAATGGTGGAGGCCACCGCCTCGCCTAATTTGGATTTGATGGCTTCCTTTTTCTCTTCTGTCATCTTAACAGTAACCTTAGAATTAATAAATGGCATAATATATCTCCTTCCATCCAAAATATGATTTGACCCTAGCATCATAATTTTTGCCTTTACTCACAAATTATTATAGACAATATTCATGGTAAACGCAACCATTTCTCAAGTTTTTCAAATACAGTGAAAGGACAGCAAAAAACTATACCACAAAGATAATTGCTTTTTTTCCAAAAATACGTTATACTGTTCTATACGACTATTGAGTACACAGAAGCAAAAACTGTGAGAAATGGAGTTGTCATGAAAAAGAGCAACGAAGAAAGTATTATGGATATCATCAAAAAACTGAGGGAGATCGATTATATATCTCCATCAGATATTCCGAACATTGATCTGTATATGGATCAGGTCACCACCTTTATGGATGCACATCTGGAAGCCTGTAAAAGAACAGACGAGGACAAGATCCTTACCAAGACCATGATCAACAATTACACAAAAAATAATCTTCTTCCGCCGCCGGACAAGAAAAAATACTCCAAAGAACATATGTATCTGCTGATCTTTCTCTACTATTTTAAAAACGTTCTTTCCATCAGCGATATCCAGAAAATATTTGCCCCTTTGACGCGCATGTTTTTTAATCATGCCTCGAAGGATATTTCCCTGGAAAAAATATATGAAGAAATTTTCAAAATGGAAAAGGAACAGACCAACAATCTTACCAAAGATGTGGTGCGCCGGTTTAAGAGCTCACAGGAGATCTTTTCAGACGCCACCGACGAGGCAGAATCGGATTATCTTTCCCGGTTTGCGTACATCTGTATGCTGAGCTTTGACGTCTATATGAAAAAGCAGATCATTGAACGCATCATAGATGAAACACTGCATTAAAAAGCCGTTTTATAAAAAAACTATACCAGCAGCGCTTTTAATTTTTCCACAGAGGTATTGGCGATCAGTTCAACAGGAAAATCCACCTCCTGGAGCAGTTCATCCGCATATTCAAAATTCAGTATATCTTCCTCTGTATGTGCATCGCTTCCAACGATAATTGGAACTTCATATTTTTTACATAATTTCAGGATCTGTCGGTCTGCCTCTCTGGCATTTTTCCGAAAACTTGTGGGCGCCAGGGAGGAATTGTTCAATTCGATCAACTTTCCATATTTTTTTGCTTCCCGAACCATAATTTCTTGATCAAACTCATACCGGATATCATCTGGATGTCCGATGATATCCACATGGGGATTCCGTATGGCGCCAAGATATGCCCTGGTATTTTCCTCCGGACTGCCTGGCTCGATGCAGCGTACATGAAGGCTTGCGATCACCACATCCATTTCCTCCAGCACCCGGTCCGGCAGATCCAGCTTCCCTTCATAATCTACTACATTCACCTCTGCTCCAAGCAACAGAGGAAGTCCATATTTTTCCCGCCTTGCCACTTTTAGATTCAAAAAGTACAGCAGCCCCATCGTTCCCGGCATAGAAGGGGCATGATCCGTAATGCCCAAAAGCTGCAGCCCTTTTTCCTTCGCCGCCAGCACCATCTCATTCATCGTATTGTAAGCATGCCCACTGGCATAGGTATGGGTATGCAGATCCAGTACATAGATATCTCTCATGATTTTCTCCTTTTCCCCCTTGCAGACATGCCGCCACAGGCGGCATAAACAATACTTAAATCAGTGACGTAGAATCCGCTTTGCGGATTCTACCAGTGTGAATAGGCAGCTTTGCTGCCGTAGAACTTCACACTTAACCACCATACCATTTTCCCTAAAAAATTTCAATAGTTATTGTCTTTTGCCCCTGACTGTGCTATAATGAACGTATGTTTGTTGTTGTAGTATGAAGGAGGATATAATATGTCGGCTATTTTAGACCATTTAAATGATAAACAGGAGGAAGCTGTCCTTCACTTTGAGGGTCCTTTACTGATCCTGGCAGGAGCAGGTTCCGGCAAGACCAGAGTTCTTACCCACCGCATTGCCTATCTGATCGAAGAACATCAGGTGAATCCCTGGCAGATCCTGGCACTGACCTTTACCAACAAGGCAGCCAGTGAAATGCGGGAACGGGTAGACCAAATCGTCTCCTACGGCGCCGAAAGTATCTGGGTCAGTACCTTCCACTCCACCTGTGTACGGATCCTGCGCCGATACATAGACCTCATCGGATACAGCCGCAGTTTTACGATCTATGATACAGATGACCAGAAAAGTCTGATGAAGGATATCTGCAAACACCTGAATATAGACACAAAAAAGTATAAAGAAAAAACCTTTCTGAATGCGATTTCCAATGCAAAAAACGAGCTCAAAACACCGGAACAGTTCGCCGAAGAGGTAGAAAAAGAATATAACCGCAGGATCTTTGGCACAGTGTATAAAGAATATCAGAAACGTCTTAAGCAGAACAATGCCCTGGATTTTGACGACCTGATCATGAAGACTGTGGAGCTTTTTAAAGACCAGCCACAGGTACTGGAGCACTACCAGAACCGTTTCCGCTTTATTCTGGTGGACGAGTACCAGGATACAAACACGGCCCAGTTCATGCTTCTCAGCCTTCTTGCCTCCCGCTACCGGAATCTCTGTGTGGTGGGGGATGATGACCAGTCCATTTATAAATTCAGGGGAGCCAATATTTATAATATATTAAATTTTGAAGAAATTTTTCCAGAGGCAAAGACCATCCGCCTGGAGCAGAATTACCGCTCCACAAAGCGGATCCTTGAGGCTGCCAACGAGGTGATCCGCCACAATACCGCCAGAAAAGAAAAGGCTCTTTGGACCAAGGCAGAAGAAGGCGATCCGATCCGCTATGTGCAGTATATGAATGAGTATGAGGAAGCGGCCGGCATCGCCGGAGACATCCATAACGACATCCGGGAAAATGGAAGCAGCTGTTCGGATTTTGCCGTGCTCTACCGCACCAATGCCCAGTCCCGGGTCTTTGAGGAAAAACTGGTGCAGGAAAATATCCCCTACCGTATCGTAGGCGCCATCAACTTCTATTCCCGAAAGGAGATCAAAGATCTTCTCTGCTATCTGAAGACCATCCACAATCCAGAGGATGATATCGCTGTCCGAAGGATTATAAATGTTCCCCGCAGAGGCATCGGCGCCACGACAATCCAGCGGGTGACAGATTACAGCCTGGACCGGGGCATCAGTTTTTTTGCCGCCCTGCGGGAAGCCGATTATATCGACGGATGCAGCCGCGCTGCTTCCCGGATCCATGATTTTGTCAGCTTTATCGATCTGCTGAAAAGCCGTCAGGATGAACCAGATTTTACCCTTCGGGGACTGATGGATGAGATCCTTGAATGCACAGGCTATGTCAAGGATCTGGAAGCAGAAGATTCTGTCGAGGCAAACGCCCGCCTGGAAAATATCGACTCCCTTATCAATAAGATCATCCAGTATGAAACGGATGCTGCCAGCGATTCCGCCGGTGAGCCAGCCACATTGGGCGGTCTCCTTGAAAATATTGCCCTGGTAGCCGATATCGACACCGTGGATCCGGACACAGAACAGGTTCTGTTGATGACGCTCCACAGCGCCAAGGGACTGGAATTTTCCAAAGTGTACATATGCGGTATGGAAGAAAATATTTTTCCTGGTTCCGTCGCTGTGTATGACCCTTCCGATGATGAGATGGAAGAAGAACGCCGCCTGTGCTATGTAGGGATCACCCGGGCCAAAAAACAACTGACTCTGACCTGTGCCAGACAGCGTATGCGCAATGGGGAACCCAATTTTAATTTTCCATCCCGGTTTATCAGCGAGATCCCCCGTTATCTCATACAGCAGACCGAGGGTGAAAAATCACGTCGTTCCTCTTCCGCATATGACAGGGCAGCAGGACTTGATGATATTTTCTCCCCGGCTAAAAAATACAACAAACACTCCAAAAATCCTTTTGCCGACAATCCTTACATAAAAAAGGGGGCATCCTCACTGTCCTCTCCTGCCGGCAAACCAGAATACAGCGAGGGAGATACCGTGTATCATATCAAATTCGGTACGGGCACAGTGCTGTCTTTGACAAAGTTAAGTACGGATTATGAGGTGGTGGTGGAGTTTAAAGATTTTGGTCAGAGAAAGCTTCGCAGCTCCTTCGCGAAACTTTCCAAAATTTAAAAAATTAACTAGTATATTTTACATAGATATGTTATACTATTAATAGATATTGAACATGAAGGAAAGGATGGTAGTGATATATGTGCGGAAAGATTGATGATCTTGTTAACAGCGCTAAAATCAGCCAGCTGTTAAACAAAAAAAACGCGGATGAGGAAAGAAAAAATTGTCTGTTATGGGTTCTTGCGATCATTGGTGTCGTTGCTTCCGTGGCAGCGATCGCTTACGCGGTATACCGTCATGTAACTCCCCGTTATCTGGATGATTTTGACGGTGATTTTGATTATGATGAATTTGACGATGACTTTGATGACGACGACGAAGAAGTCGATGTTTATGTAAAGCCATCTGAAAGCAAATAATGAATAGCTTATAAGAAGTTTTTGTTTTCCTCTTTTTCTACGAAACAGGCAGTAAATGGATTTACCACTTACTGCCTGTTTCATTTATCTATTTCAATTCTTTTGGTTCATTGGATAATGTCACATCATGGAAGGAAGGTCTGGAGGACAATGGGGACGCTATTTCAATTCTTTTGGTTCATTGGACAATGTCACTGCCAGCGCACCAGGCCCGATATGGCAGGAGACACTGAGAGAAAGCGGATCGATATGGATATCATGCTCTGGAAAAAGCAAATTCAGTTCCTCCCGGAATTTCTCCGCCTCTTCCCGGTTCTGGGTATGGGCAATATCTATATACATATTTCCCGAATCCGCAAAACGATGTTCCAGATCCGAAGTGATGGCCTTAATCATGGTCTGCTTTGCCTGTTTCAACGTCTTAACCTTCGCATAGGAATCCAGTTTATCTCCCTGGATCTGCAGCACTGGTTTGATGCGCAGCACCGTTCCAATAGCCGCCACAGCCGGCGTAAGCCTGCCTCCCTTTTTCAGATATTTCAGCGTATCTACCATAATATAAATACTGCTCTCAAGCTTATCCCTCGTTAAAATATCGGAAATCTCCTTTCCAGAAAACCCTTTATCTGCCAGCTCTTTTGCCTGAAGCACCGATCTTCTCTGAGTCACAGAAATCCTCTGGTTGTCCACCACATAAACCCTGCCCTCAAACTCCTCTTCCTGAGCCAGCATCATAGCCGTAGCACAAGAGCTGCTGATGCCGCTGGACATGGGAATATGTACGATCTCGTCGTACTCCTCCAGTCCCCGTGTCCACATCTCCATAATGTTCTCTGGTGACGGCTGGGAAGTAGATACCTCTGCCCTGTCATCCTGAAGTGCCTGGTAAAAATCCTCCTGGGTCATCGTTATATCTTCGAGATATTGGGTCTCATTGATAAAAAACGGCATCGGCACCACCTCTATTCCCATTTCCTTTCCCTGCCGCTGCGTGATCCCGCTGTTACTGTCTGTAATAATCTTGACCCTGCTCATAACCTGTTCTCCTTTTCCTGTTCAATCAAATGATATTTTATTTTAACCCTCGTCAGCCTGCTCAGCACTGGTTTGTGGAGCAGTACAAGAAATATAACCGTTGATATGCCAAACATAAGATTCATCGGCAGCCCTGTCCCATATACCCATAGGATAGAATTCCATGTATTTTCTCCCATAGAATAAAAAAGTGTGTTGATATCCACAATACCCCCATATATAACAACGACAGATAATAATCCATAAACAGAGATAGAAAACCGATTCACTGGCACCTTTCTGAACACAATCCCGGCAAAAAAGCCCACCACCCCCAACGCAAACATCTGAAATGGCGTCCAGGAACCCTGTCCAAAATAAAAATTGGATACAAAGGCACTGACAGCTCCAGTGATAAACCCAGATTCTGCTCCCAATGAGATTCCTGTGATGATGACCACCGCCGCCAGTGGCTTAATCTGTGGAAAAAAGAAAAAAGATACCCGTGAAGCCACCCCAATAGAACACATCACAGCAATAATCGTCAACTCAGCCACAGAAGGTCTTCGGTTCTCAAATCCGAGAACGAATAATATTACCCCTGCTAACATGATTGCCAGACTGACATAATAATATTCCCTGCCCTCCAATACCAACAGACTATAGATAAGAAGTGCGGCGCAGAATATCAGCGCCAACACGTATCCCCACACTCTTCTATTCTTCATAAAAAAACCTTTCTGACACGATCTGCGGATACCTGTCTCCCACAATCCGCTGAACTGCCGTCGTATAAAAAAGACCTCCCCGAAAAAAATCCTGTGTTTTCATTGGCGGTGAAATCTCTCCATCAAAACTCATTGACATATATTCACAGGTATTGGCGGCAAATTCTACATCATGGGATACAACAATTACCGTCTTTCCTTCCTCCGCCAACTCAAACAGCCATTCGCCAAACTTCTTTTTCCAAAAGGGATCCAGTCCCTTCGTCGGCTCATCAAATAGAAAGATATCTCCATCCTGTTCACATAAATACGCCATGGCGGTCCGCTGCATCTGCCCGCCGCTCACATCATAGGGATGCCTGGAAAGAATCGGGAGCAGTCCAAATTTTTCCACCGCCGGTCTCGTTTTTATTATATCACAAATCTGGTCTCCGATAAACATGTATTTTGGCTCCTGGGGCAGATAAGAAATTCTGCCCTGAATCTTCATTTTTCCGTGATAACATTTCTCTGCCCCCGCCAGAACTTTTAAAAAAGTAGATTTTCCGGTGCCATTTCCGCCAGCGATACCATAAATTCTGCCGGGAACCGCCTCAAAACAAACCTCCCTAAGCACATCTTTTCCCTTTTTCTCATAACGGAAAAACAAATTGCGGCATACGATAGATGGGCTTGCCTCCATCTCTCTTACAAACGGCTCCGGCTCTGCTGCCAGACACCGGACGTCATTGTCATAAAACCAGTTCCGGCATTCTTTCACACTGGAAGGACAGGCATTTCTTTCCTTGGAAAACCGATGGTACAGCCGAACAAAAGAGGGCATATAATCCAAAAACTCCTCGGATAATTCAGAATAGCATATCTTATCATATACCTGATCCAGCTGCCCCAAAGCAGCAATCTGCCCCTCGTGGAGCACCATCATTTTATCACAGAGCGCCAGCACCTCCTCCAGACGTTGTTCTACGAGAATGACCGTGATACCCAGCTGGGAATTCAGCCGCCGCAAAATGTCCAGAAAGGCGGATGCTGCCATGGGATCCAGTTGCGCGGTGGGCTCATCCAGCAGGATCACCTCCGGATCTGTCACCAGTACTGAGGCAAGATTCAAAAGCTGCTTTTCCCCACCCGAGAGAGAACAGGTATCCCTCTCCATCCAGTCCTCCATACCAAAATACGTAGCAGTGCCAGCGATGGCATGTCGCATCTTCTCCGTGTGTATTCCCTTATTCTCCATACCAAAAGCCAGCTCATGCCGTACCTTATCCGTCACAATCTGATTGGATGGATTCTGGGATACAAAACCAAACTCCTGGTGCGCTTCCTTGATGCAGCGCAGGAGCGTCGTCTTGCCGGACCCAGAAGCCCCGCAGACCACGATAAACTCTCCCCTCACCACATCAAAAGATACGTTTTTTAACACGGCTTCTGTACTTCCGCCGTATGTATAGCTTATATCTTTGAAACAATATGTCTCCATCTGAGTTCCTCCCTTATATTTATTCCCAAGGGAATAAAAAACAATAGAACAAATAAAAGGTATGCTCCTGTCCCCATTCCATCCCTGCTGTATTCTATATAAGGAAAGGCAAGAAATCCAGTCTGGGAGCAGGCATACATCCCCATCCCTGCCGAAACAGTAAAAAGCAGACATACTGTTAATGCCAGATCTCTTCCGTTGAAGCTACGGGTATAAATGCTGGTCCGTCTTTTTCCCCCCTGCTGTTTTCCGTACCCACGATCTCTCATAGCAGTGCCCATTTCCAAAGAATCTTCCAGGGCAAGTCCCACCAGCGTTGTAAGAATGCCCTTCTGCAGTTTATGGTTCTCCCGAATCTTCTTGTAATCCCATCGAATTTTAGGGATCAGCCGCAGTGCCATAGAAAATAAAAGGGCAGCATGGGGCAGCCGGTTCCCAAAAAGACACAGTATCTTCTCTGAAGTCATGATCCGGCTGTAGCACCCGAACATCAGAAGGGAGGCCGCCAGAAGCGTCCCTGTCATACAACCATAGAATAAACATTCTGCGGTCACCGGAAGTTCACCTATCCGGCACAATACCGTGACGCCCCGGTGGTTGACCAGGGCATTAATCCCGCCACAGACCAAGACCATTCCCAGACATTTTCCCACAAATCCTATTCCCTCTGGCATGCCCCTCAGATACAGGTAAAAAGCACTCTGACTGAGGAGGGCGATCCCCAGGAGCACCGGATCAAAGACAAAAATAGTTATGACTGTCACCGCCACAAAATACATGAAGATCACTGCAGGATGATATTTACCGAAACCATTCACAGCCACTCCTCCTTCCCAGCTCACCAGCACCAGTTAACTTGAACGGACCCAGCTTAATATTCACAGGTATAATTGAACACAACCTGATCACCCTTTGCCAATTTGTATTTATTACAGCCGCTTCCCGGATCCTTTCCATTGACGGAATACATCCACCCGCTCTCATCCCCGCAGTCAAACTCATACAGATTATGTATCCCTTTGATATAATAAGTAGAATATAACGGCGTAAAAACATAGTCCAAATGAATCTTTCTCTCTTTACACACCCGTTTCAACACGTCAAAGACTGTCTCTCCTTCCTCAAAGGAAAAGGTTCCCTTCAAAATAATTCCATCTTTCGGGATTACTTTTTTGGCGCTTTCACTCAGCTTGTCCATATGGGAAAATACCTCCTGACAGGTTATTGTAAGACTGCATTCATTTTTCTCCTGTATCGTCGCACTCGCTGCAACTGGGGGCTGTGTTGCTGCTGGAGCAGCAGTCTGTGCACTTTTTTCCGCACTCCTGGCACTCTGGGACTTCGTTTCGGATCCGGTGTTCTTTTTCGGAGACTTTATATCAACCGAGGTTTTATCCACTACCTTTTTATCTGCTTTCATGTCTGCTGACTTATCTGATTTTTTATCTGTCTTTTTGTCTTCTTTTTTATCCGGCTCTTTGGTTCTCTTCGGTTCTTTCTTATGGTCGTCATCCTTTTTTGCAGACTCTTTCTTTTTGGAATGATCCTCTTTCTGGAGAGCAGCAGAACTCACCGCCACCTCTCTCGGCTCACTGGAAAATATAGCTGATCTGCTCTCTTCGTTCTGAACCGCAGAAACAGTTCCCCCCTGGGAATTTGCCTGGTTCTCTACTACACCAGTAGATCTTTTTTCACTTCCTCCGATCCCTTTTATAATCAACACTGTACTCAATACAGCGATGGCAAGCACACAACCCAGAATTAATTTTTTATTTCCATTCAAATGTGTTTCATCCCCTTTTGCTTTACACGTATTTTTGACAATTTTTGTGCATTCCAAGTTGCGAAGCAACTTGCTAATAAGTTCGTCGGAACTTATTTTATCATACTTTTTTCTTTCCTGCCAATATATTTTTTTCTTTACTTTTAAGTCCATAAGCGCTTAATTCATTATCAAATTTGACATTTTTACCAAATATATGTTACAATTATAAGGATTTATTTTAATATAAGTAGCTGTATTGGTTTCTGGTGACACGATGCTGTCACATTTGCATGCACAGGCATGCAGCCTGACGGTGCCAAAATACGCCATTCACGGTGGGTTCGATTTGGTATCGTCAGGTTAAGCAGAATTAATAGGGAAGCCGGTTCGAGTCCGGCACAGCCCCCGCTGCCGTATTTGAGGATGCCGATAACAGGACCGGAATGCTATTCCTGCATCCCGGTCAGCCACTGGAACAGCCCATCGGGCATTAATATCTGGGAAGGCGTTATCTGCAGTTGATACATAAGTCGGAAGACCTGCCATACAGTCTGAAATATAACCTTTCGGAGGGAGAGGGAATGTTTTGACAGCTTATGGATTAGTCCAATGGTGTGATCACAATTGGTCTGTTTTTGTTGCACAAGTAATGTCATTACTGCCCTTTATACCCTGTTCCGGGGGATAAAGGGATTTTTTATTTTTGCGAAAGTAACACTCGTGGTTTCTACTATATTAAGATCAATCACTAATACAATAAGCGCTGAATGCGCGGAAATGAGGATGAGTATGAAAGCAAAAAAACGATTCATTGCCCTGCTTCTCTCTCTTGCCATGATCTTTTCTTTTTCTGTGGCAGATGGAGAAATTTCGGCAGACACAAAAGCAGCCAATAACACGGTCACGGTTACATTACGGGTTGAAGATTCCAGTAAAACTCTGATTCCGCCCACGAAGATTACACTGGACAAAGATACCGTTGCCACGATCAACAACACCTTTAATGCTTCTGTGGAGACACCAGTGCTTGAGACTGCTCATGTGACCGCTGCCCACGCCCTGGCAAAATACATATCAGACCAATCCAAAACACCGGCCTCTGACCTGACCTTTGCTTACGGTAATCCTGCCAGCATACTTGGGCAAGACACTCTGGACAGCTCCTACTTCTGGTCCTTCCGGGTAAACAATACCTCTCCGGTTATGGAAGATGGTTTTACCCAGTACAACTTTACCAGCTGCCCAGTTCAGGATGGGGACAGTATCGTCGTATTCCGCCAGTATTATAACACTGCTACCAGCGAGTCCAGCTCCTATTCTTATTTTGATAAGGAATCCTATGAGACGGGAGTGAATGAAAAAGTTTCTGTCACACTAAAGAAGGAAAGTTTTGATGAAAACTGGAACACAACGGCTGACCCGGCAGCAAATCAAGATGTCTTCATTGCCAATACAACCGGACCTGGTCCGGTTCCTGCCATTGCGTGGGTGACCACCACGGACAAAAACGGCATGGTAGATCTCACCTTTAACAAAGCGGGTACCTATGCCCTGTATTCCAGCAGTATGAATGCAGACGGCACCCCGGCCTCTTCCCGTGCTTATGCGAAAATCACCGTAAAAGAAGCACAGCCTCCTGCCTCTGCCACACCGACCCCAACGATCCCACCAACACCTACTGCCACACCAACCCCAACAGTCCCACCAGATCACAGCTATGAGATCAAAAAACCATCCATACCGAAAAAAGTAAAAACCAAGGTTAAAAAGAAAAAGGTTACCATATCCTGGACGAAAATAGACATGGCGGAAAGATACGAAGTATTCTATTCAAAGAAAAATAAAAAGAACTTTAAGAAACTTACCTCCACGAAAAAGACCAAAATAACAAAGAAATTTAAAAAAGGAAAATATTTTATAAAATGCCGCTGTTATGGGATGTCAGGTGGAAAAAAGGTTTACAGTAATTACAGTAAAATAATTTCTTTCAAAGTAAAATGACATCTTCACAAATTGGGCGCTTCAAGCGCCCAGTTTTGTTAAAGATTAGAAACAAATGTAACAAAGGAGATTTTGTTATGAAACGAATAATATGTCTGATGCTGATCGTCACTCTCTTTCTAATTCCCTGTTCCAGTGCCTATGCCTGGACATCCTTTCGCAATGAAGAGGGGCGTTCCGGAGCCAATACCATCCACGCCGCCACTCCAATTGATACAAACACCACTGGTCCCAGATGGAAAAAGAAATTTTCCCAAAGCATGGGATCTGCCATGAATTCTACTCCAATTATAACAGAAAAAAACATCTATATTGTAAATAAAGATATTCTGTATAAAACAGACAAAGACGGAACGATACTTACTACCCTCCGTCTTTGTGCTTCCATGAATTCCATGTGCCACATGGCTTCTGACAGAAGGTATCTATACATCCCCCTGGGAGGCGGGCTTCTGCAGTGCGTCGATATGGACACCATGGCTGCTGTCTGGACCAGCGAATCTTTCGGCGGACAGTCATTGACCACGGTATACGTTCACAACGGTTTAGTCTACGCAGGCACCACCAATGGAGACGGATCTGAAGGCTGTTATTACTGTGTAGGGGCCGAGGATGGGAAAACCAGGTGGAGCTATCAAAACGATACATCCCCCTGCGGATTCTACTGGAGCGGTGCCATCTCAGCTGCATTATCCTCTGCAGAATGCCTTTTATTTGGCGGGGACAATGGTGTCCTGGTCTCTCACAGCCTGACCGAAGACCAGGTATACGACACTCTGGATCTCGCTTCCATCACCGGCTCCAGAGGGAAAATCCGCGCTGGAATTACATATGATGCCAGATCCGATGCCTTCTATACCACTTCAAATAACGGATATCTATATCAGATCCGGATGGAGGAAAACGGCAGATTTAACACAGTAAACTCTCTTTTTCTGGGAGATTCTACCGATAAAACAGTCAACTGCACCAGCACACCGACGATCCACAACGGCAGGATTTATGTATGCAGTTATTATGACAATGCCGGCCGTATCAGTGTCATCGATACTGACACCATGCACACCATCTATGCTGCCACCACCGCCGGTACAGCAGATATAAAATCCTCTCCTCTCGTATCCACCGGATATGCCACGGAAGAAAACCACCACCAGGTCTATGTATATTTTACCCAGAATACCGTGCCAGGGGGGATATATTATATCGAAGACAGCGCTATCTCTGGTTCGGCAGATATAAAAACCTTGTATGAGCCAAAAAATAATCCACAATTCTGTCTGCAGAGTCTGGCGGCAGACACAGAGGGAACCCTGTACTATTCCAATGATTCCGGTACCTTTTTTGCTGTTCACGAAGGCTTTGCTGCCAATGATCTCCCGCCATCGCCCTCTCCCACCGTCTCTCCAGGGACGCCGGCTGTTTCCACAGAAAAACCGGCAGCCTCTACAGTTTCTTCCCCATCTCCGACGCCCACCCGACAGCAGACGACTTCTGGTACCGCGCCAAAGAAAAAACTGCGTCCTGGTAAACCTTCCAGAATCAAAGTGAAAGCAAAGAAAAAGTACCGCGGTAAATACAAAATAATCCTTTCCTGGAAAAAGGGAAAACACGCTAAAAAGACACAAATCAAAATTAAAGGTAAAAAGACCAAAACCGTCTCCAGCAGCAAATACACTCTGTCACTGAAAAAGGGAACCTATACCATCCTTCTCTATGGTTATATCTCCTCCTCACAAAAGAGTTCTGCCGCCAGAATACGCATCCGTGTATCCTGACGGCAGAGATGAACATCATTCTTCTGTTTCTTCACTGTCTGAGCCCTCTGAGGAATCCCCGGATCCCTCACCGGAGGACTCATGGGAGGAAATGGATATGCTGATTCCCTCCTCCTCCTGCATCTTCTCCAGCAGGCTCTTATGCTTTTTCGGTTTCACATTCTGCACGGCCATCATCTTCGCTTTCAGATAAAGGTCACTGTTAAAACGGAACAAAAAATTTTCATCCTTTGGCGGTACCTTCTCCCCTTTCATGATGCGTCTCGCGATAGCAAGAGCCCGGGCAAGGGCGCCATAGGATTTCTTCTTTTTCTTCTGTGTCTTTTGCGTCTTCTGCGCCATCTGTTTCCTTTTCTCATTCATCTTCTGAAACGCCCGAGCAAGAGCCTTCCCTTCCTCCGACAGCTCTGCCACATCCGTATATTTTCCAGAAACTTCCTTTTTACTCTGATTTCCCTGGAGTACCGGCTTTTTTTTCGTATTCCCACTCATTTGGCTCCCATCCTCTGTTTTCTGCAGCCCAGGGCGCTCCATATATTCCGTCCGATCCGTAATGTTCATATTTAATCACATCCTTGTTCTGATACCAGGCGCTCAAAAAACTCTCCTGGTAACAAAATTCTCAGGGCAATTCCATTTACCCATGTAAACAATCTCAATATATATATCGGACGATACGATAAATTATTTAGCCTTTGGGACTTTGCTGGCAAATTCCGTATTCACCAGTTCCTCATAGGAAACCCGCTTGCTAAGCTCTCCTCCGGATTCCAGAATATCCTGAAGAAGCTCAAAGCTCTCTTTCTCAAAAACAAGATTGTCTTTCCAGGTCCCCTGGTCATAATATCGTTCTACGATAGTAGTCAACGTTTCCCGCTCTGTCTCTTTGAACTGGGGCTGTATCACCTCTGCGATTTCCTGCGGCGTGTGGCTTTTTACAAAATCCATTCCCTTCTGGAGAGCGTTGGTAAACTTCTGAATGGTATCCGCATTTTTCTTGATATAACTTTCCTTGGCAGAATAAGCAGTATAGGGAACCATTCCGCTATCCACTCCAAGAGAAGCTACCACCACACCTTTCTTTTCCTTTTCCAGTGAGGCCGCAAAGGGTTCAAATTCCACCGAGTAATCCCCCTGTCCTGAAGCAAAAGCTTCTGCGGTAAGTCCAAAATCGATATTCTGTACCATCTTCAGATCCTTCTTGGGATCCATGTTATTCTTCTTTAGTATGTATTCAAATACCATCTGCGGCATACCGCCCTTCCTTCCTGCCAGTACGGTTTTCCCTTTCAGTTTATCCCAGGTAAAATCCTCATCGGATTTCCTCGCCACCAGAAAATTACCGGCGCGCTGTGTCAGCTGGGCAAAGTTGATTATTTTTTCCCCCGAACCTTCGTTAAACACATAGATCGAAGCCTCCGATCCCATAAATCCAATGTCTGCCTCCCCTGACAACACCGCTGTCATCACATTGTCGGCACCGGAACCATTGACCAGTTTTACATCCAATCCTTCCTCTTTGAAATACCCTTTCTCAATCGCTACATACTGGGGAGCATAGAAAATAGAATGCGCCACTTCATTCAGTGTAATAGACGTCATTCCTTCCTCCCCCTTTTTTGCACAGCTACACAGAGAAAGTACCAGCAGAGAAAAAATCAGCGCCAGAA
The DNA here is from genome assembly GCA_948848225.1 of uncultured Eubacterium sp. GTDB lineage: Bacteria > Bacillota > Clostridia > Lachnospirales > Lachnospiraceae > Eubacterium_F. The sequence goes on from CAQOJF010000032.1 coordinate 20,600, forward strand.
CCACGATTTTTTTCATTCTCTTCCCCCTTGCCCGATGGCGGGCTATTTCCCTTTTTCTATGAATATATGACAAAAAAGACGTGTGGTGCAGGTCTTTTTGTGATAAAATAGATACAAAATATGAATTGAGGGAGGGTCCTTGATGAATGAAATAGAACAATTAAAACAATGGATCGATGAAAGTACTAATATCGTATTTTTTGGAGGCGCCGGCGTCTCCACAGAGAGCCATATTCCAGATTTTCGCAGTGTAGACGGACTGTATAACCAAAAATATGATTTTCCGCCGGAGACGATTCTCAGCCATCGCTTTTTTATACAGAATACGGAGGAATTTTATCGTTTTTACTGGGATAAAATGATCTTTGAAAATGCGGAGCCAAATCCTGCCCACAGAGCCCTGGCAAATCTTGAAAAAATGGGCAAACTTAAAGCTGTCATCACCCAGAACATCGATGGTCTGCACCAGAAGGCGGGTAGCAGGGAAGTTATGGAACTGCACGGATCTGTCCTCCGCAATTACTGCATGACCTGCCAAAAATTTTACGAGTTAAAAGATATTCTCCCACAAAAGGGAATTCCCAAATGCAGCTGCGGCGGCACTGTAAAGCCGGATGTGGTGCTCTATGAAGAGGGGCTGGATTCTGATATTTTAGAAAAATCCATCTCATATATAAGAAATGCAGATGTTTTGATCATAGGGGGCACTTCTCTCGCTGTCTATCCTGCCGCCGGTCTGATCGACTACTACCAGGGTGACAAGCTGGTTCTGATCAACAAATCCAAAACCAGCCGCGATGCCTATGCAAACCTGGTGATCCATGAGGCGATCGGTGAAACCCTTGGGGTTTATGCTTGAAAGAATCATTTATTTGTGTTAGACTTACTCATGAAAGTCTGTTTATAAAGATACATAGCAAAGGAAAGCATCATTACCTTTGCGGAAATGAGGAAAATTATGCCCATCAAGATTCCCAACTCTCTGCCAGCGACAGAGATATTGGAAAATGAAAATATATTTGTGATGACGGAACATCGTGCTATGCATCAGGATATTCGTCCTTTAAGTGTACTTATCCTAAATCTGATGCCCACCAAGATCGTAACGGAAACCCAGCTGCTGCGCAAGTTGTCGAACACCCCACTGCAGATCGAAGTGGAATTTTTAAAGACCGCTAGTTATATTCCGCAGCACACGGATCCTACGCATCTGGATACCTTCTATACGACCTTTGATGAAGTCAGGGACCGTAAATTTGACGGTATGATCATCACCGGTGCGCCACTGGATTACATTGCCTTTGAGGATGTGGGATATTGGAAGGAAGTGTGTAAAATCATGGAGTGGTGCAAAACACATGTCCACTCCACCCTTCATTTGTGCTGGGGAGCCTTTGCCGCTTTGTATTATTATTTTGGTATAAAAAAAATTGATCTCCCGCAGAAATTTTCAGGTGTTTACGAACACACTGTTGTAAAGAAAAATTCTCCCCTGTTCCGTGGCTTTGACGATATTTTCTATGCACCGCAGTCCCGCGCTACCAGCGTGAAATCAGAGGACATTTTGGCAGTAAAAGAACTTGAACTTATGGCAGTCTCAGAAGAAGCTGGCGCTACAATTATAAAAACTACGGACAGCCGGCATTTTTTCATGACCTGTCATCCAGAATACGACGCCGATACGCTGGCAAAGGAATATGTTAGAGATGTGGAAAAGGGACTGAATCCAAACATTCCCTGCAACTATTTTCCCGGTGACGATCCATCTCAGACACCAATTGTGCGCTGGCGCTCTACCGGACAGCTGATCTTTTCAAACTGGTTGAATTACTACGTATATCAAAGTACACCTTACAACATTACTGACGTATAGTCATAAACCCAGACATTGCGCACACTCCTGCTGCGCCGGCATAGACAACAGCTTCTGCATTTTCCTGGCAGATGCCGCCGATGCCGTAGACAGGAATGTGGATACACTCAGACACACTTTGGATAAAATCCAGTCCCCGGCCCGGCTGCCCTCTTTTGCAGTCGGTTTTAAACACATGACCGGCGATCACATAATCTGCCCCCATATCCTCTGCCCTCTTTGCCTGTTCTACTGAGTGGACAGAGGATCCAATCCACTGAAAATGATTCCTCTCTTTGTCAGGCAGAGTTTCAAGAACATCCAGGGGCAGATGAATATATCGGCAGTGCAGCTTCCTGGCACTTTCCCAAAAGGTATGAAGAATACACCTCATATCTGCCTCCTGGCAGATCCGCAGTACATTTTCCGCCACCTTCTCATATTCACTCCTGGAAAGATCTTTTTCTCTCAAAAGAATGGCACTCGCTTCCCTCTTCTGGGCAATCTCCCGAATTCTTTCATAAAAATCCCCCTGGCATAACTTTCTATTGGTGACACAGAGACACGGGATCTCTTTTCCGCTGCTGAACTTATACATAGATATAATCGCTCATTACCGGCTGCAGCCCATGATCCCGGATCGCCTGATACACTTCATCCACTGTCCTCGTATCATCGATCTCAAACTGTTCATCTCCCTTTTCCTCTCCGCCCCTGCCTCCAATACCAACATCTACCCCAGCAGAAATCTTGGTAGCTGCAATCTGGATCAAATGGTCTCTCACCCGCTCACACTCCCTGGTAGAAACCGTTATATGAGAAAATGGCAGGAACAGCCGGTAGGCACACACAACCTGAAGCAGCTGCGCCTCATGAACATCCATGGGATTGATTTTATCATTGTTAATAATAGGACGCAGCCTCGGACAGGAAAATGCAATCTCCGCATGGGGATATTTTCGCTGGATATACCACGCATGCATACCCGTCGCAAAGGCATCACGCCTAAAATCATCCAATCCCAGCAACGCCGCAAATCCCACACCCCGCATTCCGCCCCTGATTGCCCTTTCCTGGGCATTCAGGCGGTAGGGAAAGACCCGTTTCCTTCCCGCCAGATGAAGCGTCTCATACTTACCAGAATGATAGGTCTCCTGAAATACCGTGACATAATCGGCGCCACACTCATGAAGATATTCATACTCCTCAGAATTCACTGGATATATTTCCAGACCAATCACCTTAAAATATTTCCGCGCAATCTTGCATGCCTCCCCGATGTATCCGACATCCGACATCTTCGGGCTCTCTCCTGTCAGAATCAAAACCTCCTGAAGCCCTGTTTTTGCGATCTCCTGCATCTCCCTCTCAATCTCTACCATATTCAGCCTGGCACGCTTTATTTTGTTGTGGCAGTTGAAACCGCAGTAAATGCAATAATTTTCACAATAATTTGCTATGTAGAGGGGTGTAAACATAGTGACGGAGTTTCCAAAATGTTTTCTTGTCTCCGCCTTGGCTGACTGGGCAATCTCCTCCAAAAGAGGAAGCGCCGCCGGAGAAAGCAGTGCCGCGAAGTCTTCTGATCCTTTTCGGTCGCGGGTAAGAGCGTTTTTAACATCCGCCGCCGTGTAACGCCCACACTCAAATGCTTCCGCCGCTTTTATTACCAGCTTATCAATCTCCGAATCCAGAATCTCCATGCCATCCAGGTAAGCCATATGATCCGACCGGTTCTCTTTCAGATGTTCTTTTATCTCTTCGTTCAATATACTTTCATTGATCTCTGTCATTTTTCCTTTTCTCCATTTTATTTCCTGTTTCAAAGTGTTTTTATAAAGGGGTAAATCAGTGTACTGAAATGTGCCGGCACACTAGTGTAACAAATATTATGTATTACTTCCATCCTGGATATATCCAGTCAGTGGAGAAGAAGCACTTCCTCCCCTTTCCAACACTCTTCCCATGCCGGCAAGATAAGCTGTCCGCCCTGCCTCGATCGCCTTACGAAATGCCTCTGCCATAGCGGGGATATCTCCTGCTGTGGCAATTCCCGTATTTGCCATCACGGCAGCCGCTCCCATTTCCATCGCCTCACATGCCTGGGATGGAGATCCTATCCCCGCATCCACGATGATGGGCAGATCCACTTCATCAATCAATATCTGAATAAATTCTTTTGTGCACAATCCCTTATTGGAACCGATGGGCGCAGCCAGAGGCATCACAGAAGCAGCTCCCGCATTGTACAGGTCTCTTGCTATATTCAGATCGGGATACATATAGGGCATCACCACAAATCCTTCTCTGGCAAGAATCTCAGTGGCTTTCACAGTCTCCTGATTGTCCGGCAGAAGATATTTGCTGTCTCTCATGATCTCTATTTTCACAAAATCCCCACAGCCCACCTCTCTCGACAGCCTGGCGATCCGGACAGCCTCTTCCGCATTTCTGGCTCCTGAAGTATTGGGAAGCAGTGTGACCCCCTCCGGAATATAATCCATAATATTTGCCGTTCCACCGGCATTTGCCCGCCTCAGGGCAAGAGTGATGATCTGTGCCTCCGCCTGTTCAACGGCAGCCTGGATCAGATCCAGCGAGTATTTTCCAGAGCCAAGTATAAACCGGGAAGAAAATTCATGTCCTCCCAAAACCAGCATATCTTTATCCATTTTAATCCTCCATTTCTATATCAGTTTTCGCCAAAGAAAAGAAACTAAAGTTCTTACGATATCTGTAACATACGTGTTCCAGTGACAAAATGTCAGCCTCCCCCTACAAAACTCACCACCTCGACTTTGTCTCCACTCTTCACCTTTGTTTCATTATAAATAGACTTGGAAATGATCTCCCCATTGATTTCTACCGCGATCTTACGAATATCATAGCCTTCCCGCTGTAGAAGTTCTGTTAAAGAAAGATCAGAATACTGCTCTTTTTCTTTTCCATTTAAGATTATCATGATGTCCTCCTTTCTTTCGCCTCGCACCAGTCACAGCGCTTCGCTTCTGTGACCGGTCGCGGCATTCGCCGCATACCTTGTTCTTTCGCCTCGCACCAGTCACAGCGCTTCGCTTCTGTGACCGGTCGCGGCATTCGCCGCATACCTTGTTCTTTCGCCTCGCACCAGTCACAGCGCTTCGCTTCTGTGACCGGTCGCGGCATTCGCCGCATACTCTGAAAAACATACCGGTCACATCGTGCAAGCACATGTGACCATATGTTTTCAGAGTGCGAGGCTCAAAGCTAACGCGCAAAAAGAGGATAGCACATGAAAGCTACACCCGTGGTGGTGTACCCCTTCATGAGATATCCTCAATCTTTTAATATCTTATCATATATATCTGATGTTGTCAAATCAACACAACAGATATGAAGCTATTTTTTATAAATTATATACCATACTCCTCCATCAATAACCCCTGTAGAACCAGATCCTTTGCCGCCATAATGATTTCTTCCGTTCTTCCATCCTCCGCCAAACAAATATTCAGACGATTTATTCGCTCCGTTGTCTCCACTCGTCCTTCTTTTCTTCCTTCTTCTCTTCCTTCTGCCAGCAGCTCCTCTGCAAATTCACACATATACCTCACACCTTTCTCTTCTTCTTTCAAATATGCTACTCTTTTTCTTAAATTCTCAAACTTTACTGTATCCGGCGAAAAAACTGTTGTTGTGTTCTTTATATATTCCAACAGTGCCGTCTGCTCCACTGTTGACGCTGGAAACGTTAAATTGGCATAAATCTCGTGTACCCCATTCGGTATCTCCCGACTGGTGCCCTTTATTATACGAACTATTTCGGAACAGCCCGTCTGTGTATGTAAAAAATCCTTTTCTGTAATAAATATGAGATACAGATCTGGCAGATCTGCGTAACTGGTGCCTGTTCCCAGCACCCGGCTGTCGATCCGGCTCTGGATAAATCGAGAACGTTTCAGATGATCCTCGTCCTCAGCTATCTGGAGTTCAATATTATACTGCCTTTTCTGAGAGTCCTCCGCCCAGACATCCACTACCGAGCTATGTCCATATAAGTTCCGGTAACTTCTCTGAGGTTCTGTGCGCATCACGCGCAGATCACAAATCCCGGTTAAAATCCGCAATACATCCTGTAGCGCCAGATGATCCTCAAACACTACCGAGAAAAACAAATCACTGGTCAGGTTCAGTCTCTGTATCTTCTTCCGGCGTTCCACATAATTCTCTATTCCCACCTGTTTTGTCAATAACGTTCCTCCCTTATCTGGCAGGAGCAAATAAACTATGCTGGCAAAAATAAAATCCCCTATTACATAAAATTTTATCCCTGGCACTGCTTCCATCAAATACCCCTGCCTGTTCAATTCTTATTGGAATGATAAGCAAGAGTATTTCTGAAATCATAACCGAAGTGCAGAACTGCAAATATGATAGAATTTCTTTTGCTTTTCTATATTTAGTATAACAATCTTTACTAACTTTTGCAAGTACTTTTTAGCGCTTATCCAATTTTCTCTGGATTTTTTCCATCCCATCTACATAGATAAGTATTTCTGCCACAATGCCATACAATTCGGGAGGGATATATTCCCCAACATCCAGGATTGACAAGCTTTTGGCCAGTTTTTCATCTTTATGGACCGGTACATCCGCTCTCTCTGCCTCGGTAATGATTTTGTCCGCAATATGCCCTCTTCCGGTGGCAATTACCTTCGGCGCCTGCTCCCCTGGCTCGTATTCAAGGGCTACTGCCGTCTTTTTAGGATCAAATTCTGCCATTACTAAATCACCTCACGAAATTTTTTATAAATGTCCTCCTATGGATCGGACAAGGTCCGTATTTCTTTAACGCCTCTATATGCGCAGCAGAACCGTAGCCTTTGTGCCCCTCAAATCCGTATTCCGGATACATTTCCGCAAACTCTGTCATCAATCGGTCCCTGGTTACCTTTGCCATAATGCTTGCCGCCGCGATCGATACACTTCTTCCGTCTCCCTTGATGATGCCCAGCTGCTTTATGGGGAGCTGGGGGATCGTCACCGCATCATTCAAAAGCAGGTCCGGCACTACCTGTAAATCCTGCACAGCATGTGTCATCGCTTCATATGTGGCCTGCAGGATATTGATCTGGTCAATTCTCTCCGGCGAAGCCATGCCTATTCCATAGGATACCGCTTTTTCCTTTATTTCATCAAATAATTCTTCTCTTCGTTTTGCACTGAGCTTTTTGGAATCATTAAGATACAATATCTTACAATCCCTGGGAAGCACGACAGCCCCTGCCACTACTGGACCAGCCAGGGGACCCCGGCCTGCCTCATCAATCCCACAGATACAAGTAAAATCATTTCCATATTTTTCTTCAAATTCCTGCATCTTTTCCAGACGCTGGCACTCATCTTCATAGGCTTTCTGTCTTTTCTGATACGCTGCTATCAGTTTTGCAACACCGGATCTCCCATCTTCCTTATATAGATCAAATAATGGATTCCAGTCTTCCATTGCAGCATGCTCAAACTCATATTTTATATCGGCAATTTTCTTTGGCATAATAATCCTCTTTTCTGAGCGATTTATCGTGAAGAACGTTGCTTTTGCGTTCTTTTGGTGTGAATAGAGCAAGGTGCCACGAGCGTCGCACTTCGCGTAAAAAGATACCTGCGCCAAAAAACCAGACACAGGTATCTGAACTATTCTTATGAAATAATTTTATTGGAGAGCAAATAATCCCCGTTCTCCTATCGTGATCTCGGCAAACTGTTTCGAAGACTCAATCTGGCCGCTGTCATCCGGAACCAACGGATTCTGGTATGGAATGTATTTAGATGACGTCTCTTTGGATGACCTCGCCACCCATTCGATACGTATCTTATCGTAACCATCCTGCCAGTTTGACCTCATAAATGGCAGCCGGAAACTCAATGTCTGTTTTTCCGGAACAGGATACCCTTTGATCTTTTCAAAAAGGTTCTGTGGCTTATCAAAATCGATATTTTCCATTTCAAATGGACTGCCCTCTAAATTCTCCGGTGTCAGCTTGATCGGTGCTTTTGATGAATCATTCTCATTGATAAATGTCACTGAAGTAATCACAGACGTCTCTTCATTATCTGAATTATTCAAACTGCAGAAAAGCAACAGTTTTTTATCACTTTTATACTCTGCTGACTGACTATAATCAATAAGTACACAATCATTGGAGATCTTTTGATAATATTTCCTGGTATCCTTATTATTTATAACGGAAAATCCCATTGTAGGAGTTACAGGAGTTCCATTGTTAATAATCAAATGGACAAACCAGTTCATGAAATCAGATGTCTGTTTCGCATTCTCAAAAAGGGAGAAATTGTCATTTGCCGCTTTCCCTTCATCATGAATTACTACTACATTCTGAAAATCATTTTCCGGATCTACAGTACCAGTAATACCGCCCATGCTTGTATTATGGTGATCCCTGTTATACCCCTGTCTGTACGCATCCGTGCTGGTATCTCCTGCTTGCAAAGAAGATTTTAGGAAACCATACTTAAGGAAATTCTCTATCTTTATGTTTAAATGATCGCTCTCATATAAGGATCCCTCTGGCGGTTCTGTCGCCACCTCCGGCAGGAAGGTAAGTATATTCCACAGATAATAACATTTCTGTTTTTCCTTCTCGTCGGTATGCCCCGTATCCTGACATAACTTTCGCATATAGAATCCGGTATATCTGGCCGAATCCGGATCTCTGGCACCGTCCTCCGCCAAAGGAACCTGCTTAATATTGCCATACACATCATCCATAAATGTCTGGATATACTGGATCTGGTTGTTGGGTCTCGCCTTATCCGCCGATAAGTCAAACTGGGTAGTGACCAAATATAACTTTGTGAGATTATTCAGGTTTCCCGGCCGCAGATCGCATGGATATTTATCATCCATATACATATGAATATCTGCAGCATCATCTCTTTCAGCATCATCTCTTTTCACACCGCCATCAAGCATAAGGCCCATCTGCCGGGAGTAAACCATCGGCAACGAGGAATCCCCGCTGAGCCGCTTGATGATCTTCATACAATCCACCCACTCCAGGTCATTCTCATAAAAAGAAGCGAGTTCTCCATTAAATGATTTCCAGTTGTTTCTATCTCTTGATGGATCTGCAAAATTGTAATAAGTATCCCTCAAAGATTTGATACCATTTGTTCTGGTATCATAGGTAGCAACAGAAAACATATCCGCCCTCTCCACGATATCCAGTGTCTCAGGATTATCACCCCGGTCCATCTGGTTGATCATGGATGGCGTCAATGTGATTACCTTAATATAAGTGTCATCATACTGCTCATCCGCTGTTCTGATGACTTTTCCATCACTGTCCTTCTGATCCTCAAAATAGAACAGGGACCGCTTCAGGATATCATTGAACTTAACGCCAATCAGTTCAAAGCGGAAAATATAGCCATCGTATTTATACTTAAAAGTATAAACAGTACTGACCTTTAACTTCTGATCCGAATTTTGTATGGAAGTCGCTCCGGTTAATGTCGCCGGGAATCCGTCTCCCACTTTCAGATTATTAAATGCGTTCTGTACTTCCCAGCCCTGTTTCCCTTCCGGCCAGATCTCATTGTATGTTATATCCGCTGGGATATCACTGAGTTTTTCGTAATATTTCCAACGGTTCTGGGATTTATCTTCCCAGGGCTGCACTTTCTTATTCGGAGCTTCGTAAGGACCAACTGAAAAATCACCTTTTCCATTGCCTACAAACACGAAATACCCGATCATTTCAGATTTTTTCTCGTGTTTCCAGCTGTCGGTGCCCTCGATCTCCTTATCTAAAACATCATCCCCTTTTGTCGTCCTAGCGAAGAGCTCACGATGAGCTTTTGCAAACTCGGTTACGGTCATCTGGCCATTCTTCAGTTTATCATAATCTGTCTCCACTTCCGGGGCATCGCTCTCAAATTTTACCGTGTACTCTTTATTTTCTTCTGGATCCTTTTCATAGCTCCACTTCCACTGCCTGCTATTTTTAAAATATTTGAATGGAATCTCTTTACCATCTTTATCCACAAAATCCTCCGGATGTGCGGACTGAATCTCGGCAATCTCTTTTTTATCCCCACCAGAGGTGAGGATCTCAGAAGCAAAACTTTCATCCTTTCTCATTTCCACTGTATAGTAAGTCCCAATATAAAACAGCGGTGCCTCCACACGTTCATCCTTTTCATGTCCATAGCTTTTGTCAGCACCTATTACCGTACCATTGGGATTATAAATTTGAAATCCACCGTTATTGTTATTAAACCAGCCGCCTAGTCCTAGAATACCTGTATTATCAATATTCTTTCCGTCGGCTCCTATCAGTTTGTCCTGATAGGAAAGATCTGTACCATTTTTAAACTTATCTATTATCTTTATATTATCCCCCTTTTTTCTTAATGCCTCATAAGTAAACTCCAGGGGATCAAAAGGCAGTCCCTCTTCCTGTGAAGACACAAGGCCAGAATAGGTCTGCTGTGACAACTCCGGTACAATCTCCAGAATGATAAAGGGATTATCCTTCGTTCCCTTCTGGGTAGAACCATTGGTATCTGGAACCTCAGGCAGCCCTTTATAGCCGCAGACCATAACCTCCGCCTCTTCTTCTGACTCCACCACAAGTTTTAAATAGCGGTACTCTTTCAGGTTCACAGCTTCCTTTTTTACACCGTCTACATAAAAACGCATGCCTCCATTTTTATCCGGATTTTTTGTGGTAAAGCTGACACTGGAATCTGCATTCCAGGCTACATCTGTCCTGCAGCTCTCCTTGTCCTTTGTCACAATGGACTCATTGGCTGAAAACAGAGTAAGAACCCTCTTCTCCGAATCCTCTTTTCTGGTCTTTGTGAATTCTGCAGAATAAACTTTCAGCCGTTTTCCACTATCCTTTGCCAAGATGGAAATGGAAGTATAAAGATCACCAATGCGCAGTTTATTTTCCAGATCAAACATAATGGTGCGCTTTCCTGAGAACTGCGGACTCCCGGTATCCGCCTCCTTCTCCTGAAATCCCAGATATTCCATCATTTTCTCCCCTGAGTCGGTCTGCACAAGAGGAGTTGTCTTTTTCAGAGATTTATAAGAATTCTTAGCAGTTACCGTCAGATCCGGATTTGCCTCTGTCTCTGTCTTCACCAGTTCCGGATCGTCAATATATTTCTGTGCAATATAAGGTTCGTCTGCAACATATTTACCAAAAATGACGCCATTTGATATCAAATAATACGCGGTAACAATCACACAGGTAAGCAACACAGTAAAACCGCCATACATCATTCCCCGCATCAAAGGGCTCTTTCTACTATGCACATTTCTTTTTCCCTTCATAATCCGCGCTCCTTTCTACTGATTTCTCATATAAATCCTTTTTCCACAACTATATTCTGGTACTACACTATCATCAAAGACCATATTTACATCCAAAACATATTTTTTCGAGGCACCATTCTCCAGAATCTTACAGTCAAATTCTTTCACCTCATCTGCCAGAAGATAATTTTTCAGTAAATCCTCCTGGCTATTGATCGCAGTGATCTGTGATACGTCTACAATACTTGGCATGGATACACCCGGCGGTGCTGGTGTAGGTATTGCCCCCGGTATCAGTGTCGGTGCTGGTCCTGGGGTAGGCGCTGGCGTCGATGCGGGAGAACATTTTCCAAAATACACGCTATAGTCTCCGCCAATATCGGCAATTCCATCATTGTTCTTAAACCAGTACACATACGAATCTGATCGCATATCTTTGATATCATCCAATGTTTTATCCCCATTTTCCAAATCTTTGATCATCTGGCTGCCTTCTTTTTCGTCATAAAACAAGATAAGAATACGATTCAATTGGTCCCAGTACGCCCGTTCTGCTTCCAAACTGTAGCTCTCGATATGATTCAATGCGTCCTTTGCCTGATTTTGGAGTTCCACTCTCGCATTGGTATCCCGCATGCTTCTGGAAGAAAAGGCGATAAGTGCTGTAATTGCCCCAAAAACAACGGTAGAAATGACAACCGCTAACAATAATTCAACCAGGGAAAAACCTTTATTATTCAATTTCATCGTTCCTTTCCCTCCTCTTCTCTATCTGTCATCGTGATCAATCAATAAAATGCTTGCCTGTGCTGGTTACCAGCGTGACCTCATGTGCTGTACTGCTATCGGAGGTTCGGACCACTTTGATAGTGCTTGTAGGTGTAGCCGTATTGGTAAAAGCTCCATCTTTTCTCCTCACGCCGACAGAAACACATTTGGTAGGAATCGTAGAAAGATCCTGATTATCAAAATAGACTCTAAGTTTCTCATTTCCAACAATTTCACCCTCTGAATAATTTGCTGCCGAAGGAGTAAAGGAACTTGAATCGTTATATAAAATATAATAATCGTTATCGTAAAAGTATAAGTGCATATAAACAGATGATGTTTTTGACATGTTCTGAGATTTTAGTTTTGTCAATCCTGTGTCGATCTTCGCAGAACATTTCGAGGCATTGGCAAGATCCAGAAAACCAAATCCAGATATGCCCCCTACGACCATAATCGCAACGATAGCAATAACTATGATTGCCTCAATCAGTGTAAAGCCTGAATTCCCTAATTTTTTCATCCACATCACCTTCTTTTCTTCATCAATCAGAGTTTCTCTCCCATTCCTCATAGCTGATACATTCTGCCACATTCGCAGGACGTTTTTCCCTGTCATCCAGACAACGGAAATATTTCCACCAGTCTTTGTCCTTGTGATTTTTAATGATATCTAAAATATCTCCCACGACAGCCGGATTCGCCTTGTAGCTTCCAGCAGCAGTGACAGAGACCTTTCCTCCGGCAATAATCAACCCTTCAAAATTACTGCTGACCGTCACATTCTTAGCACAGAGAACGATTCCCTTGTCAATGCCAGGATCGATCATATAATCATCATTCTGGCAAATGATTTTCCAGTCGCCATATTCCGGAACGTTATCGATACGATCCGGCAATGAAGCACCGTCCTTCTCAAATTTATTATCTTCTTCTGATGGATTTCCGTTTGTATCTATGATATTCAGTACTACATTTTTAACCAACTCATCCTTGCTCTTATCATCCAGCATTCCACGGACATCTGCCACACTTTCACTTCCAGAAGAAAGCAGTGCCATCTGCAGCCCAAGATAATTTCTCATCTTTGACTGCCCGTCGTCCAGAAGGCTCTTAACCGGTTTATTCGTCCCATCAAAATAATTCGGAGACTGTTGCTTCGCACCCGTATTGCTATAATAATCATGTACGATATTACCAGCGATCAGATAAAGTGCCGGCGAAATCTTCATACTTCCGTCTAACGTAGCGATATAGGACTGTGCCCGGTCATCCAGATATTCCTTATTCGGCTTGGAATTATTCGGTGACGATCCCTCTTCCTGGTTATAATAACAGGAAAAGTATTCATTTGCTGCCACTTCACTCTTAAAATTCAGATAGAGGTATACATACTGACCACTATTATTGTAGTTCGCTGTAATTTCCTCGCCAGGCTTTAGGAAATCCGCCATCGTCTTCCCTTCGTTTCCAACAGCAAGACTTTTCAGAGCCGCAATATTTACTTTATTCCTTGCATCTGTATCATCCCCCACCTCGGCCCCCACTAGAGGATTGTGTCCATCTAGGATGAACTCTTCAGGGACAAGATATGCGATCTGGTTACTTCTCACTGCCAGCGATTCACCCATCATAATATCGTCCACAGACTCCTGATAAGTTCCGTCAGCCAGTTTTTCATTTCTTTGAACAAATGTTCTTCCCGCTAATATCAATTTTGTCAAGCCATTGGAGGTAAGTGTGG
>CAQOJF010000033.1:0-1741 GCA_948848225.1 uncultured Eubacterium sp.
GTGGTTTATTTGCTATACTTTTCTTTCTTGGATCTCCTCTACTTATTTGTTTCACACTTCACCTCACTTCCCATGTAGCTCAACGGCACAAATTTGAACGCCATTGAGCCAGACCCATAGCCTAGCACTACCCCCCTATTATAACACATAAATTCCCCAATTTACTCAAAATGTCTCCAACGACATAAACTTGCGACAAACGACACTTTCCTTAACGAAAAAGCGTTATTTTTCAAAAATTTTTTATTGAGTTTCTTCGGCTGGGCGCCGTATACATTACACCAAAAAACTCCGCTCTACAACTGTCATGCCATGCAAGCTCGATTTCGGAAACTTCGTTTCCTTCTTCTCGCTTCGGCTGATCGCCGTATACAAAAAGAAAAGAACGCCCTGTTGCAAGCAAGCTTGCCAGGGCGTTCTTTTCTTTTTGTGCATGGCTTGACAGTTACCGGAAAAATTCGTGGCAGCCGTAGGTCATGATTTTTCTCAAAGCCCGGTCAAACCAGGCTACGTTGGAAGGGCTTGAGGCGCTGCGGCACATAAAATAGAGTGCTCCGTCAGAATAGTCCTTACCTTCCAATGCTTTTTTTACTGCTTTCTTTGTCTTTTGGGAAACGGTAACCCTATAGTATCTGCCATTTTGGATCGGAGAGAACTGCCGATGGGCAAACACAACGGCCTTTATCGTATTAGGGAAATGTTTGGACTTGACGCGGTTCATGATTACATTTGCCACCAGAATCCGGCCTTTCAGATCCTGATCTCCCGCTTCAGCCTCCACGATCCTCTCCAGGATCCTGCGCTCTTCCCGCTTTTTTTGACGGATACGTTCTTTTCTCTGACGTTCTTTTTCCAGTCGATATTCCCGTTCCCTTTCTTCTTCCTCATTTACACTGGAGTAATACTCATTGTTTTTTATCCTTTCCTGCGCTTTTATATTGGCATATTCAACACGTGCTGCCAGCTCCTCTGCCGCTGCCTCATTTTCTTCCATGATCATCTGTGGCTTAATCGCTACCGTAAAGGCCGCCGTCTCCTTGGCCTTCGGAGTGTTGCTCCAGGCACCAAGGATTTCAACCACAAACATAATGTACAATATCATTACAAAAACTTTAATTCTTTTCATACACTCTACCTCACTTATTGTAGAGTATATGCAATTTTGTTAATTTTATTACAATTTTGTTACAATTATTTTTATTTTTTTATACAAAGCCAAATGTAAAGCACTTATGGGCTCGAAATATCTTCTGCGAAAACATTCATCTCGCCGCTTAGTTTCTTCTCTTCCTTCATTATATGTTTTTTATTTTAAATTCTCTCTCTGCCGCCCGCTTCTGATCCTTCTTGGCGATGTCCTCCCGCTTGTCATAGAGTTTCTTACCCTTTGCCAGAGCAATCTCGATCTTGATCAGGCTTCCCTTAAAATACACCTGCAGGGGAACCAGCGTATAACCTTTTTGCGCCATTTTACCAATCAGCTTTCGGATCTCGCTACGGTGAAGCAAAAGTTTTCTTGGTCTCAGAGGATCTTTGTTGAAAATATTTCCCTTCTCATACGGACTGACATGCATGCCATATACAAATACCTCCCCTTTTTCCACACGGATGAATGCCTCCTTGATACTGCAGTGCCCCATCCGTATGGATTTTACCTCCGTGCCATGAAGCTCAATGCCTGCCTCATATTTATCCTCTATAAAATAATCATGCCATGCCTTTTTGTTGTTGGCAATCAGTT
>CAQOJF010000033.1:1841-34263 GCA_948848225.1 uncultured Eubacterium sp.
TCCTTCCCCATTTTCCTAAACCTCCTTCGGAATCACGAAATCTATTGTTCTGGTATTTATCCTCTATAAAATAATCATGCCATGCCTTTTTGTTGTTGGCAATCAGTTTTACCGTATCCTTCCCCATTTTCCTAAACCTCCTTCGGAATCACGAAATCTATTGTTCTGGTAAAGGTGTCAGCATGCGCCACCTGCACCTTTATCTTCTGTCCCAGTCTAAGCTCTCTTCCACTGTATTTTCCTGTCACCCTGTAATTCTCACTGTCGTACTCATAACTGTCATCTTCCATATCTGCAAGACGGATCATACCCTCTACGGTATTGGGAAGTTCCACATAAACCCCCCAGGAGGTCACGCCGCTGATCACACCTTCAAAGACCTCTCCGATCCGGTCTTTCATATATTCTGTCTTTTTCAGCTTGTCCACTTCCCGTTCCGCTTCGTCCGCCCGGCGCTCCAGATCACTGCTGGCCTTTGCCACACCGGGAAGAATGTCCTCATAATGCTGACGACGCCGTAAACTCATACCGCCACGCAGACTTTCTTTTATGATCCGGTGTATCTGTAGATCTGGATATCTTCGAATAGGCGATGTAAAATGGCAGTAATATTTGGTGGCAAGACCAAAATGACCATCGTTTTCTGTGGAGTATCTGGCACGTTTCATCGCCCTCAGGGTAATCCGGCTTAAAAATGTCTCTTCCTCGGAGCCCTCGATGCTCTCGATCAGTTTCTGGATCTCTCTCGGATGAACCTCTTCATTCCCCACCTTCAGCGTATAGGAAAAACTTCTTGCCAGCGCCGCCAGTTCCTTGATCTTCTCCAGATCCGGATACTCGTGGGTACGGTAAACAAAAGGAATCTCCTGCCAGAAAAAATCCTCTGCCACCACTTTGTTCGCCGCCAGCATAAATTCCTCGATGATTCGGGTGGCAGTGTTCCGGTCATAGGGAACGATATCCAGAGGTTTTCCCTCCCTATCTACCACGATCTTGCACTCTGGAAAATCAAAATCAATCGATCCCTGCTTTTTGCGGTTTTTGCGCAGAATACCCGCCAGTTCTTTCATGGTCTCAAACATCGGCACCAGTTCCCGGAATTTTTCCCGCGCGGTCTCATCCCGCAACGTTACAATGGCATTTACTTCTGTGTAGCTCATCCTCCGGTCCACACAGATCACCGACTCCCCGATGCGGGAATCCAGGATCTTCCCCTCTTTATTGTAGGAAATAATACAGCTTAGAGCCAGCCGATCCACCCCCTCATTTAAAGAACAAATACCATTTGACAGCTTATGGGGCAGCATGGGAATCACACGGTCAGTAAGGTACACACTGGTCCCCCGCTTCAATGCTTCTCTGTCCAGTGCCGATGCTTCTGTGACATAATTCGTCACATCCGCAATATGCACGCCTAGCTCAAACCCCCCATCTTCTCTTTTGGTCAGCGTTATGGCATCGTCGAGATCCTTGGCATCCTCTCCGTCGATGGTCACGGTCTGGCAACCACGAAAATCCATCCTGCCAGCAATCTCTTCACTGGTCACCTCCGAAGGAATCTGTGCTGTCTGGCGCATCACATCCTCTGGAAAATCTTCCGGCAGTCCAAATCCCCGTATGATTGACAGGATATCCACTCCGGGATCGTTGCTGTGTCCCAGAATTTCTATGATCTTTCCTTCTGGATTTTTCACGCCGTCCCCAAAATCCTCAATCTCCACCACAACCTTGTGGCCAGTGACCGCATCCATTGTCCTTCCCTTGGGAATATAGACGTCGCTGGTAAATTTTTCCCGGTCCACCACGACAAATCCATAATGGTTATTTCTCGTAAATGTCCCAACCACCGTCTCATTTTTACGCTCTACAACTTTTATGATCTTTCCCTCACAGCGCTTTTTCCCGTCCCCCTCCCGGAAAATCTGCACCATTACGATATCCCCGTCAAAGGCATTGGAAATATAGGGCTCCGGAATAAAGACATCTCCTTCCCTGCCCTCCACACGCACAAAACCAAATCCCCGGCTGGTAGCCATAAAGACTCCTGTGTTCACATTTTCCTCTGGCAGCCGGTATCTTCCTGTCCGATCCAATATGATCTTTCCCTCAGCCACCAATTCATCCAGTATATCATGAAACTGTTTTCTTTCTTTTTTTGGCACGCAAAAAAGCAATGCCATTTCTTTCCCCTTTAACGGTTTATAATCATCCTCACATATGAAATGATATACCATTTGTTTTCTATCCATTTTTTCCTCTCTTTCTCATATTGTGGCTGTCGTCAGCCAGCAGGAGACACTAAAGAAAACCTCTGAAGCTTTCCTTACAAAGACTCTTCAGAGGTTACTGTTTATCTGGCTCAATTTTACGGTATGGAATCTACATGTTTGCACAGAGTACAAGGGAAAGAATGATAAACAAAGCGCCAAGTACGGTGGTGATCTTTACCATCTTACCTTCTGTAGAACGTCCCTTATTCTTGCTCCAGTAAGTATCTGCGGCACCGGAAACGGCACCCAGCCCTGAATTTTTTCCTTCCTGCATCAAAACGACAACCACAATCGCGATACAGATGATAATATATAATACCTGTATCATTGTTTTAACCATTATAGACATCTTTTAGTCCTCCTATTTTCTATTTTTCTGAAGAAATGGTGGTATTTTAATTCCTTCCTGCATATCCTGGTTCTCTGACGGTGCTACCGGCTTCAATGGCGTCACAGTTCTTTTCACTACCGGCATATCTTCGACAGTAGTCTGCTGAGCCGGCTTGAGCACTGGAGACTGTCCCGCAGTGCTGCGCGGCTGATTTCCCATGCCGGATAAAAAGCTGGGCCTGCGCATCGAAGAAACCGTAGCGGATGTCTCTCCCAGAAAACTGCTTCCTGTGCTAAAGGAACGTCCAAAATGTGACATGGCATCTTTTTCTTCCAATCCCGTAGCGATCACCGTAATCGTAACCGAATCGGAATGTTCTTCATCCATCATAGCACCAAAGATTATATTGGCATCCTCACCTGTCATCTCCTGGACATATGTAGCAGCTTCATTCGCCTCAAGCAATCCAATATCACCTGAAACATTTATGATAACATGAGATGCACCATCGATACTTGTCTCAAGCAGCGGACTGGTGATGGCCTGTTGCACCGCGTCGAGACATTTCGTCTCGCCCTTTCCGCTTCCGACTCCGATGTGTGCAATACCCTTGTCCTGCATAACCGTGACAACATCTGCAAAATCGAGATTGATCAGTGCAGGCATATTGATCAGATCGGTAATACCCTGAACACCCTGCTGCAATACCTGGTCTGCCATGCAGAACGCCTCAGCCATAGATGTCCTCTTGTCGCTAATCTCAAGTAATTTATCATTGGGAACCACAATCAGTGTATCCACATGCTGCTTTAACTTGTCAATGCCCCCCATCGCATTGGTCATTCGCTGCTTTCCTTCAAATTTAAATGGCTTCGTCACCACACCAACTGTCAATATCCCCATATCCTTAGCGATCTGGGCAACCACCGGCGCCGCACCGGTTCCGGTTCCTCCTCCCATACCGCAGGTAACAAATACCATATCACAACCCTTTATGATCTCCGTAAGCTCTTCACGGCTCTCCTCAGCAGCCTTTTCTCCGACATCCGGCTTCGCTCCTGCCCCAAGCCCTTTGGTCAGCTTCTCGCCAATCTGCATGCTCATGGGAGCCTTGCAGCTGCGTAAATGCTGCTTGTCCGTATTTACACAGACAAAGTCCACACCTTTGATTCCCTCGTCTATCATCCGGTTCACAGCATTATTCCCAGCGCCACCAACTCCGATCACAAGAATTTTAGCGGTGGATTCTGCTTCATTATTCATAATCTCTAGCACTACAGTTCCTCCTTCTATCTAAAAAGAAAATCTAAACGATGAGAAAAATCATATAGAATATAAGCGCATTAAAGCATATATTATATATAATATAGTTTTTTCCAAAAATAATCAAGTAAAAAATGCAAGTTTTGCAAGTTTTTTGTTTTGTCAGCACTCATTTTTTCTTAAGAATGATATCTCCCTTTAAATGGTAATTTGTCATATCAATCTCTCCGGAAAGCTGATTTTCCTGTGCTTTCGCCAGCACACTGGAAAGGGCAGAAATCTGCTCATCATAGCTGTCCTTTTTCCCCAGTTTCACCTGGATCCCCCCCGCATACAGATAGGCGGCATTATTGTTGTCAAAGATGACCCGTGACCAGTCCACCCCGTAATGCTGGAAAAGATTAGCAAGATTCATAATCTGTCCTAACAGCTCATCATCCTCCATCTTTACTTCCTCATAGATGGTGAAAGTCGTCATGGTCTTCGTCTCAAACAATGGTATATCCGGCAATTCCTCACTGGAACTCCGCAGCACCATGCCATCTTTATCAAAGTAGATATACTGATTCATATATACGATCCCTGCAATGATCTTTTTTTCATACAATTTAATATGAATCTGATGCATTCCCGGATAGGTGATCTCGTATTCCCTTACATAAGGCAGTTTCACCGAAAAACCAAGATGGTTTTTCAGCCACGAACCAACAATATTTCTATCCATAAAACTGCCGCAGACTTCCGAGGCTACTACTTCTTCTGAAAAAAAAGTATTACCCTCCACCGTCACTGTCGTTACCTGAAACAAAAGAACGACAAGCAAAAGAATACCAGCCACCGTCACGGGAACCACGATCTTCCACGGTACATTTTTCATTTTCATCCATCTCCTTATATCAGCATGCCAGTGCGCCGCTGCCCCCAATAGCTGTATCAGACCACATATCTCGCGCACAGACCGAGATTCTGCATATTTTCTACCGGAATCTCATATCCCCGAAGTATATAATGACTTTGATCTACCATCGTCCTTCCCTCTGCCATCACGCCGGCAAGCAATAGCGCTGCCCCGCTGCGAAGGTCTGTGGCCTGAACCATCTCTCCATGGAGTCTTGTCACCCCTCTGACACAGGCGCGCTGTCCCGCCACCTCGATATCTGCCCCCATCTTCCTCAG
The DNA here is from genome assembly GCA_948848225.1 of uncultured Eubacterium sp. GTDB lineage: Bacteria > Bacillota > Clostridia > Lachnospirales > Lachnospiraceae > Eubacterium_F. The sequence continues at coordinate 6,882 of CAQOJF010000033.1, forward strand.
CTGCCCGGCGACAAGAAACCGGTTCTCAAATACGCTTTCTTCGATCAGGCTCTCCCCGTAGGAACGGGATAAAAGAGCCAAAAATAGCGACTGGGCATCGGTGGGAAAACCAGGATAGGGCTCTGTCCGAATATAAGGAACCGGCCGGATTCCGCCCTCACCGGAGATTCTGATCTGGTCTCCTATGGTCTCCATGTGGCAACCGGTCTTGGCAAGATATTTCTTCTCTGCCTCAAAGGTATCACCATACACCCTAAAGCAGGCGCTGCCACCGCTTCCGGCCACCATTGCCGCATAGGTGAGAAAAGCGATTCGGTCTGTTTTGAGCCGGTAAACCACACCCTGCAGTTCATTGACACCCTGGATGGTGATACATTCTTCCCCATCACCATATATCTGGGCGCCCATCTGCCGGAGAAACTCACATAATTCTCTGATTTCCGGTTCTTTTGCCGCATTCTCAAGAATCGTAATCCCTTTCCGAAGCACAGCATATAAGATCACATTTTCTGTCGCTCCCACACTGGGATAGGGAAGCTTAACCCGCTCCTCCCCTTTGTGTTTGATCTCACAACAGATGACATCCTCCTGCTGGCTGGTCTCTGCTCCCATAGCAGAAAATGCTGCCAGATGATAGTCCACCGGTCTTGCACCGATGGAACATCCCCCCGGCAGGCGGATTCCTGCCACCTGCATCCTGCCTAACATACTGCCAAGAAATAGAATGGAAGCCCTGATATCCCCTACCTCTTTTTGGGTAATCTCGCTTTTGGTCACCGAAGCTGTGTCTATGATCAGCTTATCTTCCTCCCAGCTGACCTTTGCACCGATATCCTTTAGTACGGCTGTCATGGAATAGACATCCTGTATCCTGGGACAATTTTCAATCACCGTTGTCTGTCTGCACAGTACTGTGGCTGCGATCATAGGAAGAACTGCATTTTTAGCACCCTGCACTGTCAATTCCCCGGCAGCCTTTCTGCCACCCTCTACTTCTATTAACACCGGAATCCCCCATCCACATATTTATGATAATATTATAAATATGCGGCTAGAAGGTTATGGTATCATGTCTTAGTCCGTTTTTTTCGCTGTCCACATATTCATGATAATATTATAAATATGCGGTTAAAAGGTTATGGTGTCATGTCTTAGTCCGTTTTTTCGATATTCCCAGGACCAGCCCCATCTCTGCTAAAAGGATCGACACACTGGTTCCTCCATAACTGATAAAAGGCATCGGAATACCCGTAGAGGGCATGGAGTTGGTCACCACTGCGATGTTCATCATCACCTGGGTGGCAATATGTATCATGACACCGGTACAAATCAATCCGCTGAACAGATCCGGCGCCGTCACCGCCGTATTGTAGATCCTCCAAAGAAGAAGAATAAACATCAGTATAACGATGCCTGCTCCCACCATTCCCAGTTCTTCACAAATGATGGAAAAGATCATATCATTGTGGGGTTCAGGAATAAAGCCAAGCTTCTGCATACTCTCTCCCAGCCCCGTTCCAAATACGCCTCCGGAGGCTATGGCATACAGTCCCTGTAAAATCTGAAATCCCTTTTCATGGTGCTCCACATCCAACCAGATCTGAAACCGCTCCATTCGGAAGCCTTCTCCGAACAGAATGATCAAGGCAAAAAATACAGCCCCCACCAAAATGATCCCGATATAGATCCACTTTTTTTTCGCTGCCACAAAACACATTCCGAAAGCAACGATAAAGACGACAATAGCCGTACTCAGATTTTCCATCGCCACCAGCCCCAGAAGCAGCCCCACCGGCACAAACACCCGCACAATTCCCCGTAGCTTGCTCATCTCCTTCGGACGCAGCTGAATGAAATAGGCAGCGATCAGAATCACTGCAATCTTGGTGATCTCTGATGGCTGAAGCGATAAGGGGCCGATGATCAGCCACCTCCTGGCACCATTTTTTTCGGCTCCCATCAAGGAAGCGAGAACCTGCAGCGTCGCCGCCACGAAATAGATCAGTGTGACCAGCCGGATCCGCAGCCCTGGTATCTTCTTAATGTAGGCATGGTAGTTGATATTTACCACCACCAGCATCGCCGTGATTCCGGCAATAACTCCAAATAGCTGTTTCTTTAAAAAGTAAGCAGCATCATTATATTTCACCTGTGAAGTATATGAACTTGAACTGTAGATCATCAGCAGCCCAAACCCTACCAAACAAAGGGTAATGAGCAGGAGACTGTAATCAAAGGTACTTTCCCGCTGATAATTGGCCCGGTCCTGCCCGCTTTTTTTCATTCCGATCTCACTCCAAACCATTCACTAATTCTTTAAACATATTCCCCCGCTGCTCGTAGGAATCAAACATATCCCAGCTGGCACATGCCGGCGACAAAAGCACCGCATCTCCCGCCGCAGCCAGCTCGCTGGCTGTACTCACCGCCTCCTCCAGTGTATCCACAAACTGATAATCCGTAAATCCACAATCCTTTGCATTCTGAGCGATCCGCTCCTTAGTGGCCCCCAGAAGCAAAAGACGCTTCACTCTTCCGTCAAAGCTCCGGATCCACTCAGAAAAATCGCCACCCTTATCGTATCCGCCGCCGATCAGCACCGTTGGCCGATCCATGGACTGGATTCCCTTGATCGCCGCATCGGGATTGGTTCCCTTAGAATCGTTGTAATAATCCACTCCATTCACAGATTTTACAAACTCTACTCGGTGTTCCACCGGCTGAAAGTTCCGTACCACCTCTACCGCAAGCTCTTCTGGAACTCCCATCTCAAACACCATCATCAGTGCCGCCATGATATTTTCTGCGTTGTGATCCCCAGGAAGACGGGTTTCCTTCTGATTCAGGATCACCCTTCCATCCTCCGCCATCACCAGGTTCCCATTCTCATCCTTGTACATACCCTGACTAAGTTTCCTTCTACTGCTGAAAAACAAGGTACGGCATCTCATGTGACGGGCTCTCTCCCGAAGCACTTCATCTTCGTAATTTAGGACACAGAGCTGGTCTGCCCCCTGATTTTTTGTTATGCTGATCTTGGCGTCAATATAATTTTCCATGGTCCCATGCCGGTTCAAGTGGTCTGGTGTGATATTCAGCACCGCACTTACCTTCGGCGAAAAAGTATCGATGGTCTCCAGCTGAAAACTACTGATCTCCGCCACTGTCACGGAATCTTTTTCACTCTTTAATACCTCTTTTGTATAAGGATTTCCAATGTTCCCTACCACAAAGGTCTTCTGATTATAGGCTCTCATAATCTCACCGGTCAGCGTGGTGGTAGTGGTTTTTCCATTGGTTCCTGTGATCCCCATCACCTGCCCTCTCTCCATCAGCCAGGCCAGCTCGATCTCACCGATCACCGGCACCCTGTTATGAATCAGATATCTGGCTACCGGAATATCCAGCGGAACGCCGGGACTGAATACAGCACAATCAAACCCGGAAAACATTTCTTCCGGAAGATCTCCCAGATACAATGGCACATCCACCGACTCGATCTTCATCTCTTTATTTCCGTCATAGAGGCTCACCAGCGCCCCCATCTTCTTCAATAGTTCATATGCTGCCATTCCGCTTTTTCCGAGACCGACAACCAAAACCTTTTTATCCTTTAGATTCATATTTGATTCCTCACTTTTTCATACATCGTCTTTACATCGCCATAAGTCCCAGCAGGCATAAGATCGCCGTAACAATGCTGAAGGCTGCCACCACCTGAGTCTCCGAAAAACCACTCAATTCAAAGTGATGATGAATCGGCGCCATCTTAAAGATCCGCTTGCCATGGGTCAGCTTAAAGTAACCTACCTGGAGCATAACCGAGATCACTTCTAAAAGATAGATCAAACCAACGATCACGATAAAGAGCGGCATGCGCAGCATCAGTGCAATGGAAGCTACAAAACCACCCAGCGCCAGCGACCCCGTATCTCCCATAAACACTCTTGCTGGATACGTATTGAACAGTAAAAATCCCAAAAGACTTCCCACCACTGCCCCTGTAATCGGAGCCATAGCCGCATTGATCGCCAACGCCGCTACCGTAAAAAAGGTCGCTACTATGGCAGTAACCCCCGATGCCAGCCCATCCAGGCCATCGGTAAAGTTTACACCATTGACAGTCCCCAATACAACAATAAATACAAAGATGATAAATAGCCAGTCTGGCATAGCAAACACCGTTCCCCCGGTAAAAGGGATCACAATGGATGCCTCTATCTTCGCCACATTGAAATAGTAATATACAAAAATAGCGGTGACGATAAACTGACCAAACATTTTCTGCAGGGGCTTCAATCCCAGAGAACGCTTCATCACAACTTTGATATAATCATCCAAAAAGCCTATGATCCCAAATCCCAATGTCATAAATAAAACTGGTATGATATCGGGATATCTTCTTATGTAGATCAGAGACGTAAGAAGGATCGACACCAGAATAACGAGACCGCCCATGGTAGGCGTCCCTGCCTTTTTTAGATGGGACTCCGGACCGTCATCCCTCACATACTGCCCAAACTTAAGCTTCCGCAGAAAGGGAATGATGATCGGACACAGGATCACACTAATTCCAAAAGAAATAACTACCGGCATCAAAATACTTAAATTAAAATTCACCTTTTACACCTCATTTTATCGAAATTTATTTTGCAAATCATGCAATTGTAATTGTACTCCATTACTGCCACAATCGCAAGGGTTATTCTCCGAGAAGATACGGAAGGATGTTGGTATATATCGAAGAGATCGCCGGCGCTGCAATGGTTCCTCCATAATATAGCCCCTGGGGTTCATCGATGCGAACCAGCGCAATCACCTGTGGGTTCTCCACTGGGGAAAATCCCATACAGGATGCGATATATTTTCCGTTTCCTCTGGGAAGTTTCTGGCTAGTTCCCGTCTTGGCCCCCACCATATAACCCTCCACCGCGGCATTTTTTCCTCCGCCTTCTGTCACCACATGCCCCAGCGCCTCACAGATCTCTTTGGATTTCTCCTCGGTGATCACCTCTTCGCCGCTGTTATAGGCAAATTTTTTCATCACTGTCCCGTCGCTGTTCGTGGCACTGACACCAAAATGCGGCGTAATGCTCTTTCCTCCATTTATAATCTGGGAGATGGAAGTCAGCATCCGGATCGGAGACAGCTGAAAAGACTGTCCGAAGGACATCGTAGCAAGTTCCACCGCACCCACATTTTCTTTCTTATGCATAATGGTCCCCGCCTCTCCTGGCACGTCGATGCCGGTTTTTTTCAGGATACCGAACCGATTTATTTCCTCAAACATTCCACTCACGCCCACTCTGGCTCCCACTTCCATAAAAACCGGGTTACAGGAATTCATGATCCCCTGCAAAAAGGTTTCAGCACCATGCCCTGTGGTCTTGTGGCACCTTATCCTGCGGTCTTCCACTATTTTATACCCCGGACAGGAAAAGGTGTCTGTCATCTTCACAACTCCCTTTTCCAGCGCCGCCGCAGTGGTAATGACTTTAAAAGTAGATCCCGGCTCATAGGTGTCACTGACTGCCAAATTTCTCCACTGGTTATTCAGCTTATCCATCTTTTCTTTTTGTGACAATCCCTCCGATCCCTCTGTCAGCTCATAGGGATGATTGAGATCAAATTCCGGCGCATTGACCATGGCATATATTTCCCCGTTCTGCGGGTTCATAATAATGATCTCCACCGTCTTTGCCTGCTTCTGCTCCAACAGGGTATACGCCACCTGGTTTGCATACTTCATCACATTCAGATCCAGACTTGTGGTCAGCGTCCAGCCAGCCACTGGCTCGATCCGGTCCTCTGCACCATTTTTGATCTCCGTTCCCCCTGCTGTGGTCATCGTTAGGATGGAACCGTCGATTCCTTTTAAAAACTTTTCATAGGAAACTTCCAAACCAATGATCCCCTGGTTGTCTCCGCCGGTAAATCCTAAAACCTTTGAGGCAAGAGATCCATATTCGTAGTATCTCTTATAGTCTTCATCCACCGTGACCCCCGCCAGACGGTAGCCCCGGATTCTGTCGGAAACTTCTTTTTCTACATTAGATTTTATTTTCTCACGGGAGGAAACCTTTTCCACCTTTTTTCGAATTGTTGCCTCGTCAATCTCTAGCTCCTTGGATAAAATGGATATTACCCGCTCTGGCTCTTTGATCTGACTGTGTATGACAGAGATCGTAGACACGGAAACATTGCCCGCCAGAAGATTGCCGTTGCGGTCGAGAATTTTCCCCCGCTCAGCTTTGATCGCCCGCTCTCTCTCGTGCAGTTCCTTTGCCAGCACCCCATAATAGTCTGCCCGATAAATCATTAGATATCCAAGCCTTGCCATCATACAGGTGAGAATCAATGCAAACACAAAGAGCGTCAAAAACAGATTCTGTCTTTGATATGTCTTATGCCTGACCAGCATACTGCCTCCTCAGAAACATATATCTTTATTAATGTATTAGAAAGGGAATAAAGATATACCTATTCTTCCTCAGTCGGCGCGCCTTCTGCTGGTTTTCCATCTTCTGGCTCTGTGTCGTTCTCTGCCGGTTGCCCTCCCTCTGCTGATGGAGCCGGAGTCTCCTCCGCATCCGAGTAGATCCCCAAAAACGGAAAAATTCTTTTCATGATCTTCGACGCATATTCTGTGGCATAAGTACTGTGGGCCTGATCCTCCACATTGGGCTCATCGATGATTACATATACGACGGCCTGGGGATCCTCTGCCGGAACGCATCCAATAAAGGAAACCAGATATTTTTTATCTGTCACTGGTCTCTTCTCCGCCGTTCCAGTCTTTCCTCCGATAGAGTACCCCTTGACCTGCGCCGGCTTTGCCGTTCCTTCTTCCACCGTAGCTTTCATATACTTTCGGATCAGACGGCTGGCAGATTCCGATACCGTCCGCTTCACCACAATGGGCTCTGTATTTTCTACTACCGCACCGTTTTCATTCTGAATCTCTTTAACAATATGGGGTTGGTAATAATTTCCTCCATTTATCAAGGAAGAAAATCCCGCCGCCATCTGCACCATCGTCACCGTCTGTGTCTGTCCAAAGCTGCTGGTGGCGAGTTCCACCGGATTCAGTTCCTCTTCTGTATGAATTAATCCGGCACTCTCCCCTGGCAGATCTATGCCTGTTCTTTGACCAAACCCGAAGATCTTATTGTATTTGCTAAATTTCGCTCTTCCGAGATCTTCTCCGATCTTCATAAGGGCACTGTTGCAGGATTCCATCAAGCTCTTCTGTAGTGATACCACATTGTGGCCGCTGCGAACCGCACAGTGAATTTCTGTTCCCGCCACGTTTTTTACTCCGGTACACATAAAGGAGTCTGAGTCTTTTACCGTCCCCTCATCCAACGCCGCTGCCACCGTAAATGGTTTGTAGGTAGATCCTGGCTCGAAATCATGAGCGATACAGAAATTTGACCACATCTCCATCAAATTTTTAGTCGTGGTTTCTTCATCCATCCCTGCAATTTCTTCCTGGGTGTACATCAGAGAGAGATCTCTTGGTTCATTCAGATTATAATTGTTCTGGGAAGCCATGGCGAGTATCTCTCCATTTTTCGGATTCATTATCAGAACACCTATGTTTTTTGCCCCTACATCCCTATTATACTTTTTGATCTGCTGTTCTACAATTCTCTGTACATTGGCGTCCAGCGTCAACACCACGGAATTTCCATTCACGGCCTTTTTTACCGTTCTCTGAAAATCCATATTGGCATCAAAATAGCCATACTCTCTGCCATTTTTTCCGTTGAGCTTATCGTTGTAGCTCCCCTCCACACCATAGGTACCTTGATTTTCTGAGGAAGTAAATCCTATAACGTTAGCACCTATCGTATCCAGCGGATACTCTCTGGTAAATATTTCCTCAAACCATACGCCCTGTATTTTTTTATTCTTCTTCATCTCCTCTTGAAATTCAGAGATCTGCTTCCTGGTAAGTTCTTTCAGCCCATCCACATGCTGGTACATAGATTTTGGACGCTCCGCAAGAATTTTTTCTATGTTGCTGGTATCAAAGGCAAAATACTGGGCGATCTTCGCCAAAGTTTCTGCCTTCACCTCCGCATCTGCCAAAATCGTTCTCGGCTCTAAAATCAGGTTGAATTTACGAACGCTCTGGGCAAGAATCGTACCATTACGGTCCTTGATCGCCCCCCGTCTGAAACTCAGCACTTTATTGGTATAGGACTGCTGGGAAAACACCTGCTTTTTATAGGCATCTCCATTGTCCCTGTTCAACGTGTATATTCTTATGCCAAGTGCCAGAAACAGAAGAAAAACAAACACCAAAAAGAGAAAGAGGGTTTGTCTCATCCCTCTTGTAAATCTTTTTGGTCTTCTTCTTATCCTGTGGACTCTTCTTCGGATCACCATTCCAATTCACCTTTTCCTACTTATTATGCAGTCTCACCTGTGTACTCTTTTTGCTTTCATAAGTAAAAATCTGGTCGCTCTTAGCACTTTTCATCCCGAGCTCCTTCGTTGCTTTTTTATAGATCGCTCCCAGATCCAGCTCTTCTTCTAGCTCCTGAAGTGCATTGGAATTTTCCTTTTCCATCTCCACCACTTCGCTCTCAAGTCCTACCACACCTTTACTAAGATAGGTATTCTGAAACTGCAGTTTTAGATAATAATAGCACACTGAGAACGCTATGGCAAATGTTATTACGATAAGCGCGACGGAAACTCGGTCTACCCGTCTTCTCACCGGCTGCGGTCTTCTCCTGGGCCGCCTGCCCGGCTCTCCTTCGATGCGCCTCGCCGGCTCTGCGCTTAGCTTTCGCGCCGTATTTCCGTATATATAAGTCGTCTTTCCTGCCATCCAATAAATCCCCCTAGTCTCTCCGTTCAAAGATTCGAAGTTTAGCGCTCTTTGAGCGTTTGTTTCCTGCTAGTTCTTCCTCCCCTGGAAGAATCGGTTTTCTTGTAATCACTTTCCCTTTTGTTTTATTTCCACAGACACACACCGGAAAATCTGGCGGACAAGTGCAGGGATGTTCCATCCTGCGATAAAAATTCTTCACCATCCGATCTTCCAGCGAATGAAAGGTGATGACACACAACCTTCCTCCATCTGCCAGCAGCGACACCATATCTCCCAACGCTTCCTGGAGAACCTCAAGCTCATGGTTGACCTCAATACGGATCGCCTGAAAGCTTCGTTTCGCCGGGTGCCCCTTACTTTTTTTGGCCTTTGCGGGCATGGAAGCACGAATGATATCCACCAATTCTCCTGTGGTCTCTATCGCCCTTTCCTGTCGTCTCTGTACAATATGCTTTGCGATACTTCTGGCAAAGCGCTCTTCTCCATAATCCCTAAGTATCTGGCATAATTTCTCCTCTGGATAGGAATTCACCACATCTGCAGCAGTCAGCGTCTGCGTGCGGTCCATCCGCATATCCAGCGCCGCATCTGTCATGTAAGAAAATCCTCTCTCCCCCGTATCCAACTGATAGGACGATACACCCAGATCCAAAAGGATGCCATTCACCTTATCAATCCCCTGTTCGGCGAGTATCTGTTTCATATGAACATAATTACTTTTTATGATCGTAACTTTATCTCCAAATTCACTGAGACGCTCCGCCGATGCCATAATGGCGTCCTCGTCCTGATCGATGCCGATGAACCTTCCCCTTTCAGAAAGACGTCTGCAGACCTCATAACCGTGGCCGGCTCCGCCAAGAGTACCATCCACATAGATTCCCTCTGGATCGATATTCAGACCTTCGATACATTCCTTTAACAGCACTGATATGTGATTAAATTCCATCGTTTCCTCCATTCAGCCATTGAGCTGTCCGCTCCGCCTGGTCTGGCAGCATCCAGGCACCAGGATCAGTACGAAAGTCCAAGTTCAGACATATGTTCTGCGATCTCATCTACATTTTCAAAGTCATCATTTTCATCCCAATGTTCCTTGCTCCATATCTCGATCTTACTCATTACTCCCACAAAGACAATATCCTTTTCCAATCCTGCCTTTTCTCTCAAATTGGCGGGAATCAGAACGCGTCCCTGCTTGTCCACATCGCAGGGTGCAGCTCCTGCCATGAAATATCTCTGTAATTTACGGGCTTCCTTGCTGCCCGGAAGTTCTCTCAGTTCTTTGACGAAGTCCTGCCACTCACTCTCTGGATACACAAACAGACATCCATCCAGTCCCAGTGTCACAACAAAAGAATCCCCGAGCTGTTCTCTGAACTTTGCCGGGATGATGACTCTTCCTTTTGTATCGATACTGTGTTCATAAGTACCCATGAACATAAGACTTCACCAACTTCCCTCCGTGAAAAGTGTGACTAAAACAGTGAGCAAAGTCATGAGAAATATCATGCTTGCATGAATATTTCGCATGATTGTGCGAACGTCCATCATGAGGAACGGAGCAATGCGATAAGCAGTGCGGGAGTTCCGAATGGTGGAGGGCTGGTAAAGCTGCGTAGCAGCGGTGCTAAGCGCCAGTGGCGCTTGTTAAGCACGGACCGAATCGGAGATGAGACCAGCCCGGTGTTTTTAGTCATGAAAATGTTTATGCTGCCTGTGGCGGCATGTTTAAAAGCATGTTTTAAACCACCACTTCAAACCACTTTACTCCACTTCGCTCCACTTTTAATTAGATTTTACTCCACTTTAGGGATTTAGGCAAGCATTTTTTTGGCACACACTCGATGTAACTCCTCTTTGCCGAATAGCTTCGATACAAACCAACCACTACATCTAGCTTTTACAAAAAGCAAAACACCATATCCAGCACTAGATATGGTGTTTGTAATAAATTGTAATTTTTTGTTGAGCCATCCTCACCTTTTTTGGTTGGTATTTTTTCCCTTTCTAAAGCGCCCGGGACTAAAATTCTCATAAGAGACAATCTATTTCACCACCTGGACAGGAAGCACAGCCTTTGCGCCTCCATCTTTCGCCGCGATGGTAATCTTCGCTTTCCCAGGCGCAACCGCTTTTACCATTCCCTTAGCAGAAACCGATACCACACCCTTTTTACTGGAAGAAAAAGCCACTGTCTCTTGTGAGGCGCGTTCCGGCAGAACCTCTGCCGCAGACTTACCTTCGCCCCCCCTTTGTCAGATACTGGAATACCACCCTCCCTCCGGGGTCTGCACGATGCCTCCCTGGGGCCCGCCAGTAAATACTTTCATCCCATCCTGCTCGTTGTATGCCACAAAGGGATCCGCGCGAAATCTGGCAATATCGTTATTCAGCCCTTCAAAATTATTGTAAAATAGTCCATGATTTATAATCACACAAAACTTGATTTATTATAATATCATACCATTTTCAAAAAGAGCGGTTGACGCAGTAAATCAGAAAATTTCAAATGTTTAGCCACAGCGCAAGAGGGCGCCGATTTGAAACAAAATTCAAATCGGCGCCCTCAGGCTACCTGTTTACTTTTCCGCACATCTCGATAAACTGTCTGTGGATGGCAGGGTTATGATCCAGCTCCGGATGGAAGGACACGGCGATCTGGTTTTTATAACGGACTCCTGCAATATGCCCGTCTACCTCCGCCAGCACCTCTACACCAGGCTTTACCTCTTTAATATAAGGAGCCCGGATAAAAGTCATGGGAATCTTTCCTAGATCTCCAAATTCCTCCTCCGCATAAAAGCTGCCTAACTGCCTTCCATAGGCATTCCGTCGTACAACTGCTGGAAGTGTCCCAAAATGTACCGTATCGCTGTCCGCAATCTTTTCTGCCAGAAGGATCAGACCGGCGCAGGTGGCCAGCACTGGCAGTCCACCGGTGATCCTTCCTTTCAACCTATCATACATACCCAGTTCACGGATCAGTTTTCCCTGGACGGTACTCTCACCTCCCGGCAGAATCAGACCGTCTAAAGACTGTTCCACATCCCGTTCCTGTCTAAGTTCCACACATTCTACTCCCAACTCTTCTGCCACCCGAATATGCTCCGCAAAAGCACCCTGGACGGCAAGTACTCCTATCCGCATGATCCTACTCCCTTCTCGCCTCCAAACACAGGCAGATATCCTTTATTTGCCCCGCTCTGCCATCAGAAGCTCGATCTCCTGCTCATTGATCCCCACCATCGCTTCTCCCAGATCTTCTGAAAGCGCAGCAATCAACTTAGAATCTGTATAATTAGCAACGGCCTTCACGATCGCCTGGGCGCGCTTCGCCGGATTGCCAGACTTAAAAATGCCAGATCCCACAAATACACCCTCTGCTCCCAACTGCATCATCAGCGCTGCATCCGCTGGCGTCGCCACTCCACCAGCCGCAAAGTTTACCACAGGAAGCTTTCCCTTGTTATGGACATACTGCACCAGCTCGAAAGGCACCTGAAGATTTTTTGCCTCATCAAACAGTTCATCTTCCCGCAGGGAGGTAAGTTTCATCATCTGCCGGTTCATCATCCGCATATGGCGCACCGCCTGTACCACATCCCCGGTTCCCGGCTCTCCCTTGGTACGGATCATGGCGGCTCCCTCATTGATCCGCCGCAATGCCTCTCCCAGATCTTTGGCACCGCACACAAAAGGCACTTTGAATTTCGTTTTATCAATATGATATTTGTCGTCTGCTGGAGAGAGCACCTCACTCTCATCGATGTAATCGATCTCAATGGCTTCCAGAAGCTGCGCTTCCACAAAATGCCCGATGCGGCATTTTGCCATAACCGGTATGGATACCGCCTCCTGAATTCCCTTAATCATCCTGGGATCGCTCATCCGTGCTACGCCTCCCGCTGCCCGGATATCTGCCGGTATACGCTCCAGCGCCATAACCGCACAAGCTCCTGCCTCTTCTGCAATGCACGCCTGCTCTGGTGTCGTCACATCCATAATGACTCCACCCTTCAGCATCTGCGCCAGTTCTTTGTTTAATTTATATCTCTCATTCATTGGAAATCCTCCTGATCCTATTTACGAACATGTTCAGGACAAACTATACCGCAAAAGTGGTATTTTTAAAATATCCAATTTCATTTATTTTTACATGCCAGATTAAGACCAAGCTGAAAACCACGGGTCTCAGAAGAATCATCAAAGCTGATTCTTCTGAGACGAAATACTTTACCATATACTAAAGAGACCTGGCAGAAAAGCTCAGGTCTCTTAAAAAAGCCATTCATGATAATATAGTTGTTATACCGCTGGCCTCCTTCGCAGGCGAATTCGCACAAACACCCAGATCCCAGCCCCGACAACAGCAATCACGCCGGCAAGTATCTGGGATACGGCGATTCCCGTCGAACCGATCTGAAGCTGATCCGTGCGAAGCCCTTCGATCCACACACGCCCCAGAGCATATCCCACCATGTAAAGAATAAATATTTCTCCATTAAACTTCTTTTTCTTGATCAGCATCAGAATCAATATAAGGACACCCACGTTCCACAATGACTCATAAAAAAAGGTAGGATGTACCTGGATGTAGCTGACACCGTCAATGGTCTGCATATGTTCCCGCATCATATCAGTAATGTTGGCAGGGTTTACTTCACTCACTTTCAGGCGCATGGCAAATAAACCGTTGGTATACTCTCCAAATGCCTCTCTGTTGAAAAAGTTTCCGTACCGCCCAATGATCTGTCCCAATATCAATCCCGCCACTGCCGTATCTGCCAATAAAAAGAAATTGTATTTTTTTACCCGGCAGTATATAACCGCTGTCAAAATTCCCGCAATAACGCTTCCATAAAGCGCCATGCCTCCCCCACGGGTATTGAAGATCTGCAGTAGATCATCCTTATAGGAATCCCAGCTAAAGATCACATAATACAGCCTGGCCCCAATCAGTGAAAAGATAATCCCATAGATAGCAAAATCCAGATATGTCTCTTTATTCTGTCCAGTCCTTTTTGCCTGCAGACAGGCGATCCAAAGACCAGCCAGCATACTCACCGCCATAATGATCCCATAAAATGCAATGGTAAATCCCCCAATCGTTATCCCTTTGGGGAGTTCTGGTATGGAAATTCCCAGATTGGGAAATGCAATATCCGCTCCGTTCATGTTAATTCCTCATTTCTTCGCTGCTTTTGCGCATCAAGCAATGTTTGTGCAAGCAACGCGCAGTCACAAACTTGCCGGGTGAAAAATTTATTTTTCACTCTTCCTTCTTTCTATCTTTTTGATCCGACATGTCACACATTGAAACGGAATAACACCACGTCGCCATCCTGTACCACATATTCTTTTCCCTCAGAACGAACCAGTCCTTTTTCTTTTGCTCCGTTGTAGCCGCCATTTTCTACAAGATTTTCATAGCTTACTACCTCGGCACGGATAAATCCACGTTCAAAATCCGTATGGATCTTTCCTGCCGCCTGGGGTGCTTTCGTTCCCCTGGTGATCGTCCACGCCTTGGTCTCCTGCTCCCCGGAAGTCAGATAGCTGATCAGTCCCAGCAGACGGTAGCTCGCTTTGATCAGTTTTTCCAGACCAGATTCCTCAAGCCCCATATCTTCCAGAAACATTTTCTTCTCGTCTTCATCCAGTTCTGCGATCTCCTGCTCGATCTGAGCACAGATCACAAATGCCTCTGAATCCTCTCCCTTGGCAAACTCTCGCACCTTGCTGACCTGCTCATTGGAAGCCCCGTCATCTGCCAGATCTTCCTCCGCCACATTCGCCGCATAGATCACCGGCTTTGACGTCAATAGATTGTATTCCGAAAACCACGCCTCCTCGTCCTCGTTCTCCAGTTCAAAATTCTTCGCCAGATGCCCTTCTTCTAAAAATTCTTTGAGACGGTTCAGCATGTCCACCTCGCCAGCCAGTTTCTTATCTGCTCTGGCGGCCTTAACACTTTTTGCAATCCTCCGCTCTAAAATCTCTATATCTGAAAAAATCAGCTCTAAATTGATCGTCTCGATGTCCCGCAGCGGATCAATGCTTCCGTCCACATGAACAATATTGCTGTCCTCAAAACATCTGACCACGTGTACGATGGCATCCACTTCCCTGATATTGGACAAAAACTGATTGCCCAGTCCCTCGCCCTTGGAAGCACCTTTTACAAGTCCTGCAATATCGACAAATTCGATCACCGCCGGCACGGTCTTTGCCGAATGGTGCATCTCAGAGAGCACCTCCAGCCGCTCATCCGGCACCGGCACCACGCCTACATTGGGATCAATGGTACAGAAGGGATAATTAGCTGATTCCGCTCCGGCTTTTGTCAGCGAGTTAAAAAGTGTACTTTTTCCCACGTTGGGGAGACCTACTATGCCTAGTTTCATTTTTCTATATTCCTCCTAAAATTCCTTTATTTTATGGCTTTTCTGACATCCCCTTACTGCTAGGTGCACCATTTAGTGCACCATTTTTATACAACATTAAGGGCATCCGCTACCAATTCGATTTCCTTTAGCTTTTCCTCCTCGGTAGTGTGAACATATAAATTCATAGTAATTCCAATATTGGAATGTCCCAGAATAATCTGCAGCGTTTTTGGCTTCATGCCGCCTTCGATACATCTGGTCGCGAATGTGTGGCGCAATACATGCATGGAAAATCTCGGAATCTGTGCCTTGTCACAAATCTTAAACAGAGCCGTATCATATGTACTGTTCTTAATTGGCGTACCTTTCCTGCATAAAAACACAAATTCGCTTCATTCCAATGAAATTATTTTGATTTTCTTATTTTTTTCTTTCTGGCGTTTCAATATGTCGATAACCTCATCTGTCAGTGGAATCGTCCTGTAACCCGATTTGCTCTTGGGCTCTCCAATTCTCCATTCGCCTACCGAATATCCGTACTCCATAGACCGCTGAATCTTCAGTGTCTTGTTCTGGAAATCTATATCTTCCCATTTCAAAGCAACCAATTCACCAGTCCGTAACCCGGTCTGCAGAATAAAACGATACTGATACTCATAACTTTGACCTCTCGCATACTCCAAAAACACTTTCTGTATGTCTACCGTCAGCGCCTCCTTTTTCTGCGAAGGTTTACCCATGTCACTCTTCACTGACTTCTTGCATGGATTATAGCGGATCACATCATTTTCTTTGGCAAACTCTAACATATTGAATAAAGCAATTCTTGTCTGATAGATCGTGCTTGTCCGATAATCTTCATCAGCCATATCACTAAATATCTTCTGACAGTGCAGAGGTTTTACTTCCGACAACAGCATTTTCCCAATGATTTTCTTAATATTCCGATTGTATCGTTCCGTATAATTGCGGACCGTATTAGGTCTCACCGTCTTTTTCTTGATATCAATCCAATAATCAAACCATGCGTCCACCATAATATCCGTTGCCTGCAAAATGTTACAATGCTCATCTACATAGGTTGCATCTGCAATCCACTGTCTGCATTCCTGCAACTTTTTGAACCGCTTCTGTCTGCATTTACCAAATTTATCTACAAACCTTGCCGAATATAACCCGTTTTTCTGTTGGCTTATTCCGACACCCAGCTCCTTCCCATTAAGTCTTTTCCCATATTTTATAACTCCTTTCAGCAAAGAAGCCCAAATACAGTAACTTATATATTACCATATAACAGCC
The DNA here is from genome assembly GCA_948848225.1 of uncultured Eubacterium sp. Taxonomy (GTDB): domain Bacteria; phylum Bacillota; class Clostridia; order Lachnospirales; family Lachnospiraceae; genus Eubacterium_F. The sequence goes on from CAQOJF010000033.1 coordinate 23,415, forward strand.
CATAAGTCTATATTCTCTTTCTAATTCGAAAGTTTCATTTCTCTTTATAACTCAATATTTTCACTAATAAACCGTTCAAACTCTCTCCGTTTTATCAGTTTCTTTCGTCCCACATACAACACGAAAGGGCAACGTGGCATCTTTGCCAGCTCATCTATCTTATTGATTCCAATACTGCTATAAGCTGCTGCCTCTTCAATAGTCATACATGCCTTCTCCCATATCGGAACTTCTTTCTTTTTCTCCATAATGTTTTTCCTTTCCTTAAAAATTCTGCCTCTTCCTGATGCCTGCGGCGAACAGATCCATAGAAATCTCATCTCCCCGCCTTCACTGTGGCCGGGCTGCGTTTTACAGAAGTATCATTATCCCCCTGGCACATCTCCGCGTTATGGAAGTGCCGCTTCCATATCAGTGCTCCTGGTTCTGCCTGTCGGACAGACGGATAGCCGCTCGGTGTCAGGGTAACGTATCAGTTGAGGCTGTTTATTTGTCAAGGTTCATGGCACAGGGATGCCTATACAAACAAAGACAATTTAATCCCCGGTATTTTCAACCCCTGCATAAAAAATTTGTATAAAATAATTACACTGAAGGGTCAGGTTTCTCCCAACCAATATCACAGTGGAAACTTTCCGATCTGTAATGTGATATGTATCATCAGATACTGTTTCAAATCCTCATCTATATTGCCATTGAGATAACTATTCTTCTCAATCAAAGGCATATAAAGTTCCAGTATCTTCTCCAAATCTTCATGGTTTCCAGACACAGCACCTATCAGAATGGAACGAAATTCTCCCTTATTCATTTTCCACACCGCCCTTCTCTAACATCTGCTTTAATTGCTTCAACGCCTGAGAACGCTGTTTATACACATGCTGCAGGGAACAGTCCATCTGACCGGCAATCTCCTTCGGTGTCCGTTCCTCCACAAAAAGCATGGTCAGTATCTCCTTCCTTTGCTCAGACAGCGTATGAAATGCGTTTTCCAGCCGTTCCTCTTCAAACCGAAACCCTTCCGGTTCTGTGAGTCCCTGTATCCAGTTTCTTTCTGGATTTTCAGATACCCATAACTCTTCCGGAAATGCATCTACATAAACAATGCCCTTTTCCCTTTCCAGTCTTTTTACATAATTCAGAATCTCTTTCGGATTTTTCCTGATGGTTCATCCGTCATGCCTCCTTTTTTGAAGACATGCCATCAGGCAGAAACAGACATACCGTGATGGCATGTCTGTTTCATGTTGTATCCGTCTGTTACATTTTTTTGTATGATTTTCAGTCTGGGAAAACCACCTCCTTTGCTGCAAACAAAAAACGACCATACTATACGATTTCGTATAGCACAGCCGCTTAACAACGCATAAATGAACCAGTGCGTATGATTCACTGACCCTAAAACAATATTAGACCAGATGGCGGAATGCCATCCGGATTTGTCTGCAAAAGATACTTTCCAGTCCCCTCTTCCCTACTGGTTAAATTTTTCCAGAGAATCCAGGTAATTCAGCAGGCTCTCACAGGCCATAATTCTCTGACGTGCGGAATATGCTGCAATCCGCTCGGATATTTCCTTCAGGTACACCATTTCCGGATTTACATAATTCTCCTTGAGCAACTGGTCAACCGTCACCCCCAGTGCACCGGATATTTTCACTAACGTGTCCAGACTGGGAACACCGCGGGCATTTTCAATCTGACCGATAAGCTTGGCTACATTTTCATAGGTCATGCCACCCATGCTTCTTAACGTTGCAAGTTCTTTGTCCAGTGTAGCATCCCCAGTCGAACCGGAATCCGAATCCGGAAAGATCATTCCCACAAAGTCAAAAATCTCCGTGCCTGCCGAACAGGTGTATTTCATGTAGGGAAGATGCAGCCCTGCCGCAATCGCCTTCGCTCCCATTGTCTTACCGGTTCCTGCCGGTCCCCGTAAGAGGAAGTTCCGCATCTGCATGGATTTCCCTGTCGTTTCTTTTGCGTGCCTGCAGATTTCCACCACTTCCTGCGGAATGATGTACCAGTCCGGTATTTCCGGCACCAGGCTCTCCTCCACCGCATATATTTTTTATTACGTCATAAATCTTTTCCCTGTAACAATAGTTTTGCCCTTTTTTCCGCGTCCATGGATGTATCCGCTAATATCTCTGAAGAAATATGCTGCATACTATCCGGTGTATTATCGTCAATTATTTTATATATCCTTCCCAAAGAACCAATATAGCCATCCGCAAAGTCCAGTACTAATTCCTCTCCAAACAAGGCACTGTTCAATGCCTTATATGTATCGTGAATCCGAATTAACTCTGTCATGTCTCTTAAACTCAGTCTGTTTTCCTCCCCCTCGTCAAAAAAACCACATCGTTTCAAATGCAGAATACAATCTCCATGTCCCCGGTAATAATGTGCAAACTCATGTATTTCCATAATTCTGCCTTGAATTTCCACATAATTTCTAATGACCTGCCTCTCCTCCTTTGTCAACTCATGGGCATCCTCCATATGGGTTCCCTCAAACAGATCTGTAATAATTGGAAACTTACCGGACAACACATCTGCCTTATTTCTTAATTCCTGAAACTCTGCACTTTTTTCCACTTTCCATAGTTCCTCTTCCCGCATACGGTAAAGGTAATCATCGCCAAACTTTTTTTCTGGACTCTCCATTGTTCGTTCCTCCTTCTTTGATTTATAATTATTACACGATCTTATGTTCTATTTTACAACCAAATGAATAAAACAAAATATACACTTGATATTATGGGATTAGAGAAATATAATTGATTTGATAAGATAATTAGAAATTATTACATTTATACTACAATTGGAGGCTTAGAAATGCCAAGACAATTTAGAAACGCAAGATTAATGAAACACCTGAAAGTAGCCGATGCCATGAAACTGCTCGGTGTCTCCCAGCCTACCCTGAGTGCCTGGGAGGGCGGACGGAAATCCCCTTCCATTGAAAAACTGGAACTAATGGCAGATGTATACGAAGTATCTACAGATTACCTGCTGGGACGCATCAGTACCTATAAAAATACCCCATCCAATCCGGTTTCCCATGCTTCGCTGCCTGTCTTACACGAACAGCCGCTCTGGTCGCCGGAACACGGCTGGCTACTCGTAAATTCGATTGAAAAACATCTGGTCCAGCCAGATGGAAGCACCATTCCGTTTTCTGCTGCAGGCGACCTTTATACAACGCCACCGGTTTTTTCCGTACCGGAAACCCTGTCAGAACCACCACTGACATGGGCGCAGATACTTACGAAAGGGGAAATGTGGGTAGAACCGATCTCCCCGGATTCCAAACTAAGAGACGAACTGCGGGGATGGTATCACAGGAAAGATCGGTACGTGGAAAACGAGTATGGCAACCGGTTTTATCTGGATACCTATGAGACGAAATGGCTGGGATTCGAGAAGGAGCAAAACTAAGGCACAAAAATGAGGATGCCCAAACATCCCCATCTTTCTAAACAAAATGCTTGCAAAACGCCCGCAAATTGTTTATAATCATCTTAGAAACAATCAAAGGATATTTCGCTTGTCCGATGATTGCCACCGGAAACTTAATAAACAAAGTTTACAAGTTACACAGGCTATCCCCTATTGCCGTAGAGGATAGCCATCTTACTTCTTACGGTGGTTATCGGTATATGACATGGCTGCAAATACAACCAGTAAAAGCGTTAAAATCTCTAACGTATTCATATGTACCTTCCTTTCCGTTTCCGGAAAGACAACCACCAGACTATCCCTACATTGTTCTAATCTGACTGATATTATTGTATCACACTGACATAAATCCTGCCACTACTTTTTAATCTTTTACTTCATTTTCTCCCGCTACCAATAAAGCAGTTGCCAATGCGTCTGCCATTATTCCATTTTCTGATATTATTGTTACAGATGCTAAATTGTTATCTGCCGGCATCCCAGTGCGGGTATCTATAATATGATGATACTTTTTTCCATTTTCCTCAAAATACCGTTGGTAAATCCCGCTTGTTATAACTGCCTTATTTTCCACAGGCAAGGTTCCAAGAATACTGTTTCCATCTCCCGGATCTGTAATTCCAACAACAAAAGATTTTCCATCCTCTTTCTTTCCCAACGTCTGCACATTACCTCCCAGCGAAACAATGGCAGAAGAAATTCTCTGCTTCTTAAGGAGTTCTATTATCTGCTGGGAAAGATACCCTTTCGCTATAGCACCTAAATCTATTTCCATATCCTCTCCAATACGAATTTGATTTTCTGGGAGGAGTTCAATTTTTTTATAATTGGCATTTTTCATAGCAAGTTGAATCTCATTTTCATCCGGTACTTTATGATGTTCTGTAGTAAACCCCCATAATTTAACAAGCGGATAAATAGATATATCAAATAACCCACCCGTTTGTTCTGATATTTTCAAACTTTGTTGTACCAAATCATAGGTCGCTTCAGAAACAGAAACTATGCTTCCTTTGGCATTGTTTATTTTCGATACATCACTGTTCGGATTAGTGACGGAAAATATACTGTCATATAGTGTAATAAGATTTTCCGCCTCAATGAAAGCTTTTTCTGCATTCTGCCCATATATAGTCAGTTTCATAATAGTATCCATAGCAAAAATTTCTTTTTCTACCTTATTTGCTTTCTGTTTCTCATATGCCGTATCGCCCCCACCACAGGCAGAAAGGAACAAAACAGCAATCAACAAGATGCCAGCTATATATTTTTTATTTCCATAAAATCTTTGTCCGACATAATAATCTCTTGTACCTCGCATTTTTCAAGACTCCCTTCCTTTTTTCATCTCAAAAACCCTGTCCACCAGACTCATCGTAGATTTCCTGTGTGACACTAAGATTACCGTCTTTTCCTGACAACTCTCCTGAAGGGACTTCAAAATCATCCCCTCATTGAGCGAATCCAGATTACTGGTCGGTTCGTCCAGAAGCAGCAATGGTGCATCATGCAGAAATGCCCTGGCGATGCCAATTCTCTGTCTCTCTCCACCCGACAGTGTATCGCCAAGCTCCCCCACCTCCGTATCATAACCCTCCGGCAGACTCATGACAAAATCATGCAGGGATGCCTTTTTCGCCGCCTGAATAATCTCCTCTCTGCTGGCATCCGGTCTTCCGATGGCAATATTGGCGGCAATCGAGTCATGAAATATATCTGTGTCCTGCGTTACAAAGCTCTCATAATCCCGAAGCTTCTTAGTCGCCATCGTCTGCACATTCTCACCGGATATTTCCACTGTTCCGCTGTTTACATCCCAGAACCGCATCAGCAGTTTTAATATTGTGGACTTCCCGGAGCCGCTGACACCATGAATACCCACGATCTGCCCTTTTTCAGCCTTCAAATTATTCTTTTCCAAAATCACGTCCTCATCGTAGGCAAATGATACCTCCTTTAAGCCTGCCCCTGTAAAAGCTGACGGTCCACCTTCTCCCTGATTTTCACTGACTGCCGGCTCCTCCTCCAATACGGACAGCACGCGCTCTCCACTCGCCAGCGTCTGGTTCAGATTGTTGGAAAGACTGGCAAGCGCTACTACCGGCCCAAAAGAACCCATCATCGCTACCGTGCAGGTTATGACACCCTCAAAGCCAATTTCTCCCCTGCTCTGCAGATACCCTGTCAATAAAAGCATAACAACCGAAGAAAGAAGAATCATAAAATTAGTTACGGAACGCTGCCCTCCCTCCTGCCTGCTCAGTTCCTTCTGCAGTTTGCTGAGTTCCTCTGATCTCTTCTGCATGGCTGCCCTGCGGTCCTCCCCACCCCCGTACTGGATCGTTTCATCCATACCACGGAGGGAGCTGAGGACAAAACTATTCAGCTCTCCAAATGCTGTGCGGTATGCCATGCCTTTTTCACTCCCCCTGCGACCATTACACACAGGTATCACTGCCCCGACAATAATATAAGCAGTCATAGCAAAAACAGCCGCGCAGATATGATACTGCCCCATAAAAAGAATCATTGCCAGCGAAGTCAGTATGGCAATGGCAACCGGTGAAATGGTATGTGCATAAAATACTTCCAAAAGCTCAATATCTGTTGTAATGACAGAAATCAGATTTCCCTTATCCCGCCCCGCAAGCTTTGCCGGGCAGAGTCTTCGCAGTGCAGCAAATACTTTATGCCGGATAATTGCAAGCAGCTTAAAGGCAATATAATGGTTGCAGTACTGCTCGATATAATGGAGCGCTCCTCGCAGCACGGCAATCACCCCCATGATGACAAGATCGTCATACTCCTCCTGATCTTCTCTTCGTTTCTGGATGATATGGATGGCGATCAGACCACCGACGGCCGCCGCCATCCCTGCCGAAAACAAAACAAGATGTTTAATGGGAATGTCAGAAACGGTTTGCTCGGCATCTCCCTCTTTTACTGCCGTTCCGGTGCTGGCATCCGCCGGTTCCTTCTGCTGCATTCCCGTTCCTGTTTCACCAGAGTGATTCTCCCCAGACTGAAATTCCGTTTCTTCGTCAGCAAGCAGTGCATCTGCCTGCTCTTTAGTTACAGACTTTTCTGCAACTGAAGTTTCCCCGCCGACATCCGGATTTCCCGTAAGCATGTGGGTCAGTATGTATCGTGTGCTTCCGCCAAGCTCCGTCCTCAGCACGCCATCTTCTCCTACCGTTATTGTCCCCGGATACAGACCGGCATCGGTTTTTAACTGAAACTCCCGTCCGACCCATTCCTTTCCCAACTGCACCTCTAGCTGTTCTGCTTCCATCACTTGTATCTCCGTCCCCTCTGTCCCCTGGTTTTCAGCCGAAACGGAAATCCCATTTCCCAATGTGGCAACTAACATGCCTGCAAGAGCCAGTGCTGCCAGTTTCCTTTTTACTGCTTTCAAATCCTTACCTCCTTTTCATCTCGGCGCTGCGATATGGGTAATCGCTCCCCAGATCCGATTGGAATCATTGTTAATTCCCAGTATCTGCACAGTTACGCGGGAACCCCTCGGCGGGCGGCCCCTCTTCGGGTAACTGCAAAGGCAGTCGATACCACCATCGAGTGCCACAAAGACACCGTTGGTATCCACCATGCTCACCGTCCCCACATACCGATTTCCTACAGAATACCTGCGAAGTGCTTTCTCATAAGGATTTTCTCCTGCCTGCTTCACCGATGCCGTCACCCTGATGTTATTGCGGTCACTCCGATCCACGCTCAGTACCTTGACCAGTATCCTCTGCCCAGACTGAAAATACATCGCCGCATCCGCCGCATCCATCCACCTTTGGTAGCTCAGTTCCCGGAGCGGGATATACACCTCCAGACCGAACAGATCCACAAAAATACCTGCCCGGATCACCGATACGACTCTTGCTTCCGCACACAAATCCGAATAAATCCGATAATTGCCATCCCGGTCTGTGCCCAGATAGTATTCTTTTCTTCTGGCATGCATGGCATCGAGCCTGCTTGCCGCCGCAATCCCAGACTGGGGATCAATGCCCTTGACGATATAGTCCACCTCAGCACCAAGCCGTTTGTTCAGCATGTCGTGCAATACATCTTCCGGCAGCCTCCCTCGGAAATCATCTGGTGCTTCCACCGCCTCTTCTGCAGGAATTATGATTTTGAACTCACCGTGGTAGATGACTGCCAGAGAACGGCTCTGGTTACTTTCCTGCCGTTCCACTCCCTGAATCGTCCCCGTCAGGATCCTTCCCGTCTTTTGGGACTCCATTAAATCCAGCAGGTCATTCCTTGCTTTTTCGGCTTCAGTTTCGGCTACCAAGTGCCCGTCGATAGCAAGCACCTGTGCTGAAGCCAGTCTGACAGATCCAGTATTTTTCCTAGCTCTTCGACGCCTTTACTTCACCGGGACCCTGGGCCGTTTGATTCTGCCCCTCTGTGTCAGACTGGTTCTGATTTTCGGGAGTTTTCATCGAATCAGGCACGGCATCTGCAGTATTCTTATCCTGAGCTGCTTCTGTGCCAGACTGATCCGGATTTTTTGGAGTCCTGTTATCACCTGACGCGTCTTCGGTCGGATACACTTTACTATCCGGATTTTCTGAATCGGTCTGGGGAATTTCTTCACCGTTTTCCACTTCAGACATCTCCTGAGCCTCTTCTGCGTCAGACTGGCTTTCCATTTTGGAATCTGCCTCCTGTCCCTTCGTTCCGGATGAAGGGGTCTCTTTATTTCCCAGATTTTCTGTTTCAGTCTGGGAAATCTCTTCACCGCTGCTTTTACCTTCGGTACCCTTCGTACTATTTTCGTCCGGATCTGACAGGGCAGCCTCTTTCTGCTCATCCGGAGTCGTATCCATGGTTTTTTCTATCTTTTCTTCCACTGCTTCTGGTTTTTCTGCTTTCTTTCTTGGCATATCTCATCCTCCATAATTTTATTTTCAAGTTTCCTCTGGGAAACTTGTTGAGCAAACTTGTTTGCTTTGCCTCCTAAATTGCATCAAAAAAAACACCTCTTTCGAGATGTCCTGCATCAAGTTATCCGATTGCTGCTATACAAAAAGGACACCTCATGGATGTCCTGTCTGCACCTTATTCCATTGGTTTTACCAACCCCTCAATCCGACGCTCTGCCTCTTTGTAAACCGCTTCGTCATCCCTCACGGAAATGATAACAATCTTCATGACACTGCCCTCACGGACCAAATCATATACCACCCGGTATCCGAGGTTTTTAAGTTTTATCTTATAAAACCCACTCAATTTTGATGAAGCATGGTTGCCAAGAGGCTTCCCGATCCCATCCGGTGGGGGCAGGGGACGTTCGGCAGTCTTGTCAATGGCTTTCAAAACCAGTTTCCGCACATACGGGTCTAGCTTCCGCAAATCCTTCTGTGCTTCTTTGATATATTCCACTGTCCATTTCATAAACCATTCTCCTATTCCAGTTCCACGTCCACTGCATCCAGTTCACTCTGGGTAATGCCAAATTCCTGCATCATCTCCTGCTGCGTCCGGTTCTCGGAATCATCCCGCTGTTCCATCCGTGCCTCTGCCTCTTCCCTGAGAATAAAATCCGAAAGCATTTCCATCAGCGATTCGTACTGTGCCGGGGAAATCAGTACACAGGCAGGCTTGTTGTTTTTTACCACAATTTTAGTTCCTGTTGTTTCCACCTCATCAAAAATTTTGTTCGCTTCCCCTTTATTAAAACGGGAAATAGGAATCATAGTTTTCAGCATTCCCGTAACAGACATCTGCTGCATATTGCCTCCTTTCTGCAGGTTTACCGTAGGTAAACTTATTTACCGCAAGTAAACCTCGTTCACTTTACCTTCAAATCCTTCAATAGCATATCCTGTTCTGTATTTATTATACGACGAGGCGAATAATACGTCAATAAATTTATCGTCATTTTATCTATAAATTTATTGATATTAAAATATTAGCTCAAAAATCCGCAGGTGGCTGTGCCGAACGGTACAGACTTTTCTTTTCTTGAATTGTCTTTTTCTCTTCCCTCTTTTCCGACCGGGGCACTTCCTTCACCTCCTCCCCGCCAAAGCCAGTCTGGGAACATGCTGCAGGACTCACCTGCGGCTGGTAATCCATAATCGAAACACTGGTCATCTTTTCTGCCATCGGGTGCTTTGAATAATCCAGCTTGTTTAATTTCAGGATGTTGCAACCCCGGACAATACAAAGCAGTTCGGTATTTGGCAGCCGCAGTACCTCATCCGGGGTCAGCAGCTTTCTCCTGCCCTGCCCCTGCGTCTGGCGGTACTGGGGAATTACCTGAGCCAGCGCGATCGTCTGTCTGGTCGTCATCGTGGAACTGACCTCAATGCTCATCTCCCCGCTGCGCCCGGAAAAATACTCCGCCGTCACGTCGTCCGTGCAGCCAAGCATCAGCTGGATGTCTCAGTTACCGATGATTTCAGCCCACAGGTTATTGCCGTAATCCACGAATCTACAATTGTGAGATCACTTCATATTGTCTCCGATGTTGTTTTCTATATGGTTAGCGAACCATCACTATTACACAATATAGGAAATTAATCATTTAGCTAAAGCTATTGCGGGGCATACTGACATAACCGGTGACTAACTCCTGCCATTCCATTTTTTTACCGTTCCATCCTTTATCATATCGATCATATAAGGTACAATGTCCGGATCAAACTGTTTGCCGCTGCACTCTTTGAATTCATTCAATATGTATTCTTCATCCCTATGTTCCTTGTATACCCGTCTGCTTGACATGGTGTCATAACAGTCTGCCACGCAGATGATACGGGCGAACAACGGAATTTCCCTGCCCTTTAGTCCCTCATTATAACCGGTACCGTCAAATCGCTCGTGATGGTACCTTGCCCCGGCGCTGATGCCTCCAACCGCAGTAAAATCTTTCAAAATCTCGCCGCCAATGGCAGGATGGCTTCGGATCACCTCCATCTCTTCCTCCGTCAGCTTTCCCGGCTTCTTGAGAATGGAATCCGGAATCCCAATCTTTCCGATATCGTGCAGCATCCCCATATAATAAATCTGCTCCTGCTCTTCCTCTGTAAGTCCCATTCTCCTAGCAATCTCCCTGGAATATACCGCTACTCGGATCGAGTGTCCATTGGTATCCCGATCCTTGGCATCGATGGCATGGGCAAAGGTTTCCAACGACTGGTTTACAATACTCTGGTACCCCCTTTTCTGTGCTTCCAGCTGCCGGATTTTATGCATCATAAAACATAAACAACCCGCCATGCAGCTAAATACACCGATCATGATAACTGCCGCCCCTACAGTAACCTTATCTTCCATTCTATCTTTCTCCTCTCAAAGTATCCCTTATATAGGCGTTTGCGAAACGCCACAATCCGCATAAATACAGCATTCTTTGTTGCAA
>CAQOJF010000034.1:0-26512 GCA_948848225.1 uncultured Eubacterium sp.
CAATCCCTTTAAAAGACAGCGAACCATTGTCCTATGGCGTCTTTTTTAAGAGAAGCTCACAAAGCCCTCTCTTGAAAAAATTTATTTCTATTGTAACTAAAACATCCCCTGCCATTGACGGGAAAAGTAATTTATAAATAGTTCTGGGCCAATGAAATACAACCATCAAATTCAAGCAACGGTAAGCCAAAAACAGGACGTGACTTTTTTGCAAAAAGTATTAAATATATTTATATGCTTGTCAGAGGACTTGCAATCAACTTGATTGTTGAGGTGGGATAAGATCCAATGGATTTTATCCTACATTTTTTCATTTAAGCAAGGTTTTTGCCATGAGTTCCCATGTAAAACGATTATGCAGCTATATCTTTCGGCTGTTGGAAGCCTGTTTGCCACTTATCTGTACAATGTCATGGATGGCATTTTCGTAGGCCGGGGATTCGGTTCTGCCGCTTTAGGTGCCGTAAACATCGGTGTTCCGTTCACTACATTCTCAGTCGCCCTTGTTTCCATGTTCCCTATCTTGTGCTGTCAATCTTGGTCTCTGCCGGTCTGATTTTTTTAATGAAACAGTCATCCGCATTTTCAGCCGGAATCAGGAACTAATAAAAACAGCCTCAAAAGCATTGCCTGTTTTCAGCCTGTCCTTTATTCCCATGGCTTTAAACTTAATCTATACATCGTTGCTCTATTCCACAAAGAGGACAAAACAATCCGATATCATTGCCATATGCAGGGGAATTGCCGTGAAAGCCATAGCAATATTCCGTATTCCTGTCATATTGGGAAGCAAAATGATTTGGTCTGCCCCGCTCGCTGCCGAATCGATTACATTATCTATTGCAGTTATACCGACTAATTATTTTTAGGCATTAAGAAACCGCAACCCCTTGATTTCTCAAAGGATTGCGGCGCTTATTTTACTTATTTGGCTCTAATTTAAAGATTACTCAATAATCGTAGCTACACGGCCAGAACCAACCGTTCTACCACCCTCACGGCATTTGCATAGCGTTTTTTGTGGTATTTTCTATGCTTTTTATCGCAGAAAACAGCGTAAAATCGTTGTTTTTGTGTAGTGTATTTTTATTTGCATGATTTCTTGGCACCGTTTTGGCACTAAGACCAGTCTTCTCCTTAACTGCTCTATTTACATGGTGCTAGCACCATGTATAAAAAACATTAACAAGGAAAATATCAATTCGTTGTTCTCCACCACTCTAATCAACAAACGGGAATTTGACACTCTTACAAACTGAAATTTTCTTCTTTGTTAACGATTATACTTAACCCCTGCATATGTCAACATCATTAATCCAAATAAAAAACCTATTGTAATAGCAATTCCTCCCCACGCTGAACTCGTAGCACTACAAATAATTCCCGCTAATAATACTCCTATTCCAATCACAATAAGTCCTATCCCCGACAGTTTACAAAATGCTTTTTTATTTTCTTCTGTCACTTTATCATAATGATAACTATGAAATAGTGTTATTTTCTCTTTTATCCATACTAGATAGCCAAGAACAAAAAATAAAAGTGCAAAGCCCCACATTTATTTTCGTTCTAATGATTTTTCAATCTTCCATTTCTGTCCCTTCAAATCGTTTTGCTTCTCATACAAGCTATTGCGCTCCTTGCATAGTTCTTTCATTCGTTCCAACTGCACCCGCACTCTGGATATTTTCGCGTGAAGTATACTTCCAACCAAGAATACTGCACAAGAATATACAGAGACACTTCCACTACCTGCAATGAGTACGCCAGCCGGAAATCCTATAAGGAAAAGTTATTCAGCCATCCAATTCATACGGAATTTACAAAATCATATAACAGGCTGTATGCCCGTATCCGCAGAGGGAAACTCCCTGCTGACACTCCACTTATGGATCAGCTTAAGGCGCTCCATGACGAATATACCGAAAAATATGAGAACACACACCAGAAAGACCGCGAAGCTATATGGAAAGAATATATTGAAAGAAATAAGGAACTGCTCAATTAGCGAATTTTTGTTATCATTCTGTTATCACGACTTACCCATCCCACCAAACATCGAAAAAGGGACTTTCCGAGAAACCTCGGAAAGTCCCATAATTTCAATGAATTTTCTTATGAATTCGTCAGAATTCTATTTACTCAATGATTGTAGCAACCCTGCCTGAACCAACTGTACGTCCACCCTCACGGATAGCGAATGTAAGACCCTGATCCATAGCGATTGGGTGAATCAGCTCGATGGTCATCTCTACGTTATCACCAGGCATGCACATCTCTGTACCAGCTGGAAGCTCGATCACACCAGTTACGTCCGTTGTACGGAAATAGAACTGTGGACGGTAGTTGTTAAAGAATGGAGTATGACGTCCACCCTCGTCCTTAGTCAGTACGTAAACCTGTGCTGTGAACTTTGTGTGGCAGGTAAGGGAACCTGGCTGAGAAAGAACCTGTCCTCTCTCGATCTCGTTCTTCTGAACACCACGAAGAAGTACACCAGCATTGTCTCCAGCCTGAGCCTCTTCCAGCTCTTTGTGGAACATCTCGATACCAGTTACAACAACCTTACGTGTCTCTTCTTTGATACCAACGATTTCTACTTCGTCATTGAGGTGAAGTGTACCAGCCTCTACACGTCCTGTAGCAACTGTACCACGTCCTGTAATAGAGAATACGTCCTCGACAGGCATTACAAATGGCTTATCTGTGTCACGCTCTGGATCTGGAATATACTCATCAACTGTGCTCATGAGCTCCATGATAGCGTCGCCCCATTTGCTGCTTGGATCTTCCAATGCACCAAGAGCAGAACCTTTGATGATCGGACAATCTGTAAACTCATACTCCTCAAGGATCTCTGTGATCTCCATCTCTACCAGCTCAAGAAGTTCTTCGTCATCAACCATATCACATTTGTTCATGAATACGATGATATATGGAACACCTACCTGACGGGAAAGAAGGATATGCTCTTTTGTCTGAGCCATAACACCGTCAGTAGCAGCTACAACAAGGATCGCACCATCCATCTGTGCAGCACCAGTGATCATGTTCTTAACGTAGTCAGCATGTCCCGGGCAGTCAACGTGTGCGTAATGTCTATTCTCTGTCTCATACTCAACGTGAGCTGTGGAAATTGTGATACCTCTTTCACGCTCTTCTGGAGCTTTATCAATATTTGCGAAATCTACAGCTGCGTTACCCTCTACTCTTGCAGCAAGTGTAGCAGTGATCGCTGCTGTCAATGTTGTTTTACCATGGTCTACGTGACCAATTGTACCAATGTTACAATGTGGTTTCGATCTTACATACTTTTCCTTAGCCATTTCTAAACGTCCTCCTAACATATTTTTTATTTTGTTTTAGAAATTTTGCTCTGATTGCCAATATGTCTCTATTATATGGGATATTTCCCAAAAAATCAATCCCTAATTCATAAAACTTATCGGCTTTCCTCTGTTAAATCCGCCTGATTTAACAAAATTTATTATACACGCGGTTCAGTATTGACTGCCCGCTTTCTCGTTATAACTATTTGTCCGTTTTCTGTGCAAGAACTTTGTCCTGAACATTTTTCGGACACTGTGCGTATTTCTCAAAGAACATGGAATAGTTACCACGTCCCTGTGTAGCAGAACGCAGCTCTGTGGAGTAACCAAACATCTCTGCCAGAGGTACAAACGCGCGAACCAGCTTACCGCCGCCGATATCGTCCATACCTTCGATCTGTCCGCGTTTCGCATTCAAGCTTCCGATTACATCACCCATGTATTCTTCCGGCATTGTAACTTCTACTTTCATGATTGGCTCAAGAAGAACAGCGTTACCTTTCTTCATCGCGTCTTTGAATGCCATAGAACCAGCGATGTGGAATGCCATCTCACTGGAATCGACTTCATGGTAAGAGCCATCCCATACATTTGCATATACACCAAGTACAGGGAATCCACCAAGAATACCAGCCTGTGCCGCTTCTTCGATACCCTCTCCGACAGCAGGGATGTATTCCTTCGGAATCGCACCGCCAACTACTGTAGATTCAAACTTGAATGTTTCTTCACCGTTTGGATCCATAGGCTCGAATTTAACTTTACAGTGACCATACTGTCCTCGTCCACCAGACTGTTTAGCATATTTGCTATCCACATCAACCGGTGTGGTAAAGGTTTCTTTGTAAGCAACCTGTGGGGCACCTACATTTGCTTCTACATTGAACTCACGAAGCAGACGGTCCACGATAACCTCCAGATGAAGCTCACCCATACCAGCGATGATCGTCTGACCTGTCTCTGAATCTGTATGAGCACGGAAGGTAGGATCCTCTTCTGCAAGTTTTGCAAGCGCTTCACCCATTTTACCCTGGTCATTCTTTGTCTTAGGCTCAATCGCAAGCTCGATAACCGGCTCTGGGAATTCCATGGACTCCAGAATAACCGGATGCTGCTCGTCGCAGATCGTATCACCGGTAGTTGTCATTTTGAAACCAACTGCTGCTGCGATATCACCAGAATATACTTTATCAATTTCATTACGCTTGTTGGCATGCATCTGAACGATACGTCCAACACGCTCTTTCTTTCCTTTGGTCGCATTCAATACATAAGAACCGGAGTTCAATGTTCCGGAATACACACGGAAGAATGCCAGTTTACCAACGAATGGATCTGCCATGATCTTAAATGCCAGAGCAGAAAATGGCTCATCATCGGATGATTTACGAGTAATCTCGTTGCCCTCTTCATCTGTTCCCATAATGTCAGGAATATCGGTAGGAGCTGGCATATACTCGATAACGCCGTCCAGCATTTTCTGAACACCTTTATTTTTGTAAGCAGAACCACAGTATACAGGAACTGCCTCACAGGCGATCGTTCCTTTACGAAGGGCCTTCTTAAGCTCATCAACGGATGGCTCCTGGTCCTCCAGATACTGCATCATCAGATCATCATCCAGCTCACAGATCTTCTCTACAAGATTGCTGTGCCATTCATCAGCAAGATCCTTCAAATCATCTGGAATCTCTGTGATCTCAATATCTTCGCCTTTATCATCTTTGTAATAATATGCTTCCATCTCAAACAGATCGATCAAGCCCATAAAATCGTCTTCTTTTCCGATCGGTATCTGAACAGGAATCGCATTTTTGCCCAGACGGTCAATGATCGTCTGAACCGAATAGAAAAAGTCTGCACCCATTTTATCCATCTTATTGATGAATGCCATACGTGGTACATTGTATGTGTCAGCCTGACGCCATACATTTTCGGACTGAGGCTCAACGCCGGCTTTCGCATCAAACACACCGACAGCGCCATCCAAAACACGAAGAGAACGCTCTACTTCTACTGTAAAGTCTACGTGTCCAGGGGTGTCAATGATGTTGACACGATGCTCTAAAGCGCCTGGTTTTGCCTTGTGGTGATCTTCCAGTGTCCAGTGGCAGGTAGTAGCCGCAGAAGTAATGGTAATACCTCTTTCCTGCTCCTGCTCCATCCAGTCCATTGTGGAAGCACCATCATGAGTCTCACCGATTTTATAATTGACGCCGGTGTAATACAGAATACGCTCTGTAAGTGTTGTCTTACCAGCATCGATATGAGCCATGATACCAATATTTCTGGTACGCTCTAATGGATATTCTCTTCCAGCCAAGGTTCTTTCCTCCTATATTTTCTCGACTAATGCACAAATTCTCTCTTATCACCAATGATAGAGAGCGAAGGCTGAAGCGTTTGCTTCAAGCAACTTCTCTCTTTACCAACGATAGTGTGCGAACGCTGAAG
This sequence comes from uncultured Eubacterium sp., assembly GCA_948848225.1. Lineage (GTDB taxonomy): Bacteria > Bacillota > Clostridia > Lachnospirales > Lachnospiraceae > Eubacterium_F. Next base: position 5,784 of record CAQOJF010000034.1, read on the forward strand.
CCTTTGCGGCCTCAAACTTCACTTTTTACCATCTGTAATGAGCGAAGGCTTTATTTGCCTCTGCCATCTTGTGCATATCTTCTTTCTTCTTTACAGATGCTCCAGTATTGTTTGCTGCATCCATGATCTCACTGGCAAGTCTTTGTTTCATTGTCTTTTCTCCACGGTTACGTGAATAAAGTGTCAGCCAGCGAAGTGCCAGAGCCTGTCTGCGGTCTGGTTTTACTTCGATCGGAACCTGGTATGTGGAACCACCGATACGTCTTGCCTTAACCTCAAGTTCAGGCATTACGTTGTTCATCGCCTCTTCAAATACGTCCAGTGCATCTTTTCCGGTCTTCTCTGAGATTTCCTCAAAAGCACCATAAACGATTCTCTGAGCCACACCCTTTTTACCGTCCAACATAATGTTGTTGATCAGCTTTGTCACAACTTTGTTTTTGTAAACTGGATCTGCCAGCACATCTCTTTTTGGAATATGTCCTTTACGTGGCACGTTACTTCCCTCCTTAATAATAATATTAATTCACAGGTACTCACTACTAGTGTCCGCACCAGCTTAAATCTTGCTTCGTTTCGTATACAATCCACACTATCGCGAACTGTCTCTATAAAATAATGATGCAAAAATTAATCCGGTACTTTTAAATTAGTAATTACAGTAACTCTGTAATCCGAAGATACGCCATGATCATGCGCATTCTCCGTATCGATAAATTCTGCCGTCATCTTGTATGACGGAAAATTTACTGTGGAAAATCTAATTTCCATGGAAATTTATTTCCGGGAAAAATTATTTTCCTGCTTTCGGTCTCTTCGCACCATATTTGGAACGAGCCTGCTTTCTGTTAGCAACACCAGCAGTATCAAGTGTTCCACGGATGATATGATATCTGGTACCTGGAAGGTCTTTTACTCTTCCACCACGAATCATAACAACACTATGCTCCTGAAGGTTGTGACCCTCACCCGGAATATAGCTGGTTACCTCGATACCGTTAGAAAGACGAACTCTGGCAATCTTACGAAGCGCTGAGTTAGGCTTTTTCGGTGTAGCAGTACGAACAACAGTACATACGCCACGCTTCTGTGGAGAAGCACTCTCTGTAGATTTCTTTTTCAGTGAGTTGTAAGTGTACTGAAGTGCTGGAGAATTTGACTTCTTCGCAACCGATTTTCTACCCTGCTTTACTAATTGGTTAAAAGTTGGCATTAATTTTCACCTCCTGTAATTGATTTAATCCCAGATTTCCCAAAGAAATCCGGTTTTTATTACATCCGAGCAGAATTTTTTGTATACAAAAAGACCACACGAACGCATGCTAAATTATTATAGCGTGTGTGATCCTTTTTGTCAAGAAAATTTTCAAAATAACTGAGCCAGCTCTACGCACCATTGAGCTAAGCCGAAAACAGCTGCACCCAGTAATGCTTATATGTCCCGCCGGTCTTCACATAACCAACACCCAGTTTTTCAAAATCTTTTGATAAAATATTGGCACGATGACCCTCGGAATTCATCCAGCTATTCACCACATCTTCCGGCGTTAGCTGGCCCGCCGCGATATTTTCTCCTACGGCACGGTAAGAGATTCCTATTTCTTTCATAATACTGAAACAACTGCTTCCATCTGGACGATCATGGGAAAACACCTCTGTGATCTCTTTGGCACGTACCATGGCGGCACGATTCAGCAAGGCATCCAGCTTAAGCGCTTTTCGTCCTGCCTTAGCGCGTTCTTTATTCACTAGTTTTAAAACCTTTTCAGCATAAGAGTTCTTTGTTGTTGCCACCACCTTAATACGGCACAGGTATTTCTTACCACCCGCTTTCGCTGTTATGCGGGCGCTTCCCCTTGCCCTCGCTGTCACAAGGCCGCGATTTGAAACCTTTGCTACTTTCTGGTTTGAACTGCTCCATCGGATCTTTTTTGTATTGTTTTTCAATTTTAACTGTAGTTTCGTACCAACTGTCAAAGTTGCATTTTTCTTATTCAGAACGGCCCTGGCTTTTGCCTCCACCACAGCCCCCTGGCATGAAAAAATGTTTCCCAGAAGAACAAACACAACTGCTATGGAACAAAGTCGTTTCATGATATCCCTCCTTCATAACCATTCTACATGGTCTTATCCTTTTTACAATACCACCACCCACCTGTTATAAACAGGCAAAGATCTCCTCCACTTTATCTGATCCCGCCTCAGAAGCCGCCAGCAGAATCCGCTGGATCATCACTTCTTCCTCCTCCAACGCATCTGCAATCCCTTCCACCGTTATATTCCGATCGCGCTTTTTGACTACCTGATCAATCAGATGAAACAGCTCCCCTTCTTTGCGCCCTTCTTCCCGGCCATTATTCCATTCTCTCTCCATCAATTCACACATACCTCTTGCACCTCCTGTCTCATTTTTCAAATATTCCACACGCTCTGACAAATTCTGAAAGCCATCCCGTGATATTTCCGGATTGTTTGTGTCCCCTATTAACTATAGCAGCCTTGTGATTTCCTCGTCTTCCGCTGGATATTCAAGATTTGCATAAATCTCATGGACACCGTTCTCTATCTGACGATCCGTCCCTTTTATTATACGAACGATCCTTGTGATCCCTGTCCTTACATTCAAAAAATCCTTTTCTGTAACAAAGATCAAGTATAGATCGGGCAGTTCGTCATATCCCACGCCACTCCCCAGGCTGCGGCTGTCGATCCGGCTCTGTATAAAACGGGACCGCTTTAAATGAAATTCTTTTACACGCTGCCGGTAATTCAATATCCCTGTTGTTTTTCCCAACACATCCCCCTCTTTCATGCAGGAAATGCAAAGAAAAAACACTGTCCCGACAGCACTGGATATCTGCATTCCGCCACATATATTATTAAAAATTTATAGTGATTTGCAGCGGAATTTTATGTTCTCATCTGATTTATATTTATATACTAACACAGATATATAAAGAGTTCAAGAAAATTATGATATTTTTTGATTTCCGCTTATAAGGATAAAATAACATATTTATCAGGAAATGTAAATAGTTATTTCGCGGCTGGATTCTGTCAGCAAAAAAGGGCTGGGCGAAAACCGCAGCCCTCTAAAAAACACTTCGTGTTTTTCTCTTTGCAGATGTCGAACTTTCCTATTAATATTACAAAGCACCCTTTCCCCTAAAACTACCTTTTTACAGGGAAAGAGTGCTTCTATCAAATCAATTTATTGTTTTAAATCTGTTTCAGATCAGCTAAGTGCTGCCACCAGCTTCTTCACTGCCTCGAGTGCCTCATCCGGAAGTTTGTCATATCCGTCTTTTGCTGTCGCAAAGTTCTCTACGGCACTTACACGATGTTCCATAGCATTCTTAAGAGCAGCTTTGTAATCATTGTCGTTCAGATCCGGAACAAAGCCTTCCCAATCCATGATCTCGATATCCTCAAATGGTCCCCACTGTTTGAACTGGGCTTTTCCTTCTACGATAGACTCAAGGATTCCAAGAGTATCTTTTGGCTGTACCTTTTTGCCCATAAAGTCACCAGTGTTTACGATGTAACAATCTACGTTCTTTTCCTCAACCAGCTTTTTGAACTTCTCATAGTCATTTACCAGCGGATAGGTTCTGAATGGGTTTGCATATGGTACGATACGAAGAGCATTCAGGTCTGTTCCTGCTGCCACACGCTCTGCGGTAGAAGTCTTAGTTGCAAGGGTTGCACCCATTACAGAAGCCAGGGCAGAACCTTTAAGTTTTACTACCGGTGGAATAGCAGGATCTTTCATGATCCAGATAATGGAGTTTACAGGCTCACTGATCTTGTCAACACGGTTTGGTGACCAGAGTTTGGACTTAATCGCACGTCCGTTACCGTTACGGATATCTTCTGTCACGAGCTGGATCTTTCCATCCTCATCCAGTGTAGCAGAACAGTTCTGAGCCGTAAGCAGATACTTGTTGTCTGGACATCCAGTCGGATAATCTGCTGTCTTATCAAAGTAAGTAGGCTCTAATGCTACGGAAGAACAGGAATCTGTGTTGATGATGAAAGCGTCATCATGAAGAACTGTAACACCATATTTTCCGTCATGTTTTGCATGCGTCAGCGTGGATTTACCGGATCCGGAAAGGCCGAATACGGAAGCTACGTATTTGGAACCATCAGAAAGCGTATATTCTTTCTGTCCACCGTGACAGGAAGCATAACCATTACGGTTTGCAATCGCCCATGCCATGGTAAGAGTTCCTTTTTTATGCTCTCCGAAGTACTTCATTCCAAGGATAGCAGCGCAGTTCTCGTTTGTATCGAAATAGCAAAGAGTCTGATCATCGCTCAGGCAGCTGTAATCTACATCCGGGCTCTGGGTCGGTTTCCACTGTGGATCAGAGAAAATATAGATATCTGCTTCTTTGCCGTCACCAACCATCTTGGATTCTTTGTACATCTTTACATATTCATCTGACATGTACTGGAAATTCAGCATCCAGTTGTACATGATGTTCTCTTCTCCTTCTGGAATCAGAAGATGAGCTTTTACCATAAACTCAGGATCCAGACCTACATATACAGTAGCATGATAGAGTTTTCTGAAACGTGTCTTGTACATAGCGTCCATAACTACTTTATCCAGTTTTGGAGCATCTACGCCCGGTTCTCCCTTGATACGGCGTGCTGCTGCATAACGTCCTGTTACGGCACCATCATTAAAAAGCAATACTTTCGCGTCTGCATCGAGACCGAACTCTTCTCCTCTGTACACAGGCATATCTGTAACAATCGTTCCTGGTGAATTTTTTGCCAGATTATATGCCTCCTTCAGCGTGTTTACCTTTACTACATTGTTACCATAAAATCCAGCTTCGATGATAGCACGGGTCTTGGAAAAACCAACTTTGCCAGCACCAATTTCGTCAAGTTTGTAATTAGCCTTTGTTGCCATGAGAAATTTACCTCCTAAGTAGTTTTTATTTGGTTTCGCGATGTACTGTCGCGGAATCTCCTTGCATGCAGCCCGACAACAGCGTCGGGTTAAGAGTTAAATATAAAATCAAATCGTTTCCCAAGTATAATTATAACCAAAAGGAGGCAAAAGTCAACCTAAAAGAAATTTTTTTAAATGCCATCTCTATTTGGATCAGACTATGATCTGCGCTTTAATCATATTGGTGGTGCCGGAAATACCGATGGGCACTCCCGATGTAAATACCACCACATCACCCTTGTGAACCAGTCCTTTCTGGAGGCACGCCTCCGTGGCATAGTCAAAGAGCTCAAATACTTTATTCTTTTCTTCCAGCAGTACCGGAGTCACTCCCCAGGACATGTTCAGCTGCCTCGTCACCTTTTCCGACATGGCGCAGCCAATGATGTCACAGTCTGGCCGGTATCTGGAGATCATTCTGGCAGAGCGCCCGGACTTTGTTACGGTGACGATCCCCCTGGCATTCAGATCGTGGGCAGTAGTACAGGTGGCGTGGCAGATGGCGTCTGTAATATCCGGGTTCGCTTTTCTTTCATGCTGAAAAAAACGCTTCCGGTAATCCACATCCTTTTCTGTGCGCTCGGCGATACGAACCATTGTCTTCAGCGCCTCCACCGGATAATTCCCTGCTGCTGTCTCACCAGAGAGCATGATGGCGCTGGTCCCGTCATAGATGGCATTTGCCACATCGGCAGTCTCTGCCCTGGTAGGTCTTGGATTCTTGATCATGGAATCCAGCATCTGGGTTGCTGTGATCACCTGTTTGCCAGCCTCGTATACCTTTTTGATGATCATTTTCTGGATGACCGGCACCTCTTCATCCGGCACCTCCACTCCCATATCGCCTCTGGCAATCATGATGCCGTCTGCTGCCCGTATGATCTCATCGATCCGCTCTACCCCTTCCGCATTTTCAATCTTGGCAATGATATTGATGTCCTCGCCGCCATTTTCATCCAGTAGCTGCCGAACCTGTTTCACATCCTCGGCAGTTCTTGTAAAGGATGCCGCCACAAAATCCACATCCTGCTGAATCCCAAATAAAATATCTTCTTTATCTTTTTCGCTCATGTAGGGAAGACTGATATGGACATTCGGCACATTAACTCCTTTATGGTCAGAGACTACGCCCCCATTCACCACCTGACAGATAATATCCTCTCCCCGGACCTCCTTCACCACCATCTCAATCAATCCATCATCAATCAGAATCCGGTTTCCCGGCTTTTCGTCCTTATATAGTTTGGGATACGTCACAGAAACCATGGTGGAATTCCCCACGATCTCACGACAGGTAAGGGTAAACTGCTGCCCCTGTTCCAACACTGCCTTTCCTCCCTCAAAAACTCCAGTACGGATCTCCGGCCCCTTCGTATCCAAAAGCATCGCCACCGGCTTATTGCACTGCTGCCTTAACTCCCGTACCATCTTCATCCGGCGCCTCTGTTCCTCGTGGCTTCCGTGGGAAAAGTTAAATCTCGCCACATTCATCCCCTCATGGATCAGCGCTTCAAGCACTCCCTCCCGGTCCGTCGCCGGTCCCATGGTACAGATAATCTTGGTTTTTCGCATCGCATATGCCTCCTTTAATGTCCATTCTATATTCTATTATACCAAATATATAAAATAAATTATGTATCCCATCAAAAGAAGTACACATTCTCTCCTTTCACTTGCAAATTTTGGAACAAAAAGGTATAATATGATTACTTTAATTTTAATATATATTACTTTTATTTTAAAGGGGGAAATTCTATGAAAGAAAAAAAGGGATTCAGGCTGGCATTAAAGCTGAGCCTGACAGTGGCAGTACCAATTCTTCTAATTACAATAATTGGTATTTTGCTCGGCGCCGTAAAGCAAAATGACCTGTCGGACAACCTGGTGGAACGGGAAGTCAGCGGAATCGCAAGAAGCGTCCGCCAGACCTACATGGAACTGAATGAAGGCAGTGAATTTGCCATGAATGGCGATACCTTTACCAAAGGAACAAAGACGTTGAGTGGAGATTATGATCTCATCGATCACATTAAAGAAGAACAAGATGTGGAGTTATCCCTCTTTTATGGTGACACCCGTGTTCTTACCACCCTGACTGACGAGTCCGGGAAACGGGAGATCAATACCAAAGTCTCTGCCGACATTTATGAAAAACTTCAAAAAGGGGAAGACTATTTTTCCACTGACATCAAACTGTTTGGCAAACCCTATTCCGGTTATTATGTACCTCTTTACCAGCCGGGGACAAAAGATGTCATTGGAAGTATTTTCTGCGGCAGGAGCCGGGATCAGGTCATTAAAGGAATGAGAAGTACAGTCCTATCCATGTCCCTGGCTATGTTTGGCATGTTTGTCCTTACCTTTATCATCGTTCTCTTTATGGTGATCCGCATCGTAAAAAGTCTGGACGGCGCTGTCAATAATCTTGGAAACGTGGCCAGAGGTGTGTTGAACTTTGAAATGAAGCCTCATCTTCTGGATCGTGGCGATGAAGTGGGAGATATCGCAAGAGCCATTCAGAGCCTGATCGATTCTCTGCATGAAATCATCACCAGTATCACCGATTCCTCAAAAGCACTGGAGGAGTTTTCGGATCAATTCACCTCTTCCTTTAAGCTTATTTCAACCTCCATCAGCAATGTAAATATAGCCGTAGATGAAATCGCCGGCGGCGCTACCAGCCAGGCCCACGAGACGATGTCAGCCAATCAGAGGGTAAATGAAATGGGACAGGCACTGGAAGAGACATCCATGAATGTTGAAACACTGAACAGCAGCTCACAGAAAATGAAGGAATATAATAAGACAGCCGGCAGAAATCTCGAAGAGCTGACGGAGATCAGCGAAAAAACAAAAGAATCTGTCAATGAGGTACAAAAGCAGACCAATCTCACCAATCAATCCGCCCAGCAGATCCGGGAAGCGACGGAACTGATCACAGATATTGCTGCCCAGACCAATCTTCTTTCCCTGAACGCCAGCATTGAAGCCGCAAGGGCAGGAGAAAATGGCAGAGGCTTTGCTGTGGTAGCGTACCAGATCCGTAACCTCTCAGAGCAGTCACGCCAGTCTGCGGAACGTATTGTACAGATTGTCAATGATCTTCTTGAGAATTCAGACACCAGCGTAAAAACCATGAACGAAGTGACAGATAATATTAAAGTTCAAAATGACAAGCTCTGCGAGACAGAGCAAATGTTTAAATCACTGAATACAGAGATTTATGAAGTAACCGAAGCCATTACACAGATCAGCGAGCAGACCACGGCCCTGAACATGCACAAAGAGACCGTTACTGGCATCGTGGACAATCTTGCTTCTATCGCAGAAGAAAATGCCGCAAGCACGGAAGAAACATCTGCTTCCATGATGGAACTCAATGATATCGTCACCGAATGTCATGAGGCCATTGGTGAGCTCACAAGACTTGCTGTCCAGCTGGCTGAGAATACGAAGCATTTTGAAATGTAATGTTGCCGTCGATAATGGTATAAAGGGTTCTGGTGAAAACTTCCATCGGGTTACCGGAGAATATTGCAATATCTGCGTCCTTTCCCGGTTCCAGTGAACCAACACGGTCTGCGGTTCCGCAGATTTCCGCAGCATGGAGGGTGACTGCCCGCAGGCCACCCTCCATGGACAAACCCTGTTTGACACTGAGTCCGGCGCAGAGCGGAAGATACTGGATCAGAGACACCGGATGGTCTGTCATAATCGCCGTCTTCACCCCTGCCCGTTCCAATACTCCTGCGGTTTTAAAGCTCATATTTTTTACCTCGATCTTAGACCGGGAGGTGAGATCTGGTCCAACGATGGCAGGAAAACCGGATTCTGCGATTTCATCTGCGATAAGATGGCCTTCGGTACAGTGGTCTAACGTCATATCCAGGTCAAATTCTTTCGCAATACGGATCGCTGTCAGAATATCATCCGCCCGGTGGACGTGGGCTTTTAACGGTATTTCCCTATGAAGTACCGGAATCCAGCACTCCATACGGAAATCTTCTTCTCCCGGATTGATGTTTCCTCTCTTTTTCTTCTCCTCATACTGGCACGCCTGATACAATTCTTCCCGGAGCATCCCCGCGATAGCCATTCGGCTTCCTGGCATCTTATCTTTATCTCCATAATTTACTTTTGGATTTTCCCCAAAGGCTATTTTCATGGCAGCAGGAGCCTTCACCACCATTTTATCCAGACACCTTCCCTGAACTTTCATAAACACGGACTGGCCTCCCACCACATTCGAGCTTCCAGGCCCTGTCATCAGTGAGGTGATACCCGCCTGAATGGCATCGTGAAATGCAGGATCCATGGGATTGATTCCATCTAAGGCACGGATCTGCGGCGTTACCGGCGTCGTAACCTCATTGCAGTCGTCCCCGATAGCTCCCCATTTTTCCTCAGCAATCCCCACATGGCAGTGGGCATCGATCAGCCCCGGCAGCACCCAGGCGCCCCGAACATCCAGCACCTGGTCCTTTTCTTTTTGGCATTGTTCTCTTATGGACTCCGGGAACTCTTTCATGTCTCCCACTTTTTTTATTGTCTTTCCCTTACTATACAAATACCCATGTTCATAGTCTGTTCCTGTCATGGTAAGTATTCTGCCATTGATTATCAGCATATTATCATCTCCATTTTTTAAGTACTCTGGATTTTTTGAAAACTTAGCACTTTTTATTCTTTACGCTGAAAAAGATTTTATGTATAACCTCCATCATAATCACAAATAATAATGAAAAATAGCCCAAAAGGAGAGTGCAAGATGAATAATCGAAAAAAATACGGATTGATTGGCCTAATTATCGTCATTGTCCTGATAATCCTGTTCGTGTGGGGATTTTCCAGCGGCGTAGGCACCGATCATGATTCCGCCCCCGAGAGGGCCGATGCCAATGCCACCACCGGAGATTCTGTACAGGCAACCTCTTCTCCTATGGATAAGGATAAATACCTGAACCAGTTTCTGCGGGAACAGGATGATATCATGGAAGACATGATGGAAGAAATGGAGGAAGATTACAATGATCCGGAAGGAAATGCTTCCGAGGATTATCTTGAGGGTATGATCCCCCACCATGAAGCCGCGTTGGATATGGCGAAAGAATATCTACGTCTCAGCAACAACGAGGAGTTAAAACTGCTGGCTGAGTCGATCTATAAAACACAGAAAGAGGAGATCCAATTGATGGAGCGCCTAAAGGATGAGATCGACGACTCTGGAGTAAAAGATACCAAGAAAGAGCAGGACTTTCTGACAAAATATGGAGAACTGTTGTCCCAGCATAAAACCATGAATCATACTGCCTCTACCGCCCAAAACGTGGAACAGGCTTTTATCGATGGAATGATCCCCCATCACCAGATGGCATTAGATATGTCCCGCGCCATCTTAGACAGCACTGACAACGACGAAGTCCGCAGACTCGCCGAGAATATAATCACTACCCAGGAGGATGAAATCAAGCATATGCAGGAAATAAGAAAAGCCGCCGGCGTTGCCAGCAGCTGATCTTTGATCTGCCACCATAGCAGATGCTGAACTAAAATCCAAGATCCCGCAGGATCAGTTCCGGGGTTAAATGATTTTCCTTCATCACATCTTCCACCGAATAGCGGTCGAGAAATTCCTTTTTCAGGCCAAAATTAAACACTTTCATATTAGAGGGACCGTAAAATCTGGCGATCTTTTCCCCGAAACCACCATTCAATATACCATCCTCCAGAGTAACTACAAGGGCATGATCTTCTGTCAGTCCTTTTAACAGTTCTTCGTCCAAACCTGTGATATAGCGGGGATTGATCAGGGTGGGAGTCAGCCCCGTCTTTTTCCCGATCGCCGCCGCCACCTCCTCTCCCAATTGGAAAAAGTCCCCAAGTGCTACAACCGCGGTGCCGCTTCCCTTCTGCACTACCTGATAGCGGTTCAGCACACTATAGTCGGTATCCACTATGTCCTTCGCATGGATCACACCATTGCAGGGAATACGGATGGCTACAGGATGCTTTGTCTGCTCGATGCTCCAGTCCAGCATGGCAAAGTATTCCTCGCTGTTCGTCGGCGCCAGATAGACCAGATTCGGAATATTTGACATCATAGCGATATCGTATATCCCCAGATGGGTAATGTCGTTCATACCGTAGATTGAAGCAGTATTGACAAGAATCGTCGCCGGATTGCGGTTGACACACAAATCCTGGGATAACTGGTCATAAGTTCTCTGCATAAAACTGGAGTGGGTGGCAAATACCGGTTTGCCGCCGTTTTTTGCGATGCCGGAGCAAAATGCGATTCCATGCTCCTCGGCAATCCCCACATCCACAAACTGTCCTCCGGCTTCCCTTCTTTTTTCTTCTGTGAAACCGATATTTGTGGGAACTGCTGCCACCACCGTAGTGACCATGGGATCCCTTTTCATCTTCTCCATCAGAAACTCGCAGGTCAGATCCGCATAATCTTCCCCATCAACGGCATCTGTGGGCAATCCCGTACGAGTATCGAAAGGCAGGCACCAGTGCCAGTCTTCTTTATCCTTCTCGGCAGGAGCATATCCCTTTCCTTTTATCGTGTTGATATGGACGACGATGGGGATTTATCCTTAGGGGAATCAAATACATAGTGCAGGGCGATGGTCGCCTCCACCATTCCAAAATTGGGGCCAAAATGCCCTCCATGTAAGCTCAGGCGCTTCAACAGCGCCTCCCGCATCTCCTCAGCAAGCTGTTCCATCTGCCTGATATCCATTTTCTTTACATCCTCAGGTCCATTTATGGTTTCTAAATACATGATCTTCCTCCTCGTTTCTATTCCCATGTCAGTTTTCCTGTTTTTAATGCTTCTTCATATCTGCTGATCTTATAATCGAGGCGGTTTAATGTATCATTGATCTGCGATCTCTGTTCCAGCAGCACTTCCCGCTGGGTCGTTAGCAGCTGGTGTCTCGCCGGGATCGTGGAGTCTCCTTCCTGATACAGCTTTACGTATTCGATCATTGCCTCCACCGGCAGCCCCGCGCTTCTCATACACACCGCCAGCTCTACCCATGCCAGATCAGTTTCCTGATAATCCCGTATGCCGCCGGCAGTCCTTGTCACCGGTGGAATCATCCCCACCCGTTCATAGTAACGCAGGGTATCCTGGGTAATCTGAAATTTTTCACTCACTTCTTTTATCGTCATCACAGCCTCCTCTCCGGTCCGAACCTTCTGTTTAGTATCATACAACCTGGAGTGGGCTCTAAGTCAAGCAAAAAATTATTTTTTATTATGAAAGTTAGGCCAAGCCCCGAAGCGCATATTATCTTAAAATTCAAATATATTGTTATATAAAAAAAATGGAGAGTTTTAAAAATGGAAGAAAACGCAACCCAACTCGTCAATCACTGCAGTTTCGCCGGTATAAGACCGATCATGGTTGATTTGCCTTATCCCCCCATACAGGCTGAACAAAAGAACCCCGTCTACGCCAACCTTCTGAGCATCGACTACTGTGGATCCGTGTCAGAGATGTCTGCGATCACCCAGTACATCAATAATGAAAACCGGATTTCCGGTGAAAAATGTGCTCTGGCAAAAACCCTCCTGGGAATCGCCATGGCGGAGATGATGCACCTGCAGAAGCTCGGTGAACTGATCCAGCTCCTGGGTGGAACGGTAGATTTCACGGCAAGACACCAGAACGGCAGACAGTCCATGTGGACACCGGAATATCTCGTCCTCCCAGAGTTCACTGGAAAGATGCTGTTGGCGGACATCGAATCCGAAAAGTCTGCCATCAACCAATACAAAATACATATCAATATGATCCAGGATCGCTCCGTCAATGCTGTATTGGCCCGAATCATAAAAGATGAAGAGTATCATATTCTGCTGCTTCGGGCACTGATGCAGGAGCATGCTTGACAAAAGGGGCAGCCCCACGGGTAATCCATCATACCCGCAGGGCTGCCCCTGATTATTTTTTATCTCTGGTTTATATACATTAGCCACTGCATACTTTGCCCAACACCTCAAATAATACTTCAATGTCGATCGGCTTCGCTATGTGGTCATTCATTCCGGCATCCAGCGCCGCCTTTTTATCCTCTTCAAAGGCATTCGCTGTCATGGCAATAATTACTATCGATGCCAGCTCTTTATCTTCCAGGGACCGGATCGCTCTGGTTGCTTCATATCCATTCATAATTGGCATCTGAACATCCATAAGGATCAGATCATAGTATCCTGGCTTTGACTCTTTAACTATTTCTACCGCGATAGAGCCATCTTCTGCCGCCTCTACTTCAAATCCTGCCTGAGACAAAATCTCATGAGCGATCTCACGGTTTAATTCATTGTCCTCCACAAGAAGAACTCTCTTGCCCGTAAAATCAACAGTATCCGCCGGCTCCTCAGAGGCTTCTGGTATCATCACCTGCTGACCGATCGCCTTTGACAACGTGGCCTGTAGATCCGACATAAACATCGGCTTACTACAGAAGGCATTGACCCCTGCTGCTCTCGCCTCATCCTCTATATTGGACCAGTCATACGCTGTCATAATAAGGATTGGCGCTGAGTCACCCACGATAGCCCGGATCTGTCTCGCGACCTCCACGCCGCCCAGGTCCGGCAGTCTCCAATCAATAATATAGACACCGAAGGCATCGTTTAAGCTGACAGATTGTTTGGTACGAAGCACAGCTTCCTTACCTGATAAGGTCCACTCCGACTGCATTCCCAGTTTCAACAGCATTCTGGTAGCGGCATCACAGGCATCAAAATCATCATCTACCACCAATGCCTTCACACCGGTCAGCTCCGCGATCGGTGTATACTCTCTCTGTGTTTCCTGAAGCCTGAAGTTCACATGAATGATAAATTCTGTCCCCTGCTCCGGCGCCGTATTTACTTCGATCCTGCCATCCATCAGATCAACAATGCTCTTGGTAATCGACATCCCAAGACCGGTTCCCTGAATACCACTGACTGTGGAAGTCCTTTCCCGCTCAAAGGGAGTAAATACTTTATCTGCAAATTCCTGCGTCATACCGATTCCGCTGTCCTTTACACGAAGCTCATAGGCGCCATATCCTTCCGGAGCCTCTTCTTTCTGCTTGAACTGAACCGATATTTTGCCGCCGGAAGGAGTGAATTTGATGGCATTGCTGAGAAGATTCAAAAGAATCTGATTCAGCCTCAGCTTGTCACAGTACACATCTTCGTTCATGACATCCACCGCATCCATCAGAAGTTCCTGCTGTTTTCCCTCGATCTGCCCAATAATGATCGTATTGAGATCATGGAGAATCTCAGAGAGATTGCACTCCGTCTCTTCCAGATAGATCTTCCCGCTCTCAATCCTGCTCATTTCCAGAACATCATTGATCAGTGTCAGCAGATGATTGCTGGAAGCCAGGATCTTGGCCAGATACCCCTGAACACGTTCCATGCTCTCGTTGCTCTGGATCGCAAGATTGGTGAAACCGATAATGGCGTTCATCGGAGTGCGGATGTCATGGGACATATTGGACAGGAACGTACTCTTCGCCCTGTTGCTTTCCTCCGCCTGAATTCTCTGATAATTAAGCTTGTCATTTTTCCTGCGCACTGACAGATAAATACAGAATACGGCAAGAAGCATCAAAACTACCAGGGCAAGCTGAACCAGACTGTTCCGGGTCATCGTCTGTCTGACAGCATCTATCTTGCTACTGACCAGATCGTAGTGTATCGTCGTCTTCATATACCAGTCTGTTCCCTCAATCGGCGCGTAATATGTATAATGAAGGATATCCTCCAGATAATAAGAGGCAACACCAGACTTGCCTGAATCAATATCACTTTTTACTTTCCCTATCGAAAAACCATCTCCAAAAACGGCCTCTTTCCCCAATCCAGAAAAAAGATTGGCTTTTTCCTTAAGGTGATTGTGATTCGTCTTAATGACAAAGGACCCATCCGCCATAATTACTTCACAAAAGATCCTGCCAAAGTCATACTGGGTAAAAACCTTTTCTGAGAAAGTTTCCGCATTCACTCCGGCAACTGCCCCGGTTATTTTCCTTCCTTCGAAAGAAGTATCCTCCAGCGGCACCATAACCATGATCATATTATTTTCATCCACCTTCTCCAAAGAAACTTTTGATGTCTTTAGATTTCTGTCAATAAATGGATATGGACGAAAATCCTGATATGGGGAAGAATCATTTATAACATCGCTCTCAGTATAAATAATACCTTCATTATCAACTAATGCAAAAAAATCAAATTCACTTACCTTATTCGTCTCTTTAATGCAGTTCTGTAATTTTTCCTTGCTGCCAGTATCTTGCGCATCCAGGGTAGCAATCGCGATTCGAAGCTGCCTGACCTGATTTTCAAGATTGATCTGAAACTGGTTTATCTTCTGTTTGGTCAACTCCTGCAAATATACTTCACTTACATCGTAAACCGAGTTTTCTGTAGTTTTCTGAGCAGTTGTGAGGAACCAGAGGCTGGAGATTATCAGAACAACAATCAAAACTATCAGCCCCAACACAACCCAAAAAACGGAGCGTCCTCTGGAATCTTTTACTTTATTTTGTAGTTCCTTCACCATGATTTTCTGAACCTCCTATCATGAAATCCTTTCCTCCGACAAAAGTTAAACATACATTAACATTATATCAAATGGTATGTTGACTGGCAATATAAAATTATTACTGGACTTATCTTTTTTCCACCCGGCAATGGTAATTATTGTCCAAATTCAGGACAGGAAACAGCATCGCAGAACCCACTCTGCGATGCTGTTTCAAAATCTTAACAATCCTTACGTTTTTTAACATCTTCCAAAATCCTTAAATAATGATTCGCTTCTCGAAGTACATGATCCGCCAGCAGAGGCAGAATGATCGAACGTATCTCACAGCCGGTGATACCTTCTGTGCCAGCTGTTTTGAACTGCTGGTATTTTTCTGTCGTGCGCAGAGCTTTGGCTGTCAGTTCGTCCATTGTACACAGATCACGGTCCCTTGCTTCTTCCAGCAGACGTTTGTAATCCCCAGCAAAATCATCTGCTGTTCGAATCAGTTCACATTCTGTAGGATCCAGGAGTCCCCGGATAAACTGTGCGTGTTCCACCATTATCTGATTCCAGAAAATTTCCAGTTCTCTAATTCCAGCTGGCGATATCCTTCCTGAATGCTCAAGCTGATTAATGATCCGATGATACAGTTTTGCTTCCCGCAGGATGTGTTCGATCAGCAGTGGATAATTGGCGGTAAAAAGACGGCAGCTTGTTACCTGCCGAAGAATTTCTTCCTTAAAAGCAATCAATCCATTCAGTGCTCTCGCCATCTGATGATTCAGCCTCCTGACAGCCTGAATCATTTCCCGGTTCAGATTAATTGAACGACCGCTGCGAAGCCGCTCTTCCGCCTCTGAAATCTGAGTGTCAATGGGAATACCTGTTAATTCACTTGTCTGGCACTCTGCCTTAACTGTGTATTCCGTTACCACTTCCCCCGAAGCCAGAACCTCCCGGCTTACTATACCGTCGGCAAGCTGGACAGCACGCCGGAGTCCACCTTCAAACTCCTCTCTAAAGTGATCCGCCCTCTGCCGAAAATCCTTTTCTTTCTCCGGAAAGGATGCCAAAAGAAATAATGCGTGTTCCTTCATTATTCTTCCCAAAAAAAGATGTGTTTCAAGTGATAATGTGACATATTTTTTCATCGTTATGCATACCTATATAGTTTATGGATTTCTATATTGTATGCGAAAAATACGTATTGTTGATATGGAACCTTATTCTAAAAGACTCCTATACTTTTTCTCCAATGATGGATTACCTGATATATTTGTCCAGTATCCTTCGTACCGATGACAGATAACTCCGTCCAAACAGATTCAGATGGTTTAGCAACTGATACAGATTATACAGGTCACGCCGCCCCTCATAGTCTGGCTGTAGAAGGCCGGTCTCCCGGTATGCCGAATAAAATTCCTGGGGAAATCCACCAAAAAGCTCTGTCATTGCAATATCCGCTTCCGCATGTCCCACATAAACTGCCGGATCGATCAGCCACGCCTTTCCGTCATTTCCCACAATGACGTTTCCTGACCAAAGATCACCATGCAGTAGCGACGGACTTTCCGGTTCCACCAGAAAATCACCCAGATGATCCAGAAGCCAGCCAGTCCTCATCAAATCCCCTGTTCCAAAATAATGCGCCGCAGACCGGATCTGGGGCTCCAGACGACAATCACGAAAAAACGTCACCCAGCTGTCATGCGCCGTATTTGTCTGGGGTCTGGCACCAATATAATTATTCTGAACAAAACCATACCTGCCCCCAATGACAAACTTCTCCGCCGGCGCCCGGTGCATGGCTGCCAGTTGATGTGCAAATGTCTCCCAGTAATGCGTAATCCGCCTCTCTCCCTGGCTCCATTCCATAAGCAGAAAGGAAAATCCACCCCGGTCTTCGTCCGTCCCGTAACAGAGCAACTCCGGCGTTTTGATCCCTCCAGTTCTGGCAATCGCCTCTAATCCAGCTGCTTCGGCAGTAAAAAATGACAAATTGTCTTTGCTGTTTGCCTTCATGAAAACGTATGTTCCATCCGTCAATTCCAGCCGGCAGGCTTTATTAATGTCTCCCCCAGTGATGTGGCTGGTACGTGTAATTCGTATGTTATTTCCAAAGCTTGAAGTAAGGGCAGTGTTCAGGGAGGGGAAGCCTGGAAGGGATAGAGCTGCTGGCATAAGATCACTCCTTTTTTCTTTACAATAGTGGCAGGAAACAGAATTTAAAATTTCGCCCGATTCCGTTGGGACAGTATGGATCAACAAAATGATCATCCAGATTTATAATCCATTATCCCCTGTGTAAATCCAGTTTTGAAACCCGCAGTTTTTCGCCGACTGATAAACGGGCTGAACCACTTCTTTCAGTGCATTTGAAAATTCCAGAAGGGACAGGCCTTTTTTGTAAATACGCCCCCGTATCTCATTGCTATTTAAATGCTCGCTGGCACATATTTCAAAAGCCTCCATAACAGATTCACAGGTATTCATCATTCCATAGGAATAATATTCCAAACGGCACAATTTTGAAAAATAAATATCCCAATCCGGAAGATTATTACTTTTACTGCTATTGATCTCTCTTTTTGTCGGATGTAGATTCCAAAATTCATCATGTGCAACATAGCTCCAGGGTACAAAATGGTCGATGGAAATGTCTTTCTCTGTTATCACCTCGTCCCCATAGATCTCACGAACCGGCCCGAGCTCTAATAACAGCTTCCAATATCTCTGTACTTTATCCAGCTTGCGCACCTCTGGAGCCTTAAGCTTATCTGAAATGCCCGGCACGCTTGGATTCCGTTTCTGCAGATATATAATCATGTTATATTTTAGCCATCCCTTTAATATTTCCTGGTTTTTACGGATATACTTAAACCATTCTGGCTGAATACAGATCTCTGTCTGCATACCATTCGCTTCTGAGAAATAATACATGAGGCGTTTTTCCCGATTGATCCTGGCGATCAGATTCCCTTCTGACACATTCCAAGCGTCGCCCTTCATCATCTCCATAAATGGCGCCTGCAGACGATAGGGAACATTTAAAGTAAGGATACGTTTTTTCTGTGCAACCTCTTTATCCCCACAATGTTTTAAATAGTCAAGTAGCTCCCCTTTCTTTTCCGAGGGCTTTATGCTGCTAATACCACTGATATGATGAATCAGTCTCTCCAACGTATCCTTGGGTCCCAGATTCAAGTGATACTCCGTCACCATATACCAGGCATCAGCGATCATTTCATCAATTAATTCTTCATATGTAATAACATCTTTTCCCTCTAATACCTTTGTCAGGATCGCCTGAAACCAAAAGTATTTGTAACATTCGCTGGTTTTTCCAAACAGACGGTTTAGGTATTGAACTTCTATTTCCAGATTGTCGGAATTTGGTAATTGCATAGGGCACCTCGTGTTTATTGGTAGTAGTATTCTTCTATTTATGTTCTATAATAAAACGTTCTGTAGGTAGGGAAGGAGCTTCTATTAAGAAAATCTCATTATTATTTTATACCTTCTTAAGCTGATTCTTAACGCTCTTCTAACGTCACCATTATTTTATCTCCAAAAGACTTACCGATCTTTTTACGTATATCTTTCCTGACGCCGATAATATAACCTGGTGTTCCCATTTTTACTACCTGTCCATCATAAGGTTCACCATCGAAAGTAGCATGGACCAATAACCGTCCCTTTCCATACACCTCTTTTATATCTATCGGTACCTCTACATACGCTGCATCCATATCTCCTTTTTGTAAAATAACTGCTGTAAATTCATGCAAAGTCTTTGCCATTGAAAACTCTCCTTTTACCCAATCAAAAAATGTCAATTTAAACCAGATTTATCAATAATCAAACAAAGTCATCTGCCTGTCAGCAAATGATCTAACACTTCGTTCTTTAATGGAATCCTTTTCATCAGGTTCTCCAAATAATAATGGTGAATGACAATCATGCTGTTCATAATTATTATTCACACTTAACTTGCTGCTATTCGCATAACAGTATAAACAGCCATTTTTGCACGTGTCGTAAGCTCCAATATCAATACTTTCTATACAACCACACTCTCCCCTTTGATTTTTGTCCTTTTCAACATGCAATCTACATTTTCCAATTTTCTCAAAACGCTCTTTTTCAATACAATGAGCAGGAAAGACTCCAATATCGGAAAAATCACAGATCTCTGCACATGTATCTATATAAATACTATATTTTTTTGCCGTTTCAACAAATCTTTGCAACAGTTCTAGCTGCTGCTCTGATGAAACTGTCTGTATTTTCAATGGCTTCATATGGTGTTCCGTTTTTTTATATAAATCAATAAAACTTACGGTACATTTCTCCGTATATGACGCAAGTTTGGAAGCCAAAACTTCAAAATATCTGCAATGATATTCTATGGTGTACTTATCACTGATAAATATAGGATCATATCGCCAGACCACTCTTTCTTTTCCAATCTCTCTTGATAATGTCTGAAACGCTGGTATGATCACTTGATTTTTAGGCGGTAAGTTTTTTTCAATATCTGGTCCATATGCAGTCAATGTAAATTGAAAATAATAGTTATATTTTTCAAGCTGTTTCAGCCTCTTTAACATGGGGACTGGATTTTTCGTCCAGAACACTATTCCATCAATGACCTCCGGCGACAAACTAACCCTGCTTATTTGATGAGTATTCATTGGATTTCGGACCAGAACATATCCTTCTTTTATTCTGTTACAAAACCATTCCGAATAATATGCCGGTATATCTGTTCGTCTGCTTGCACTTATAATCATCCGCATTACCTTCTACTATTATTGGCTTATAACGTATCACACCACAATAAATTGCCAATCATTTATCATTGTAACTACTTGAAATTAGTTTTATTCTAACACATAACTACAAGTATTTGTACCTATTATTTTTCACTACCCTTTTTATTGGATTATGTTAAATCCACGTTAGCCCTCGTTTTTGAAATACAAACTTTTAAGATCTTCTTATACATACTTAATCCATGCTCCCCATGCGGGGAGCGACTCTGCCTCTGTCCTTCTGCAGTATCCCTTCAGGAATTTCAATCCACGCCCCCCATGCGGGGAGCGACAACCTATGTATTGCAATATGTCAATAGGTATTTTATTTCAATCCACGCCCCCCATGCGGGGAGCGACTCTGCCTCTGTCCTTCTGCAGTATCCCTTCAGGAATT
>CAQOJF010000034.1:26612-34138 GCA_948848225.1 uncultured Eubacterium sp.
TCAATCCACGCCCCCCATGTGGGGAGCGACAAATAAGCCTGCTCAATCCTTATTATAATGCTCTTGATTTCAATCCACGCCCCCCATGTGGGGAGCGACAGCAAAAATTACATATTTGCAAACAAATATGTATTCTTATTTGTGCAAAATTACCAAAAATATAAGTTTTCTTTACTCTTCTATGTTATATGCACTTCATTTTCCCTAAATTTCATGGTGCGAACCTCTTAGGGATGTCATGTTCATTTAGATCTCGCACCATTGATATGATGCTGAGGATTGCTTCGTTGTTTCACACACCCCCGCACCTCTACCTTTGTCAGTGCTATACAGACATTCAGCATTCTATAAGCTTTCAGAATTCGCTGATTTACTACGCAAACCGCTACTTCTTCATGATTAAACGGCTCTCACGTTCAAATACCTTATCTCATGCTATAACACATTTAAGTTCATCTAACTCATTTTTTCATATATGTGCTTGGTATCATACGATCAGTGTTCCCTCTGCTCCATAGGAGGCTTTCACACCAAAATGCTCAACCTTCCTTTGATATTTATTACCAAGATTATAGAACCGCAAACTATCTTGCTTGGGGTCAATCATTGATAGCAGCTTGTCCTTCACTATTAACAGCTGGGAAGAGTCCAAAACACATTCAAACACAGAATTCTGCACCCGCTGTCCATAGTTGACACATTCTTTAGCCACTTTTCTCAGCCGTTTACGTCCGGCAGCATCCTGTGTCGAAACATCATACGTAATCAGTATTAATATGAGAATCACCTACTTCCATAAAAATGGTGGATATTCATCCAGGTCACCCCGGACCGTCCGCGCCAGCAGAAGCGCCTGTATATAAGGAACCAGCCCCCACTCCATCTTTTCTTTCAGAAAAGGATGGGTGATCGTCTCCTTTTTGCGGTTCTGCCAGGCATTAAAAAAGACTTTTCTTCCCTCTTCATTCAAAACAACTGCGTGATCCTGCTGGGTCTCAAAATGAGATGCCCGAAGCGCTTTTGTATTGATCAATGTCAGAACAAACCGGTCAGCCATGATCGGGCGCAGTTCCTCCATCAGATCCAGGGCCAGCGAAGTTCTTCCCGGTCTGTCACCATGCATAAATCCCACATATGGATCAAGACCAACGCTGTATAGAGAATTTGCACACTCGCCTGCCAAAATGGTATAGGCAAAGGATAAAACTGCATTTACATTGTCAAGAGGTGGTCTTCGATTTCTCGTTATAAATGTAAAATCCTTTTTTTGATTTAAAATCAGATCATTGAAAATTGAGAAATATTGTTCTGCTGCCTTTCCCTCTACCCCTCGCAGCTCATCCAGTGCGGACACCTTTTCTATTTTTCCCAGGGAATCATACAGCACACCTGAGATCCGGCGCAGTTTTTCCTCATCCACACGATAGGCATGATCCCGCAGAGTCCGCTCCACACTCCATCTGCCATTAAAGACTTTACCTAATATCATATTTTTAGCATAGGATACACCTCTGTCATGATCATCAGAAATACGATGCTGTTCTTTTCTCAAAAGTACATTGCCATATTCTTTTCCCACTGTCCTGGCAAGAAACCTGCCTCTGGGAGAAAAGAAGCTCATTCCAATCTTTCTCTCCGCACATGCACCCATCAACGCCGGTGTTGCCCCTTTATAGGTGAAGCACACTACATTCTCCAGTGTGTGAAGAGGAAACCTGGCAAGAATATTTTCCCCGTTCTGTATTACAATATTTTCTCCGTCTAATGTCAGATAGCAGCTTTCTGTCATCACATATAATGTATTTAATAATTTTCGCATTTTGCTCTCCTGTATTCAGTTCTGGCGCAACTTTGAAACCTGTTTCGTCCTGCTCCGGCCAGACACCATCAGATAGTTAATCTCCCATGTGAATATTCTGTCTGATATACTGTCCGACATCCATACTCTTTTGCAATTTGGGCAGACACAGATCTGCCAGGGAACATGACTTACACCGCTTTGAAGTCTTAACATTAGGGGTATGTCCCCTCTTGAACATTTCGTGCATCTTTTTCGCTGTTTCTTTTGTTGCACTTCGCAGATCTTCCGTAAATTCCACCCTGCTTCTCCTTCTATTCATACCATAATACAAAGAGCCCCAGTATATGTTTGTCTGAAACATTTCTTCCAGACAGACCGCCTGCGCACAAAGCTGCAGTTCATCTGCATTATTTTCTTTGGGCGTACCATGTTTATACTCTATAGGTACAGGAGTCCATTTTCCATCATAGCCAAATAAGTCAATGCCCTTCTCGCTTTGATGAAACTCAACTACGTCACACTGTCCGCTCAGTCCCAGTTCATGGGAAGCAATGCGCAGTCCCCTGATGATCAGCAGATCCCCTCTCTTTTCAAAAGATCCCTCATCATGAGCCTTTTTGTGCATCAGTTCCCCAGCCGTTGTCTTGTAGTTCTCCGCCCATTGCTGCTCAATATGTATCAACGCCCATTGCCGCTGGCAGAAAGCAAAATGCTGAATACCTGAAAGCATTAAATAATCCTCTTCGGAATACATAACTAAATCCCTTCTGATTCGTAGTATTCCTTTTTCTTCTGATCTCCCGTATATAACGCGTAGTCCCCCGCCACGTAGCAAAGTTTATCACATAACGGGTGTGGTGCAATTCCACTGCTTCTCGCCGCGGAATCCTCTGTTACCGGGATTATTGTGACGATATCTGGTCCCTTATCAAGCTTTTTCGAACCTAGGAAATTCCCCTCCTCATCCAGCATCACTTCGATCTGGGCGTTAAAGGTAGAATGGGAAAGGGGCAGCACAGGCTGATCGTTTTTTATCACCCCTGCCAGTTCCGAATAGACATCATATGTATCAGCCAAGGTCTTTAACCATGCCAAAGGCACCACCTCCCTCAAATTCATCTGACCCCGAAAAATTTTTTCCAGGCACAAAGAGTTTCTGCTTTTCACTGCGCAGGATACGCCGGATCTCACATTCTTCGGGCCTGGGAAAATGAATGATGCCCTTTTCCATCTGTGCATTCCACAGACGCACCGTCATTTTTCCCTTCTCTTCCTCCCGCACAGCTTCATCCGGGTAGGTAATACCATGAACCATAATGCAAAAGAGAGGTTTGTCTCATCATATTCCCCCTTCCCCTCATCCAGGGGACAGGGCTCTACATATCCCTGGCACTCCCTGGCCCCCAGAAAGATATCCCTTCTTCCGCCCCGCTCAAGCATTCTCCGGGCGATGTCATAATGTTTGTTCTCGTTCCTGTCATGGGCTAAGTCCGGCCGGTTCTCATTCCACTCAAAATGTGCCCTTACCCGGTACTCCACATCCCGCAAATAAGTATAAAGGGACAAATCATTTCCTCCACTGTATTTGATGGGGCGGATTCCTTTGGACTCCGTCTGGATATACTTCATAATTCGGCATTCGTCAATGACCCATGTGATCGTCGGCTTCCAATAGATAGATTCTGTAATTCCCTTGAGCGCCTGATAGGTAGGTATCTGGTAACTACATTTTTCTCCGCCTGTCTTGGACAGGGGATCTGTAAACAAGGCATATCTTCCAAATACGGTGTACTCGATTATATTCGGTTTTTCCACTCTGTACTCCTCCTCTCGTGAAATTTCATAATTTACTTGATGCTGGAGGCAAAAACCCTTTTGACCCTGGCATCATTTATTTATTAAACCTTTTTTCTCGTTTATCCTCAACTAATATTAGAGGTGTTAACGTCTCAGCTACACGCTTCATCTTATCCCACAACAGATCAAATTCCTTTTGCGCCTTTTCAAAAACCTTTTCTGGTTCATACTGTCGGATATAATCACGTTCTGCATTACGGCAGGCTTCCTCATAATCTTCCACTTCACTTAACTTCTTAGAAAATATATCTAACCGCTCTTCATTTACACAGTCAAATAAGCCATGATGGGCAGCCACCGCATAGGTGACCAATTCTTTTAAAACGTTTACTTTTCCAGAACTCTCATGGCTCCTGTCATAAATATATTTTGCTCCGGTGGAAGCATGTCCGATCTTTCCCCGCAACTTTTTTCTTTCCCACTCATCCCCATGAATATAATCATCAAATTTCTGTTTATTTTTTCCCATATCATGGAGTATTCCACATAAGGACATGATCTGTGAAATCCCACATCTCTTTTCCTTTTCTCTGCACAGATAAGTGGTTTTTTCCGTATGCTCTGCGACGGATTCTTCTCTGCCAGATCCATCTTCTGAAATATGTGCTGTCAATTATTTTCCCTCTCCCTGACTTATTGTTTATACCAAATATTCCCTTAAAATATAACATAATTTCTGTATTTGATAAGGCACTTTTTTTCGATAAAATTCGACATATTCCCTATGTCTACGCACAAAAATGAAAACTACCCATCTTCCTCAGCAGAACCTCATAAAGAGACTCTGCCTGCACGAACATGAGCAGTTTCCATACTTTTCTATATTAAAATTAGGCTGAATTAAGAAATTTTTATTTTAACTTTACGGCTGGATTTCACAAAAGCCTTTTTGGAAATGGACTTCAGTTTTTTAGACTTGATCGTTATACGCCTTAGCTTTTTACAGGAGTAAAAGGCAGAGGCTTCGACTTTCGTCACATTTTTTCCTATTATGACCGTGTTCAGCTTTTTACATTTATTAAATGCCTTTTTCCCAATGGCAGTCACCTTATACGTAATGCCCTTATATTTGACTGTAACAGGAATCACCGCTTTTTTGGTATTTTTCTTAACCAATGACTTAATCTTAACGGTCTTTTTCCCAGCACTTACCACCTTGTAAACAAAAGCGCCTTTTGTAAATTGGGACTTGGTTTTACTCTTTGTCGAAGGTGGAACCTGAGTATTTGTTGGCGGATTTGCAATGCCAGTATTTTCTCCCTGATTTCCTGTATTTATACCCGGATCCGGGTTGTTTGTGCCCTGGTCCATCGGAGGCTGTACCGTATCTGTTCCATCTTCGGAAAGATCTGCTGCTTTCGGTTCGGTATTTACTGTTACAGAACAAGCCTCTAAGTCACCAGAAGCTGCCGTAAGGGTAAAGCTTCCCTCATCTTTTGTAGATCGCACGATCACAAGGGCTTTTCCGTTAAATGCGCTGCGGCTCCAGCTGCCTTTTTTGTCTTTATAACGCTCCCTGGATATCGGATTCCCGTTGTCGACACCAACGATCTCTCCGTCACCGGAAATATTGAAAATAATCTTATTTGACGCTGTAGGAACAAAATTGTCATCGCTATCGGTAACATCAATTGTAATATAGCTCAAATCACTTCCATCACTTGCTATCACTGACCGGTCAGCAGAACCCTTCAATTTTGCTTCCTTTCCTGCCGTAACCACCTGATCTCTTGCAATCTCCTTGCCCGTTTCATCATATGCAACGGCCTCGATCGTAGTACCAACCCTGTACTCCCAGGGCAGCGCCCACTCAAGATACAGTCTGTCGCTTTCCTCTGACTGCTGCTGATATTTCTTTCCGTAATCAGTCACTTTCTGAGCAAAATCCTTCTTACCCTGTGATACACCGTCTACAAATAATTCAACCGAAGGTGCATTGGAATATATCCTCAGAGGTATCTTGCCAACGGAATCGTCGCTGTAATCCACCCTTTCCTTTTCATCCAGGTAATCCAACGTGGATTTTTCAGGATAGGTGACTTTCTTACGCATAGCATCGTCCTCCCAGTTCCAGTGGGGCATGATATGAACCATTGGATTATCCTTGACATCCGTCCACTGACTCTGGTACAGATAATACCTGTCCTTTGGAAAACCGCAGGTATCTACAATTCCAAAATAAGAGCTCTTCGCTGTCCCATAAAATGGCTCCGGTTCTCCGATATAATCAAAACCGGTCCACACAAACTGTCCTGCGATATACTGTCGGTCTCTGTCAAATATGAGTGACTCCGTCACATTTCTGCCAAATCGTGCCGTGCGGTTATCGTATTCGGACAATTGTTTGCCGGATACCGCGTCATCGGCAAGATTTCCATGCACATTGTCCACCGCATGATCTCCTGAGATCCAGGGACTTGCATAATATCCTCTTGAACTTAACGTCGAGGCCGTCTCTGAACCAAATATTTTCCAATTTGGTTTCTCTTCATGAAGTGAATCATAATAATACTCGCCATAATTCAGTCCGACAAGATCAAGTTCGTCGTCTACCTGTTTCATTATCCCTGGATTTGCCCAGCTAAGTTTATATTTATTCTCTCCCATTGAAACCGGATGTTCCGTATCAACCTCTTTTGCCCAGCTCATAATCTCCTTAACAAAAGATATGCTGCTGTTTTCAGTCGTTTCGTTACATTCATTACCGATTCCCCATATTATAATACATGGACTATTACGATCTTTCTTTATGATCTGCTGCAGATCATATTTTCCCCATGTAGTCCCCTCTTCTACGCCAGGATACGTACATTCTTTCATAAAGAACTGCTTGCCATAATCAGAATCATTTTTTCCTTTCCACCAGGTATCAAATGATTCCTCAAATACCATGAATCCCATTTCATCACACAATTTTATGAATTTGGGCGACGCTGCATTATGTGAAGTCCTTATCGCGTTGACTCCCATCTCCCTCATAATCTTCAGCTGACGCCTAAAAGCCGCTTCATTTCCTTCTGCTCCCAATGCACCCTGATCATGATGCAGACACACTCCCTGAATCTTCATCCACTCTCCATTTAATGAAAATCCTGTATCCGTATCAAAGTTAAAATACTTAAAGCCAAATGTAGTCTCATAGGTATCAACAACTTCTCCCTCTACCAACACCTCTGTCTTCATGGTATATAGTTTGGGATCATCAATGCTCCACAGCTTAGGGTTATCCACCTTGATCTGTTGTGATACCTCAAAGCTGTCTCCCGGCTCCACCGTCTTCACGTCACTTACACAGGGTTCCGCCCCGGAGTACGCTTTTACTCCGTAATAATTCATAACCGTATTCCTGACAGACACCTGTGCCTGCTTCGCCGATTCATTCTGCACCGTAGACGCAATGTCCACCGTGACGCTGCCTGACGGGTACTCTTTCTCAAGATCAGGAGTTTTTATTACCACCCCATACTTTTCAACATGCAAAGGATCGGTAACCGTCAAATAGACATCTCTGTAAATGCCGCTTCCGCTATACCACCGGCTGGTGTAGCCTGCCTTATCTTCATTTGTTGTATTTGTCACACTGACGGCAATGACATTTTCTGTCTTTCCGTCACATACTACATAATCTGTAAGATCAAAGCTAAATGGCACATATCCATTGGGATAATTGCCCACAAGTCTGCCGTTGACATAGATATAACTATCCTGATATACTCCGTCAAAATCAATGCGGATCCTTTTTCCCATTAGATCTTCTGGAAGAACAAAGGCTTTTCTATACCACCCATTCCCTCCTCGTATAATAAGTTTGTAATAGGTAATTGCGAAACTCGCTAAGCTCGTTTGCGATCTTGATTCTAAACAAGAA
>CAQOJF010000035.1:0-32415 GCA_948848225.1 uncultured Eubacterium sp.
ACGGCAACAATTACCAGAAATATTTATGTAAATATCAATATGTCAGTACACTAGGGTAGTACTTATCAACTACATGTTACCATTTACACCATATCGCCGCAAACACCTAGACCTATTAATATGATTTCTTTTTTAATACAATCGCTTCCCTTCGTAACTACAATAGTAACGATATCATAAACTGCACCAGAAACGATAGAATTCAAGAAGAATCCTATTAATGTGGCGACACCTGGATTCGAACCAAGAGCTGTTGCTAACTAAGCGTCTATCTGTTCTCTCTATATAATATCTTACCACATCTCTGTGCAGATTCAAAGTTAAAAATATTACTTCTCATATTCTTTGAATTATGGTACAATGAACCATATATATTGGATTGGAGGTGTTAGCGTTGAATATTATACAGATTAAAATGGAGAACTTCACTGTATTTAAAGATACGGAGATACTTTTTGACAAGGGGATCAATGTTTTTATTGGGGAGAATGGTACAGGAAAGACACATATACTGAAACTGTTATATTCAGCCTGTCAGGCGTCTAATCCGAAAGTGTCATTTTCGAATAAAATAGTACGTACAATGCTGCCGGATGATTTTAAAATCTCGAGACTAATCACAAGAAATCGTGGAAATCACAATGCGAAAGTAAGAATTTCGGCTAAAATGGATGAAAATGCCCCCACAAAGAATTTAATGGTAGACTTCAATAATAAGACAAAAAAGTGGGAGGCAGCGGTAAAAGGGGAAACGACATGGGAGAAGGAATTTAGTGAGATTAGCAGTATTTTTATTCCGGCTAAGGAGATTTTATCAAATAGCTTTAATCTGACAGCTGCGGTCGAAAAGGATAATGTTCGTTTTGATGATACGTATATTGATATTATTAATTCTGCCAAAGTTGACATTTCTGTCGGACGTAATAGTGCGGAACGTGAAAACCGTCTGAAAGCAATTGAAAAAATTATTGATGGTACGGTTTTCTATGATGGCAAGAAGGATGAATTTTACTTGAAAAAGGGAAATTCAAAACAAGAGTTTAATCTTGTCGCTGAAGGGATTCGTAAAATGGCTCTGTTATGGCAGCTTGTAAAAAATGGGACGCTGGAGAAAGGTTCTGTTCTATTTTGGGATGAACCGGAGTCAAATATTAATCCAGCATATCTTTCTATAATTGTAGAATTGCTTTGTGAATTACAGCGAAGCGGTGTACAGATTTTTATATCCACACATGATTATATGATTGCAAAGTATTTTGAAACAAGAAAGACAGAGGACATTTCTCTTACGTTTCATTCATTTAGGCGTGATGGGGATATTGTTGAATATTCATCGGCAGCAAAATTTGGCGAGCTGAAAAATAATCTTATTATAGAATCCTTTGACAGATTGTTAGATGAAATTTATGATATGGGGGAATAGTGTGATGGAGAAAATTTTTACAGAAGAAAATGGAAATTTTATGATTGATTGCTCGAACGCTCTGTGGGCAACTGATAAATTGTATGAACTGTATCATGCAGCAAAATGTTCTTTAAGTGATGTTGATTGGATTTTAGAAACCGATGGGAAAATAGTTCTTGTCGAGTATAAGAATGCGAGTGTTGCTGGAGCTCACAATCCAGAAGCATTTAAGCCAAAAGAAGAAAAAGTAATTGATAAAGTTGTGAAAAAATTTTATGATTCACTGCATTATTTGGCTTTACAGGGAAAAACAAAGCCTAAAGAGTATGTATACATATTGGAATATCCGAATGGCGATTCTGTCTCCAGAAAGATGATACGAAACAGAATGAAATCAAAGTTGCCATTTCTTCTTCAGGAGAATGTTGGGGAAGGCAGAAAATTGATTGAAAAATTGGATGTTCTTTCAATTGATGAATGGAATGCAAATGAACTGTATGGCGAGTTCCCTATTATGCCATGTGAATAACGTATTAGGTGGGGAAAGGTCATATTTCTTATATCTAAGTTCTGCGTGTTTGTTAAGAATAAAAATAATTATGGTAACAATAACAGAGAAAAGTGCCACATATTCTGATTTTATATTTCGATATAATATTTAAACTAAATTTTATATCTAATTTTTGATTATCCGCATAAACACTATATTTTCAAGTATAGAAAACCATTCATTCTACCACGAATTTACCACGATTGAATGAGCCTTGATATGACCTATAAAATAACACCCAAAAGACATCATTATACCTAAATGGTGTCTTTTTAAAAAGCAGTCAATCCTAAGACTAACTGCTTTGTGTGTAGGGATATGAAATTGTCAAACTGGAATCTATCCTTGTGTCAATTTCACATATTCCGCAACCAGAACATAGTTCTTCAAATCATTCTCATCCAGTCCACGATACACAAATAAATCGTTATAAATGGGAATTGCCTTTTTTATGTCTTCACATTCAACGCAGAATTCCCCGCTTAAAGTATCAATGCCCACAAAAACATCTCCTGCATGGTAAGAATGGATGTCCGGCTTCATTCCCTCCGGCAGTTTGCTTCGTGAATGTTCATTTTCCATAATATTAAACTCAACTATCTTTTTAAATTCCTCAGAGTCGAATATTTGATATGTATACTTGTTCCTAAAATAATCATCTACCTCAATGCCTGTTTTTCTGTTGGGAGACAATTTCGAATGATGAAAATTAAATATCCGTTTCCATTCTTCAATCATTTCCTGTGTTACTTCTGATGTTATCATAAACCTCTCCTTCCTCTATTATTTCTACATACGGAAACTATAATTTGTCACTTTCTTCATATCCACATTATAACAGTTATATATATCCGCCACAATAAAAATCAGCATACCCTTAGCATTTTTCTATGGAACAAAAATGCACACTTCTTCTTTCTTCCTCTTGATTACCCCACACCAGAAAAGAAAAAGCCCTGTCAAGAGCCTTGCCACCATTGGTGGTGCTTTGCACTCTTTACTGGGCTTTTTGTTTGCTGTATCTTCTACAAAGAGAAAAAAAGTTACTCGTCCTCATCATCAAAATGGTTATTCCTCAATACTTCCCGTAATAGTTCCATATCTTCTTTTGAATTAGGGTTTATCATTTTTACGACTTGATAAGGTGTCCTATATTTATGTCCCTCTATGCTTTCCCCGAACATATCCATGCTGTATAAATCATCATAACGGTCTAACAATTTTTGAAATTTCAAATGCTGGATAAATTAGGTATCGACAGCGCAGGCAAGAAAATGACGCTTTGCCAACTCTACGCCAAACAGAACACACAGAGGGCAAACGTGAAGAAAAGCACACAGAAACAACGGGAACAGCTCATGCGGTTATTGAAAGAGGACAAGTTAGGTGCTAGGAGCATTGATACGATAAAACCCTCTGACGCTAAGGAATGGGCGTTACGCATGAAAGACAAAGGCTTTTCCTATAATACCATTAACAACCATAAACGCTCGTTAAAAGCGTCATTCTATATCGCCATACAAGACGATTGTGTAAGGAAAAACCCTTTTGATTTCAAGTTAAGTGAAGTCCTAGAAAATGATACCAAAGAGAAAGTCGCATTGACAGAGGAACAGGAACAAGCCCTACTCTCATTCATCAAGACGGACAATGTGTATCACAAGTATTATGATGATGTGCTGATACTGTTAAAGACAGGACTTCGTATCTCGGAACTGTGCGGACTGACAATCATGGACGTTGATTTTATCCATGAGGTTGTGGTTATCGACCACCAGTTACTAAAGAGCAAGGAACAGGGTTATTATATTGAAACGCCTAAGACAAAAAGCGGAACAAGGCAAGTGCCATTAAGCAGAGAAACGATACAAGCATTTCAACGGGTTATGAAGAAACGCCCAAAAGCAGAACCATTTGTGATAGACGGACGAGGCAACTTTCTATTTGTCAATCATAAAGGCAAGCCCAAAGTTGCGATTGATTACAATATGCTTTTTGTCCGTATGGTAAAGAAATACAACAAGCACCATAAGGATAACCCTTTGCCACATATCACACCACATACGCTACGCCATACATTCTGCACAAGATTGGCAAGCAAGAACATGAACCCAAAAGATTTACAGTATATCATGGGACATTCAAATATCAGTATCACAATGAACTGGTATGCTCATGCGTCCATAGATACCGTAAAATCAGAGGTTCAGCGTCTAATCGCATAAGAAGTATTTACCACGATTTTAACCACGCTTGATAGCGAAAATATAAGAAGATAGACCTAGATATGTGAGGTTTACCACAAAAGCAAAATGCCCGTAGAGCCGATAAAATAAGGCTTTGCGGACATTTAAGAAGATATAAAAAGATAGTCAAAAAGACATATATAATTTAGTTTAATTCATATAAATTTTCCATTATATTCAATCTCAACCACTCCCTGAGCTAGTAATTTAACTATGGATTTTTTTCAGCAAGTCATTTTTTTATAGTAGTTTACCATACCTTAAGTACCCCATTGTAGTCAATAGGGTTCCAGTATTAATCAAAGTCCATTTCTGCCAACATTTTAAGCTGGTCACGTTTTTAGTAAATTACGTTAAGTATAAACTCGTTCTGCATTTCCGTCAATTCGGTGATAGACATAAAAGTTTTTCACTATTAGTTTTCGAATACCACGAGAATACCAATTTCATGTGCCAGGGTATATCGAGAGGGCAGGGGAAATCGGAGTCATGAACGGTGAGTAAATTTCTTTATCAGCAGAAGATCATAAACAGCCTGATCTTTATTGAATCGATCCAGAGTGTAAATATCGTTGCTATGCCAGAGATTGTTTTTGGCAAATTATATGTGGCAGCCCTTTTCCCTCCCGCGTCTTTCTTTCCGAAACCTTTTGACACCAGAAGTATAGTATGATATTCTGAATAGGGTGCGCCAGCACCCAGAATATGGTTCTGAGGAAAGAATGAGGAGGCGGGCAGAGATGCTGAATGAGTATGTGAAAAAAATAGTTGGAAAAGAGATCGATGGCTGCGGGGACCGGGAGTTATATGCGGCGCTGTTGCAGATGACGAATGAAATGGCAGCTGCGAAGAAAAAAAATACTGGAAAAAAGAAACTATATTATATATCGGCAGAGTTCCTGATCGGAAAGCTTTTGAGCAATAACCTGATCAATCTCGGTATTTACGATGAGATCAGGGAAGAACTCAAAAAAGCCGGAAAAAAACTGAGTCGGCTGGAGGAGCTGGAGCCGGAGCCTTCTTTGGGAAATGGGGGGCTGGGAAGACTGGCCGCCTGTTTTTTGGATTCCATCGCGACGCTGGGACTGCCGGGAGATGGAATCGGGCTGAATTATCATTTTGGACTGTTTAAGCAGGTGTTTCACAAGAATCTGCAGAAGGAGCAGCCTAATCCGTGGCTGGAGGAACCGGGCTGGCTGCTTCGGAGTGAGAAAAAATATAAAGTTTCCTTTGGAAAATTCAGTGTGGATTCCACTTTGTATGAAATTCTTGTGACGGGATATAACAACCGTACGAATACACTACACCTCTTTGATATCGATACGCTGAAAGAAGATATCGTAAAGAAAGGCATTGACTTTGACAAGGAAGATATCCGCAAGAACCTGACACTGTTTCTCTATCCCGACGACAGCGATGACGCCGGTCGTCTGCTGAGAGTTTACCAGCAGTATTTTATGGTGAGCTGCGGCGCCCAACTGATTCTTGATGAGGCGGTGGAGCGGGGTAGTGACCTTCACGACCTGGCGGACTATGTGGCGATCCAGATCAATGATACCCATCCATCTATGGTGATCCCGGAGCTGATCCGGCTTCTGACTGCCAGGGGAATCGATATGGATGAGGCGATTGAGATCACGAAACATACCTGTGCATATACCAATCATACGATTTTATCCGAAGCATTGGAAAAATGGCCCCTGTCCTTTATCGAACGGGTGGCACCCCAGCTGGTTCCCATCATCCGTGAGCTGGATCTGTGCGTGAAGGACCAGTATGATGATGAATCCGTTTACATTATAGATGATGAGGATCGGGTCCATATGGCGCATATGGATATTCATTATGGCCACAGTGTGAATGGAGTGGCATATCTTCACACCGAAATTTTGAAAAATAATGAACTAAATCATTTTTATAAAATATACCCAGAGAAATTCAATAACAAGACCAATGGTATCACCTTCCGTCGCTGGCTGCTCCACTGCAATAAGCCTCTGGCTGCTTTTCTTGAAAAGACCATCGGGGACGGCTTTAAAAAAGATGCCGAAGAGTTAGAAAAGCTGGTTCATTATGCAGAAGATGAAAAGGTGCTCCAAAAGCTCCTGGACATTAAGAAAAAGAATAAGCATAAGCTGGTCAAATATCTGAAGGAGACCCAGGGGCTGAAGATCCATGAGGATTCCATCTTTGATATTCAGATCAAGCGCCTGCATGAATACAAGCGGCAGCAGCTCAATGCCCTGTATGCGATCCACAAGTATTTAGAGATCAAAAGAGGAAAGACGCCAAAGACACCGATCACCTTGATCTTTGGTGCGAAGGCGGCGCCGGCTTACACTATCGCCAAGGACATTATCCATCTGATTCTGTGCCTGCAGAAGATCGTAAACAAAGATAAGAAAGTGAAACCCTATCTGAATATTGTAATGGTTGAGAACTACAATGTCACTCTGGCGGAAAAACTGATCCCGGCCTGTGATATCTCAGAACAGATCTCCCTGGCCTCCAAAGAGGCCAGCGGTACCGGCAATATGAAATTTATGCTTAACGGTGCGGTAACCCTCGGTACGGAAGACGGAGCTAATGTAGAGATCCATCAGCTGGTGGGGGATGAAAATATCTATGTATTTGGTGAGGACAGCGATACCGTGATCGCCCGTTATGAGCGGGGGGACTATTGTTCCAGGGATTACTATAAAAAAGATGCCAGCCTGAAGGAAGCAGTGGATTTTATCGTCAGCAAGAAAATGTTGAAGACAGGAAAGAAAAAATGCCTTACCAGGTTATACAATGAGCTCCTGAATAAGGACTGGTTTATGACTTTTCCGGATTTTCAGGAGTATGTTCAGACGAAGGAGCTGGCATACCACGATTATGACGATCGGAAGAGCTGGGCGCAGAAGATGCTGGTAAACATTGCAAAGGCAGGCTTTTTCTCCTCCGACCGCACCATCGCACAGTACAACGAAGATATCTGGAAACTGGATCAATAGGATTCATTGTACTGGTAAATTCGCTATACATCCAGAAACCGTTTGGTGTTTAAAAGCCCCCAGCCCTGGCTGCTGTGGGGGAGATGAAGGTCGGTACAGCTGTTTTTCAGGCGTAGTTTTACTTCTTTCGGAGTAAGTTCAGGATATTTTGAAAGAAGCAGAGCGATGCTTCCACTGACGATCGGAGTCGCCATGGAAGTGCCGCTCTTTTTTTCATAAGATTGTCCGTTGAGATACTTGTTGCTGCAGCTCTGGACCTGGTGACCCGGCGTCACGACGTCCGGTTTTTTGATACAGAGGGAGGTAGGCCCCACACTGGAATTGGAGTGTTTGCTGTAATACCCCACCGTGATGATCTTACGGCTGTTCCCCGGAGCGCTGATGGTATAGGGTTCTGGTCCCTTGTTTCCAGCGGATGCCACCACGACCAGTCCCGCGTCCCATAGTTCGTTTACTGTCTGTACAAAGTCTGAATTTTCATCAAATTGTTTGCCATCGGTGGTGCCCACAGAGATATTGATGATGTTGATGTTATATTGATAACGGTTTCTCATAACCCAGCGGATGCCGGCGATAATATGGGGGATCATCCCCTCTCCGTACCGGTTCAGGATCTTCACGGAGACAATCTTTGCTTCCGGTGCCATACCGCAGAAGTTTCCCCGGCTGGAATGTCCGTTGCCGGCGGCTATGCCCGCTACATGGGTTCCATGGCCATTATCGTCATAGGGTCTGGTTCTGCCATTTACGGTGTCATACCAGCCGATGACACGGTTTTCAAAATCCGGGTGGCTGCAGATGCCGCTGTCCAGTATGGCGATACAGCTGCCTTTTCCCAGAATTCCTTTCTGGTGGACGGCATCTGCTCTTACAATTTCTCTGACATGGTTCATGTTCCTTACCCCGTGCCATAATAGAATCAATATTATGATATGCGGGTATCTGAGTCTTTGCCAACAGCCGGAAGGCTGTTTAAATTATTTCCCTCTTTTCCATCGGGAAGAGATTTGAGATATTCTGTATCTCCCCGGTGGGCGATGCCCACGCCCTGGATTTCCCCCGCTTTTGCCATAGCCACTCCTTCGCTTTTGCTGACGGTCTTTCCGTCAGAGAGCTGGTAACCGGCGATTCTGCCGTGTTCCTTTACAAGTCCGACGATTTCTTTGGCATCGGAAGATGGCTCTGGGATCTCATCCAGTGCGGCCATAGGAAGTGCACTTCGGAATCGTTCTTTTTCATTCATAATAAACCCCTCTTTTCTGTTTGTTTTTGTACTTCATATAGTGTCCCAAGTGATGTAATTTATACAGGCAAGCCAGTCTGGTGGTTTAAATTCGCGCCATCGAGCTAATAGAAAACTTGCGGTAGGGGAATAATGTATGTTATAATTGTGTCAGTTATTATGCTTTGCGCGGAAAGTATGCGTGGAAATGAGGAAAATAATGGATAAAGTTACGATACGATTAAATGGCTCATCTTATATCAACGAGATGGAGTTGAACGACCGCTTTCAGGTGTTTGGGGACAGTTTGTGGATCTCTCTGCTCTCCCTGGTGGGAAATCCGGAAGGAGTGACGGTGACTCCGGAAGAGCCGGTATCCCCGCTTCTGACGATGGATCTGGAAAAGCGTCTGGCTGTGGAACTGGAAGAGAATCCGGCGGAATTTCTTGTGGTGGATATGTGTTATACGGCGGGACATGCACTCTGCCGATGGAAAGATCAGGTGTTTACAAAAAACCCAAAATTTAAACAAAGCAGGTTTTATGCGGAGCACGAGGCGGAGATCGAAGAGATCGATGTGATGCGGGATCAGGGATTTGATTGGAAACCCTATATGGACCGGTATCTGGAACTGGTGGGCAGATATTTTGACGCCGATCACATCATCCTTGTGAAATCCCGCTGTCCTCTCTGGTATGTGACCCATACCCATGTGAGAAAGCTTTCTAAAAAGAGCCGACGTGCCTATAATAAGCGCATCAAGCAGCTGGAGGACTATTTTGTGAAAAAGATGAATCCCTATGTAATCGACATTTGTTCCCACTATTTTGTAGATTTTAACCATAAAAAGGGATTTACCATGTCTTCTTACGAGAAGCCCTTTTATTATCATGCCAAAAGATTGATTTCCATGATCATCCGGACGCAGCCGGAACAGAGAGTATTCCGGGACCAGGAATATTTTATCCGTCTGGGACGGTTTATCAAATATTATGACAATTTGTACGCGAAAAATAACGTAGCACTATTTATGGATGACAACGTATTTCTGGATCATCTGGTGCTGCAGCTTAGCCGGGAGATCCTGGCGGAATACGAGAGCGACCTGGTGGCGATACAAGCTGCCGGATACAGGAGCATCGATGAGATTCTGGAGAACTATAATTTCAAGTTTTCCGCGCTGCTGCATGAATGCCTGAGAGTCGTGAGGGCCGTGGAGGCAGGGGACATTTATGATCCCAGTGTGGATTATGAAGTGATTTTTGAATATCATCTAAAGCTAATCGATCCCTTTATGGATCTGGTGAAAAAAGAAATAGAAAAGATAGGAGTGATCGAAGGAGAATTGTGGATCAACCGATTCCACTGCCGAAATTACTATCACGCCCTCCTATTATACCGCAGTGGAAAGCAGGGGGCCCTTAAAAAACTTGTTCTGAATTTGGGTGGAAGCGTCACAGAAAAAGCGAAATGTAAGGAACTGCTCCGGAAGGCGGGGAGAGAGACGGGAAATCTTCTACAGGCAAGTATGAGGGCGATGAACCGTTATTACGAGCCGATCCTGGTAGATCTTTGGGGTTCCTGTATCACGAGGGAGATATTGAATGAGGACGACGGCAGGTTTAAGATCGGCAAATACGCCTACCGGAATAGTTTTCTATTTGCCTTTGATCAACCAATCCCCTATGATGACAGTAATTTTGAGGATCTCTCTTTATTTGAGAACAGCAGCTGGCGGGTAGGATATATTAAAAGTGCCTTTCATAAGGATCTGCCCCAGCAGCTAAAACAGACCAAGTCTCAGTGGTTACTTCTGGATTTTTATGATCTCATCTGTGATGTGGTGAAATATCAGGGAGGGATCCTGACAGCGGACAGTGAGGTCCGCGGACTAAAATTTTACAAGCAGATCAAGGAGGAGTGTCAGATCACTTCCATCGACGCGGTATTAAGTGATGAGGAGATCAAAGAACGGTTCGGAGTATTTATCCAGTTTATCAAAGAGCGGTATGGAAAGAATATCATCTTTGTGAAAGCGGACGTAAAGACCAGATTTCTTGATTTCAGGCGTTCCATGAATCCAATCCGGGGGTACAAAAAGGAAACCCTGTTGAAGAAGAAAAAATTTCTGAATAAATGGCAGGATTATTTTCTGGAACATATGGACTGCCATGTGATTGACAACGCCAGAAAGTATCATGCAGATGACCTGTGTGTTTCGGGAGCCTTTATGGTGCACTATGAGAAAGAATTTTATGAGAAGGGGTACCGGCAGATCAGGAAGATCATAGAAGGGTGACAATTCATAGACATTGCCTTGAAAAGTTGAGATAAAAGTAGTATACTTTGGTAAGTGCATGACTTAAGAAAGAAGAAATGAGAAAAAGCATTGGCAGAGACGAGAAAGAACATTCGGATTTTACAGGTAAATAAACTGTATTACCCTGTTACCGGCGGTATTGAGAGGGTAGTGCAGCAGCTGGCAGAGGGGCTTTGCGATGTCACAGACAGCAAGGTGCTTGTGTGCCAGCAAAAAGGGAAGACAACAACAGAACAGATCAATGGCGTGGAGGTGACGAGAGCATCTAGTATTGGTATGCTTTCTTCACTTCCCTTGTCCATGTCTTTTTTGTGGAAATTTCGTAACATGTCCAGGGACAGGGATATCCTACATATCCATATGCCCTTTCCTCTGGGGGATCTTGCCTGTTTTTTGTCGGGATACCGTGGGAAGGTCGTGCTTTGGTGGCACAGTGATATTGTCCGTCAGAAGCGAATGTTAAAAATCTATCGCCCCCTTATGGAGTGGCTTCTGCGGCGCGCAGACTGTATTATAGTAGCCACACAGGGGCATATTGATGGGTCAGAGTTTCTCAAGCCCTATGAGGACAAATGTAGGATCATACCCTTTGGTGTGGAGCGGCAGATCGAGGAGACCGCGGACCGTTGGATCGCCGTTCAGGAAGAATCATCAGGAAGACAACATAGTTCCAAAGATTCGGTTCGATTTTTGTTCGTTGGCAGGCTTGTATATTATAAAGGTTGTAATGAACTGATCCGGGCATTTATTCAGGCCTCCGCCAGTCGTTCGGACCTATTTCTTGACATCGTGGGAACGGGACCACTAGAGCGGGAGATGAAGGAGATGGTCCACGAGGCGGGACTTGAGGAACGAGTTCGATTTTATGCCAATGTGGAAGATGAGGAACTGGCAGAATTTTTTGGTACATGTGATGTGTTCGTGCTCCCCTCAGTAGCGAGGAGTGAGGCGTTTGGCCTGGTTCAGATTGAGGCGATGGCATTTGGCAAACCAGTCATCAATACGAAACTTCCCAGCGGTGTGCCATATGTTAGTTTGGATCAAGTTACGGGACTGACCGTTCCGCCAGAGGATGTCCATAAGCTTGCACAGGCGATGCAGTATCTGGCAGAACATCCTGATGAGAGAAGAGAGATGGGTGTGCGGGCGAGGCAAAGAATGAAAAAAATGTATCGCATAGATACAATGCTCGAACATGTAAAGAAACTGTACGAGGAATTGATGGAAGGGAACGAATGACGTTGAAGATAGCTTTTTATGGACACCCTTTATTGAACAACAATAAAACAGGGATTGGATATTGTGAGGACGGGTTGCTTCGCGGCCTTTTAACATTACATCCTCAGCAGGAGTATCTGGTAGATATTTTTACTTCCGGGGAAAAAGAAAAAAAAAGGCAGTCTATACGAGACTATGGCGAGACTGTGAAGATCAGTGAGTGTGGCTGGATCTCAGAACGGGTGTTTAAACTGCTTTCCCTTGTGGTAGAGCTGCCTTATATATGGTTTTTCCGTGAGAAACGTGACATCACACATTTTTGCAACTATGTGGTTCCCCTTGGCGTGAGAGGAAAAAAAGTAGTGACGGTTCATGATCTGGCGTTCCGGGAATTTCCTGAGACGGTGCGTGGCCGAACCATGGTTATGTTAAAGCGAAATCTCAAACGCTCCCTCCGGCGGGCGGATGCCATCGTGACAGTTTCGGAATTCACAAAAAAAGAACTGATGAAATACTATGACATTGCGTCAGAAAAAATAGCTGTGGTGCCCAATGGTGTGGACACTGCCCAATATCATTTGAACTATAGCAGCGAACAGATTCAAGGGGCGAAAAAAAAATATAGCATAGAAGGAAGTTATTTCTTATATTTGGGGACATTGGAGCCCCGCAAGAATCTCAGAGGATTGCTCCTGGCTTACAAAAAATTTTATGAGGAGAGAAAAGATACGGGAAAAGAAATCCCCAAGCTCGTACTTGCTGGCGGAAAAGGATGGATGTACGATGAGATTTTCCAGACAGCCGAGGAGATCTCCCTCAAAGACCATGTGATATTTACCGGTTATGTCGATGATCAGGATAAAGCCCCATTGATGTGCGGCGCCTCTGTGTTTTGTTTTCCGTCGTTGTATGAAGGTTTCGGCATGCCTCCATTGGAGGCGATGGCGTGTGGTACGCCGGTGCTGACTTCGAACAACTCTTCCTTGAAAGAAGTGACAGAAGATGCCGCCATCCAGGTGGATCCATACGACTTGGATCAGATGGCACAGAAGATGGCAGAATTGTGCGACAACAATGACCTGGGACAGCAGCTGAGGGAGCGCGGTATCAAACAGGCAGAGAAGTATTCCTGGTCAAACGCAGTGGAGAAGTTGTGGGAAGTGTATCAAAGAGTGGCGGGAGAACCAGTGTATGAAGAGAGGACAAGAGAATGAATACTCTACGGGAAATATATGAATATCGGACCATGATTGTCAGCCTGATTCGAAGAGATCTCAGAGGACGCTATAAGGGATCGGCATTAGGGTTTGCCTGGACCTTTTTGAATCCACTGCTGCAGTTAGGTGTGTATACGGTAGTATTTTCGACTATTATGCGAGCCGGTATCGAAGACTATTATTTGTTCTTATTTGTGGCATTGATTCCGTGGCTGTTTTTTAGTACTTCGGTGTCAGCCGGCGCCAGTTGTGTCATGGCGCAAAAAGAAATGGTAAAAAAGATATATTTTCCCAGAGAGGTGCTGCCCATCGCCCATGTTACCTGTCAGCTGGTTAATATGCTTCTCAGTTTTGTCGTTGTATTTGCTGTGCTGCTTTTATCCGGCAAGGGAATCTCCCTGCAGGCGTTGTTATATCTTCCCATTGTGATCGTGGCGGAATATTTTCTCGCCATCAGTATTACGATGATCGTATCAGCGGTGACGGTGTATCTGCGGGATTTGGAACATGTTCTTGTAATTCTTACGATGGCATGGCAGTTTTTGACCCCGGTGATGTACTCCATTGATATGGTACCGGAAGAGCTGCGCTCTATTTTTAATATAAATCCAATGACTCCGATTATAGTTGCATATAGG
This sequence comes from uncultured Eubacterium sp., assembly GCA_948848225.1. Lineage (GTDB taxonomy): Bacteria > Bacillota > Clostridia > Lachnospirales > Lachnospiraceae > Eubacterium_F. Next base: position 13,813 of record CAQOJF010000035.1, read on the forward strand.
GACATTTTGTATTATAAGCGCCTGCCTGAGATCGGGAATCTGCTTCATGGATTTGTGTTAAGTACGATTTTATTAGTAATTGGCTGGCTGGTCTTTGGAAGACTGAAAAAACACTTTGCGGAGGAGATGTAATGCAACCGGAAAATGCCATTGAGGTAAATCATGTCACCAAAAGCTTTAAAGTGTATTTGGACAAAGGGAATACACTAAAGGAAAAGGTGTTGTTTAAAAAACGAAGAAGATATGAGGAACGAAACGTTTTAAAAGATATAAGCTTCCAGGTGAAAAAGGGGGAGGCTGTGGGATTGATCGGCCACAATGGCTGTGGGAAAAGCACCACGCTCAAATTGCTGACCAGAATCATGTATCCGGACGCAGGTGAGATCAAAATGTCTGGAAGAGTGTCGAGCCTGATCGAGCTTGGCGCAGGGTTTCATGAGGATATGAGCGGAAGAGAAAATATATATATCAATGCCTCTATTTTCGGATTGTCTCGTAAGGAAATCGATGAGAGAATGGAAGCGATTATAAATTTTTCTGAATTACAGGACTTTATTGACAATCCAGTGCGCACTTACTCATCTGGAATGTATATGCGGCTGGCTTTTTCCGTTGCCATAAATGTGGATGCAGATATATTGCTGGTGGACGAGATTTTAGCAGTTGGTGATGTGAATTTTCAGGCGAAGTGCTTTAACCGGCTTCGGGAGATAAAAGGACAGGGAACCACGATCGTGATCGTATCTCATTCGATGGATCAAATCGAACAAATATGTGACCGCTCAATCTGGATTCATGAGGGGGATATACGACGGCAGGGCAGGCCAAGGGACGTACACCCAGAATATTTGGACTTTATGGGAGAAAAGCGTCAGGAGCGGGCGGAGAAGGAAAAAGAAGAGGCTCCCCAGGAGAAGACAGAGCCCATCGCGAAAGAGGAAAAACGCTGGGGAAATGGAGATGCCAGAATCAGAAAGGTTATGATTTCGGGCAGAGATGGCAGAGAAAGATCCGTCATCAAAACGGATGAGCAGGTAACGATATCCATCAAATATGAGATAAAAAATACAGTAGAAGATGCGGTTATTGGTATTGGTTTTTTTCGGAGTGACGGGGTACAGTGTTATGGTACCAATACCAGGATCGACAAGTTGCCGGAATTTAAGCTGGTCAGAGATGGTGTGGCAGAGGTGAAGATAGCTTCTCTCAATCTGATTCCAGGACAATATCTGCTGGATGTTGCGATAGAATCGCAGATCGGTATCGCGGTGGATTATTTTAGGGAAGCTTACCGTTTTGAAGTATTTTCGGATGTATCAGATGTCGGCGTTGCACGGATCGCACATCAGTGGAACATATCAAATGAGTGATAGAAAATGGGGAAAAGTTATGAATCTGGATGAAAGAATTGAACAGAAAAGAAACGAAGCAGTATCTAGACAATCACTGGATGTGGACTGGTTTGATGATTCCATAAATATTCACACGATCTATTCGGATATTGAGAAGGAAGCGGACAGTCTGCAGCCAGTTGGTAAGGGAGAATATAAGGTATACGCCCTGCCAGAAAAAAGTTCTATGGCGTTGTTCAATAAGTGCAGAGTCATTGATGAAAAAATGAAAAGATTTCGTTTCTACCGGCTGTATTTACGTGATTTCCTAAAAAAAATATACAAGAAAATGAATGGACAGAGACAGGTAAAGATGAAGCAGATTCTCCGGTTTGAGGGAGAGGACTTTGTACATGCCTGCTATGAGCAGATTTTATTGCGGGAGCCGGACAAAGCAGGTTTTTGGGATAATTTAAGGAGACTTCAGCTGAGGCAGGTCAGCAGGATTGAGATGGCCTATGACTTTTCTTTTTCCCATGAGGCTGTCGGGAAGGGGATAGTGGTTAAGGGGTGTAAAGTCAGGTATTATATGCTCCGGTGTCTGAGAAAGCTGTTTCGGATTCCTGTCGTCGGAAGAATTTTTCGATTTACCTATCATTTCTTTTGCATCAACCGAACGATGAACTCCATGATCAGCTGGAATATGAAATTACAAGAGAAGATACAGGGACTGGAAAATATGACTGACCGGGTAAAGGCTTTGGAAAATCTGTCAGGGAGGGTACAGGCATTAGAGGAGCTGGCAGAGGGGAGGGGAGAAAAGTTAGTAACTCAGTCAAGAAGATTGGAGCAATTGGAAAGCCTGACTAATCAAAGGGTGGAGCAGTTAGAAAATCTGTCTTTGAGAATAGAACACATGGGAGATGTGCCGGGACGGGTGGAAAATCTCGAAGAGAATATTAGAAATAACAATGTGCTGATTAAGAAACACGAGTCTGCCCTGACAGATGATTTTGAACAGCAGAAGAAATCTCTTGAGAATTTTTCTGTCGCATTTAGTAACCTGAAGTCTGAGATAAAGCAAATGCAGCCGGCAGTCGGGAGTGAAAAGAAAGAAGACAACGTGGAGAAGCATGAGGGTGTGACCACAGTAGTTTCGGAGTCGGACCAATATCTTTCTATCGATTATTTTGATTTTGAAAACCGGTTTCGCGGCAGCAGGGAACATGTGAAACAGGTACAGGAGATATATCTTCCTTATTTTAAAAAATGTAAGAACGTGCTGGATCTTGGGTGCGGAAGAGGGGAATTCGTTGAATTGCTGCAGGAAAATGGGATCGGAGTAAAAGGTGTAGATTTATATTCTCCTTACGTGGAGTATTGTAAGCTGCAAAATCTTCCCGTGGAACAAGGAGATGCTCTTGCTTATTTGAGAGGACAGGAAAGGGTTGATGGTATATTCCTCGGCCAGGTGGTAGAACATCTCAGCACAGAACAGACCATAGAACTGTGCCGCATCGCTTATGATAAATTGGAAGTAGGGGGATATCTGATCATGGAGACGCCAAATCCGACTTCATTAGCGATTTACACAGAATCGTTTTATATGGACCCCTCTCATAACAGACCAATTCATCCCAAAACCTTACAGTATATTACAGAGAAACAGGGATTTTCACAGGTACAGATCCTGTTTACAGAGAGTAGCCGGCTTCCATATGATATTCCGAAACTTGCAGAACATGGGGAGGAAAGAACACACGAGTTTGATTTGGCCATGGAGCGTGTTGCTGACTTGTTATTTGGCAGCCAGGATTATGCGATCATTGCAAAGAAATAGACAAAGGAGTTTGTAAAATGGATATTGTCATAATGCATCAAACGGTAACTAAACACGATGCCATAGGAAATGATATAGAAGCAATGTATTTGTTGTTGAAGCAGAAACACAATTGTTTTGTGTATGCAGAGAACCAGTTTAATACAGTAGTTCAATATGTGGATGAAAAACAGATGGATCAGATTATTCAGAAAACAGATTGTGTTGTGATCTACCATCACAGTGTATACTGGTCTGATGGATATCATATTTTAAAACGAGTGAAAGGAAAAATTATATTTCGTTATCACAATATAACTCCGGCGTCCTTTTTTGAAAAATATAATCAATTTCACACAAAACAATGTGCAGAGGGGAGAAGGCAGACGGAACAGTTTGTAGAAGAGTTTCCAAAAAGTTTTTGGATGCCAGCTTCCCATTATAATACGGGTGATCTGACAGGTGTTCAGTCGGATCGGATTGCAGTATGTCCCCCATTTCATAAGGTTGAACAATGGGGAATGGAAGGCATTCCAGATGAGAAGATTCTGAAAGAATTAATAGAAGACAGGGCCATTAATTTATTGTTCGTGGGCAGGGTTGCCCCCAATAAAGGACATATTTTTTTGTTAGATATACTGCGAGCTTTTCGAACCAATTATTCTGAAAAAGTAAAATTACGAATTGTAGGCAAATTTGATGATGGGCTTGCCACTTATAATCGTATGCTGCTGGATTACATTAATGAATATAAACTAAAAGATTCGGTGGAATTTATCGGTGAGATCAATGATGCTACGCTGCTTGCCTATTATCTGGGAAGTGATATGATGGTATGTGCCAGTGAACATGAGGGGTTTTGTGTTCCTATCGTAGAAGCACAGTATATGGGACTTCCGATCCTGGCTTTGAGAGAATGTGCAGTACCAGAAACCATCGGTAAAGAACAGCTGGTATTGGAAAAGAGACCAGAGGTGTTTGCGGCAGCGATTCATGTGCTGCAGCACCACAGCGATTATAGGGAATATGTGGTAGAAAAGGGAATTCAAAATGTCCAGGAGCGTTTTAGCCAGGCGTCTATTAGAAAATGCTTTCTGAAAGCTTTTGAGAAAGGAGTACAGAGATGAGGATTGCGATCGTGACGGTACAGGTGCCTTTTATTCGGGGAGGTGCGGAGATCCTTACGGAGATGCTGAGAGAGGAACTGGTAAAACGTGGGCATCAGGTGGATGTTGTTACAATTCCATTTAAGTGGTATCCGGGGGAGACATTGATGAACTGTATGATGATGGGGAGGCTGATGGATTTAACGGAAGTCAACGGAGAAAAAATTGACAAGGTTATCGCTATGAAATTTCCAGCTTTTTATGTCAAACATGAGGATAAGGTATTATGGCTTATGCACCAGCACAGACAGGCCTATGATCTGTGGGAAACAGAATTTGGTGATCTGCATCATTTTCCGAAGGGGGAAAAGATCCGGGAGTTTATCTGTGAGTGTGATAAGCAGTACATTTCAGAGGCAAAAAGTGTTTTTACCATTGCACATAATACATCAAAGAGGCTAAAGGAATTTTGTGGGATTGATTCGGAAACATTATATCATCCGCCATTGAATCATAAAAAGCTGCATTGTGACAGTTATGGGGATTATGTGTTTTATCCCAGCCGTATCGATTCTATTAAAAGACAGAGATTATTAGTAGAGGCAGCCAGATATTTTAAGACAGATGTAAAGGTAGTTTTAGCTGGTTCAGGAAGTGAAACGGAGTTAAGATACATCCATGATCTTATCAAGAAGTATAAGTTAAAAGATCGGGTGACACTTGCTGGTTTTATTTCAGAACAAGAAAAGATGGATTACTATGCAAATTGTCTTGGGGTATATTTTGGCGCCTATGATGAGGACTATGGATATATTACTCTGGAAGGGTTTTTCTCGGAAAAACCGGTAATCGTACATCATGATGCCGGGGGGCCTCTGGAATTTGTAGAGGATGGCAAAAATGGCTTTGTAATAGAGGCAGATGCCAGGATCGTGGCAGAGAAAATAGATTACTGGTATGAGAATCGCCAAAAGGCAGAGGAAATGGGACGAGCCGGTAAAAAGTCTCTGATCGACAAGCATATGGATTGGGACTATGTCATTGATAAATTATTGAACTAAGGAGATCTGAAATGGGAAGGCCATCATTATTATATGCGAGTCCATTTTCACCTATGAAAAGTGGAATATCGGATTATTCAGAAGAACTGATCCAAGACTTAGCAAAGAAATTTGATATTACTTTGTACACGGATGATTATAACATTTCTAATGGAATAATTAAGAATTTTAAAGTAGTAAGGCACGGAAGAGATAAAATAGATTTTTCCCTCTATGATTATAAAATCTATAACATAGGCAACAATCCAGAATATCATGACTATATTTATGAGTGCTGTCTTAAATATCCGGGAATGGTTATTCTTCATGATATGGTACTATACTATTTGTTTATTGGATATTATCAGAAAAGAGGTTTATTGTATTCTAAGACTTACGAGCATGAAGGATTAGAGGAATTTTTGAAATTAAAACATGCTGTGAAAGAAAATGGCCCCGATCTGCTGGCACAAAAACACATGGCAGAAAAATTGTCTTTAAATAATGAATTATTGAAATCAGACAACAAGATTATGGTGCATTCAGATTATGCCTATCATAAAATACTGGAGACAAATCTCGTAGAAAAGCAACGCTTGGCTAAAATTAATCAATTTTTTAAGGGAGAAGATTCCCTCATTACCAAAGCGGCATTATTTGAGAAATATAACATTCCGCAAGATGCGTATGTTGTGGCTTCGCTAGGGAATATTGGGACAACCAAACTGAATCATGAAGTGTGCAAAGCGGTACAGCAACTGTCTAAAAATGGTATTTGTAAACTATGTTATGTGATGGTAGGTGAGGGAAATTATGTAGATCAATATATAGATGGAAAGGTCATAATCAAAACAGGTTATGTCGATGTTGAGGAGTTCAATGGTTTTCTTGAACATTCGGATCTTATATTTAATCTGAGAAATCCATCTATGGGAGAGACATCCAGAACCATGCTTCAGATCATGGAAAAGGGAAAAGTCAGTGTGATAAATGAAGGTGGATGGTTTTCAGAAATCCCAGACGAATGTGCGATAAAAATTTCCCTGGATCATCTGGATGAGGAATTAAAGAGGGTATTAACAGAGATGATATCGAATCCGAAAAGAGCGGGATTGATATCTAAAAGAGCAAAAAAATATATTCAGGATGAGTATTCCGGACAGAAGATCGTGGATCAGATTTCAGAATTTATTTGCGGTAAATAGAGAGGAGTAACAGCGATGAACTCAGTAAATGAAAAGAGGATACAAAGAGCTGGAATTATTATTTTCTTACTCATTCCAATCCTGATGTATGCAAAATATTATTTGAATAATCAAATACCTGGAAATGCAGATCTGGTTCAATACTTTTCAGCGAGGAAGCATTTTGTACAATGCTTATTGAATGGAGAGCTTCCGCAATGGAATGGGTATTTGGCAAATGGCATGCCCACCATTGGAAATTTTTATATTATCAGTATTTTACTTTCATTTTTTCCTTTAAAACAATATATATATGCTTATTTTATCGTTCATTTATTTATTGGAAGTTATTTCTTTTATCGATATTTACGGGAATGCAAATGTTCCTATGTAGTATCTATGATCTTTGCCGTGATCTATGAGTGTTCGATACAGATTAACGGTCTGAGGAAATCACATCCAACGATCATCGCATCCATATGTCTGTTTCCTGTAATCATGTTTTTCGTAAAGAAGTTTATCGATACGAGAGAGAATAAATGGCTGTGCTTGTCAGCGGTGATGGCGGCAGTTCAGGCAACCATCGGGCAGCAGTACAGTGTCTATGCAGTCATGATCTTATTTGTATACATCGTGGTAAGCTGTCTTTGTGAAAAGTTTACCATAAAGGATTTAATGAAAAGAGGCATTCTGTGGCTCGGTGTGTATGTAGGGATATTTGCCTACGCGCTGCTGCCGAATCTCAGCATCATGAGGCAGTATAAAGCATATGGATCGGCAGGGACATCATTTGATACCTTTAGTACGTATTCCATTCATCCTGTGAAACTGATCCAGATGATCATTCCACGGTTTTTTGGAGATATCTACCAACCCTTAGGAAATTATTATTCTTCTGAAATGGATATAGAGCTCTATCTGGGTATATTTGTTTTACTTTTGGCGGTTACTGTCATTCTTCTAAAAAAGGATAAGTGGAGTATTAAGCTGGATCTGGCATGTGCGGTCATTGCTTTTTTATATGCCTCTATCGCGCATATTCCCGTTCTGAATCATATTGTACACAAACTTCCGCTATTGGGAGGCTTTCGATGTGCAGGAAGAATGTTGTTTATTTTCTACTTCTTTATACTTGCGATGGCGGCAAAGGGACTTCATTCTCTGATACAAGGGGAGCTAAAGGAATCCGATCTAAAATATATAAAAAATTTGGCTAAGATTTTCTTCACGGGGATTGCTGTCCTTGGCATTGTGAGCGCATTTTTGATTTCTCTCTTGATGACAAAGGAGCAACAGCCAGAGTATTATTATAAATTGCAGAGTGCGCTCATATTACCCCTGGTATTTCTTGGGCTGATTCTTATTGTTTTGTCTATTGTCCAGAAGAAGGAATGTTTGCGCTGGAAGCTCACATCTGCACTGAGAGTGCGTATTCTTTGTGGCGCCATCGTGGTCATTACATTGGCGGAAATACTTCCCTTTAGTTTGATTACAGAACCTACGCCTCTGGCACAGTTTGAGACGGTTCATCCCGTGGAAGAGCAGTTAAAGGAGAATATTGGGGGATATAAAATCTGGGATGCTTTTGATAACGTGGATGGTGCTCATGAGAGTATTATTTCACAAAATAAGAGTGCTTCCAAGGAAATTGCCGCCCTTAATGCTTATACGGCTTATAATAATCCGCTTATTTTTAAATATTTTAAGAATCTTGGAATAGAAAACAATACAGCTTCTTTCAATTTTTCGGGACTGCTTACGGGATCTAATAATGTTAAGAATAATGTTATCTTTCAGAATGATCTGCTCTCCATGCTGGGAGTACGATACGTTATAGATTCCTGCCATGTAGTAGAAAATATGGGAGGACAGGTTTATGATTCACAGTGCAAAGCAGACCTGGTGAATTCTAAGGAAAATATATCTTTGGATTTCCTGGAGAATGGTGTGGGTGTCAGTACGGTGATGGAAGGGATTGCAGCAAATACCTGTTATAAAGTCAGTCTTAAAATTAAGAATGAACACAATGCTGCTCTGACACATTTGGCAGTAGATCTTTTTGGAGGGGACAATTATGACTTGGCTCCGCAGGAAAAACAATTTTATCTGACTAAGAACAGCAATGAATATGTGGCATACTTGTATTCAGAAAACGCCGAACAGGCTACAGAGGATATACGTATCAGGATACTTGCCAAGTCAAACCTGGGGGAAGTATTGGTAGAAAGGTGTGAGGTTTCCCGTGTGCAGCCGAGGCAGGCATACCAGTACTGGAATACAGATAAGTATGGAATGAAGATCTATGAAAATACCAATGCAAAGGATATCTTGTACTTTCCCCAAAAGGTATCGAGACTGGAGAATTTTGATGATATCTATGATAATTACGAAAAATATGATCTATCTAACATCGCTTATGGAAACCGGGAATCAATGAATCTGGAAGATATAAACTCCGAAGCAGAAGTGATCTCTCGAACGAGTAACACATTGACGGCGAAGATTACTTCGGATGCAGATACTTATTTGTGCTTTTCCCAAAATTATTCCCCCAATTGGTCTGTAGAGATAGATGGCAAAAAGCAAAAGCCAGAGATGATAAATGGACTTATTATGGGAGTGGCGGTGCCTTCTGGTGAACACACGATTGTTTTTCAATACTTTGACTGGTTTTACGTTGTTGGATCTGTGCTGACTGCCCTGACAGCTGTTCTGCTAATAGCGGGATTAATTTGGGGACATGTTCGCCGACAATAAAGAATATAATAATGTGGTATGAAGGTATACAGGTTGACAATTGCCAATTTGTATACCTTTTTTAAATGGCAAAAGGGTTATTTCTTATCTATCACCTGTGAAACTACAAATTAATTTTGTCTTATATTATACTTAGTTAAAATAAGACATTTGGAGATGTGATAATGAGCTTTTGTTCTTTAAAATACGGATATTTTCTCGCATTGCTGATTCCCTTTTACTATATTGTACCAAAACGTATTCAAAGATATGTTCTTCTGGTGTTCAGTATTGCGTTTTATCTGATATATAGCGAAAAAGCATTTGTGATTATGACGTTAAGCGGCATTGTAGTTTATGCCACTGCATTATGGATGAAGAGGGTAAAGAATAAGGGAAAACAAAAAATATTACTGTCTGTGGCAATTACTTTAAATCTTGGTGTTCTGTTCTTTTTGAAGTATATGACCAGGGGATCTATTATCTTACCGCTGGGGATTTCTTTTTATACACTTGCTTTGATTGGATATCTGATGGATGTTTATCGAGAGAAGATTGCCCCAGAAACTAATTTTTTTGATTTCTATTTGTTTGAAACCTTTTTTCCACATATTTTACAGGGACCAATTGCGAGATATGATACACTCGCCAAACAATTTAAGGAAAAGCATACCTTTGACTATGACAGGTTCTGCAGTGGTCTGCAGTTGATGTTATGGGGATTTATAAAGAAAATGGTCATAGCTGATCGGGCAGCCATTGTAGTCAATAATATTTATGATACATACTATACTGTGGGCGGGACGGAATTGTTTTTTGCCAGTTTACTGTACACGTTGACGATTTTTGCGGATTTTTCCGGTTGTGTGGATATAGCCAGAGGAACGGCGCTTATATTTGATATCCGGCTGTCGGATAATTTTCAGCAGCCCTATCTGGCGGTGTCCATTAATGATTTCTGGAAACGGTGGCATATATCCTTAAGTTCCTGGTTCCGGGATTATCTCTATATTCCATTGGGCGGGAACCGGAAAGGTCAGTGTAGAAGATGGATCAATGTGCTGCTTGTTTTTGGCGTCAGTGGAATCTGGCATGGAGCAGGGGTGAACTATCTTTTGTGGGGTGCCCTGCATGGGGGCTATCAGGTGATTGGAAGCCTTCTGGAGCCTCTCCGGCAAAAGTTCTATCAAATTATGAAAATGAATTATAAGGACAGAGCAGTACGGGTATTAAAGATCTACATCACCTTTCAGCTGGTAAACATTGCCTGGATCTTTTTCCGGGTCACGGACATCCGGCAGGCATGTTATATTATAAAAACGATTTTATTACATCCGACACCAGGAGTTTTGTTTGATGAATCGCTGGCGAAGTTTGGGGTATCGATGAAAGGACTGCATATGCTGGGAATTTTCGTGATTCTGCTGTTTTTTGTCGAGATCATGAATTACCAGGGAATTAAGCTGCGGGACCAGATCAATCGTCAATGGTTGGTCGTGAGGTGGTGTGTATACCTGTTGGGTATTGTGTCAGTTGTTATTTTAGGAATCTATGGCGTAGATTATAATGCATCTGATTTTATATATATGAAATTCTGATTGCGAGAGGAGAGACCAGATGGAGAGGATAACGTTTGGAAATGCCATCAAAATGATTGCATTTTTTATTATAGTGGTATTGCTATTAAATGTGCTTTCAGCGGTATTTATACCAAAACAAGAGAAGAGTATGTCAAAATACAACGGAAAATTAACGCATTTTGATCTTTTTTATGAAGAACCGCGTAATTCGCTGGACGTCATTTTTTTGGGATCATCCCACATATATTCTGGAATTTCTCCGATAGAGATGTGGAATACTTATGGAGTTGCAGGATACAACTGTACCTCGTCTTCACAATGTGCGTACAAGTCGTATCGTTTTCTTTTGGATATTTTTAAACGTCAGAAGCCCAAAGTTGTGATATTTGATTTATTGTCATTATTTATAGATGAGACCAATGATGAGATATCCAACCGCTCAGCATTAAATTATATGACATTTTCACCTAATTTTTTAACAACGGTACATCATTCGTTGAACAAGAAAAATGGTGAGACAATAGAATCTTATATTTTTCCGATTTTAAGATATCATTCCCGCTGGGAGGAATTATCCTCAGTGGATTTTGATATTAAAAAGCAGCGTGACTGTTCAAAGGGATATGATATGCGTTATGGGACCAAATGTATGGTAAAACTTACTGAAGATAAATTTTCTTTTTTAAAAGAGCAGCCCACGGATAAGACTGCTGGTATCGTGGAAAAATCTGCTGGATACATTCAAAATATGGTAGAACTTTGCAGGCAGAATGGAGCACAAATGGTCTTTATTAAAACACCTGTCTCGGATTATACCCATGAAAAGGGAAATGCAATGCAAAAATTTGCAGATGAGTGCGGTGTGAAGCTGATTGATTATAATCGGAAATGGGATGAATTAGGGTTAGATTACAAAGTGGACTTTTTAGATACCGTTCATTTGAATCTTAATGGAGCAAAAAAATTAACGAAGTGTCTTGGGAAAACACTGGTAGATGATTTCGGCATGCCGGATCATCGGGGGGAGGCAGAATATGATAGCTGGGATCAGGATTACAGCATGTATCAGGCAGAACTTGCCGCACTGGAGCTGCAGGACTGCAGTGAATTGTCAAGGTATCTTCAATTGCTTGAAAATCAGGACTATGTTTTATTGTATACCGGAAATGTTTCGTATGTCGATAATAGTGTAAAGGATAAATTGGAACTTCTGCCATTGGAGCAGGCGAAGACCCAGTATGGTGTTCTGGATATCAACGATAAAAAAGAAAGAGTTCACTATGCTGGCAATGGGAAAATGCGATACGATATCGGGGATGTACGCTGCGAGATCAATACGGAAAATAATTATAAGATTCGTCTTCTGGGAGAAAATGTTGTTCAGGGAGAGGATGGATTTTATCTGACCGTATTTGATAAAAAGCTAAACATGGTGGCAGATGTCATTAAAATATCAAATGGTCAGATCCAGCGGGAGTAAGAATTGCCCCGTTTTGTCCCGAAGCCTAAAATAATGGAATACAACATCCCGCCTGCTGCGTTCCAGATCACACTGGAACGGTTTTTGTTTTTGGGGATGTCGGTAAACCACTGGTACAATTCATTAAAAATCTTATTTTTCTATGTATTACTTCCTTTTCAGCAAAAATAATCTAAATATGCTGCTACCATGAAAGCTTTCCACCGTCTACTCCGATCGTAGAACCAGTAATAAAACGTGAAGCTTCACTTAGCAGGAACGCTGTTAAGTTGGCAACATCTGACGGCTGCCCTAATCCAAGGTATTGTCTTGCCATAGTTAACTCCACATCTTTTGAGCCTTCTCCCTTTTCCAAAAAAGAATCATAGATATCTGTTTCAATGAAAGATGGTGCCACTGTGTTTACTCTTATGTGCTTATTCGCCAACTCTTTTGCCATACACCGGACGGCGGCATCCATGGCGGCCTTGGAAGCGCAATATGCCGTCTTGCTGCTGTTTCCCAGTATTGAACCTGTGGAAGAGATCCCCACGATGTTGCATCCTGTTTCCGAAAACCTCTTTCTGGCAGTGATGCATCGGCACAATTCAACAAATGAGTAAAAATTGATTTTCATGACCTGGTCCAAAATATCCGGTTTGATTGTTTTAAGTGGTCTTGAACTTGCAATTCCTGCACTATGGACAAATCCATCTAACGGACCACGTTCAGCAACAATCTGTTTTATCAGTCCCTCGATTTTATTTAATTCACTTAAATCCGCAGTATAATAACAGGATTTTTCAACCTGCAGTCCTGTAACGATTTCTTGTAAATTTTCTTCCCGTCTTGCCACGAGAATGGTCTCTGCTTCCAGACGATCCAATAAGACAGCAATCTCTTTCCCGATTCCAGAAGACGCACCTGTGACTAATATCCGTTTTCCTTTTAAGTCCACCAAATTATGCATCTGCTTCCTCCCACTCTTCCGGTGAATTTATAATACCTTCCATGAAACATTCATCTGTTTCAAAAATGGGGTATATATCGGCACAATTAATGGTTGTTCCCATAACTCCCCAGGATAATCCTACACCAAAACCGGACATTAGTATTTGATATTCTGCTTTAGCCTCTGTTGTACCAAAGGCATCACATAGTGTCAGAGGAATGGCTGCTGCGGACGTATTTCCATATCTGTCCAAAGATAAGGGCATTTTATCTGGGATTATCTTCAGCCGTTTCTGCAGTTGCTTATGGATATACTTATTCGCCTGGTGCATGATAAAATAATCGTAGGTGTCAGGGGAAGTTTTCTCGTATTCCATATAATGTTTTATTGTCTGAGGTACATCGCGAATCGTAAATTCAAAAACTTTTGCCCCATCCATCCATGTATTGTATAAAGTCCTTTTATTTCCATCTGAAAATAACATTGCTTCCTCTGTTGGTTTCAAATTTCGGAATCCACCAGCTGGAGCAATAATTGCTTTGTAACCTTCTCCCTCTGAACACAACATTCCACTTAATTTATTATCCAGAACTTTCTCGAATAAGATCGCAGCTCCGGCATCGCCAAAGAGCATAACGGATGATTTATCTTCGGGATGTACCATCCTGGACATTGTCTCGCCAACGATCAACAGTCCTTTATCAATATCTGAATTCGCCATGAGTGCACTTATAATCTGTGCAGAATACACAAATGCGGAACATCCCAGATTAACATCAAATGCCGCACAATCCCGGTTTAGATGTAAGCGTTTATGTAACACACAGGCTGTAGCTGGTCTCCTGTAATCTGTAGAATGTGCAGAAAATATCAGGGCTTTAATATCTTTACGATTTATTCCTTTTTTCTGTAATAGTTCCTCGGCGGCTGCATAACCTAAGTCAGATGCCGTTTGGTGTGGTTCCGATTTTCTGATTTCCTCTACACCTGTCATTTTTACAAATTGCTCTACATAATCTTGTCCAAACCTGTCATAATAGTCGGTTGCTCTAATTTTGTTTTTGGGAACAGCACAGGTAACTCCTGTAATTTTTATATTATTAAAATTGAAATATGACATTTCAATTTCCTCCTTTGTTTACAGTTTAAGTTCCATGCGATTCAGTATTTCTGAGACGGATGTAAAAGTTTTTATCTCTTTTCCGGTGATTTTCTTGTCAAATTCATCTTCAAACATTACAATCAAAGATAATACTGCCATAGAATTAAACTCATCAATATCGTCCAGATGCATATCCGGAGTAAGAGATCCTTCGTCAACTTCCAACGTTTCCTCTAATAATCCTAATTTTTCCTGCTCTGTCATTTTTTTAACCTCCTGTTATTTGGTATTTTTAAAGTAAAGTCTATGTGGATTGACATGACGTTGTTAATCCTCATCCGGAGTGCTGTTATCTTTTGTTCCGGATTCATAGTCTCTTATAACATATTGTGGTGTCTTATTCAGACATAGATAAATTCTTCCTACATACTCTCCGATCAGTCCTAATGAAACCAGCAAGATACCACCAAGTAGTAAAAGAACAGATATTAACGAGCTCCATCCTGCTGCCATATTGGGATGTATTAGTTTGTTTATAATAATTGCACAAGCGCCGAACATTCCGATGACAGCAAAAAGAAATCCTAAAAAAGTTGAAATTCGCAATGGTTTTACTGAGAATGATGTAGCGCCATTGACCCACAATGCAATTAATTTTTTCAGAGAATAACCGGAATAACCTTCCTTTCTGGCACGGTGTCCGACAAATATTGAAGTGATATTGTTTGTTGAACGAAACACCAATCCCGACAAATATACATATGGATTCTGATATTTTCCGATTTCATCAATTATAAATCGCTTAGCAGCAAAAAAACTGCTTCCTTTAAAGTCTTTTGGTAGATCTACCATATAAGCCATCATGGTTCTGTTAAGCCAGGATCCCCAGTTTCTGAATCTGCTATGCTGTTTTACCTTATATTTGCCATAAACAACATCATAGCCCTGATCTAGTTTGTCAATGATCTTGTAAGTATCTTCTACGGCAATCTGTCCATCATCATCCAGGGACACAACAATTTCCCCATTTGTATGACGGTATCCTGCCAGAAGAGCCGCGTGCTGTCCAAAATTTCTACATAGATTAATTCCACGAATATTTGAATGTTTATATGTCAGCATACATATCTTATCCCAGACATGATCTGGGGAACAGTCATTTACCAATATGATCTCATATTCATCTTCTGGGTGCTCTGAATTTAAATCCAGGATTTCATTTACAACATCTTCGATTGTACGTTCGGATCCATAGCATGGGATGACAAAAGATATTAGTCTGCTCAAGCCTGATTGCCCCCAATTCTGTCTAATAATTTACGGGTATTTGCATAATCCTTTCCATCTGCTGGTCGTTCAAAAAAAGCGCATTCAACGCCATTCCGAGTTACTATCTTTTTCATTTCGATTCCTCTTTTTCTATGGTTGTTGAGATGCTTTTTATTTGACAGGTAGATTACATAGGTTATCTTTTTTAAATGCAGAACTGTCCGGTAAAATTCATCTAAAAGCACTTCTGCTTCCATTGCCTCCACTGAGCTGCCATTATTTACTTCTCGGCCAACTTCTCCTGTTCCGTCATGGATATCATAGACGCCAATCAGCCCTATTCGCTCCCCTTTTTTGTTCCACACAACAAAGTAATAGTCGCCTGGTTCCTTGATCTGCCATTTGATAAAATTTCTCTGTTCTTCAAGGCAGGATGCCAGCTGACCTACTGTTTTGCTGTTTTTTTCTTCTTTTCTTATCTGGTAGGAAAATTCCACATCCTCATCTTCTAGTGTAATACTTTTTAAATCTACGAATTTTCCACGAATTACGGTATCGTATATCATTTCATGTCCTCCACACTTTTATATTCAACATCGGTTTTACTATGCGGTTATTCAATATGTAGTCTTGATCTGGCTTAGTATCCCGCTTTTGTATCATAAATAATTTATATAAAAGACACAAGTTTATTAATAAAATGGTGATTAAGGAAAAATTGTGTAACTGACATGAATTGGTATAGTTGAAAATTTTATTGCACTTTAAGTCTTTCAATGCTATAATATTTTAATGTATCATTGGGGTAAATTACCTTTTGACCCTAGTATCTTTATAGGTTATTATACAAAGAGATGGAGGTTTGACATTGATACCATTTAATAAACCACCTTTTGTGGGAAAAGAACTTAAATATATAGAAGAAGCAGTAAATTGTCATAAATTATGTGGGGATGGGCAGTTCACAAAAAAGTGTAATGTTTTTTTGGAAAAAATAACGAAAACAAAAAAAGTCCTTTTGACGACTTCCTGTACCCATGCCATAGAGATGGCGGCGATATTGGCGGATATAGCACCAGGGGATGAGGTGATCATGCCTTCCTATACATTCGTATCTACGGCAAATGCTTTTGTACTCCGCGGTGCCAGGGTCGTATTTGTCGATATCAGACCGGATACAATGAATATAGATGAAAATCTTATTGAAGCTGCCATTACCGATAAAACAAAGGCGATCGTCCCGGTTCATTATGCGGGAGTCAGTTGTGAGATGGACATTATTCTGGACATTGCCCAGAGGCATCAGCTGGCTGTGATCGAGGATGCGGCCCAGGGCATTATGAGCACATACAAAGGAAAAATTCTGGGAACGATTGGTGATTATGGATGTTATAGTTTTCATGAGACGAAAAACATCAGTATGGGAGAAGGGGGCGCCCTTCTGATCCGCGATGTTGGAAATATAGAAAAGGCAGAGATCATCCGTGAAAAGGGGACAAACCGCAGTAAGTTTTTCCGCGGTGAGATTGACAAGTATTCCTGGGTGGAGCAGGGTTCTTCCTATCTTCCCAGCGAACTCAATGCGGCATATCTCTGGGGGCAGTTAGAGGCGGCGGAAATCATATACGAAGATAGGATGCGCAGCTGGGATACATACAGGGAACATTTATCCCTGCTGGCTGAGAGGGGATGTATCGAGCTGCCTGTTGTTCCAGAGCATTGTGTTCATAACGCCCATATGTTTTATATCAAAACAAGGGATTTAGAAGAGCGGACACAACTGATTCAGCATCTGAAGGGACATGAGATCGGCGCGGTATTTCACTATATTCCTCTACATAGTTCTGAGGCTGGAAAACGCTTTGGACGGTTTCATGGAGAGGATAGGTATACAACGAAAGAGAGTGAGAGACTGCTGCGTCTGCCGATGTATTATGGTTTAGATTCAGACGATATAGAGAAGATTACAGATTGTGTAAAGCAGTTTTATAAATAACAGGAAACGAAGGAGCGTTGTGGGATGAAGCAGCCAGATGTTTCAGTAGTAATACCATGCTATAATTCAGAGAAGTCCATCGGAGAGGTAGTGGAGAAGGTGTCTGCCAAGCTTTCAGAGATGGGATACACGTATGAGATGGTGCTTGTAAATGACTATTCTAAGGATGGAACATTTCAGGAGATACGTCGTCTTGCCCAGAAATACTCTTTTGTGAAAGGAATTAATCTGGCAAAGAATTTTGGACAGCACAATGCGATTTTGGCTGGATTTCACTACGTAAGCGGCAGTTATGTGATTGGAATGGATGATGACCTGCAGACCGATCCATCACAATTCCCAAAGTTGTTTGATAAAATGAAAGAAGGTTATGATCTGGTATATGGTACGTATCCGATGGTGAGACAAAGCCTTTTTCGGCGTCTGGGAAGCCGGTTTAATAACGTGGTTTTGGGCAGAATGATACAACAGCCAAGACATATTCGGACATCAAGCTTTTGGCTTGCCAAAGCATATGTGATAAAAGAAGCCGTTAGGTATGAACATTCTTATACGAATCTGCGAGGGTTGTTTTTTCGGACAACTGCCTATATTGCTTGTGTTGAGGTGGATCATTTTGCACGAAAATATGGCAAATCCAATTATACACTTAAGTCCCTGATAAAGCTGTGGAGCAATTGCATCAACTTTTCTGTGGCGCCATTGCGAATTTTTCTTTTGATCGGGAGTATCGCTTCTTCCGGAGGCTTTCTTGGAGCACTGGTCCTGATCATAAAAAAGATTATGAATATAAATATGTCTCTTGGCTGGCCGTCTTTGATGGCAGCAGTTTGTTTTTTTTCTGGAATTATTCTAATTGGCATTGGACTAACGGGGGAGTATATTGGAAGGGCATTTATGTGCATTAATGCTACTCCCCAGTATGTGGTAAAAGAAGAAATAAATGTGCAGGAGAGTGTTTCATCTGGGGAGGAAAAAGTTTGAAACAAATAAGTAGAGGAGATCCAAGAAAGAAAAGTATAGCAAATA
>CAQOJF010000036.1:0-31701 GCA_948848225.1 uncultured Eubacterium sp.
AATCACCGCCGTTTCTTTTATCATATCATGAAACGGTGAAAAATAAAAGAATTATAAAACTGAATATAAATGTGTCGGCACACTAGCTCGACGCAGGCAGGGTTCAAATTGGCGCCGTCGAGCCAGCTCTTCAACGTATTCAACGTCTCTTATGCTTTTTCCCTTCCTTTTCGTTGAAACTATCTTCCAGCTGCTGTAAAAGCTTCTTCTGCTCTTTATTGACCGTTGTGGGAACATCAACCACAATATCTACATAGTGATTTCCTCGAAGCTTTTTGTTTCTGAGAGAAGGAACTCCCTTGCCTCTCAGCCTTACTCTCGTTCCGTTCTGGGTTCCTGCTTTCACAGTATAAGCCACTTCACCATCGATGGTTTTTACTACGATCTCTCCTCCCAGCACCGCCTTAGGATAAGATATCTTAACAGTAGAGAAAATATCATAATCACGTCTCTCAAAGTCCGGATTACGCTCCACAAATACCTCTACCAGCAAATCTCCTCTTGCTCCACCATTGGTTCCAGGTTCTCCCTTCCCGCGGATACGGACACTCTGTCCATGATCAATTCCTGCCGGTATTGATACCTGAATTTTTTTGCGGCTTGATGTATAACCGGTACCATGGCATTCTCCACATTTATCTTTGATCACCTTTCCGGAACCATGACAATGAGGACATGTCGTCACATTTTGTACCATTCCAAACAGGGATTTCTGCGTTGTAACCACCTGTCCCTTACCACCGCAGGTAGCACATGTCTCCGGCGTAGTCCCTGGTTTAGCCCCTGTTCCATGACAAGTGTTACACTCATCCTTTAAATTCAGCTCCAGTTCCTTATCCACACCAAAACAGGCTTCCTCCAGAGTAATCCTGACCTGAGCCCTAAGATTGGCTCCCCTGGTAGGTGCATTGGGATCACGACGCCTTCCACCGCCAAAAAAATCTCCAAAGATATCCCCAAAGATATCTCCCATATCCATACCAGAAAAGTCAAAACCACCAGCTCCTCCACCATTTTCAAATGCCGCGTGTCCAAACTGATCATACTGCCTTCTCTTTTCCGAATCACTCAGTACCGCATATGCCTCCGAAGCCTCCTTGAACTTTGCCTCTGCCTCGGCATTCCCTGGATTTGTATCAGGATGATATTTTTTCGCCAGCTTACGATAAGCACTTTTTAATTCGCCGTCGCCAGCATTCCGGTCGACGCCCAGCACTTCATAGTAATCACGTTTCTCAGCCATTTTCTCTCCTCCAAAACAAAGAACTTTGACTCGTGCCAATACAACAGCACGAGCCCCAGTTCCATATTATCAGCCCAATTTTACAGTTCTCTGAAATCGCCATCCACAACGTCGTCTCCGCCGTTATCCGGCTGACCTGCTCCGGCAGCTGCTCCCATATCAGGTCCTGCACCCTGGGCTCCGCCTGCTGCCTGCTGTGCCTGCTCATACACCTTTGCAAACACCTGCTGCGCGCTGTTCATCAGTGATTCCTTGGCTGCCTTCAGCTCATCAATCTCTGCATCCGACATGGATTCCGCCTGTGTCCTCTCAAGGATCGCCTTAACTTTCTCAATCTCTGCCTGAACTTTTTCTTTCTCTGCGGCATCCACACCTTCTCCAACATCAGTCAATGCCTTCTCGGTCTGGAATACCATACTATCCGCCTCATTGCGCACATCAATACCTTCCTTGCGCTTCTTATCCTGAGCTTCAAACTCCGCAGCTTCCTTCACTGCCTTATCAATCTCATCATCCGATAAGTTAGAGCCCGCTGTAATGGTGATGTGCTGTTCTTTTCCTGTCCCCAAGTCCTTTGCGGATACGTTTACGATACCATTGGCGTCGATATCAAAAGTAACCTCGATCTGAGGTACTCCACGCATAGCCGGTGGAATTCCATCCAATCTAAACTGCCCCAGTGATTTATTATCTCTGGCAAACTGTCTCTCTCCCTGTACCACGTTGATATCAACTGCTGTCTGATTATCTGCCGCAGTGGAGAAGATCTGACTTTTCTTTGTAGGAATTGTAGTATTTCTCTCGATCAGCTTTGTAGCAACTCCACCCATGGTCTCAATCGCCAGTGAAAGCGGTGTTACGTCCAGAAGAAGGATATCTCCGGCACCAGTATCTCCGGCCAGTTTACCTCCCTGAATGGAAGCACCCAGTGCCACACACTCATCTGGGTTCAAGGATTTATTCGGCTCATGGCCAGTGAGCTGTTTCACTTTATCCTGTACTGCCGGGATTCGGGTAGAACCACCTACCAGGAGCACTTTGCCAAGCTCAGAAGCGCTAATTCCTGCATCCTTCAACGCATTGGTTACCGGCGTTGCTGTTCTCTCCACAAGATCTGCGGTCAGCTCGTCAAATTTGGCACGGGTCAGATTCATATCAAAGTGCTTTGGTCCCTCAGCCGTTGCGGTAATAAACGGAAGATTGATGTTGGTGGTAGTAGCCGCAGAAAGTTCTTTTTTCGCCTTTTCTGCTGCCTCTTTCAGACGCTGCATCGCCATCTTATCACCAGAGAGATCGATTCCTTCTGTATTCTTAAACTCATTTACCATATAATCGCAGAGCTTATTATCAAAATCATCACCACCAAGACGGTTGTCACCGGATGTAGACAATACTTCGATGACTCCATCACCGATCTCGATAATGGATACGTCAAAGGTACCTCCACCCAGGTCGTATACCATGATCTTCTGCTCGCCCTCGTTGTCAAGTCCATAGGCAAGGGCTGCTGCTGTCGGCTCATTGATGATACGTTTTACATCAAGACCAGCAATCTTTCCCGCATCCTTTGTCGCCTGACGCTGTGCATCATTAAAATATGCCGGAACCGTGATCACTGCCTCTGTTACCTTTTCTCCTCCCAGATAATTCTCAGCATCGGATTTTAACTTCTGAAGAATCATGGCAGAAATTTCCTGAGGAGAATATTTTTTATCGTCAACTGCTGCACGGTAATCCGTACCCATATGTCTTTTAATAGAAGAAATGGTATTGTCTGCATTGGTAACTGCCTGACGTTTTGCCGGCTCACCGATCAGACGCTCTCCATTTTTTGTAAATGCTACAACAGATGGTGTGGTCCTGGCGCCCTCTGCATTGGCGATCACTACAGGTTTGCCACCTTCCATCACTGCAACACAGCTGTTGGTTGTACCTAAGTCAATACCGATAATCTTACTCATGATAATCTCTCCTTTTATTTCTTAAAATTTATATAAATAATATAAAATAACTCTTTTGATTGTGATCTAATTAACTACCTTGACCATGGAATGTCTTACCACACTGTCCTTATACATATATCCCTTCTGGAATTCTTCTGAAATAATGTTGGCTTCCATAGAGTCGTCCTCATCATGCATCACTGCATTGTGGAGATTGGGATCAAATTCCTTTCCCACTGCTTCGATGGGGACAACCCCAATCTCTTCAAGCACCGTGGAAAACTGCTTATACACCGCTTCCATACCTTTGACAAAGGCATTTTCTTTTTCCTCTTCGGCTACAGCACCCAGACCCCGCTCAAAATTGTCTACCACTGGAAGAATCTTTTCAACGACGGATTTGGCGCCGATCTCAAACATCAATGATTTTTCCTTTTCGGAGCGGTTCCTAAAATTCTCAAACTCTGCCATATTACGCAGAAGCCGGTCATTTAATTCTTCGATTTTTTCATCTTTTTTATCTTTTCTCTTTTTCTTTTTTTCCTTTGCCGCAGTTTTGGAATCTTTATTTTCCTCTGATTCCGGAGCCATCTCCCCGCTAGAAGTCAGATCCTCTTCCTTCTGGATATCCTCTGTCTTTTCTTCCGCAGCGATCTCTTCTGTATCGTTCTCCTTATCTATCTGCTCGTTTAATTTTTCTTCTTCCACGTTCTCTACCGCCTTTCCATCTATCATTCCTTGGATTTAAAAATATCATCCAGCTGCTGCATACAGTTCTCCAGAGTTCCGACCACCTTCTCATAATCCATACGTTTCGGACCAACAATTCCAATCTTTCCATAAACGCCTTCTTTGATCTTATACGTAGCGGTCACCACAGAACAGTTTTTCATGGCTTCTACCGGCGACTCGTCGCCAATATATACCTGGATCCCATGCT
Source organism: uncultured Eubacterium sp. (assembly GCA_948848225.1). Lineage (GTDB taxonomy): Bacteria > Bacillota > Clostridia > Lachnospirales > Lachnospiraceae > Eubacterium_F. Next base: position 4,127 of record CAQOJF010000036.1, read on the forward strand.
CTTCCGGATCTGCCTCATCGTTGACCCACGCTTCCAGTCTCTGTTTTTCCTCAAAGGTAGATAATAATTCTACCATCTTTTCTTTGTCACTGAGTTCCGGATATTTCAAAATATTGGTAGCACCAGATGTATAGATCTCCGATGCCTCCTCATCATTCAGCGCTTCTCCGATGCAGTCAAGAATACTGGAAGCAAGATCCCCGTATTCACCAGCTTTTTCCTTGATGTCCTGCATAATTGCCAGATTGATCTCTGTTACATCCAGACCGTTTAAAGCGGCATTTATGAGGAAATTCAATTGTGAAACAATATTGTCGTCAATCGGGAATGCCAAATCAATAAACTTGTTATTTACATGGTTATTATCCAAAACAACAATGACAAGAAGCTGCACGTCGGATATCTGGTTCAGCTGAATAAACTTAATCTTCTTGTGTTCGTATCTGGGTTTGGAAACCATGGTCGTATAATTCGTATTCTCAGCAAGGAGCTTCGCCACCTGTTTCAAAAGCAGATCAATCTTATCTGCTTTCTCGATCAGCACTCCCTTCATATCTTCTACTTCTTTTTCCTTATTTTTGAGGACTGTATCTACATACAGGCGATATGCTTTATCGGAGGGAATCCTTCCCGCTGAAGTATGAGGCTGGAGAATATATCCCATTTCCTCCAGATCTGCCATTTCATTCCGGATCGTCGCGGAACTCAGATTCAAATCCGTATATTTGGAAACGGTGCGTGAACCAACCGGCTCCCCGCTCTCCATGTAATTATGGATGATCGCTTCCAGAATCTTCTGCTTCCGCTCATCCAATACCATGTAATCACTTCCTTTGTTAGCACTCAACAATATCGAGTGCTAATCATTGACTAAATTAAAGATAACACCCTTGCACGCGTTTGTCAAGGGTGTTTTTTAGATTTATGATGAAATTTCCATTATATCATTGGGAAATCAAACTCTTTCAAAAAATTTGATATCGGATTACATTTCTGAAACCACATCACCCGGTCATTTCCTCTGGCTGCCCTGACAATCTCTCCAGCCCATTCATATTCCTGTAACACTCCCAGGATGGCCAATATACTCCAAACAACAAAAAAACCTGTGATAATACCAAAAAACGCTCCCCCCAGCTTGTTCAGCCCTCCAAGAATGGGTGTGTCACCAATAATCTGCAGCAGATGGCCAACGATATTAAATACGATAATGGCCAAAAAAAACGCTATAATATATCCTATCCCTTCCCTCGCCGTCAGTGTGTCGGGAAGCCTCTTCGCGATAACCGGTGCAATACCAATGGTCGCAGCGATAATAAGCAGATTTTTAACCACATGGTACAGGCTGAGAAGCAGTCCACGACTGGCTCCGATCAAAATACAGCAAAGTATGACCAACAATAAAAATATTTCCAGTACCTGTCCCTGCAATTTCCCAGACATAAGCCCTTTCTCCTTTCATTTTCCCGCAGCAATCAACCAATTTTTATTTTCTTGATCGTTGTCTCATCCAGAAGAAAGTACTGATTGTCCCTCTTTGCAGGAAAAAAGTATTCATATTTTTTCCCAAAATCAAAGAAAAACTTTTCTTTTCCGTTCTTCCTCAATATATGACAGCTCTGATCGTCTGTGAAAATAATTTCCTGATCTACCATCATAATATCTGTATACTTAAAGCCAATCTTTTCTGTCATCTCTTCTTTTCCACGAAAGGAAAACAGATGCGCAGACTGATCTTCCGTGCTGCCGGCATTTCCCGTAATCACTAAAATATGATCTTCATCGTACCCCAGGCTTTTGATTTCTTTATCAAATGTTTTTTCAAATGCCATCTCTGGCTTTTTCATATTTTCAAAAAAAGAAAAACCATTTTCATAACAGATGGCGACCTCGTCCTCTGCGATAAATTTGATACAGGATATCATATTCTTTTCAAATGATTTTCCCCCAACAAGAGTATTCTGATCCTGGCCAACCTCGGTAAAATTATAAAAACAGACTTTGGTTTCCATGCCTCCGCTGGCAAGCATATAAGCCGCCACCAGGCTGTCACCATCTGGAGAAATATCAAAATCCAGCGGGTAGCCATTATCTGTCACATTTGTGGGCACCTCTACCTTCAATGGCTCTACCGTATTATAGGGATCGTATATATTGATCACATCTGAATCCTCATCGTGAAGCAGTACTGCCACCTTTCCGTTTGCTGCCACCTTAAGCCGCCCAATGGGAAAAGGCATCTCCATGTCTACCCCCGAATCCTTACCATTGTACACATAAAATTTCTTGGCACCGATATCCGCCACCGCCACATATTCTCCACATATATCCACCTGGGGATTCTCCATCTCATATCCACCATTCCACAATGTCTTTCCGTTTCCGTCCAGAAGGGAAATCCCGTCGCGGCTGTACTTCAAAAGATTATTCTGAAAGGAACGGTAGGTCACATTGTTGCTGTCTGCCCTGTTAATCTCACTTACCACATCATAGCCGGAAAAAGATCGGTTTACATAATAATAGGATACGATAACGATCGCCGCAATTCCTATAATCAACGCCGCCCCAATGGAAATAGCCAGCACCCGGAGACGGCGTCTCTTCTTTTTATTTCTATCATCTTCAAAATCTTTTTCCGAAAAATTATACACTGCCAGCTTCACCCCGTTCCCAGTATCCAAATCATTATCTATTCGACAGTATACCATATGAAATATTTTTTTTCAATCGGATTCTTCCATATATAGTTATTGCGGCGGCTGGCCTCCTTCTACACCACCCTGGGAGACCACAGCTGCCGGCACCTCTGGAACAGCCGTCGATCCAGAAACCGCAGCACTACTTGTCCCCGCTGTCGCATTTCCACTGACCACACCGCTGCCTATCGTCTCTACTGTCGTCTTTTTATCCTTATCTTTACCTCCCAGCACAGCGGTTTGAAGCCCTGTGATCTGATTTTTCAGTTCAGTCAGACCGTTTTTATTTCCCCATGCCACCACCCCGAGAGCCAGTCCCAGCACAACGACCATCGCTGCCAGTCCATAGGTCCATTTTCCCTCTTCTTGTTTTTTCTTCTCCTCATTTTCCCGGAGAACGCCCCGGATGTTCCGAAGGACTCGGTCATCCTCCTGTTCCACGATATGTACAAACCGATTTGCCTCTTCCATCATATAATTGCGCATCTCAGGATTTTTTTCATAATATATGTAATATCCCTCCTGGCGGCAAAAGCTGCTGTTTTCATAGAGGTAAAAATCATCCCCCGATCCATTTTCTTCATATATATATAGAAGCTTATCTCCCTCTGAAAAATTTCTCCGGTGTATCTCCAGAAGCCTGTCCATTCCATCCCTGCTCTGTCCTTTTCCCGAAAAGTACCAGCCCACGATATCCAGATCTGTAAAATTCTCTTTGATGTCCGTATAGATGCCTGTCCACATTTCCTGTGAGAACGTGTCACTATCCCGCTTATGGAAGTCCTTGATGGAGACCATTCCCGATATCAGAAATACCTTTTCCCTGGCATGATAAAAACGATGTCCCAGAAGTACACCGCCCAGTTCTGTACCTTTTCTCTCCTTAGACATCCTTCTGGCAAAAGACATCACATAGTCCTCTACATATATCTTCGTCTTTCCTTTTGTATCACCTATCTGACGTACGCTTTTTGGTGCTTTCCAGTCCATGATTTCCCTCCGTTTTATTCGTTTTGCTCTCATTATAAAACAAGGAAAATAAAATTTTTGTCGCATTCTGAAAAGAAAATCAGATTTTTTATTTTTCATGAGTATTTTTCGTTTATCTGCCAATACTTTTCTTAGATAAGCAGTTATCATGGTAGCGCCGTCAGACACGGCACGTCCATTTAGAAAGGGAGTACGCAAATGATTTATTATTTTAATCCTGCCGACCGGCACGCATTAAGCGAATTTTCAAGAACTTTATCTATTTTAATGAGAAAACATGATATTTCAAATAGAGAAACTGTAATTGTATGTATCGGCTCCGACCGGGCAACCGGAGACTCACTGGGACCTATCGTCGGACATTTTCTTGCTATGCACCAAAAAAACTTCCATCTTTATGGCACTCTGGAAAATCCGGTCCATGCCAAAAATCTGGAAGATGCTCTTGAATTTATAAGAAAAAACCACAGAAATCCGGTGATCATCGCTGTTGACGCCTCTCTTGGCATCGCGGAGCACGTCGGTTACATCACTGTGGGAGAGGGATCTCTCGCCCCTGGAGTGGGAGTATCCAAAGACCTTCCCTCTGTGGGAGATCTGTTTATCACCGGCATCGTCAATCTGTCGGGGTTTGGCGGACAGATGCTTCTGCAGACCACCAGACTGAATCTGGTCATGCGCCTGGCAGATTTCATCTACCGCGGACTGAACCGCAGCCTGATCCGGGAATATGGCTCTTCCTCCTCAAGCCATTCAAAGCTCAGTCCTGCCCTGCAGCGCGCGGAATAATGTCACTTCATCGATATACTCCAGATCACCGCCCACCGGCACACCGCTGGCAATGCGGGTCACCTTGATACCCGCCGGCTTCAAAAGTTTACTGATATACATCGCCGTAGCCTCTCCCTCCAGAGATGAATTGGTGGCGATGATGACTTCATCCACATCCGTCTGAAGGCGCTGCATCAGTTCCTTTAGGCGGATGTCCGCCGGTGTCACTCCCAGTGTTGGATTGATCGCGCCGTGAAGTACATGATATACCCCTTCGTACTGTCCGGTCTTTTCATAAGCGATAAGATCTCTCGTATCCTCTACGACCATAATAGTCTTCTTATCCCTTTTGGGATTGGCACAGATGGGACAGACCTCACTGTCAGTCAGAGTAAAACACTCTTTACAATACCGTACGTTTTTTCTCGCCGAGAGAATCACAGAAGATAATCTCTCGGCCCGTTCCTCTGGCATATTTATAATATGAAAAGCGAGGCGCTGCGCCGATTTAGCACCAATGCTTGGCAACTGCGCCAGTTCTTCGATCAGCTGATTGATTGACTCCGAGTAGTAATTCATCAGAATGGAAATCCTCCGCCCAGATTCAGACCGCCGGTAAGCGCTTCCATCGCCTTGGCATTATCGGCTTCCATCTTACGCAGAGCCTCATTGGTAGCTGCCACGATTAAATCTTCTAACATCTCAATATCATCTGGATCCACAACTTCCTCCGAGAGTTTCACAGAAAGAACCTCTTTTTTTCCAGAAACTTTTACGGTCACAGCGCCGCCGCCGGCGGTCGCCTCAAATTCTTTATCTTCCATTTCTTTCTGCTGCTCTTCCATCTGACGCTGCATTTTCTGCGCCTGTTTCATAAGATTGTTCATATTTCCAGGCATTCCCCCCTGGAATCCACCACGTCTTGCCATTTTTATTTTCCTTTCAATTTATATCTGTTATTTTTTAGTCCATAGCCTCGATCTCAATATCACTGTCCGCAAACAGCCCCCTTAATTCAGGAAGCGCGTCGTATTCTCTCTGATCCGCCACCAGACGAAATTCAATATTTATCTTCTTACCAATCAGTTCCTCTGCCACATGACACAGCTTCTCTTTCTGGTCCCCTTCTCCTGAGAAATACGCATATGCTGTATCTTCAGAAAAGGCAATTACCAACGCGCCGGCCTCATCCACTGTCAAAGTCACATGATTCAGCATATTTTTACTGACCGGATCCAGCTGATTCAGCACCTGATGCCAGTTCCCCGCCAGAGATTTCACCTCGCCCGGCACCGCACTCTCCAGAATCTTTTTCTGGGGAGCTTCTGCCACAGCGCTATCTGAAGGCTGTTCCGGCTTCTGCTGCGCCTGCATCGCCACAAAACCATTTTCCAGCTTCTCTTCTATATTATGAATTCGATTCACGATAGATTCATAATCTCTCTCCATCTCAGGCCGGCTCAGCCGAATCAGCGCCACCTCAAACAGTACTCTTTTCTGATCGGAATATTTCATCTGATTTTCTACCTCAGACAGTACCCGGATGTAGCGGAAGATCATTTCCAGCTCCAGCTCTTTCGCCATTTGGATCAGGGTATCCAGATTCTCCTGGGACATATCTATGATATCTTCCGGATGCTCTGTACTCTTTACAATCATCAGATTCCTCATATACCAGATGAGCTCATCACAAAACCTTCCAATATCCTTTCCAGCGGATACGATCTCATCAATAATCTGCATCATGTCAGCTGCATTTCCCACCGCCAGCGCTCTCGTAAAGGAAGCATATACCTCAATATCCACAGTCCCCAGCACCTTGAGAACTTTTTCATAAGTTAGTTCCTCTCCAAAATAAAAGGAGATACACTGCTCCAGAAGACTCAGACCGTCTCGCAGGGCTCCGTCAGCCAGCTTGGCGATATATGTCAGCGCCCGCTCCTCTGCGGCGATCCCTTCCTGGTCCAAAAGCTCTCTCAGTCTCGCAGCGATTGTCTCCACCGAGATCCTCTTAAAATCATATCTCTGGCAACGTGACAGAATGGTCATGGGAATTTTATGAACCTCCGTCGTTGCCAATATAAAAATCAGATAAGAAGGCGGCTCCTCCAGCGTCTTCAAGAGCGCATTAAATGCACTCGTGGTAAGCATATGCACTTCGTCGATAATATATACTTTATACTTGCCCTGGGCCGGAGAATACTGAACCTCTTCGATCACCTGGCGGATATCATCCACTTTATTATTGGATGCCGCATCCATCTCCACCACGTTCATGGAATTCCCCGCTCCGATCGTCTGACACATCTCACACTCGCCACAGGGTCCCTTTTCCCCAGGGTTTTCACAGTTGACTGCCCTGGCAAATATCTTTGCCACCGTCGTCTTTCCGGTTCCACGGGTTCCACAGAACAGATAGGCATGTCCAACATGGTCGGATCGGATCTGGTTCTTCAGAGTGGTTACGATATGATCCTGTCCCTTTACCTCCTCGAAATTGTCCGGTCTGAATTTGCGGTACAGCGCCTGATAAGACATGCCTGATCTCCTCCTTATAATATTCCGTTCTGTTTAGTCACCAAAACAGATACCAAGATTCTTTGCTTCCTGAATGATCGATGAATCCGGATCCACCATTTTCAATTTCCCCGCCACCTCACTCAGAGGCACAGGAACGATCTCATTTCCCTTGAAGCCTACCATATAGCCATATTTCCCCTCAAGAATCAGATCTGCTGCCGCTGCCCCGAGCCGGCTGGAAATTACCCGGTCATAAGCACACGGACTTCCTCCCCGCTGGGTATGTCCCGGCACCGTAATCCGAATCTCCTGCCCGGTCCGCTCCTGAATCTCCGCTCCGATTTTATAGGAAATGCTTGGATATGGGTTATTTTTCAATTTCTCTTTATATTCTTTTTTGGAAAGAGCAGCATCCTCTTTGGAAATAGCTCCCTCTGCCACGGCGAGAATGGAAAAACGTTTCCCTGCCTCTGTTCGCTTTTCGATGGCTGATATAACGGAATCAATGTCATAGGGAATCTCTGGGAGCAGGATAACGTCTGCCCCGCCTGCGATACCGGCATGAAGTGTGAGCCAGCCCACCTTATGTCCCATTACTTCCACAATAAACACTCTGCCATGAGAATACGCTGTAGTATGAATACAATCGATGCAGTTTGTCGCTATATCCACTGCACTCTGGAAACCAAAAGTCATATCCGTACCCCAGATATCATTGTCAATGGTCTTAGGCAGTCCCACAACATTCAGTCCTTCTTCCCGCAGAAGGTTTGCTGTTTTCTGTGTTCCATTGCCGCCCAATATGACAAGACAATCCAGCTTTAGCTTTTGATAGGTATTTTTCATGGCAAGTACCTTGTCCATGCCATTGGCATCCGGCTTTCTCATATGTTTAAAAGGCTGTCTGGAAGATCCGAGAATCGTCCCGCCTTCCGTCAAAATCCCAGAAAAATCAGAAGGTTTCATTTTCACGTATTTTTCATACATGAGTCCCTTGTATCCTTCCAATATACCGAGAATCTCCACATCCTTATCCGCCTCATAAAGAGTCTTTGCCACCCCCCGCATTGTTGCGTTCAGCGCCTGACAATCTCCGCCGCTGGTCAAAAAAGCTACTCTTCTCATATGCACCTTCCTCTCATTGCCCTTTTACAAGCATTTTTTATGGTCTACAATGTCTGAACTATATGATACCATATTTGCAAATGGTTTTCAATTCATTTAACAGGGAGGACTCTGCTTTCTTATCCCAATGGCGCTTCCACTTTCACAAATCCCACCTGTACACGGTCCCTGCCGCTTTCTTTTCCTTCATAAAGCGCCTGATCCGCCGCCTTGATTAATTCATCCATATTCCTTCGGGAATCTCCTTCAATAATGCCGATTGTAACCGTTACCCCCAGTTCCTTATCCTCATAAGAGATCCGGAGCCTTCTTATTTTATCAGCAATCCTCTGGGTTTCTTCCAGGGACTCCTCCAGCCCCTTGTCAGAAAAGACCAGAAGAAATTCCTCTCCGCCCCACCTGGCTGCACAGCCCTGTCTCTTCATATTTTTTCTTAAAATATTTGACACTTTCCGCAACACCAGATCCCCACAGTCATGTCCATAATTATCATTAAATTTCTTGAAAAAATCGATATCTGCAATCGCCACAGAAAAGGCAGAATTCTTCTCTGCGGACTCCTCTATCACCTTTCTGAGCCAGATCTCTCCATAATGGCGGTTATATAATTTCGTAAGAGAATCCTGTTCTACCAGCTCCCGCAGTGCGCACTGCATCTGCACAGCAGATTTTCCAATCCGGCCCAGTTCATCCTTCCGTTGTTCCACGACCTCTCCCAACTCTGCTGTAAAATCCCCTCGTTCCACCTTCATAAGAAAATTTTGAAGGTTCTTCATCGCCACAGTCAACCGCTCCGAATACTGCCACATGATCACACTCATAGCCAGGACCGCCAAAATAATAATCGTCACGATGGGAAGCACTCCCTGTAAAACAATCTCGCTGACATAATTGGACGGTTTTCCTGCAAATATCATGCCGGTACACTTTTTCTGGGAATCATACAGGGGACAATAATACGCAAAATATTCCTGTCCATTAATACTCGTCTCAGCATAAAAGCGCTCTGTTTCTCCCTTGTATACATCTCTGATAATCACGGCATTTGCTTTGAATCCTACAATCGGCTTATTCTCTTTGTTAAGAATCGTGGTAACGACACGGGTGTCTTGATAAAAAATGCTTATATCTGCACCGGAAATCTCTTTTAATGTCTCCAGGATCTCTACTGCCTCTTCCGTCTTCCTGCCTCCCTTAAATATCCCTGTACTCCCGGAGTCCTGCCGGTACTCTCCCGGAAACTCTTTTTCAAATATATAGGCTGCTGACTGCGCCACATTTTTCAATCCGGATTCCACTTCTTGATGGACGGATTTCGCCAGTCGGTTGCAACTGCATAATATGATCACGATCCCGAATAAAAGGATGGGAATAAGCGTGACGCCCAACAGTCTTTTTCTCAAACCTAAACCTACTCTCTTTTTCATAGTACCTCCCGATTTTATGTATATATATCTCTAATTATACTATAATTTATGGAAAGATTTCAACTAAAAAACATGCTGTCTTACCATGATTTTATTCGACATAATTCGACAAAAAGCAACTAATTTACAGAATACTTAGCAGTCAGTTCCTATGAAGAAATCCACATAAAAACTGCTGCCTCGACCACGCGATGCAGCAGTTTTTACCTCTTTAAAATAATGTGTTTTTTACTCCTTAATTGCGGTGGAAAATACGTCGGAGGAAATTATACATTCCCGGCTTATACACACTGGTATCATGCCCACCCGGCAGTTCAAAGTAAAGGTGGGGTACCTGATTCGCTGTCAAAGCATCCGTGTAATCTTTCGGGAAGTTCTTCACCGTCGTATCATTTGTTCCCTTCACGATCATTACAAGGGTGTCGTTCATGTACTGATCCTGCAGGGTAAATGTCTCAGGGGTAAATAATCCATCTTCGTGAACATTCATGTCATTGTGTTCAAAGATTCCTGGCGCCGGGCAAAAAGCCCCGACATAACGGAACGTATCCTGAAGGGTAAATCCGATATGCAGGCTGACACGTCCTCCCATGGAAAATCCGCATACTGCTGTATTCTCACGCCCTGTCAGCGTGGAATAATTCCCATTAATATATGGCATCAGACATTTTTTCAAGTCGTTAATAAAATTGTCAAATGCCGCATAATGTTCCTTGCTAAAGAACTCCAGCCCACTACTATTTCCCTTTTCATTGGCACAGCCATTCGGGAATACAACGATCATTTCCTCTGCATCCCCATTTGCAACAGCATTCCAGATGACATTCTGAACTTTGTTTTCATAAAATGTCGTTTCATTCTCGCCGATACCATGATTCATATATACCACCGGATATTTCTTATCCTTGGTATAACCTTTCGGCAAAACAACCTTTGCCTTTCTCTCAACAACAGCGTTTTCCTTGATCACAGCAGAATCGTATGTAATATCCACCACCGTTCCCGCCACTTCGTCATCCACTTTATCAAATCCGTCAGGCACGCTGAAATCCGTATCCTCGATATATGGACCGATGGGCTTCATGGCAGGTGCTGGCGTCTCCGTCTCAAGGGGAGCTTCTGTTTTAAGCGGATCCTCCGTCGGTTTAGGCGCTTCGGTGTTCTGTGGCTGGCTGCTTGACTGTGGAACCGGTGTCACCACAGGTGTTGCGGCTGGACTTGATGACGGAACTGCGGTAGGCAACGGTTTCTTCCCATCCTCTTTCTTCTTGATCGTAACTACCGTCTTCCCAAGCTTTTTCGTCTTTTTATTATAAGTTTCTTTTACCGTAATCGTAACCTTTCCTGCTTTTTTTGCAGTGACTACGCCGCTCTTCGATACACTCGCTTTAGCCTTTGAAGACGAAACAAAACGGTAAACTGCTTTTTTCTTTTTTCCCTTTATAGCAATCTTCTTTTTCTGGCCAACTTTCATCGTGATCTTTTTTGTCTTGAGCTTTGTCTTTTTTGCTGCCTGTGAAGCCACAGATAACGAACCTGAAAAAGCAAGTCCGAGGATAAGCAGCATACTGATCACTCTCTTACCTGAACTTTTAAACAATATAAACACTCCCTTCTTCTATAACCACACCGTGTCCCGGCTATTATTATTTGCTTTTAATATACTCGTCAATTGCCTTGGCTGCCGATTTTCCCGCTCCCATAGCAAGGATCACAGTAGCTGCGCCTGTAACGGCGTCACCACCGGCATAAACGCCCTCGCGGGTCGTCTCACCTTTTTCATCCTTTGTGATCAGACAGCCATGATTATTGGCATCCAGCCCCGGTGTGGTGGAACGAATCAGTGGATTCGGACTGGTTCCGATGGACATGATCACAGAATCCACATCGAGTACGAACTCACTGCCTTCCTTCACGATCGGACGACGGCGTCCACTCTCATCCGGCTCACCAAGTTCCATCTGCACACACTTCATACCAGATACCATACCATCCTCATTGCCCAGGATCTCCACCGGATTATGCAGAGTCTTGAAAATGATACCTTCCTCTTCTGCGTGCTCAACCTCTTCTTTTCTCGCCGGCAGTTCTTCCATACCACGACGGTATACGATATACACTTCCTCTGCGCCGAGACGCTTTGCACTTCTTGCGGCATCCATCGCCACATTTCCACCGCCCACGACAGCTACCTTTTTCGCGTGCTGAATCGGTGTCTTGGAATCTTCTTTATATGCTTTCATCAGATTGATACGGGTCAGGAACTCATTGGCAGAGTATACGCCTTTCAGGCTCTCGCCCGGAATATTCATAAAGCGTGGAAGCCCTGCTCCAGAGCCTACAAATACTGCCTCATTGCCCATCTCAAACAGCTCATCTATGGTAAGTACTTTACCGATGACCATATTCGTCTCCACGTCAACTCCGATGGCTTTCAGATTGTCAATCTCCTTCTGAACGATCGCCTTGGGAAGACGGAACTCTGGAATACCATAAACCAGCACTCCTCCGGCGAGATGAAGCGCTTCATAAATCGTTACTTTATATCCCATCTTAGCAAGGTCTCCCGCTACCGTAAGTCCGCTTGGTCCTGCCCCGATCACAGCCACCTTATGTCCATTCTGCTCCGGCATCACTGGATTATCGGTGCAGTGCTCTCTGTGATAATCCGCCACAAATCGCTCCAGACGGCCAATCCCTACTGGCTCACCTTTGATTCCCCGCACGCATTTTCCCTCACACTGGCTTTCCTGTGGGCACACACGTCCGCACACTGCTGGAAGAGAAGTAGATTTGGAAAGGATTTCAAAAGCCCCCTCCATATCTTCATTTGCCACTCTCTCGATAAAAGCAGGAATATCAATCTGTACCGGGCAGGCGCTGACACAAGGCTTTTTCGGACAATTCAGACATCTTCTCGCCTCATTTACAGCCATATCATAAGTATATCCCAGAGCTACCTCTTCAAAATTTTTATTTCTGACGTCCGGATCCTGTACCGGCATCGGACATTTGTTCATATCCATATTACGTTCTGCCATTTTACTCTGCTCCTTTCTTCAGCAAGTTACAGGCTTCTTCGCGGGCATGCGTCTCAAAGTCCTTGTACATGGTTCCGCGGTGCATCGCCTCGTCAAAGTCCACCAGATGACCGTCAAAATCAGGACCGTCCACACAGGCAAACTTTGTCTCGCCGCCCACGGTCAGACGACATCCGCCGCACATACCAGTACCGTCGATCATAATCGGGTTCATGCTGACCATGGTCTTAATTCCATATTTTTTCGTCGTAAGGCATACAAATTTCATCATGATCAACGGTCCAATAGCGATCACTTCATCGTATTCATTTCCTGCATTGATCAGTTTTTCAAGGGCATCGGTAACAAGTCCTTTTTCCCCATAACTTCCATCATCTGTCATCATCACAAGCTTATCGCTTGCATTCTTAAACTCTTCCTCAAGGATCACCAGATCCTGATTTCTAAACCCTACGATAGAATGGACTTCTGCACCCATTTCATGCAGCTTTTTTGTCACCGGATAAGCAATGGCACAACCGACACCACCTCCAACCACAGCAACCTTTTTCAATCCCTCTGTATGAGTAGGAACCCCGAGAGGTCCCACAAAATCGTGAATATATCCCCCAGCTTTCAGAGTATCTAACTCCATGGTAGATCCTCCAACAATCTGATAAATAATCGTAACCGTTCCTGCTTCCCTGTCATAATCCGCAATAGTCAACGGAATTCTTTCGCTGTCTTCTTTGGCGCGAAAGATGATAAACTGTCCTGGCTCAGCTTTTTTTGCGATCAGCGGAGCCTCCACTACCATTTTAGAAACGGTAGGATTCAGGGACGTTTTCTCTACAATTTTGAACATAAAAATGCCTCCTGCCTTATTTTTGGATAAAAATCGTCAATACTTCTACTTATTTTATCATATTTTAAAACCTTAATCAAGAATTTCCTTCCTCCGCCGCTCCAAACTTAAAATTTCAACCTTTTTTTGTGACATTTTTTCATTTTGTCACTTTGCACAGTCTTGCTGTGTTGTTTTTGTGCACATTTACCATTTTTGTGTATCACAAAAAGACTGCCTTACGCCAGCCTTTTTTTCTTATAGTCCACCCTTTTTATGTAATCATAGCAACTTCTTTATCAAACAGTTCAGCAGATGTGTGAAAACCAAATATTTTTCTAGGATAATGATTTATCCAGTGTTCAATATTGGATATATCCTCGGCTGACTTATTATCAAAGTCACTGCCTTTAGGAATCTTTCTTCTCACCAGTTTGTTCTGGTTCTCATTTGATCCACGTTCCCAACTGCTGTATGCGTGACAATAGTAGATATTTGTCCGTTTGCCACCAAAAATAGATTTTTCCATTTCTTCATTATAGGCAAACTCACTGCCATTATCAACTGTAATGCTCTTAAAAACCTTTGGAAACTTATCTTCCCAAATCATCTCCAAAAAATTCAGTTTCTCTACGACCTCTTTTGCTTCGTGAGTTGGCATTTTAAAAAGTATCTCTTGTCTTGTCTTCCGTTCCGTAAGGACGAGAAGTACATTTTTACTTACTTCCTGTTTTCCAACAACCGTATCCATTTCCCAGTGTCCGAATGTCTCCCTATCTTCTACCTCTTTCGGACGCTCGGTTATGCTCTTTCCTGCACTTGCTCTTTTCTGGCGTTTTACCTTATGATATTTACGCTTTCTTTTTCCCTTTACCGGAAGGTCTTTATTTGTCAGCTTAAGAAAGACCCCTTTATCAATATAGCTATATAATGTAGTAACGCATATTTTCGTTTTATAATTCTTATCCCTTCCGGTTGCCTCCAATTCTCCCAATACTGCTGAAGGCGAAAAATCATCATCTGCTATCCGATTCTCCAGATACTGTGCGTACTCATAATCATTTGCTATCTTTAGCTGCGTGCCACGCATCTTAACATTTTCCTGATACCGCTCTTCCGCAAGTTCAGCCGAATAGCGGTACTCTTCTGTATAATCCGAGTTTCGATGAAGATAACGCCCTCGTTTGATTTCATTTGTCACCGTATTTTTGTGGATATGTAACCGCCTTGCAATTTCCCCTTTTTTTATTCCAGCTCTTAACATCTTTTCAAAAATAAGACGGTCTTCGTATTTTAGTTGTCGATACCCCTTCATCCGCCATGCTCCTTTTCCGCTAAATATTCCCATAATCCTAATATAAGAAATATTTATACAAAAATTGTATCTATACCTTTTTAGAGTATATCACACATATTTTTGCAATCGCAATAAAAAAACTTTTTTCATTTGTTATCAGAGCAACTCGGTACAGAACTTAATCCTGTACCAGTGACAATTTCTGAAACGTAAGATACGCATTTTTCTTTTGCAAAACCTCTTCTTCTGTATAATCTGGAGCAATAAGAGACTTTATATCCGTTTCCGGTATCTGGAGTTTTCTCAATTCCTGTATCACATCTTTCCTTGTACTGCTGACAAAATCTGAAGAATATATTTCAAACAACGTCATGCTGTCATATTCTTGTAGAAACTCTTGATACCGCTGCTTCTTTGTCTCTTCCTGTTCCCTGAAACAGACTTCATGCAGGCGTTCCAGAGAAATATCCTTTCCTTCCATTTTGGTCTCCTGATCAAGCTGCCTTCCTAATTGATCTAGGTCCATTTTCATAAAATCTAATGCATCAATGCTATAAATGTCTATATTCTCGCCTTTTTCCGTAAGTTTCTTCAGATAATCCATACTTTCCTGATTTACAATCCTGCAAACATCCTTATCATCCAGCAAACCCGAATCCGGCTTTTGATAAATGCCATAAGATTTTGCGTTCTTATATTCTTCATACTCCCATGGAAACCATTTTTTGTCCCGGAGCGGTTCTTCGCCACGGACAAAAATGATACACTCATCCTGCGGAAGCAGTCTTACCTCATACTCCATCATCAGCTCACGACCAAGCACATCCATATTTTCACTGTATGAACCTGATGTACCCCTACTCTCCCCACTTGTCTTCTTGTCGATCGTCCACTTGCCTAGAAGTTTAGTTATATACTCAAATGTACTTTGCTCATTCCCACCCAGGTAAATAAACGTGTCGCAATTCCCCACTACGCCTTCCCATGCACCATCTTTGAAAAGCTGCTTGATCTGTGCAAGAGACTGTAACATGGGAACACAGTAAATACCTCTGCTTCGGCAGGTAGCAAGAACTTTATCGAAGTTTGCCGGCATTTTTGTATTCGCAAACTCATCCAGCCAGAATCCGACATCTATTGGAAGTCGTCCGCCATATAACCTTGCCTGGTAATACAAATCTTCCAGTAACAGCGTGTAAATCATTCCTGGTACAAAGTTATAGGTCGTATCATTGTCCGGAATTACAATAAATAAATTGATTTTCGTCTTTCCATCACCGTCCCTGCCCGTTCCGATCCCATTCAGCGGAATGTCATTCCCCGAAAAGATGTCCAAGAGTTCTGGATTATCAAATGGCTGCATCCTTGCGTTGACTGTCATAAGAACACTCCGTTTCGTATCACCAGCACCACTCCGGAATCTCTTGTAGGATTTCACTGCCGGATGGTCGGGCTGCCTGGCTTCCAACGCAGATATTCGCTTATCCAATATAGTAGGTATGTCTGCGGACTTTATTTCTGCTTCCTCCAGTAAATATAACACTGAACGCATATCTTTTTCCAGACGGATCGTCTCCCCTCTTTCATTTACAAATGTTTGCGGACATTGTAACCAGACATAAAAGAAAATACTCTCTAAAAATACAATTTCTGCTTTTTCCCAGAATGGATCGGCAGTTGAATTCTGGATGTTTTCACTGTTTGTATTTTGGATCAGATTGGAAATCAGCTTGCTGACATCCATCTGGGTTCGCAAAAATAAAAATGGATTGATACGCATACTCTTTTCCATTTCACATAGATTGATGACACATACAACCGTATCTTTCTGCTTCGCCAAAAATGTTCCCAGTTCCTCCAATAAACTTCCTTTGGGGTCAGTATATACGTTGGAACCGTGACACCGCAGCAGATTTGGTGTCAGAAAAAACGAGGTTTTTCCTGCACCTGATCCACCAACCACAAAAATGTTTCCATTTCGGAGTGTAGATTCATCATACCGGAAACGTATATTTCTGGACAGTATTTTGTTATCCCCTTCTATCTCCGTCCCGTATTTCGCATTAAAAGCCGGTATGCTCCCCCATTTAGCAGAACCATATTCTTGTCCGTGCATAAGCGTGTTATTCATTTTTACATATTGTGTGAATACAAATATTGCCCATAGCAACAATGCCGAAAGCACAATCCCTATACTTTTTTCGTTATAGCACTGTAAGGGGTGCCGCATACACCACTCATACGTTTCAATTATATTGTCCAGTTTGATTTCATCCATAAATAATCCACTAACACAATAGGACATATACAGCCATGCCGGTAAAAATATTAAACAGATAATCAAAAAATTCCGTAATCTTAATCTCCGGATATCCGTAATGCTTTTTACTACTTTACTCATATCTTCTTCCCCCCTTGTATCGGATTTTGAGGAATGTTCTCTTTTACCGGTTCCAGGCTTTTTCGCATCACTTCATTTTCGTTGGCAATGGGCTTCTTTCCTGCAAATTTTTTGGCAATTTCCTCATTGTTCATTAGAATATCTGATTTTCGCTTTCCGCTTTTTACATCATGAAGAGAAACCTCCATTTTCCCTTCCTTATCAAGATAAATCTGCGCATGTTTTCCATCTTTACTTATGATTGCGTCATCTTTGGAAATCGAAAACAAACAAGCTGTTTCTCCCCCCTGTTCCACCAATTCCGCTTCCGGAAGTTTTACAATATATAAACCCGGACTTTCTGCCACAAGTTGTTTCTCCAGATTAATAGTAACTGGAAGATAATCTGTGTTACCTGCCTTCTCCTTAACACGTTCATTCACTAATGACTTCCGTACATTTTCCTCTGTCTGGTTCTTTGGTATTTGTAACAGTGTTTTTTCCAGTTCATCTATTCCTAATCCCCCCCTACTAACATTTCTGTCACCAAAAGGCAATGAATCATGTCCTGGGACAGAATCCATCCGACCCTGTCCCTTCGTAAAATCCGGCAGAATCTCCGTCTCATCCAGTCTTGCCCGCTCAGACATTTTCCTATACTTTGCGACCACTTTATTATAATTTCCCTTGATATTTTTAGCTGCTGGATCATCTTTTCGTAAATGGGTATAGATAACCTTTCTGTCATCAAACAAAAGACAGTCCTCCTTTTTTACTGTCATCGTCTGCTTATGCTGCGTTCCCGGCACATAGCACAAATAACTGTCTTTATCCTCTCGTATTAATAAAGTTTGGATATCAATACTGATCGGAACGTAATTATTATCTTTGTTACGCTCACGGATTGTCCGTAAAAGGTTCATTTGCTTTTCCTGCTGATACCCCTTTTCAGCCAGTTCATTCAACACCTGCTGCGCCTTTTCATCCCCCATTTTCTCATATTGCTCCAAACTGATTTCTACTGCTTCCATTTCCAGCTTATCTTTATAATATTCCACAACCGCTTTAACCCGGTCAGCGTCCTGCGGATTATAGGCAATCTGTGTATAACCGTCGCCCAGATTTAAGTCGGGGAGTTCTGCAAATGAAACATTTAATTTTTTCAGCCTGTCATAAAACCCGGTCAGTGACTTTTCATCTTCAAACGGAATGTTCAGTATATCATACTGACCACCTGTTAATTTTTCCAAATCCTTTACCCGCATTGTGTCATGTGTTCCGGTACTTGCATAATGAAGTTTCAGTTTTAACTGCATCCGCTTTAAATCAATTAAAGCTGCTCCTTTTAATACGCCTTTTGCCGATAAACGGATCCCCTTCATCAATCCGGATAAACCTCTTCCGGTCAGCTCCAGTACTTGTACCATAGTTTGTACTTCTTCACTCATACGTTATCCTCACTTTCTACCTCTCATTTATGATCTTTTTTGCCAAATACTCCTTTTTTTGTTTTCTTCGGTTTCCACCACGATATGTATTTTTCCATCTGTGCCGGCGAAATGTCCGGAGACGCAAATGCTAAGATTTCTTCCTCCGGCATCCGCAGCTTTACCGCCTTGTCCAATTTCTCTAATTGTAAAGGAGTAAAAGTTCTCCCGTCTAACATCCTTTTTCGCAAAATGCTATAGTCGGATTTCTTTTTCCCATCACTGGTTTTGTCATTCTGGATTGCTTTCTCATTCTGCAAAAAATCTCTTTCCTTTGTCAGTGATTCCACAGATTTTTGGAGCGAACTGTTTTTTCCTTCTAATTTATGATTTGATTCTTTCAGTTTAGCGAGCATCGCTCTTACTTGTTCCAGTTCTTTTTCGGTCTTTATCTGGTCTTGCCCGGATTTCTCCATCATAGATTCTGTTTCCGCAATGTATGCCTGGTGATTCTTCTCCAAGCGTGCAACTTCTTTCTTCAGATATGCGTTTTCCTCTTTTAGAAGAGCGAGTTCCTCCCCATTTGCAGCATTCCTTTCAGTCAGTTTCCGGCTTTTTTCTTCCAACTCCTTAAATTTTTCCTGCTGCTTTTTTGCCAGCTGACTATTTAAAAGTTTTTCCGGATACTCCGGCAGCTCTTCCGGCATGGCTTCCAGCGGAATATCAAGAATAAGACACAGCCTCATCAGGTCACATCTATAAATGCTTTTGGTCTCTGCCATATACTGTTCGATCTGCTCCAGTGTCATATGATAAAAAATACCCAGGCATAAAAACAGAGATTCAACGCTTCCTTTTTCAATCTGGTGTTTTTCTGCTAACTGGTGATAGATATTACTTTGTTCGTCCGTCATGTGGTTTCTCCTTTCTGGTCAGGGATTCTTTCTGCTTCGGCTCTGCGATCTCCTGATCTTTTATTTCCTTTTCGCTTTTTTTCGGGATATCCTGTCTTTTCATCTTCTTTAATTCTGACAGTTCCGTTTTCCATCGTCTGATCTGGTTTGCCACATCCGCCTCTTGTTCTGGTGGTATCATGCCGCCGGAAAGGCGGTGTTCCGTAAAGGCAATTTGTTTTTGCAGTTCAAATATTGTTTCAGATAGATTGTGTTCGGAACGGATATTATGCTTATACAGCTCACCTACCTCGTTCATCATGCGATGGATGGCACGGACACTTTGTTCATGTTCTTTGAGAGTTGTCCCGGTTCGATGGTATAACCTTCTTGCCGACAACATCCTTCTTATAAAGTACTGCTGGTAAGAAGAAAGATTTTTATAAGGAATATACGTCCTGCGAAAATATCCATCCCGAAAAAAATCTTTGTCCTGGCGAAAAATCACGCAAAAGATTTCTTTGGTTTCTTCTCTCTGTTTCGGATTCATTCTGTGATTAGCAATATCATTTCCTTCCTCCGAAACTTCCTTTGGTTTTAAAGAACGTTCCATGATCTTCTGTTCAATGTCTTCCGGCATGTAGCCAGGGGACAACCTATATGACCGAACCGCCTTTCCCTTTCCTGGCGGTTTCAATGATAAGTAAACGCCATAATCTTTTGATACCCCCTCACGAACGGAATAATGGAAATCACGCTGCAACCGAGCTTTAAAATCCGCATACGATTTACTTACCTCGATACATCTGTCTATCGTCTTTTCTATTTCCGATTTCCAGTCTTTTTCTGGGGAATAATCCAGCGACTTGTCTTTTTCTTTGACATATCCGGTATGATACTTGTCACATATGCGGTTTGTTAGTGGCTTTATTACCTTTTCCCATTCATTTTTTCCATAATGGTATTTTCCACCGCCTCTTTTTACCGAATTAAAAATGAGGTGCATATGGGTAAGTTCCCGGTCACTGTGTTCCGCCACCACAAAATCATACTCCCCACCCAAATATTCCTCCGCCCATTCTTTGATAAAGTTCAAAGCATCGTCATGAGAAATCATTTCATCTTTGGAAAAGGAAAACTTCCAGTGATAACCTTGCCTTTTCCCATAAGAAGGATATACTTTCTTTGTGAGAAAAAAAGTATCTTTTACCTCTTCTGGTGTTACACCACTGTTACTGTACACCCTCCCCTTGGTTTTCCACTCCTGCATAACATAGTCAATTGCCCGTTTTAGATGGGATTCTGACCCGATGGGCTGTCCCATCTTAATTATGATTGACATAAGAACCTCCTTCCTGGGGCGTGTCTGACGCCCTAGTCCGAATGAAACGTGCGGATCACTTCGTTTAGCAGCTTACGGATTTCTTTCATCCCATCCGTCACATCCCTGCTCGCCTTCGTAAGACGGTATTCATTATACTTTTTTGCTATCTGGTTGATATTGACACCGATCTTATTTATTTCATAGACCAGACGAAGGTTGATTTCCTCGAATTCTTTTCTGGTAACGTCCGGTGGACGTGCAAGGATCGTCCTCACATAAGAACTGATATTTTGTCCGTTCTCTTTTGCCAACTGGTTAAGAGATTCCTTTTCCTTTTTTGTCAGACGAACCAGCAATATTTCAGTACGCTTTTCCGTTCTCATGAACACCGTTCCTCTCTTTTTCATAATTCATGTGTTTTTCTCCGTAAGTTTTACGGAAAAACGGTATCTTTTTTACGGATTTATTCCGTAATTCTTCCCACTATCCCGTACTTTTTACGGAAAATTCAAGGTTTGTTTTACAGTATTTTTACGGAATTTGTCTTTTGTTTCCGTATTCTTTACGGAATTTTCCCTCTTTTTCCGTAAGAAGTACGTTATATTTGTGGTGATTGTGAATGGCAAGACACGCATTTTGTATATACAAAATGCAGTCTTGTTAGGAAAGTGTCCCTAATACCCTCTTATATCTATAAAAGTACGGAAAATATCCGTACTTTTATAAGACCCCTTTTATTCCGTCTATCAAGTCTGGAGAATTCTTTGGAAGACGGATATAAAGAGTATCTATCATATGTTCCATCCGGTACATACGGTGTAGCTCTTCTGCTGAAAACTGTGAAACCTTTTTCAGTGTTTCATAAATATGTTTCTTATCTGCCACCATTTCTGCCATAGAAAAAATATTTTCCCTAGACAAACTGGTTACGTTGCAGGAAAACTCTTCCCATTCCCAATCCAGTTTATCCATAAAATCTTTTTCCTTGAATCTAATCTCTGACATACCTGTCTCCTTCCTTACCCGACATCTTTATGCGTTTTCTTTTTTGCCTTGCTTTTCTTTTTCTTAGCAGTCTGTTTTTTCTTTACCTTCTCACGCTCCTTTTTCAGCTTCTCCTGTTCCCTCTTATCCTCCGCTTTTTTTATTGAAAGAACATCACTCTCTGAATAGCTGCTTTTGGTAACAATGACAGAATCACTTTTCAAATTGTAATCAACCTGATACACACTGCCGACATCCGACAGCACATAGGATGTTACATTGCTGCTCCCTGCCTGCGTTTTCTGATACTCCATCTTTGTAACAGAGGCTGCCTGTTCTTTTTCGCACTCTGTCTTTAGGACAGATACCATCGTCTCATAAGAAGCATCGGTCATAAATCCGAGGAATATTTTTAATCCATCGGTATCCAGCTCGTAATCCCGTGGTTCTTCTGTTACCGGAATCTGTGATTCAAGATCAGGTGTGATTTCCGGATTGACTGGTTCTGAAATCCCCCCACCGGACACTGCTGTCCCGCTGACAGATACCCCGGTGACAGCTCCACCGCTGACACTGGTTGTCGGTATCTCTTCTCTATAAACACTATAATATGCCCTAAAACTCATCCAGAATCCCAGAGCAACCAAACAGAGAGCCAGTAACACAAATCCTGCCATACACCGCCTGCCCTTTCCCTGATCTCTTTGCTTCCAGTAAAAACATCTGATTTTTTTTAACATATTTCTTATCATCCTTTCCTTATTCTTGATTCCATTTTTTCAGCCTGCGAAAGTAAGTAAAGTTACTGTATAAGCCTAACATAACGCCTGACGTGTTTCCCGTTAGAGAAGAACCGCTCTCGGATGTACAATGCAGCCATATCTTCGTACCATCCTTCCGTTTCCCGCAATAAATCCCAACATGATTTGCACCCCCGGTAGGTGCTGTCGCACTTTTTAAACCAATATCTCCTGGCTTCAGCTCATCTGCCGACACGGTAACAAATTTTGTGGAATTGATAAAAGTGGCGGTAGTGGAACCATAAGGAATCCCGGTAAACCCGCTTTTATGGAAACACCATGCCACGAACGAAGAACAATCAAGTACCGTCGGATTATCCCTGCCATCATCCTGGCGTGGCGGATCAAGCATCCCATATGTAACCTTACCGCAGAGGGAAGCCCCTTTTCCTATTACGTTCCACACCTTTGAACTGCTTGCCTCATTATTTTCCTTGAGTTCTTTCATAAGGTTTGCAGCTCCTTCATTTGTTATGGTGGTTTCGACATTGGGAACATAATAGCGTAATACATGAGGTACGTAATCTACATCTCCATAACTGCTATAACCAAGACTATTGCACATCCTTTGTGAAAACAAAACCGCGTTCTCTGCGGAATACCCACCATAATTTGTTAATGCCCAGTCAATATATCCGTTCCCGAAGTTATATCCCTGAAGGGCAAGGGATATGAGAGGGATATCAGAGGAATCCTTGCTGCCACTCTTTGACAGACAGTCGCTAAGTTCGTGAACACCACAGTCAATACTTTCCTCTGCGGTATCAATTGGCGGATTTGTGTTATAGTAAGACTGCTCTGCCTGCATGACATCCGTACCATTTCCACCACTCTCCTGCTCTATAACAGCGAGACACAAATCCACATAGTCCTCAATCCCGTACTGTTCGCAATATTTCTCAACCAACTCCCGGTAGCTTTCTGTCTGCTCCGATACCTGGCACTGGTACGTGGCTGAATCCGTCCCCGTTCCTGCCCCACCCATGACGCCGACAATGATTGCAAAAACACCAATGAAAGCAGCAATAATACATACAAGTATGCCGCTCGTCAACAGGACAGGGGCAGATGTCAGCTGCTCCGCTGACTTTTTCAACAACTCTTTTAAAGATTCAGCAGCCTTTTTTTTCGTAGCTTTTGCTTTACCTGCCCCTCCCTTTCCCCGGCTTTTCTGCACTTTCTGTTTTTTACGCATTATATATTTCTTTTGGTTGGACTTGTCCAATTTTTTATGGACCATTCTAACGTGCTGTCTGACAGAATAGTATCCCCTTGCTGCATTTCCAGACACCCGGCTCTCCAAAGATGACGTTTCCTCCCGATTATCATTCGTATCTGCTTCTGACAACAGGGCATTCATAATTACCGCCATGTCGCTAGCCGCGGATTCCGCTCTTTCCCAGACACGGAACTGACTGCCGGACATATTCTGCTCGGATTCTATCTTCTCTACCAGGCGTAAAATCTTGTCCGGTTTCTCTTTACGAAAACGTTTCTTGTTTTTTGCAGATTCCTTCTCCTTATCCTTTTTTTCCTGATTCTTAAGTATGCGTTCCGCTTTTTTAAGAAACCGTTTCTGGTCTATGTAAGAAAATTGCAGAAAGCGTTTCCTGGCTGCTGGGTGCATCTGATCCACAACGGACTTTTCCGTTTCCGTCAATCTTGTTTTCGCACGGTATCTTTGTTTCCGTTCTGCATACTGCTCTCTGCTCCTTTGCTTAACGCTTGAGTGGACAGTTCTTTCCCGGTCTGGTTTGTTTTTACTGCTCATAGGCGATTCCCCGTCTCATGAGAATTTTGAACTATTTCGTGGAAATCCGTATTGAACAGACGATATAGCTCACTTTCTTTCTTCACGGTATTATCAAATGGCACGATCTTTTTTCCAAAGCGGATTAGACCACCACCCTTTTTCGCCCCGTTTATATATCCGATTTGTGTCTCCGATACCTCGAAGAGTTGTTCCACTGTCTGACGATCCATAACACCCTGATCCAGCAAGGTAGTAAACTCACTGTTTGATACCATAGTCTGAATTTCCCGGTTTCTCGTTCCATCAATGATATTCTGTGTCATCCCCGTACAGATTCCTCCACGTTTTCTGACCTCTCTCCACATCCTCTGCACCGCCAACAGTGAATATTCGTCATCCCACAATTCGTGAATCTCATCAATATAAACCCAGGTCGCCACTCCGCTTGCCTGGTTATACTTGATCCGGCTTGTGATACTCTCAAGCATGACGAGCATCGCCATAGCACGCATCCGCTTTCCCAGTTCCGACAGACCATACACCGTAAAGCGGTTTGATTCTGACGTAGACTGTTCTCTGGAGAAGATATTCAGCGTGCCATTCGCAAACACCTCTAGCTGTTCCCCTAGTTCCTGTGCTGAACCGTTTTCCCTCTCTTCCATGATCCGGGTACGCATAATTGGTATTGTTGGACTGGTAAGGCTTTTTTTCTCTTGTCTGCTTCCATTTTCTTTTATATTGAAATAATTCTCATACATATCCCTTACCGCCCGGTCAATAACAGCAATGTGACGGCTGCTGATAGGTGTTGGTTTCAACGCCTGTTCACAGATAGCATAAGCAAACTCCGCTTTTTCTGCCACAAACCGGTCTTTATCCTGCACGATCTCCGGCACATGAAATGGATTGATAAAAAATACATTTTCTTCAGACTGGGTAAGATTGATATACTGACCACCCCAGTTTTCTGCAATTCCACGATATTCTCCCATCGGATCGATCAGAGCAACATCATCTTCAGAAAAACAGAGAACCTGTCCCATCTCCATTTTCTCATCAAAGGATTTACCAGAACCAGGAACGCCAAAAACAAAACCGTTTCCGTTTTTCAGTTTTTTCCGATTTCCTATGATGAGATTTTTAGTTACCTCATTGACACCATAGCAGTAACCACCCTCTTCCTGAATCTCCTGTACATTAAACGGTGCAAACACAGAAAGGGAATCCGTCGTTAAAGAACGCATGGTGTCAATGAACCTGGCACCAGTAGGGAGTGTCGTGTTCATAGCGTCCATCTGATTGTAGGAATGGGGTACGATATCCATATTATAGGTTTTTCCTATGATATGAACCTTTTCTTTTCGTTCTTCCAGTTCCTCCATCGATGACGCCTTGATCAGAACAGTGATACCAACATAAAAAAGACGTTCATCAAAGGAGCGAATGCCATCGAGCATTTCTTCTGCCTCCTCCTGCTGGCGTCTCTTCTCATAAGAAATATTACTGGAAAAATCCCCATTTTTGTTCTTTACCTCTTGCTGGCGGATGATACTTCGTTCATTCCCCATATATTTTTTCATTACCAGATTGTACGCATAGTCATTTTCCATCGGCTCACAATCCATTGTAACAATCAAGGGAAACGGTACATTTGTCAGTTCTGTCAAGAACATATCGGATAGTCCGCTCGCATAACTTCTCACAAACATCGTACAGGCTACCTTCCCATTCTCCATCTCCAAATATTCTTTATGTTCCCGGAGCGATATGTTTATGATATCGTTTCTCCAGTCCCTCTTCATGGACAGATATTCATTCCATTCAAAAGAAAAGGATTCCTCTTCGCCCATTCGGTAAAATCCGTGCAACGCCCGAAGACGTTCTGTCGCATTCAATGGTATCAAGCCGGAACCAAAGCTGTGAAAAAACTGTAATATCGAAAACTCAATGGTACTGAAGTAGTTCTTGGCACTCTCGTAATCCGGTTTCCGGCAGCTGATAATGAAATATTTTGACTGCTCCAACCCATTTCTCCCTTCCTCCATCCGATCACGGATCAGGCGATGATATTCTCTTGCGATTGGTTCTTTGTCATCACTGACCGCCCGGTGCAGAATGGATTCCCGCAATCTTTTATTATTGGCATAATGGTTGGATATGCTGATTTTAAAAGATACATTCATTGAGTTCAGCAGTTTCTTAAATTTTTCCATCGTCTGATCTTTGTCGCTCTCATCCTGCGTGGAAAAATTGATATCCTCAAAGAGATATACCTTGTCAAATAAACGGACGCCTTTTTTGTTTTCCAGTTCAAAGATACCATTTTCAGAAATCCGTGAAATAGGTATTGTGTCCTGCACACAACACGGTACTTTGTATATCCTCTCTGTCAGTTTTTTATTTGCCCTATCTCGTTTTGCCATTTTCGATACTCCTTTCATTGATCCTCTGTCTCTCTATCTGATCTAATTCTTCCGATAGCGATGAAACCTGTTTCTGCATCTGCCTTTCATGCTCCATGGAATCTGCCAGGGAGATTCTCTTGTAATATTCGCCCCGGTCACGGGAACATGCACTACAGACAAGATTTTTTGTGTAATCATAGCTGTCATGTCCGCACCGGGAGTGGATTTCATCCAGATGTGATAAGATAATCTCTTCATCCGGAATTCCCTGCTTTCTGTAAAGTTCGATCCATTCCATCACTCCCAGTATATCTTTCTCTGACGCAGAGAGCGAGTTGTAGTAATCGAAATTATCTAACAGCTTTCGTTTTACATCAGTCCGTAATTTTGCCATTTCCTGAAACGACATTACAGGAATCCGGTATTGTTTCAAAAAAGCAATCTGTTCATTTAATTGCTCTTCTGTCATCTCCTGCAAGGTCTCTAAATTACGATCTTCCATAGGAACAAACGTATCTCTTTCCAGTTGTACCAGTTCATGGATGAGGTCTTCCCGTCCTTCCCCGTGTACTCCAGAATATGGCTGGTAGCCGTTGATGGCGTATTCCTCAACGGTCATTCCTGCGGCTGCGGCTTCCTGTGCGATTTCCTCCTTGACGTGTTCCTTGTAGGCGGCAAGTTCCATGTCAAAGTCTTTAAGCTGCGGGACGGGCGGCAAGTTATAATCTCCGCTGTTTACCATTGCCCGGCATTTGGAAACATACTCCTGCATGGCGATGTGGAAGGCGGTTTCGGCAGCGGTCATGCTGCTTTTTTCTTCCATTGCCTTTGCCGCAAGCTGCTCCATTTGAGAGAGGTTATTGTGCAGTTTCAGATAGGGGACAAACTCATGCAAGAGCATTTCCCGCTGTGCCTTGTC
>CAQOJF010000037.1:0-15286 GCA_948848225.1 uncultured Eubacterium sp.
GCCCCTTTTCCTGCCCGTTTCCCGCCGCGCTGAAAAGTTTTGCGTCAATAACTCTAAAAACCACTTGACAAAACGCTTCATGGAGTAATTTTAAAGATTTATAGGGATTGAATAGCCACACAATTTTTGATACATAAATATAATAGATACTTATTAAAATAAAGGAGATGATCTAATTATGCCAGCTTACAAGGACAAAAACAATGGAACATGGTACTGCAAATTTTATTACAAAGACTGGAGTGGAGTGTTAAAACAAAAATGGAAAAGGGGCTTTGGTACAAAAAAGGAAGCGCAAGAATTTGAAAGAAACTTTTTACAGAGGAAGTCATTCAGCCAGGATATCTTATTTGAGAATCTATACTACATTTATATAGAAGAAATGTCCGTGC
The DNA here is from genome assembly GCA_948848225.1 of uncultured Eubacterium sp. Classification (GTDB taxonomy): domain Bacteria; phylum Bacillota; class Clostridia; order Lachnospirales; family Lachnospiraceae; genus Eubacterium_F. The sequence continues at coordinate 393 of CAQOJF010000037.1, forward strand.
GCCTTAAGTACTCCTCCATTTTAACAAAGAAAAACATCTGCGAAACAAAGATACTTCCTTATTTTGCAAAAAAGCCGGTCAATGAAATCCAGGCCGCCGATATCAGGAAATGGCAAAATTCTCTATTGGAATCTGAGCACAGTTATTCAAAGACATATTTAAAGACCATTAACAACCAGTTGTCCGCCATTATTAATTTTGCCCGCAAATACTACAATCTGGAATCAAACCCCTGCGAGCAGGCGGGAAGCATCGGCGCAAGCCGGGCCGAAAGGATGCAGTTCTGGACGCTGGAGGAATTCTTAGCTTTTCGGGAAGGAATTATGGACAAAAGAAATTCCCTGATCTGTTTTGACGTGCTCTATTGGACAGGCATAAGAGAGGGAGAACTGCTGGCGCTTTCTGAACAGGATATCAACTTTGAAAAAAAGGAGCTTTTTATCAGTAAATCTTATCAGCGTCTTGAGAAAAAGGATATCATTACCTCACCGAAGACCAGAAAAAGCAGAAGACGGATTCCCATTCCGGATTTTTTATGTAAAGAACTGCAGGAGTATCGGAGCGGTCCAGACTATGATGCGGGGAGTGAAAGATTTTTCCCATTCAGTAAAGCTTTTTTAAATTATGAGATACGGCGTGGCTGCAAAAAGACAGGCGTTAAAAAAATTCGTGTCCACGATATCCGGCACTCCCATGTATCTCTTCTGATTGATCAGGGATTCGATGCCCTGGTGATTGCAGAGCGGGTGGGTCATGAAAATGTATCAACAACTCTGAATACGTATGCACATCTATTTCCAAATAAGCAGATGGCTTTAATCTCTTCGTTGGAAAATCTGGGAATGGGACAACAGAATTTGACAAAAACAGTTGCATTTTAATTGCAAAAAAATTTTACAGGAAAGAAAAACCTTGATTTTACAGGGATTTACAAAATGGTTTACTATTCTACTACATTAGTAAGGAAAATGCAACTAAAAAAAGAGTATATCCGTCAAATTTCATTGATCAGATATACACTTAAATATTTATAAATTTAATTTATACATAGTTTAGCTCTATTGATGCTAATATGATTCTTGATTCCCTAAACCTGCTGCCATATATCCCATGAATACTATTTCTAATGTAGTAGAATAGTCACACAACTGATATAAATTTTATTTCAGTAAAAAATTATAAGGAGGAAAAAGATGCGTAAACGGATTCAAAAAACAACAGGGACATTCAGACGCGGCATAGCCTGTGCCATGGCCGCCGCTCTGGCATTGTCCTCACTTGCCCAGGCGCCCTCTTCTGAGGCGGCAGGCAAAAAGAAACCCACACTTAGTGTGAAAAAAAAGACATTGTACTGGAATAAGTCAGGCAGCAAAAATTATACCTTAAAACTGAAAAAAAACAAGGTAAAAACCCTTGTGAAAACCACATGGAAGACGAGTAAAAAAAGCGTGGTTGCTCTTAGCAGAAAAAAAGACACTTCTGTTAGACTGACTGCCAAAAAGAAAGGGACAGCTACCATCACGGCTGCTGTCAAATACGTTCCCATGGGAAAATGGTCGATAAGGACGGCAAAACTTACCTGCAAGGTGACTTCCAAGGAAGCTGCCCCTGCAAAAACACCGCCAGTCAATACGGAGCCGGCTCAGACACCACTAATTATTTACACAACAATGCCAGCGCCCCCTTCTCAGCCGGTGGTCACCGAAGATCCTGCTGACACACCAGAACCGGCGGATACACCAGATCCAGACAGAACTCCGGGGCCCGGCGAGACAGCAGATCCAGATAAGTCACAGGAACCGACTTCTACACCAGATATCCCCGATGACTCTACTGTAACAGAAGTCGATTTGAGTGCCGCGGAAGCACTGCTCAGCATGGAACAGGGTAGAAATACCATTGTCCTGACAGCAACGGCAAAAGACAAGAACGGTAATTCATTGGATAACCAGACTATTACCTGGACCTCAGATAATGAAAATGTTGCTGCCGTAAAGGATGGAATCGTAACAGCGGCCGGAGATGGCACCGCCCATATCACAGCGACAGTGAATCATGTAACTTCACAGCCATGTACTGTCACGGTAGATACCAAAAAGCCATTTATTGAGAGCGCAGAGTTAAGTGATGGCAGAACATTTTTTGTCGCTTTCAGCGAACCGGTAACAGGGACGCCATCTGTAACCGTAAAAGCTGAAGATAACACAAGAATAGAGTGTGCCTCCCAGACACTGTCAGCAAATGGAACAAGCCTGGTCATAACCTGCCGGAATGCACTGAGTGCAGGCATCTACGAGCTCACGGTCAATGGACTGGAGGATCCCGCCGGCAACAAAATGGAAGAAAACAGCCGCATATCTGTAGAAAGAGAAACAAGTGATCCAAAAGGGTTCTTGTGCAAGACAGAGCAGGTGCCGGCAGGACAATCTTCCTTCAATGTTTATTTTTCTGTTGTCGACCAGTATGGGGAAGAATACGGCAGCCTGGATGTTATTTCAAAAGGCACATTTACCGCATCTGCCCAGACAGAAAACGGTATGCCTTTCAAGGCTCAGGTAAATCAGCAGGAAGGATATGTCAGGGTTTCCGGTTCTGCCAGCGCCTTTACAGAGGGGAGAAAAATCAAAATTGCTTTAACCTATTCTGTATCGGATAAAAAAGTCATTGAGGAAACTATGACAATTACACTTGTGGACGCATCGGACATAGGAAAGGCAGTAAAAATTGCCGGACTAAATGCTGCAAGCAAAACGATGGATAATATTAGCGGCTCCGCCGACAAACCAGTATTCCAGCTTAGCGGCACAGAAAAAGAAAATGTATTTACCCTCTCTTCCAAACTTCTGGATAAGTTTGGATATGAAGCAGATCCGTCAGACGTCACTTATAAGATCGAGGATGGGAGCATACTCGCCTTTTCCGATACAGACGGATCAGATTCTGATGGAATCAGTACATCCAGCCAGCCAGTGACTGTGCGGGCGCTCAAAGGCGGCACAACAACAATTACCGCGTATCTGGCTTCAGATGACTCCGAGTCCTTCCCCATCACGGTGACAATCAAGTCCACAAACCTCCGTGAAATCACTGTAGCAGATCCCGGTGATGGAACAAACGGAAAGATGAGCGAAGCAAAAATCACACTGACCCCTGCTGGAACCGGACTTACAGAGGATGACTTAGAGTACCGGGTGACAGAAGGCGCCGAGCGCCTTAAGGAACTTGTCTTTGTTCAAGAAAGCGACGGAATTTATATCAACATAACGGCGGCGACTGACGGCAGTGATGCACCAATTCGTTTTGTTGTCTGCAGCGACGGAATCGAGTCAGAAGAGATCACCTATACATCCACACCGTCCCTCTCCGCTTCAAAAATCGAGATTGATGACTTCGAAGCAAACGCTGTCACAGTTGAAAAGACCGCCACCACTACCTACCAGATCCGAAACCGCTATGGCGAAGACATCACGAAACGGATAGCAGCACAGCCAGAATGCAAAATTTCAGATCCATCTGTTATAAGATCAGCAACGACAGGAACTGGAGATGCTGCCGGTACGCTCACGCTTGATGCACTAAATCAAGGAACATCAGAAGTCACTCTGTCGCTGCCAACAGACCCCTCTGTAAACGCAAAGATAAATGTGACGGTTGTAGAAAAAGCCCACATCAAAGAAATCCGTTTTGGAACAATGTCGATAGACGACGGACTGATACTGGATTCAACAGCTATTCTTTATATCCCAGTGCAGGCATATGACCAATACGGAAATAAGTACGATGTGCTTACAAGCGGGGATGTCGCTGCTGCAAACTTGAAAATTACTATCAATGGTAAAAATGCATCCGACTTTAAACTTAATGCGAAATGGTACGAAAATGTTGGTGAAAAATCGCCTATAGCACCTGCGCCTGACGCTACTAACAAAATCGGCGCCATCGGTTTGAGTTGGGATGTAGCAGGATCAACCACTGCTCCAAGTTCGGGCGAAATATTAAACATAAACTTTACGAGCAATAGAGATGACTTTATGGCAAAATCATACCAGGTTCCAGTAAATTCAGCAGCAATTGCCAGCAGAATCGAGTTGGGCAGCCATGTCCAGGCGGCACTACCAGGGGCAAAAGTTTCAAATACAGTAAAACTTTTTGACCAGTACGGGGCGGAAGTACAAACTGTACCATCGGATCAGAAGATATATTTGGAAGTGCGGGATAAAAATAACCAAAAGATTGAAGCAAAGGATCTTGATTTCTCTACGCCACCTCCAATAAATTCCGGCACTAAACTGCCAGCAGGCATTGACATAACAATTAATCCCAAACTCCAAAACACTAACAAAGAATATACAATTCTGGCTTATCTGGGATCTAGTAACTCTGATCCTGGGTATGATGATAATAAGCCACCCGTGGGGGGAAGTTATAAACTGCTGGTAGACTCAGCTGACAACCTTCTCGAGAAGATAGAGATTTCTGATACGGCCGTTAAGACACCTATAGCAGATAATACCAAAGCAACTGCAAATCAGGAAATCTCTCTGGACAGCCATTATGTAAACCTTACAGATCCTGGCACCAAGTTAACTTTTGACTGCGAAATGTATACACGCTATCAGAGAGAAGACATAAAAGTAGCATGGAAAAATTCTAGCAGTAAACCAGTCTTCGCTGCCAATAACTTAATATGGGAGGTAACAGCTCCAGATGAGGTAACAGTAAATGTGGACTCGTCAGCTACGAACATCTTCACCTTCAAGGAGGCTTCTTCTTCATCGTCCCCTATCGATGATGTTGCAACGGTTTCCCTGACATACATGTCAGACAGCAAAACACTGTCTGCTAAGGAGCGGAGCATAAAAGTCAGCAATAAGCCTGCTATGCCACAAGGAGAATATCAGATTATTAATCCTCTTGATACGCCTACTGTTAATTACCTTGACAAGAACAATACAGCAGAAATTTCAGCGAAAACCACCTTTAAGCTCGTCGCAGAGGATCAGTACGGTGATACATATGATCAGACTCCTCTCTTTACAGTAATTTCATCCAAGGGTCTCTTCAGCATAGATAGCACTTTGACATTTCCAACAACGTCGGGCAGTTTTACAATTCAAGCTACTACAAACACCAAGGCAGGCGACGTCGATACCATCAAAGTTTATGTGACCAAAGATGACTTTTATGAGTTTACAGTGAAATATGTTACAACACCTGCAACCTCTTGATATTCAGTCAAATATTTTCTGGCGTTCATGGGCTGTTGGGAAATAAAAGTTCTAAAACAGGGAGAGTGTGACTCGAAATGAGTTACACTCTCCCTGTTTTATTAAAAAAGATGGCCGCTGCCTCTTAGCAGTACACCAGATCCTTCACCACCTCGGAGGCGATGATCAGGCCCGCCACCGAGGGTACAAATGCCGTCGATCCAGGCACTCTCTGTCCGCCGCAGTCTTTTGGCTCCTCTTTGGAGTAAACCACCTTCAGCTTCTCCACCCCCCGCTTTTTCAGCTCCCGCCGCATCACTCTCGCCAGAGGGCATACAGAAGTACGGTAAATGTCCGCCACCTCAAACTCCGCCGGATTCAGTTTGTTGCCGGCGCCCATGCTGCTGATCACCGGAACCCCTGCCTCCTTCGCCTGCAGTACAAGCTGAATCTTGGCAGTCACCGTATCCACCGCATCCACCACATAATCATAATCTGAAAAATCAAACTCATCCCTGGTCTCCGGCAGAAAGAAACATCTGCGGGCCAGGACATGGCACGCCGGATTGATATCCGCGATACGGTCCTTCATAACATCTACCTTGTATTCACCAACTGTAGAATGCAAGGCTATAATCTGCCGGTTGATATTCGACAGGCTGACTCTGTCATGATCGACCAGGTCAAGGGCTCCCACCCCGCTTCTCGCCAGCGCCTCTACCACATAGCCGCCGACTCCTCCCACTCCAAACACTGCTACCCGGCTCTCGGAAAGTTTCTGTAACGCAGCCTCTCCTAAAAGAAGCCCGGTCCTGGAAAATTGCTCTGACATATCTCTCCTCCGCCTATTTTACCGCCTCAAATGCTTCCTGCAGATCCTCGATGATATCCTCTATATTTTCTGTTCCGATGGACAAACGGATGGTATTTGGTTTGATTCCCTGCTCCAGCAGCTCTTCCTCTGTCAGCTGTGAGTGGGTAGTGGACGCCGGATGGATCACCAGGGATTTTACATCCGCCACATTGGCAAGCAGGGAAAACAATTGCAGATTGTCGATAAATTCTTTTGCCTTCCCAGCATCCCCTTTTATCTCAAAAGTAAAGATCGAACCTCCGCCACCAGGGAAATATGTCTTATAAAGAGCTGCCTGTTCTGGATCTGCTGAAACCGACGGATGATTTACCTTTTCCACCTGGGGGTGATCCGCCAGATACTGAACGACCTTCAAGGCATTTTCCACATGGCGCTCCACCCTCAGAGACAGCGTTTCCAATCCCTGCAAAAACAGAAAGGCATGGAAAGGAGACAGGGTGGCTCCGGTGTCTCTCAGCAGAATGGCACGGATCTTCGTGACAAATGCCGCCGCTCCCACGGCTTTCGTAAAACTGATACCATGATAACTCGGATTCGGCTCTGTCAAAGATGCAAATTTGCCGCTTGCCTCCCAGTCAAATCTGCCGCTGTCCACGATCACGCCGCCGATGGCAGTGCCGTGACCGCCAATAAATTTGGTAGCCGAGTGCACTACGATATCTGCCCCGTGCTCGATGGGACGCACCAGATACGGTGTGGCAAATGTGTTGTCGATCACAAGAGGTATTTTATTTTCATGGGCTATGCCCGCCAGTTTCTGAATATCCACCACATCCGAATTCGGGTTGCCCAGTGTCTCGATATACACCGCCTTGGTGTTTTCCCGGATCGCCCCCCTCACTTCGTCTTCGTCAAAGGGATTTACAAAATCAGCGGTGATCCCATAATCCGGAAGCGTATGGGCCAGCAGGTTATAGGTCCCTCCATAAATATTTTTTGCGGCTACAATATGGTCTCCTGCCTGGGCAAGATTCTGAATCGTATAGGAGATCGCCGCCGCGCCGGACGCCACTGCCAGAGCCGCCACGCCGCCCTCCAATGCCGCAATCCTCTGCTCAAACACTTCCTGAGTAGGATTTGTCAGCCGTCCATATATATTTCCCGCATCACTGAGATTAAACCGAGCCACCGCGTGTTCACAGTCGTGGAACACATAAGATGAGGTGGCGTAGATCGGAACCGCCCTGGCGTCAGTAGCCGGGTCTGGACTCTCCTGTCCCGCATGTAGCTGCAATGTTTCAAATTTAAGATTTCTTTCCTTATCTAATTTTTTACCCATATAAAAACTCCCTTCTGGCACCGAGGCGCGCTCAAAATATTTTTACATCTGATAACAGGGATATCATATCATGCCCTTTTTTATATGTCCAATATACAATAAAAAGAACTGGCTATAGTCTTTCCCTATACCAGTCCCTTATCCTCAAACTTAACAATCTCTTCCAGATATTTTTTCCCCAGCGGACTGATCGCCACACCTTTTCTTACCAGATACCCAATAGTCATCCTTTCATCTGATTTCAGCTTCACGGCACAAAATTCCGAGCCGTTAAGCTTTTCACAGAGAATTCCAGAACACAATGTATATCCATTTAGTCCCACCATAAGATTGTGCATGGTAGCGCGGTCATTCGCCTTTATAAACTGCTTATAGTCATAGGTACTCAGTACTTCCTCCGCAAAATAGAAAGAATTGTAGTTTCCCTGTTCAAAAGAGAGACAGGGATAATCTGCCAGTTCTTCCAGTGTCAGCAGTTCACTGTCCGCCAGAGGATGTCCCTTCCACATATATACATAAATTCCACATTCCAGGATCTCATGAAATTCCAGCCCCGATTCATGAAACAGTTTCGTCAGTACCTTGCGGTTAAAATCATTGATGTAAAGGATCCCGATTTCACTCCGAAAATTCCTTACATCTTCGATCACTTCATACGTCTTGGTCTCATGTATGGCAAACTCATATTCATCCATTCCGAACTGCTTCACCATCTCCACAAATGCGTTGACGGCAAAGGAGTAGTGCTGCATCGATACACTAAATTTTTTCCGTATCTGTTCCTTGGAGATAAAACGCGCCTCAATGAGCTGGTACTGCTCCACCACCTGCCTGGCATACCCGATAAATTCCTCTCCTTCCGGAGTCATTGAAATCCCCCGGTTGGTGCGCTTGAAGAGTTCTAAGCCCACCTCTTCTTCCAGATCCTTCACAGAAGACGACAGACTGGGCTGGGAAATAAACAGATTTCTTGCCGCCTCGTTCATAGAACTGGAATTCGCCACCTCGATCACATACCTCAGTTGAGTCAACGTCATCTCATATCACTCCTGATTCCTCACAATTTCTTTCCCCGTGTCGCACCATTTTCCATCATAGGAAAATCCATCATTTATTATGGATGACATCTTCCACAAGGGGCATATCCCTGCCGGGTCAGCTGCTCTCTTGTCTCCTTCGTCTCTTTCCTGTTTTCCCCTTTTGTATCCTTTGCACTGGAACAATCCGGTTTGTGGAATTTGCGGGTATTGGTATTGCATATGTACCGCCCCGTCTCCCCGGCCGCCTGCCCGGATGTTTTATCAGAAGATTCTTCTGGCTTTTCTTCCGGGACCTCATCCCCCGCCAGGCAACTTTTTCCCGTGGCATAATCGATCTCCACGCCGGGCTGGTTATTGTAGGCATAGACGTTAAAACAAACGCCTTTTCCTTCATCCTCCACTGACCACGCTTCCATCTGAATCCCGCTGGCCACCAGATTATCGCCCTCATACACCGGCGTCACCCGGTAAAGAACATGATTGTTCGTCTCCCTTACATAGTCCGCCACTTCATTTTCAAAGGGAAGCATTCCCTCCACATTCATATAGCGGGTCCCTGTCACAAGATTCTTCTTATTGGCATTTTCCCCGGATAGCTGATAACCGATCAGATGACAGCGATTATACAGATACTTTCCCTCTACACAGTCATACTTTGCGGTCTGCCATCCCGAAGGCTTCACTGGACTGATGGACTCCCTTTCCTTTACAGGCATCAGGTCCTTTCCAACATTTGCTACAGCCACGCCGCATCTTCCCAGAGAATCCAGCTCACTATAATCTTCAAAAGACTCTGTAGAATAATCCGATTCTTCAAATTCCGGCTTATTATCATTGATCACCACAAAGGATTCACCCTGAAATTCCGGAACACCTTCCAGATCTGCCACCACTGTCCCGGTTATATTTCCTTCTCCCCGACTGTCAGAAGACAACGATTTCATCGTCTCTTTCAAAGAACACCCTGACAGCAGAAGAACAGATAGTACGCTGAGAAGCAATAGTAATTTTTGAATGTTCATTGTTTTCATCTCCATGTCTTTACTTTACCATGCATGTGTCTGGCATAAGCACGAACGTCGAAACTTTCGGTTTCGTCCTTATGCGTTCATTTTATCATAAAAAGACCATCAATTCAACTTTTCAGAGGTTTTATAAAAAGTCTTAAATGTATCATAAATATTTATAAACTCTATTGTCAAAACCAGAAAAACTTTGTATGATTAAGGAAAACTATACATATAGGGAGGTTTAAAATTGAAAAAGAGCGTAAAAATTACATCACTTGTATGTACAGCTGCGTTATTGGTGAGCAGTGTGTTGTCACCAGTATCCACGGTTGTTCAGGCAAAAGCAAAAAAACCTGCTATAAGCAAAAAAAAGCTTTCCATGAAAGTGGGAAAAACAGCAAAACTCTCAGTCAAACGGGCAAAAGGCTGGAAAATTTCCTGGAAAAGCAAAAACAAAAAAATCGCCACTGTTAAAAAGGCTGGAAAATACGCGGCAAAGATTACGGCGAAGAAAAAAGGCACGGTGAAGATCACCGCGACAGCAAAAAAAGGAAAGACGCGTCGTACGTTAACCTGTAAGGTGACCGTTTCTGCAGCAGCCAAAATCACACCAGCCCCCAACACAGCTGTTCCACCGGCGCCATCAGCGATTCCTGCTACGCAGGCGCCAAATAACCCGGACATACCCCAGAGTACGCCAACCGTCTCACCTGGAGAGGGCACACCTGGAGAGCCGACGGCGCCTCCGACAGCAACTGCTACACCAGTTCCCACTGTCACTCCGTCAGCAGATCCCACTTCGACTCCGCCAGTGACTTCGACGGAAGAACCAACGGCAGAGCCAACTGGAAAACCGACGACAACCCCAACTGCCAAGCCAACCGCTTCCCCGTCAGCGACTCCGTTATCACCATCCCAGCTCCCTGATAATGCGATTCAGGGATCCAAAGTAAAGGGAACCTCCAATACCAGTGTGAGCGCATCGGTAGGTACAACAGGAGCCGTGACAGAGTTTAAGGCTTCCAACCAGTTTAACCAGGCAGATTTCCTTCTGGCAGCCCCTATTTCCTTAAGTGGTATTGAAAGTGTGGAGTTCACCCTCACCGTGGAGGGAACACCGGATTCCGTATCCTTTAAATTATACGACTCCGATGGAAAAGAACTTTCGGATATAACACAGTATAATAAAACGACAGGAACCCATTCCATAACAATTCCGGATCAGCACAAGAACAAAATCATAACCCAGTATTCTGTTATGACAAATACTAATATCAAAGATACGACGCAGACTGCTACTGCCACTTTGACAAAACTGGTTTTTGTGGTTCCAAAAGCGAAACCATCGGCATCCCCTACACCGACAGCCACCTCACAGCCAACGAAAACGCCGATCGTTACGGACAAACCATTGGTAACAATGGCGCCAGAGGCGTCCATGACATTTTCTGAGGATACTTTCCTGGCATCTGGCGCAGCAGATACTCCAGTCTATAATGCAGATGGCAGTGTTACCGTAACACTGAAGAAACAATATGGCGGGGGCGGAATTGGCTTCTATATGGATGCTTCCAAATCCATGGTGGATTTAAGTGATTATACAAAAGTGATTTTCAATCTATCCGCCGATGTTGATGCGCCGATCTGTCTGAGGACCCATGACACTACCGATTATTGGGGATCAAACTCTTCAACAACACTGTCTTTTACAAGTGTCACTACAGAACAGAAGGAATACATCTGTGACCTGAGTACCGTAAACAATACCCTCGGCTTTGGAGTAAAATACAATCCAGGGGGATCTGCGGATCTTCCGGAAGAAATTAACCTGACCATTCATTCCATCTCCTTTATAAAGGATACAAGAGATACCACGGATGCCATGAATAACTATACTTCATTGGCAGAGATGGCCGCCGCCTATGGTTTGAAAATGGGTACTGTCATGAACGACCGAAGAGTGGCAGATAAAAAATATGCTGACTTAATGAAATATCACTTCAACAGTATTACGGCTGCAAATGAGATGAAAGCATACTCCATGCTGGATCTGAATAAAACAAAGGAAGCCTACACCGACGAGAATTCCATGCCTGTTCTGAGTTTCACCGGAGCCGATAAAATTATGGATTTCGCCAAAGCAAACAATATAAAGGTTCGCGGCCACGCCCTTGTCTGGGATGCGGGTATGCTGGACTGGTTCTTCCGTGAAGGATACGATTCTTCAAAACCATATGCCACAACAGAGGTAGTAAAGGCGAGACTACAGAACTACATAGAACAAGTACTGACACATTTTGAAGAAAAATACCCAGGCGTGATTTACTGCTGGGACGTCGTCAACGAGGCAGTAGGTGATTCCGCCACAGAATATGAAGAAGGCGACGATCGCCATGTAAGAACCAAGCGAAATAATGAAGATAATCCGTTTTACACATTGGTAGGACGCAATTATGTGGAATTATCCTTCCAGTATTCTTACGAAGTTCTTCAAGAGTTAAAGAAGACCATGCCAACACTGGACATCAAGTTGTATTATAACGATTATAGTACATTCTTTGCTTCAAAACGAGATGCGATCTACAACTTGGTAAGCTCCGTCAATTCTTTCCTGCCAGATGGCAACGGCGGATATGTGAAACTTTGTGACGGTGTAGGAATGCAGAGTTATATCGGCGGTTTTGGACAACAGGCAGGATGTATGAACGAAAATGATATCAAACTAGTAAAAGAAGCCATCCTTAAGTTCGCATCACTGGGCATAGAAGTACAGGTGACAGAACTTGCGGTCCGAAATTATCAAAACGATGCTGAAACGCTGGCAGCCCATGGCGAGTACTACAAAAAACTATTCCAGGCATATCTGGAATTAAATTCTGGGGAAGAAAAACCATTGAAGGCCATCTCCATCTGGGGTATCATCGATGAACCAGATCTGGGACCTGACGACTACAGTTTTAAAATGAACGGACCATACTGCGGTTTGTTCAATGAAAATCTGGCAGTAAAAGATTCCTTTAAAAATGTCCATGACCTTCTGAAAAATGGTCAGTAGACAAATTAATTAACTGGCGGGCAACCGCCAGATCTGATCAGACAACAAGAATAAAACACTGGTTCCACTATGTGGACCAGTGTTTTATTCTTGCCATCTTTCTAGTATTAATCATGCGGCCAGTTGTTTGTATATTAATTAAATTCTCAAACAAACAAAAAGAAGGTGTCCCTTCCAACTATAGTTCAGGACACCTTCTACACTCAATCATAAAAAATAATGTTTCTTACGCCAAACGGGATTGTTCCAATCCGTTCATTATTTCGCATAATCCACAACTCTGGATTCACGAATCACATTAACCTTGATCTGACCAGGATACTGAAGCTCAGACTCAATCTGTTTTGATATGTCTCTTGCTAACAGTACCATCGCATCATCATCAATCTGATCCGGAACTACAATAACTCGAACTTCTCTACCTGCCTGAATGGCAAAAGATTTGTCGACGCCCTTAAAGCCATTTGAAATATCCTCTAATTGTTTCAATCTGTTCGTGTATGTTTCTAAGGTTTCTCTTCTTGCACCAGGACGAGCGGCAGATATTGCATCTGCTGCCTGAACAACACAGGCAATCAAACTCTCTGGTTCTACATCTCCGTGATGCGCCTCTACTGCATTAATCACTAATGCAGATTCTTTAAACTTGCGGCAAAGCTCCACACCCAGCTGGATGTGTGAACCTTCCATATCATGGTCTACTGATTTTCCAATATCATGAAGCAGTCCTGCACGTTTTGCCATACGCACATCTGCCCCAAGTTCTCCCGCAAGAAGACCAGACAAGTGAGCAACCTCGATGGAATGCTTTAACGCATTCTGACCATAACTAGTTCTGAACTTCATTTTACCCAGAAGACGAATCAGTTCTGGATGTATTCCATGCACACCAACCTCAAGTGCTGCTGCTTCCCCTTCTTCACGAATCATTGTTTCAACTTCTTTTTTTGCTTTTTCCACCATTTCCTCGATTCTGGCAGGGTGAATTCTGCCATCCACGATTAATTTCTCCAAAGCAATTCTGGCTATTTCACGACGAATTGGATCAAAGCCGGATAAAATAACTGCCTCCGGTGTGTCATCAATGATCAGATCAATACCGGTCAGATTCTCAAGCGTTCGGATATTTCTTCCTTCTCTACCGATAATTCTTCCCTTCATCTCATCACTTGGCAATGGAACTACTGATATGGTAGCTTCTGATACATGATCCGCCGCACATTTCTGTATGGCATTCACAATATACTCCTTCGCTTTCTTATCCGCATCATCCTTTGCCTGACGCTCCAATTCTTTTACTAAAACTGCAGTCTCATGTTTTACATCTTCTTCCACAGTTCGCAATAAATAATCTTTCGCCTGTTCGGAGGTGAGACCCGAAATCTTTTCCAACTCACGCAAATGGCTCTGACGGAGTTCTTCTACTGTCTCTTTTTCTTTTTCAAATTCCGCCAATTTAGTAGTGAGCTTTGATTCCCGTTTCTCGAGTGCATCCAGTTTCTTGTCCAAAGTCTCTTCCTTACCCAGCACCCGTTTTTCATAGCGCTGGATCTCGGCTCTTCTCTCCTTGGTCTCACGATCAAGTTCATTCTTCGCCTTGAGATTTTCCTCTTTGGCTTCCAGAAGAGCTTCACGCTTTTTGGTTTCTGCCGTCTTTAAGGCATCATCAATAATCTCTCTTGCTTTCTCTTCTGCACTTCCTACCTTCGCTTCTCCAACTTTAATACGATAAGAAATAGCACCTTTCCAGGCAACCAGTGCTGTTACAGCAATAAGAGCAAGGATTACGATGACTGCGCCGACCACGAAACCTACACTTAACTCTGGCACAGGAGCACCTCCTTAATTTTGTTTTCATTGCACATAAATACAACACTTCAATTTTACACTTTTTATGACTGGTTGTCAAGTATAACGTCATTATACTAGTTTTGAAAACACTTTCTTCACGGTATTCATCTCATATCCCTTCCGTCCAAGATATGAAAATATTTTACCTTTTTCCTCATAAGAAAGATCTCCTGGCGGCTTTCCTTTTAATCTCTTGCAAATCAATAATTCAATCGCTTTCTCCTCACCCTGGTACTCTGTTTCCTCCATCACCTGCCGGACCAGTTCATCTGAAATTCCCTTTTCCGACAGCTTATAAAATATCTCCCGGCGGCTCCGCTTCCCCTTTTGAAACATAAGATAATTTTCTACATATCTCCGATCGTTGATATAGCCAAAATGCTCTACATAGTCCATCGCCTCCAGCAAAGCCTGTTCAGAAAAACCCTCCCGGTCAAGGCGGCTGACCAGTTCTGCTCTGGTCCGGTCTTTATGAAGCAGAAGAACCATTGCTTTGGAGGCTGCTCTTTTGCACTCTTCGTCGGAAAAATTGAATGAGGTTTTGTCTTTCTCTTCCCATTTCTTCATAAATAAATCCT
>CAQOJF010000037.1:15386-31294 GCA_948848225.1 uncultured Eubacterium sp.
TACTTCTCTTCCTTCCCTGAGGATTTTTTCTTTTTACTTTCTTTTTCCTCGGCGGAAGTCTCTCTTCCGGCTGTTCAACCTTGTCTTTTAAGAAGTGAATTTTTACTTCTCTTCCTTCCCTGAGGATTTTTTCTTTTTACTTTCTTTTTCCTCGGCGGGAGTCTCTTCTTCCGGCTGTTCAACATACCTGGCACGTACCAGGCGCTCTACCTCTTCAAATACCGCTGGGTTATCCCCAAGATAAGTTTTGGCATTTTCCCTTCCCTGTCCAATCTTTTCTCCTTTATAAGAGTACCATGCTCCGCTCTTCGCAATGATATCGTTCTTTGTGGCAAGATCCAGAACATCTCCTTCCCTGGAGATACCCTTTCCGAACATAATATCAAATTCTGCCTCCTGGAACGGAGGTGCCACCTTATTTTTAACGACTTTCACACGGACGTGGTTACCGATCATCTCACCACCCTGTTTCAATGTCTCCACTCTTCTGACATCAAGGCGTACCGAAGCATAAAATTTCAGGGCACGGCCACCCGTGGTAGTCTCTGGATTACCGAACATAACACCGATCTTCTCCCGGAGCTGGTTGATAAATATGACGATACAATTTGATTTGTTAATGACACTTGTAAGTTTCCTCAGCGCCTGGCTCATCAGTCTTGCCTGGAGGCCTACATGGCTGTCCCCCATGTCCCCGTCGATCTCTGCCTTCGGAACAAGGGCTGCCACCGAATCCACGATCACGATATCAACTGCCCCGGAGCGCACCATCGTCTCCGTGATTTCCAGCGCCTGTTCACCGCAATCCGGCTGAGATATGTATAATTCATCGATATCCACCCCAATATTTCGGGCATAAGCAGGATCCAGCGCATGCTCTGCATCAATAAATCCCGCAATTCCTCCCCGCTTTTGCACCTCTGCCACCATATGCAGCGCAACGGTGGTCTTACCGCTGGACTCGGGGCCATAGACCTCAATGATCCTTCCCTTGGGAATGCCGCCGACACCCAGTGCGATATCCAGACTGAGAGAACCGGTGGGTATTACTTCAACGCCCATTCGCGATGTGGTATCGCCCAATTTCATCACAGATCCTTTTCCATACTGTTTCTCTATCTGCGCAATCGCAGACTCCAATGCTTTCACTTTATTCTGATCTTTTTCCATCATTTTAATATCCTCCAAATATAAACATAAAATCATAATCGAACTTTATTTCGGAACATCTGTTCTGTATATAGATATACTACACCAATGTTGATAGACTGTCAACTGTTTTTTTCTATTAATCAAGTCTGTTGAAAAAATACTGGGAACAAAATATGATATCGAATTTGTGCTGGCTGTCAAATTAAGAATGGCCGGCCAAGACCACAGCCCTCAGAAAACCTCCGAGTCATCTCAACGGCACGAAGGCTACAATAAAAAAGCACAGTACCAGTGTACCATGCCTTTTTCTTTTTGTAAAGATTCTTTTATTCGTAGCGCAGCGCTTCGATGGGATCTAACTTTGCCGCCTTGTTTGCGGGATAATAGCCGAAAAATAACCCGATGGTCATGGAAAATCCCACGGCAGTAAGAATCGCCGCCACTGGCGCAGAAGCGGAATACCCCAGCATCGTTGCTGCCACCGCCCCCAATCCAAATCCCAGGAGAATCCCAAGACATCCGCCTACCAGACACAGAATCATCGATTCGATGATAAACTGGAGACGTATAAAACTGTTCTTTGCTCCCAGCGCCTTTCTGGTGCCAATTTCCCGAGTCCGTTCCGTAATGGATACCAGCATGATATTCATTACGCCAATTCCCCCTACCAACAGAGAGATTCCTGCAATAAACGCAATGGCAGCTGATACCGTTTGAATCATGTCATTCATAGATTCCGTCATGGATTCCATTGTGGTGGCAGCGATCTCATAATCCTCGTTTGCCGCATAATAGGAAAGGAAAAAGGCTTCCAGTTCCTGGGCAAATGCAGATACACTCGGTAAACCCGCTGATGTGACCACCGTAAAACGTTCATATCCATCCTCCGCATGAATCTGTTCTTTTCCTGTGGTTAGAGGAATATAGGAGGCTGTGACCACCTCTTCATCCGAAGAGGAAGAAAAGGAGCTATTTTCTTCATATTTGTATACACCTACAATGTAATAAGAAGCATAAGCACCGTTGATCTCTATACTGATTTCTTTCCAGAGAGCCTCTTCATACTCGCCATCAAATATGTTATCCACCACTTTGTCAGAGACCATGATCACTTTTTTGTTTCCCTCCAGATCTGCCTCTTTTATCCTCCTTCCCGCTAAAAGTGTAATATCATTACTGGAAAAATAGCCTTCATTTATCCCTGTAATGGATATATTGGACGTATTATCTCCTTTTCTGACTGCGCCCTCTGCCACTGATTCACTGATGGAAATATCTTCAATCTGGGCCGGAAAGCGGGCAGTTAATTCTTCCAGCATCGCATCGGTGATCCGGTCCTCTTCCTCCACTGTGACGTTTCGACCAGAGGCGCCAAATCTCATTCCGTTCTGCCTGATCTCTTCCTCCTCACCAGATTGTTTGAGGCCCACGGTGATATTGTTGGCACCCATTTCCTGAAAAGAGACAGATATGGATGTGGTAAGAGAAGAACTCACCGTCATGATCGCAATAACAGAACCAATTCCTATAATAATTCCCAGCATAGTCAGAAACCCGCGCATTTTATTGGCCCGCAGTGCCCCAAAGGCGAGCTTGATATTTTCAAGGATCAGCATGCAGCACCTCCTTTTCGTATTCCCGTTACTTCTCCATCACGAAGCGTAACAACCCGGCCCGTCTCCTCTGCCAGTTCCGCGGAATGGGTGATCAGCACGATGGTTTTTCCTCGTTCCCTATGCAGCTGGTGAAAGATATCCATGATCGTCCTGCCGGTTTTGGAATCCAGTGCACCGGTGGGCTCGTCGGCAAGGAGAATCGCCGGGTCATTTGCCATGGCGCGGGCGATCGCCACTCGCTGTTTCTGGCCGCCGGATAATTCATCCGGTCTGTGCTGCATACGGTCTTTCATGCCTACCAAAGCCAGAAGCTCCTGGGCCCTGGCCGTCCGCTCTGCCTTTGTCACTCCGGCATACAGCATCGGAAGCTCTACATTGGACAATGCGCTTGTTCTCGCGATGAGATTGTAGGTCTGAAAAATAAAACCTATTTTCTGATTTCTGAGCTCCGAAAGCTTTTTGTCCTTTGCCAGACAGACATCCGTTCCTTCCAGATAATATTCCCCCTCGGTAGGACGGTCCAGGGCACCTATAATGTTCATAAGTGTCGATTTGCCAGATCCCGATTCTCCTACGATAGAGATAAACTCGCCCTTGTCAACGCTTAAATCGATCTTATGTAAGATCTCAAGTTCATTTGGCTGACCGATATAAAACCGCTTTACAATATGTTTTAGATCGATCACCCGCTTCTTTTTATCTGACATTTCCGCCTCCATTCTTGGCGTTCCCCACACTTCCATTCTTGGCGTTCCCCACACTTCCATTTCCGGCATTTCCCATGCCTCCATTTCCAGATCCTCCTTTCATCATCTCCCTTCCTCCGCCTTCTGGTGCTCCGCCGCCAAACATTTCAAATTCATTTTCTTGGAGCTTCTCATCCTCATTTATAGACACCTCATCTGTCGGGATCAGAATCTGTAATCCGTCTCTTAATTCGTCTCCGCTGATCTCCACGTAATAATCACTTTCCATTCCTTTTTCTACCAGAATCTCTTTAGACGAGTATCCTTTCTCTGTCTTCTCAGATACATACACCACCGTAGATCCCTCCGAATTTTCCTGGATAGCATCATAAGGCACGGCGTACACATCCCGGACCTCTTCCAGAATGATACTGCATTTCGCCGTGAGCCCCATGCGAAGTCTCTCGTCTTCTGTTTTCACATCGATCTTTATCTCGTATCCGCCGGAAGAGGATGCGGTGCTGCTCATCCCCGTTCCTGCTGTAGACTGGGAAGTTGAGGCTGAGAGGGAACTGCTGCCCGTGGTGGGCGCCACAAAGGTAATCTCACCCTCGATCTCCTCCTCATCGGTTGCCTCTGTCAGTACGACCACCCTCTGTCCTTCCTTCACTTTACTGATGTCATATTCATCTACAGTCGTAGAAATTACATAGGAGCTGTCATCATCAATCTGGAGGATATCACTACCATTATATACTTCTCCTTCTTCCAGACCGATTGCCGTCACAATTCCCGAGATAGGAGCTGTTACAGCACATTTTTCCAGTGCAGCAGCTGCATCTTCCACCTGCTTTTCTGCTTCCCGGATGCTCTTTTTATGATTGGATTGTGCGGTCTTCACAGCGTCTTCTGCATTTTCCACACTGTTCTTATTCTGCTTCTCTTCATTCTTCCGGGATTCTTTTGCCGATTCATAAGCGGTCTCTGCCTGTTTTACTGCTTCCTCGGCTTTCGTAAGCTGTTCCTGCAGGCGCTTTTTTGTCTCTGCATCTTTTTCTTTGGAAATCTGTCCATTTAATTTAGAAACCTGTTTTCTGGCGCTCTGAAGTTCCTTTTTGGACTCTGTTACTTTAGCAGCCGCTTCCTTTTTTCCCTCACTATAGGTTTCTTTCGCATCTGACAGTTGTTTACTGGCGGATGACAGGTTTCTTTCCGCCTCATCTCTGGTATCACTCAGAGACTGCTCTGCCTCTGTTAAGGCCTTTTTTAGATCACTCTCATCAAATTTTGCCAGGACATCTCCCTTTTGGACCGTATCCCCTGCCTCGACACATACCTTTTTAACCCTTACTCCATTAATTTCGGCTGACACCGTCCGGCTCTGGCTGCTGCCGATCGTCCCCGTGGCGCTGATTGACTTTGTCAGATCCATTTTTTCCAGGGAAATACTGCTCCGTTTCTGAATCTGGTCCTCTGCCATGGCACTGTTTCCTCCACGAGTCAGAAAAAACACCATGACTGCTGCCACAACACAGACTCCCCCTCCAATCATACAAATTTTCCACTTCTTACCTTTCTTTTTCACTGGCGAACCTCCTACATTTTATTTTTTAATATTCTCAGATTAAGATGTTGGGGTTAAAAAGTATTTTTGCCCCCAAAAAGATGCTACGGATTGCTCCGTTGCCTCAGATTGAATTTCTATATTTAGCATAGAAAAAAAGTATGAACAGAAGATGTTCATACTTTGATATAAATGTGAAAGGTCTGAGAACACCAGTCTTTATCTCCACAGGAACTGAATTTAGATAGTTTCCCCAAACCATCCTCTCTCAATTCAGAAAAGATTGTATGTACAAGGTTTCCTTCGCCTTCTAAATTCAATATTGGCATTGCCAATACATACTTTCAGTTTGGCATTTTCTTTACCCTCTCCGTACAACTGCTTTCTGCGGAAAATGACGGGGTCTGTAAAGATGCCCGTCATTTTTCTGTCTTCAACATAAAAAGAAGCCCTTCCAATAATTTATATGCCCATACCACTCCAGAATTAACCACAAAAGCTCTCCAGCAGCCTCTCCAGGTCCTCCATCGTCTCAATTTCATTTACTCTGCGCCTCATGGATGCAGAATGGGGATATCCCGAAGTGTACCAGGCAAAATGCGACCTCATCTCCCGCATTCCATAGAGCTCTCCCTTCCATTCCGTCTGCATCCGGGCATGGCGCAGGATCATATCTGCCAGCTCCGGCAGCTCTGGTCTGGGAAGTTCCACGCTGGTCTCCAGATAATGGCGAATCTGCGCAAAAATCCAGGGATTTCCCCTGGCTCCCCGCCCGATCATCACCGCATCGCAGCCTGTCTCCATAAACATCTGTTCTGCATCTCTGCCGGTAAAAATATCTCCGTTTCCGATCACCGGTATGGACACCGCTTCCTTTACCCGTCGGATAACACCCCAGTCCGCCTTCCCGCTGTAATATTGTTCCCGCGTCCTTCCGTGGACAGCCACAGCTGCGGCTCCGGCCGCCTCCGCCGCCTTCGCCAGATCCACCGCCTGCTCTTCCCCATCCAGAAATCCCTTCCGGAATTTTACCGTCACCGGTTTATTCACCGCCTTCACGGTCTCCCGGATAATCTGCTCGGCCAGAGGGATATTTTTTAAAAGGGCAGAACCCTCCCCGTTATTAACGACTTTAGGCACCGGACACCCCATATTGATATCCAGAATGTCAAAATTCCGGTCCTCGATCTTCGCTGCCATGCTGCTGATAATCTCCGGGTCCGATCCAAACAGCTGTAGCGCCACCGGACGTTCTTCCTCCTGCACCTCAAGAAGAGCTTCCGTATTCTTACTGTTATAATAGATTCCCTTGGCGCTGACCATCTCCGTATAGATCAGGTCTGCTCCCTTTTCCTTACACAGCAAACGAAAAGGCAGGTCCGTCACCCCTGCCATCGGCGCCAGAATCAGCTTTCCGGGCACCATCACATCTCCGATCCTCCATGGCTCATCTGCTTTCATCCGGTTCATCAGTACTCCCTTTCTTTTTCTCTGCCGCCTTTGTTTTTTCATAGATCAGGCGGGTTCCCTGTAGGGTAAGATTTGGATCATAAATATCGATCAACTCCGTCGCATCCGATATACTTCTTCCGAGTCCCCCTGTCGCCACAACTTTAATATTTTCTATGGCTGACTCTTCCTTCATTTTGCGGATAATATATTCCGTCTGGCCGATGGTTCCATAGAGCAGTCCCGCCTGCATACTGGTTATGGTATTTTTTGCAAGGATCGAATCCGGCTTTTTGATCTCAATCTCCGGGAGCTGTGCGGCACTCGACCAGAGCGCCTTCGCACTGATCTTTATTCCCGGACAGGTAACGCGGGCCGCAAACACACCATCACCTGTCACCAGGTCATAAGTGGTAGCTGTACCAAAATCAATTACGATCACCGGTCCACCGTACAGTTCATAGGCCCCTACCGCATCTACGATGCGGTCCGCCCCAATCTCACTCGGATTGGAAGCCGCGATATGAATCCCCGTTTTGGTGCCATTTCCTACAATATAGGGTGTGGTGTGAAAATATTTCTTGATCCCGCTTACCAGAGAGTACATGACCTTGGGAACGACAGAAGCAATGATCACATCCTGGATCTGAAATTCTTTGATCCCATGTCTCGCCAGCGCCTCTCCAATGGCCTCCCCAAATTCATTAGAGGTCCTCGGAAGATTTGTCGTCAGACGAAAGGTGAAACGAAGCTCCTCTCCCTCAAACACTCCAAAGGTAAGATTGGTATTCCCAATATCTATCGCAAGTAACATCTATCCTGTCCATCCTCTTATTTCATATTGTTCATTTCCCAGAACCTTTCACAAAAAGAAACTGCGGTAATATTCCTCCAGTCCCTCCAAAAGCTCTCCGTGTTCCTGGCGCAGCTGTTTGATCTTCAGATAACTTCCGATCTCGTCATAAAAGAAGTCATTCTCCTTGGCTGTCGTAGACAGATACAGCCTTCCATCCTCTTCAAACTCCATAGTGAACACTCCACCTACATCTGTAGTAAGCATAACACTCAGAATCTTTAATTCCTCTTTTACCCCCGCCGGAAGAGAATCGTATCTGGGATTCAGGTAAAATTTCTGCTCGTACGCACTGCAGGCACAGAGCACCTGTTTTTCATCCATCAGCCTCTTTCCTTTCACTCATCGGCACATATGGTTTGTGAGGACAAACCGCTTTGTATGCCGGACGTATGATCTTTCCGGCATTGACCAGCTCTTCCAGGCGGTGGGCACTCCAGCCCGCAATTCGTCCAATGGCAAAAATCGGCGTGTACAACTCTGTCGGCAGCTCCAGCATACTATATACCAGCCCGCTGTAGAAATCAATGTTAGCGCTGACTCCTTTATAAATGTGGCGTTCATTGGCAATCACTTCCGGCGCCAGCCGCTCCACCTTTTCATAAAGAGCATATTCTGCCATCATATTCTTTTCCTCGGAGAGCTTCCGCACAAAATGACGGAAGGTCTTCGCACGGGGATCCGAGATGGAATACACCGCATGCCCCATTCCATAAATCAATCCAGATTTGTCAAAGGCCTGACGGTTCAACAGCGCTGTCAGATATGTCCTGATCTCATTCTCATCCTCCCAGTCCTCCAGATTCTTTTTCATATCCTCAAACATCAGAGACACCTTTTTGTTGGCGCCACCATGACGGGGACCTTTCAGAGATCCCAGGGAGGCGGAGATCGCCGCATAAGTATCTGTTCCCGAAGAAGTCACCACATGATCCGTAAAGGTAGAGTTGTTTCCGCCTCCATGCTCTGCGTGAAGTACCAGGGCAATGTCCAGGATCTTTGCCTCAAGAGGTGAAAACTGACTGTCTGGACGGAGCATATGTAGAATATTTTCCGCTGTCGAATATTCTTTTTTGGGCGGATGCAGGAAAAAGCTGCTGCCCTCGTGAAAATAATTCGACGCCTGGTAACCATACACAGCAAACATCGGCAGCAGCGCCACCAGTTCAAGACACTGGCGCAGTACGTTTTCCGTAGAAGTATCGTCTGCCTTATCATCGTAAGAATAAAGAGTCAGAACACTCCTTCCCAGCGTATTCATCAGGTCCGCACTGGGCGCCTTCATAATGATATCCCTCACAAAACTGGTAGGAAGACTCTTGCGGTATTCTGCAAGTACGTCTTTGAGGTCTTCAAGCTGGCTCTCTGTGGGCAGGTCGCCAAACAGAAGCAGGTAAACCACCTCTTCATAGCCGAACCGCTTTTCCTGAAGAAATCCTCCCACGATTTCTTCGATATCAATTCCCTGATAAAAAAGCTTTCCCTCACATGGCACCATCTCGTGGTCAACCACCGTATAAGAACGAATTTCTGAAACTTCCGTAAGTCCCGTCAGGACACCCTGTCCATTCAGGTCTCTGAGTCCGCGTTTTACCTCATATTTATCAAATAAAGTAGAGTCAATCGTGCTGCTGGCTTCACACACATCCGCCATTTTCTGTATCCAATCGTGTCTATATCCCAAATCAAGGTTGTTGTTCATATTGGCCCTCCTTTTCCTTATACATCCGCTTATTTTAAAGTTGCATACATTACTGCTTTTATCGTATGCATCCGGTTTTCTGCTTCTTCGAAGACCACATCTGCATACTTTTCAAATACCTCATCGGTCACTTCCATTTCCGTGAGGCCGTATTTTTCATGAATTTCTTTTCCAATCTTTGTCTTCAGGTCGTGGAAAGCAGGCAGGCAGTGCATAAATACCGCTGTTTCCTTTGCATTTGCCATCACTTTCGCATTGATCTGATAAGGAGAAAGGGCATGGATCCTCTCCTCCCATACTTCATCCGGCTCTCCCATGGAAACCCACACATCCGTGTAGAGTACATCGGCATCCCTGGTTCCCTCCATCACATCCTCTGTCAGTGTAATAGAAGCTCCACTTTCCTCAGCATATTTCTGGCACTGGGCCACCAGATCGTCTCCTGGAAAATATTCCCTGGGAGCGCACGCCACAAAATCCATTCCCATTTTGGCACAGGCGATCATGAGCGAATTCCCCATATTATAACGGGCATCCCCCATGTAAACCAGTTTAATTCCCTTTAAGGTGCCAAATTGTTCCCGGATCGTCAAAAGATCCGCCAGCATCTGGGTGGGATGGTACTCATTAGTCAGTCCATTCCATACCGGAACCCCGGCATACCGAGCCAGTTCTTCCACGATCTCCTGCCCGTATCCGCGATATTCTATCCCGTCAAACATTCTGCCAAGCACCCGTGCGGTATCTGCAATGCTCTCTTTCTTACCAATCTGGGAACTCTGGGGATCCAGATAGGTCACTCCCATTCCCAGATCATGGGCCGCCACCTCAAAAGAGCAGCGGGTCCTGGTACTGGTCTTTTCAAAGATCAGGGCAATATTTTTTCCCTCCAGCTCCCGGTGGGGGATGCCTTTGTGTTTTTTATCCTTCAATTCCTTTGACAGATCAAGAAAATATGTAATTTCCTCCGGTGTAAAATCTTTTAAAGTCAAAAAATTTTTATCTTTTAAATTCACAATTCTTCCTCCTTGTCCTAGCTCCATGGTGCCACGTCTAGTACAATGGATATAAAGTTTACGTAAACAAACTTAGTATTCATTGTACTAGGATGTATGAAAGAGGGTTTTCATCTGTCCTCCCAGGACAAAAGAATTCCCTCTTTTTATCCATTCTATATTAACCAGCCGTGCTGAATCCTCAGCTTTCTTTTACGCTTTCCACCAATGATTTTGCAAGCCCTGCCACACCCTGGATTTCAGATGGAATAATGATCTTCGTTGCCTTTCCATCCGCTGCCTTCTCAAAAGCTTCCAGGCTCTTGATCGTAAGAACGCCCTGGGAAGGTGCTGCTTCATTCAGATAACGAATACCCTCGGCAGTCGCCTTCTGTACCGCCTCGATGGCCTGGGCGCGACCCTCTGCTTCACGGATCATAGCTTCTTTTTTCGCCTCCGCACGCAGAATCGCAGCTTCCTTCTCTGCCTCCGCTTCCAGGATCGCAGATTCTTTTTTACCCTCTGCCACAAGCACTGTAGACTTTTTCTCACCCTCTGCACGAAGGATGGATTCACGTCTCTCACGCTCTGCCTTCATCTGTTTCTCCATGGAATCCTGAATCTCTCTCGGTGGAATGATATTTTTAAGCTCCACACGGTTTACCTTGATCCCCCATGGATCTGTCGCAATATCCAGGCTTGATCTCATGTGGGTGTTAATGGTCTCTCTCGATGTAAGTGTCTGGTCAAGCTCCAGATCTCCAATGATATTACGAAGTGTGGTAGCCGTCAGGTTTTCAATCGCCATAATCGGGTTTTCCACTCCATAGGTAAACAGCTTCGGATCTGTGATCTGGAAAAATACGACGGTGTCGATCTGCATCGTAACATTATCTTTTGTTATCACCGGCTGCGGTGCAAAATCCATCACCTGCTCTTTTAAGTTGACTTTCCTTGCCACGCGGTCCAAAATAGGAAGTTTGAAATGTATTCCTACTGACCAGGTCCCCAGATATCCACCGAGACGCTCAATAATATACGCATGTGCCTGAGGCACGATATTGATACACGATGCCAGTATGAGCAACACGATCACTATCAAGACAATGGTAATCACTACACCTGCGTTAATTTCAAATCCTGCTCCTGAATCTCCCATAATTTTCACCTGTTCCTTTCCTAAACCATATATGTATCTATGGTTTAATTACGCCTGTGGCGCATTTACTTTACAATTAACTTCACTCCCTGGACAGATACTACCGTAACTCTTTTTCCTTCTTCGATCACACTTCCGTCCTCGCTTCTGGCTGTCCAGTCCATACCATTTAACGTTACTTCTCCTGTCGCCATCTCATTGTTGATCTGTTTGGAAACAACCGCTGTTTTGCCGACAACTTCATCGATATTGGTCTTTTCCTTTTCCCTATTCAGATATTTGACAGCAAAAGGCCGGCACAACGCCATAGCAATCACAGATAACACGGCAAAGACACCCAGCTGTCCCCATATTCCATATCCCAGCCCGGAAACCACTGCCGCACCGATGGCGCCGATTCCAAACCATATCGTCGTCAGCCCAAGGGTAGCAATCTCTATAATGATCATGACAGCGAGAATGATCAGCCACACAATACTGGCACTCATATTCATTGCCTCCTTTTTCTATGAAATAAAACGATACCCCTTTTATTTTACTATATTTTTTTCATTTGTGCAATTATTATTTTTAATGTCCTCTCTGCCGATGGACCTCATACATTAAAAGGGCCGCTGAAACTGCAGCATTTAAAGATTCCAACTGCCCCTCCATGGGAATCTTCACTCCCACATCGGCTTTTTCCGTGGTCTCTGAACAGAGCCCTCTGGCCTCATTTCCGATCAATAAGCCCGTCTTACCACGGTAATCAGCATGGGTAAAGTCCAATTCGGCATCCAGCCTTGCAGCAGCCATCTGAAATCCCCAGCGCTTTAAGCATTCTACTT
Organism: uncultured Eubacterium sp.; assembly: GCA_948848225.1. Taxonomy (GTDB): domain Bacteria; phylum Bacillota; class Clostridia; order Lachnospirales; family Lachnospiraceae; genus Eubacterium_F. The sequence goes on from CAQOJF010000037.1 coordinate 27,390, forward strand.
CTGTAGATAAGTCCTCTGTTATATAATAGGGCATCCGATACAGTGCACCCATGGTAGAGCGAACCACCTTCGGATTAAACAGATCCACACATCCCCTGGATAGTACCACCCCGCTCATACCGGCTCCCTCCGCCGTTCTAATAATAGTTCCCAGATTTCCCGGATCCTGGATATCTTCCAGACATACCAGCGCCGCTCCTTCCTCTGCCAGCATTTTTTCCCGGTCATATTCCGGCATGCGGACCACAGCGAGGACTCCCTGTGGGGAAGCGGTATCGGAAAACTGCCGAAAAACAGCGTCAGACACCCATTCTATATTCTCTTTTCCTATTGTATGGGATAACTTTGAAAAATATTCTTCTCCCGCGGACTCCGCCACGTACATGGTCTGGACCAATCCGTGTATCAGCCCTTCCTCTGCCATTTTAAACCCTTCCACAATAAAAACTCTTTCCTGCCTGCGGAACCGGGAACTTTTCTTTAATTTAACAATTCGTTTGACCTGGGCATTGTTCATACTTTCAATCATTCGATCTCTCTTCTTTCTATATTTGATAGATGTACGCACTAGCTCGACGGAGGCAGGGTTCAAATTGGTGCCTCGAGCTAACTCAAGGGCTGATTTATTGAGCTTACCCTCTGGACCTCCTCCCGGAAAGCAGCAGCCGACATTCTCGTTGCACCGTGTCCCAGAATAATGATCTGTTCCATGCCATCGGAGGTCGCCACCCGCACCCGGTGTTTCCCAGCAATGCGCTTCGTTGTCTTTTCAATATACATATCCGCAGTTTCTGCCTCTCTGGTATAGACGATACTGATATTATGATACTGCTCCACACTGCCAGGATTTCCTTTTACCTTATAGGCATCAAACACAAGGATCAGATGACAGCCGGTATATCCCTGGTAATTGCACATGATATCCATCAATTTCATCCTCGCAGCGTCCATACTGACGCCTGAGAGCTCTTTCAGGTCTTCCCAGGCAAAAATAATATTATAACCGTCCACCAGCACATATTCCTCCACCGGCTTCCGTTCACGGATCTTCACCCTCTGTTTCTCTTCCGTTGCGCGGATCTTAGATCCGGTATTTACTGCCCTGGGCTTCACCGCGCCGTAGGTCCTTTCAAAGATCTCCTGCAGCTCTTTTTCCTCGGCAAAAAAATCCCTGGAACCCGTTGGTATATCTTTCTCTGCCTTATGCGCCGGATCCCTCTGCTGGTTTTCATCTCCCCGTCTCTTCCCAGATAACAACACACTTTCCAGATGCATATGTTCTGGTACTTCATTCCATTTGACTACATAGCCGGATCCATGGGCACAGAACACAGAATCCGGGGTGTTTTCCACATCGCTTTCCGGATCATAACCAATCTTCTCCCTGACTTCCGGCTCGTTATGGCAAGGCCGATAACCAGCGGCCACACAGCTCATATGCCCCCGCCCTTTTGTGTAGGAGGCAAATTCCACCGGATAATCTTTCATGGCTGCCACCGGACAGATTCCGGCAAGAACTGACATGCCCGCCTGCTCCGGCAGTACTTCAAACTCACCGCTCATCCGTTTGATATCCGTCATGGCACGTCCGACATTTTCTGTTGGAAGCTCCATCCGGTACTCATAGCAGGGCTCCAAAAGAACACTCTCTGCCTGCATCAGTCCCTGGCGCACAGCCCGGTATGTCGCCTGCCGGAAATCCCCGCCCTCTGTGTGCTTGAGGTGGGCGCGGCCTGCTGCCAGCGTAATCCTGATATCCGTGATGGGCGATCCGGTCAGTACCCCGGCAAATTCTTTTTCATTCAGATGAGTCATCACCAGACGCTGCCAGTTCAGATCCAGCTTGTCCTCGCTGCAGTCTGTCCCAATCACTATTCCGCTTCCTGTCGGCAATGGTTCCATCAGAAGATGCACCTCTGCATAATGCCGCAGCGGTTCAAAATGTCCCACTCCCTCCACTATATCCTGTATCGTCTCTTTATAAAGAATATTTCCCTCTCCAAACTCCACCATCATCCCAAAACGTTCTGCCAGAATTTCCTTCAGAACCTCCAGCTGCACCTCTCCCATAGGCTGAATAAACATCTGGTGTAGTTTCTCATCCCAGGAAAGATGAAGTTTTGGATCTTCCTCTTCTAACTGGCGGAGCTTCCCTGCTGCCACCGTCATATCGGTACCCTCTGGAAACAAAATGGAATAGCGAAGAACTGGTTCCAGCTGTCCTCCGGCAAGATCTGGTTCAGTTCCAAGTCCCTGGCCCGGATACGTATGGTTCAACCCCGTCACTGCACAGATCTCTCCGGCACCCACTTCATCGGCGGTCTCATATTTTTCTCCAGAATATAACCGGATCTGGTTTACTTTCTCGCCCTCTCCCAGTACCTCTTTCACCCGGAGCTGTCCCCCCGTAATCTTTAAATGGGTAAGTCGGCCGCCCTGGGCATCCCTGGATATTTTAAAAACTCTGGCGCCAAAATCATCTTTATTATCTACACATGTAGTATATTTATGGATTGTATCCAGCAGTTCCTCCGTCCCCTCCAGCCGCAGTGCCGATCCAAAGCAACAGGGAAAAAGCTTTCTCTGAGAGACCAGGGGACACAGTTCTTCCGGGAGCTCCAGCATTCCCTGCTCCAGATATTTCTCCAAAAGCGCCTCATCACATACAGCCGCTTCTTCCATAAATTCCTCAGATGCTGTATCTGTAAAATCAACACAACCAGATGAAAGCTTTTGCTTTATCTCCTTCATCAGCTGCTGCCTGTCAGTTCCTGGAAGATCCATCTTATTTACAAACAAAAAAACAGGGATCTGATAATGCTCCAACAGCTTCCACATCGTCTCTGTGTGCCCCTGGACACCATCTGTCCCACTGACCACCAGTACTGCATAATCCAATACCTGCAGTGTCCTCTCCATCTCTGCGGAAAAGTCCACATGTCCCGGCGTATCCAAAAGGGTGATCTCCATATCTCCCCAGGCCATTCTCGCCTGTTTGGAAAAGATCGTGATGCCCCTCTGCCGCTCATGAATATCCGTATCCAGAAAGGTATCCTGATGATCTACCCGGCCGGCATTTCGTATTACACCGCAGGCATAGAGCAGCGCCTCTGACAATGTGGTCTTTCCCGCATCCACATGGGCCAGCAGGGCGATACTGACACGTTTCGCAGCTTTTCTGTTCCATCTATTTTTAGACGTATCTTCCATAAGAAAATACCCCTTCCTGTGTTTTATAGTACAAGTACTATAATAATATCACAAATAGGGGTATAAGTCGAGATATGTGTTTCTTTCTTCCTTTTAAAACATGATTAACCGTCAATCAGCTCCTGAATTTCATTATATAATTCCATCACCATTCGTTGAACACACAGCAAGCTTTCTCGTGACAGCACACCATTTGACATTTGAGAATCTCTTTCTTCCAGTCTGCCAAGCAATATGTAATCTGTTTCCACATTTAATGCCCTTGATCCCAAACCCTCTAAAATCATTTATGAAAATGATATAAACTTTTCGCACCCACTTGACAACTGAAATGTGTAGCAGTAAAATAAATTCCTGTAATTAGAATTCTAAGTAGAAACGGGTGATACCATGAGGGACGAAAAAAAGCTAATGGAAAAATATGACAAGTTGAATCGGAGAATGCTGAGATACTTTTCAAGTTTTTTCACAGGTACACAGATAACCAGTATTCAAGGTCTTATCCTGCACTATATTATCGTTGAATCTGAAGCAAGGGACATATTCCCGAAAGATATAGAAGAATTTTTAGAGATTAAGGGTTCTTCTGTCACAAGCCTTATCAGCAATCTGGAGCGCAATGGCTATTTGCGCCGTGAAAGTTTGGACAGCGACAGGCGTTATAAGAAACTTGTATTGACAGAACAGACGCTTGC
>CAQOJF010000038.1:0-29518 GCA_948848225.1 uncultured Eubacterium sp.
ACGGCAACAATTACCAGAAATATTTATGTAAATATCAATATGTCAGTACACTAGTTAGGTGGATAGATCATTTGGATGCTGCCTATGATTCTTATTTTAATTTAGTGGGTGCTAAGCCCCAAAATGGAGATACCATAAATATAGTATCAAGTGATGAAGATATAGGTTATATGTGGGTGTATCCTAATACAAGTACTATTTATTGGCATGAGGATTATATTGCAGATGGATTAAGACAAATTAGTAGATATGATGACTGGCATTTTGGAACGTTACATGAAATAGGTCATTTATTTGATCTCGATGATATATGGACATTTGATTCTGAGTTTTTTGCTAATTTTAAAATGGCATATGTTTTTTATGAAAGAGATGGGGATTTTAGGGTTATGATTGATGGAAAGATTGTGACAAGATATTCGGATATCGTGGACTTCTATTATTCAGGCTCCGAAGGTTCATATATAAAAACTATTGGCGCTGATAAAATGACATATAGTAATGATGGATTAACCTATATGTTTCTCAATGGGATCAAGGAGTTCGGTTCCTGGTATTCTATAAAAGGGGCGTTTAATTATTTTAATGATGTGGGCAAACAAAGCAATGCTCCAGTACCAATAGATTCATTTTTGAGCATAGTAAGTTATTTCACACCACATAGTAATCAGTTTTCTTATGCATTTTCAAAATATTATGGCAATCAGTATCAATTTGTAAAACTGTATTTAGATAAAATGGCAGGATTACGGAAGAGATCTAACGTAATTGTTGATTAGTGCCTGAAAAGGTGAAAGGAGCGTGTGAAAAATGAAAAAACAAGTTAAGAAAGTCCCCATATACTTCATCATGATGCTGGCGCTGGTTTTTATATGTGTTTTAGAAAATGAGGTAAATACCCAGGCTGCTTTAAAAGGAAAGATCATCATGAATCAATCGAAGATCTCATTAGTTCCCGGTAGTAAATTTAAATTAAAGGTTAAAAAAGTAAAGCCATCAAAGCTTGGCAGGATTGTAACATATAAGTCAAATAAGAAAAAAGTTGCAACGGTTAGTAAAAAGGGAGTGGTAAGAGCGAAAAAAGCCGGGAAGGCAAAGATCGTTATTGCTTCAAAAAAGAATAAGCGTATAAAAACGACAGTCATGGTCATGGTTCAGGAGAATAAAAAGGAAAAGAAAAAAGCATCTTACACGGTAAATCCCCCAATGACTCAAAAGCCGGAGAATTCGGTGGTTCCTGTAGTTACGCCAGAGCCACCGAAACATTCACCTGAGCCGCCCAAAGAACCTGCTAATGATATTGAGACATTTGATCATCTGACGGGGATGTATTTTGATATTATCTCAAAAGAGTTTACACTTATGATAAATGCAGGTACAGTAAATCAAATCGCCATCGATCTGACGGATTGTATAAGCATGTCCGATTCAGAAAAGCAGATTTTGGCTGGGCTTATTTCTGAAAAATATGGAAAAAGGACAGTACTAAAAACGATGGAGGAGTTAAAGGCAGAGGGAAGTATTGTAGATGATCCTGCCTATGGATTTGTTTTCCGTGGTGGAGTATTTATAAAAATTCGTGAAATGGAAAAAGATTCATCAGGTTTTTCCTTTTATGTCAGCTGTGCTATGAATGGTCTTAGTTTGAATGCTTTTACTCACTGTAAGGCTTTTGTTGACAAAGAGAATAAATGGTCTTATAAGCTGGATGGTAAACTTTTGTCATAGATCAACGTTGCAGATCTGAGCTAATAAATCAATTTTTTCTCTTTCCACCACCAAATTGTCATAAAAGGGCAGTCGTATTTGTGCGGCTGCCTTTTTAGTGCTTGTTTTGGCAGTTATTTGATGATATATTTCAAATTATGAATGTTGCAAAGCCTTATGTCAGATAATAAGAGGAAACAGCACAGAAGGGAGGAAACTATGAGCAAGTATTTGGTGGTTGTTGATATGCAGAATGATTTTGTGGAGGGAACTCTCGGAACAGATGCAGCGAGAAAGATCGTTCCCTCTGTCATAAAAAAAATAAAGGATTTTCCGGGGCAGGTGATATACACAAAAGATACCCACGGATCCGATTATCTTTTTACCCAGGAGGGCAGACTGCTTCCGGTAAACCACTGTATAGCAGGTACCTATGGAGGACAGTTGATCCGTGAACTGGAACAGCTGCAGGATGCTAAACCGGGTAAAATATATGAAAAGAACACATTCGCCTCCGTGGAAATGGCAGAAGCTTTGAAAAGGGAACATAGGAGGCAGCCCATCGAATCGGTAGAAATAATCGGGGTGTGTACGGATATCTGCGTTGTCTCCAATGCAATTCTGCTAAAGGCATATTTGCCGGAAGTTCCAATATCCGTTGATTCTTCCTGCTGTGCGGGAGTGACTCCACAGCTCCACAAGGCGGCTTTGCAGACGATGGAGAGTTGTCAGATTATAATAAGGAGGTAAAAAGCAATGTCACAATTTGAAGCGAGAAATATCAGCATGATGATGGATTTGTATGAGATGACCATGGCAAACGGGTATTTTGAGGACTCATCCGTAAATGACAGGGGAACTTTCGAGGTATTTTACCGGAAAAATCCGGACAGCGGCGGATTTGCCATCTTTGCCGGTCTGGAACAGGTGGTTGAATACATTGAGGGGATGCATTTTGAGGAAGATGATATAGAGTATTTTCGTTCCCTGCATCTGTTCAGCGATTCATTTTTAGAGTTTTTGAGAGGATATCATTTCCGTGGGAATATTTCTGCCTTTCCAGAGGGGACGATCATGTATCCCAATGAACCGGTACTGACCGTACATGCCCCCCTGATCGATGCCCAGCTGGTGGAGACAGCTATTCTGACCCAGATCAATCACCAGTCCCTCATCGCTACCAAGGCGCAGCGGATCGTGCGGGCTGCCAAAGGACGCGGGGTGCTGGATTTTGGGGCAAGAAGGTCCCATAATATTGATGCGGCTGTATATGGCGCCCGGGCGGCTTATATCGGCGGGGTAGACAGTACCGCCACGGTGATGGCAGGAAAACAGTTTGGAATTCCTGTATCGGGTACGATGGCTCACAGCTGGGTAATGTGTTATGGGGATGAGTATACCGCGTTCTGCCGGTATGCGGAGCGGTATCCTGATTCCGCTCAGTTTCTTGTGGATACTTATGATGTTCTCCACTCCGGTGTCCCCAATGCCATAAAGGCGTCCAGGGCGGTTCTGAATCCCCAGGGGAAGCGGTTGAAAGGGGTGCGGCTGGATTCGGGGGATCTGGCATATTTATCGAAAAAGGTACGGCGGATGCTGGATGAGGAAGGGATGGAAGACTGTATGATCATTGCCTCCAACAGCCTGGATGAATCCACCATTACATCTCTTTTAGAACAGGGAGGGTGTATCGATGCCTTTGGTGTGGGAGAACGATTGATCACGGCGAAGAGTGATCCGGTATTTGGAGCCGTTTATAAAATGGCAGCGATAGAACAGAATGGAGTGTGTACCCCCAGAATAAAAGTTTCGGAAAATATTGAAAAGATTACTAATCCCGGGAAAAAAGATGTTTATCGTATCTATGATGACACAGGACATGCGGTGGCGGATCTGTTGACAGCAGGGGGAGAGGCTGTGGATCTGTCAAAAGAATATCCTTATATCGATCCGCAGAAGCCATGGAAAAAACGCACTTTTACCAACTGCCGGGCAAAAAAACTACACCGGGAAGTGATTCTGAATGGAAAGCGGGCAGCTCCGCCGAGGAGCCTGGAAAGTATCCGCGCCTACGTCAAAGAACAGCTGGATTCAGAAATCTGGCAGGAGGAGCAAAGATTTTTCAATCCCCACAGACATTATTTAGACATGAGCATCGGATATTATCAAGCGAGGGAGGAGCTGCTGGATAAAAACCAGTGGAAATAAAACTTTCGATGGTCCTGAAAGTATGGGAGCTGTCTTCCCTGACGGGGGAAAAGTAAGTTTATAGAAAAATTATATTGGCAATTTCGGGGAAATCATGTATAATGAATCTGTATACGTGTATACAAATGAATGAATGGGTTTTACAGCGGGGTTGAAACTATGTTTGATAACGGTAGAAAGAACGTGTGTGTGATATTATGTGAAGTGGCAGCTCATTACCAGGAACAGGTATGCCGGACGCTTACTTCCTACGCCAGAGAGAAGGGATATAATCTTGCCTATTTTACATTTTTTGTGTGCTATGGGGTATATACGAAGAATGGTACAGGAGAAGCAAACATTGTAAATCTGGTTCCCTATGAAAATTTTGACGGATTTATCATCTGTCACGACACGTTTCAGAACGAGCAGGCCGTTAAGCAGATTTTTGCATACATCAAAGGCCGCACGAAGAAGCCAGTGGTGACCCTGCGGAGAGCCTGGGAAGACTATCCCTGTATATTAGCGGAGAATAAAGGCGCTATTAAAGAAATTGTACAGCATTTTGTGGATGTTCACCATTTCCGGCGCATCGCTTTTTTCAGCGGACCCAGGGATCATCCTGATGCCCTGGTGCGATTGGCAGATTATAAAGAAGGTCTTGCCAGCCGCGGTATTGCCTACGACGAAGATTATGTGTTTTATGGGGATTTCTGGCGTAAATATTCCAGAGAAGCAGCGCAGTACTTTCTCACAAATCTTCCGGAAATGCCCCAGGCCGTTGTCTGTGCCAATGATTATATGGCACTTTCTCTCTGTAATGAATTGGTTAATCTGGGTAAAATCGTACCAAAGGACATTGCTGTTTCTGGTTTTGATGATATATGGGAGGCGACGATCAATATGCCGCCGATTACCACGGTTACGATGCCAGTGGAGAAGATGAGTGAGTTGGCGTTTGCAACGCTGGAGCGTATGATGAACGGCGAGGACGTGCCTAGGGTTCAGACCCTTAGAACGGAACCTGTTATAAGGGATTCCTGTGGCTGTGAGGGGGCAGGTAAGGACACTGTTATCAAAAGGAGAGTGCGGCAGAGTCAGGAATATGAAAAAATGCTGGATCTGATCCGATATAACACGTATACGTTTGTGGAGATGTCCGACGTACAGCGGGCACAGGAAATTGTGAACCATACTCGTCTGCTGGATGTGGAAGATAATTTTATTAAGAACTTTTTTATCTGTCTGGGAGAGGGAGAAGGCAGCCAGTATCCCAAGTACTGTTCAGACAAAAATGAGTATCCTAAGCAAAGCCAGGCGGTGGGGGCGGTGATGGAGGGAAAGATCCTTCAGACAGAAACTGCTGTTTTTGATACCTCAGATTTGCTTCCCCGGGAGGCGGTGGAACAGGCCCCCATGATTTATTATTTTTTTCCGCTGCATTATCTGAACATCACCTTTGGCTATTTTGCGATCAGTTATGAAGGGACTCACAGTTGTGGCAAGTCTTTTCACAGCTGGCTTGCGATTTTGGGAAATGTCCTTGAAAGTATGCGTCTCAGACATAAGACCAATGCGCTGCTGGAAGAGTTAAATAACATGTACATCCATGATGCCCTGACCGGGCTCTTAAACCGTAGGGGATTTGAAAGTAATTCTCAGGACTTTTATGAAAGGAGTCAATTAGAGAAAAAGACAATGGCCATTTTCTCGATCGATATGGATAATTTAAAGGTCGTAAACGATAAATTTGGTCATAAACAGGGGGATATAGCGCTTCAAACCATCGGAAAGGCGATATTGCATGCGGCAGAGCCAGGAGATATATGTGCCAGGATCGGAGGCGACGAATTTTCTGTGGCTGGAATGGATTATGACAAGCAGAAAATACAGGTATTTATGAATAAGTTTAATGAGTATCTGGAGAATTTTAACAGGAATAGCGGGCGGCCATATCTTGTCGGCGCCAGCTGTGGCTGGTATTTGATTACTGCCCCCCATGAGATCTCTCTTGAAGTGGCAATTGTGAAAAGTGACGAACATTTGTATGAGACAAAAAGGGATAAGAAAAGGAGTCACAGGGACTGCGTGTTAAGAGAGGTATAGGAATATGCAGACTGGAATGTCATTGCCGCCCATGGGACCACAGATAATGTAACGAAGAAAGATATGGTATTCGTAACTTTAAAATGGATATCAAAATCTGTATATGGCAGATTTTGAAGATAGATATTAGGAGGATATAGAATGAGCTTTTTTAAAGAACTGAAAGAAGATATTGTTCAGTCCATCAATGAACCGAGCGATACCTTGGAAGAAAAGGCAACTGTGCTGGATGAAACACTGGAGACGGAGGTACAGAAAGAGATTGATTCTATTCTGGAGGATGGCATTTTAAATGACATGTCCATGGCGGAAGAAAACATGGAGGATATTTCTGAGCCAGAGGGATCTTCAGAGTCGGATTTTTCGGCAGAAGTTCAGGAAGAGACAGAAGAGGAATTGACAGATATTTCTGAGCCGGAAGAAGAAACTCAAGAAGAGGGTTTGCAGGAAAATTTCTATTTTGGTGAAGTGGATGACCAGGAAGAGAATGAAACAATGAATATGAGCCAGGAGGAAGATAACATGAGTGATTTTGAAGAAACAGTAGAAGATAACAGCGAAGAAACAACGGTAATTACCAAAGGTACTACGATCAATGGTGGTATTAAATCAGATACCTCTCTTGTTGTAAAGGGAGTGATCGAAGGGGATGTGGAATGTCAGGGAAAACTGACCATTACCGGACATGTGGCAGGAAACAGCACGGCGTCAGAGATCTATGTTAATACACCAAGACTGGAAGGTAGTCTTAACAGCCATGGCAGCGTAAAAATTGATGTGAGTACGGTGGTGATTGGTTCGATTACCAGTGCATCGGTCGTAGTTGCTGGAGCAGTAAAAGGTGATATTGATGTAAATGGCCCTGTGATTATTGATTCGACAGCTGTAGTTAAGGGTTCTGTTTTTGCTAAATCCATTCAGATCAACAGCGGTGCTGTCATTGATGGAAATTGCTCTCTCAAATATGCAGATGTGGATCTTGATACATTTTTTGACTAAGAGAATGGACGGAGAGGGAGGTTTCTATGAAATATAAACGAGTATTATTAAAGTTAAGCGGAGAGGCTCTCTCCGGGAACAAGGGGAACGGCTTTGACGAGGCTACCTGTATCCGGGTGGCAGAGCAGATTCGGGAACTGGTTAAGGAGGGCTGTCAGATTGCTGTCGTGATTGGCGGTGGCAATTTCTGGCGGGGAAGAACCAGTGAGACTATTCAGAGAAATCAAGCGGATCAGATCGGAATGCTGGCAACGGTGATGAACTGTATTTATATGTCAGAGATCTGCCGTCATGCTGGCCTTATGACTCAGATTCTGACACCCTTTGAATGTGGCTCTTTTACCAAATTGTTCAGCCGAGACAGGGTAGAGAAGTACCTGGCTAAAAATATGGTTGTATTTCTGGCTGGAGGAACGGGTCATCCTTATTTCTCCACGGATACAGCGACAGCGCTCCGAGCGGTGGAAATCCAGGCAGATGTGATTCTTGCCGCCAAGTCGGTGGATGGAGTGTATGACTCGGATCCGGCGAAAAATCCGGATGCGAAGAAGTTTGATACTTTGCCGATTTCAAAGGTGGTCGATGAGAAGCTGGGTGTGGTGGATCTGGCTGCCGCAGTGATTTGTTATGAGAACCATATGCCGATGTGTGTGTTTGGTTTAAATGAAGAAAACAGTATTATAAACTGCGTTAAGGGTGAAAGTACGGGAACAATTATTACAGTGGACTAATCATGGAGGGGAATAGAGATGGAATTTGATATTAAGACGTATGAAGATAAAATGGATAAAACATTGTCAAATCTGCAGGAGGAATATGTGTCGATCCGGGCCGGACGCGCCAATCCCCATATTCTGGATAAAATCCAGGTGGATTATTACGGGACACCTTCTCCGCTGCAGAGTGTGGCAAATATTTCTGTGCCGGAGGCAAGAATGATCCAGATCCAGCCATGGGAGTCCAGTCTGATCAAGGAGATCGAGCGTGCCATCATTGCCTCCGATCTCGGTCTGACACCAGCTAATGATGGTAAGACAATCCGTCTGGTATTTCCGGAGCTTACGGAGGACCGCCGTAAAGAGCTGGTGAAGGACGTTAAGAAAAAAGGAGAAAATGCCAAAATTGCAGTCCGTAACATCCGCCGGGATGCCAACGATGCGGTGAAGAAGCAGAATAAGGCAAATGAGATCTCAGATGATGAGCAAAAACAGCTGGAAGACCGCATTCAGAAGCTTACTGATAAGTATATTGCAAAGGTAGATGAGGCAGTGGAATCAAAATCTACAGAGGTTATGACCGTATAACCGATATGACAAATCGGGCCAGTCACATAAAAGCATATTATGGAGAAAAAAATGGAAGACAATAATTATCAGGTACCGGAACATGTGGCAATCATTCTGGATGGCAATGGCAGATGGGCGAAAAAACGTTTTCTGCCCAGAAAAGCGGGACATGTTGCGGGGAGTAAAACGGTAGAGCAGATCTGTGAGGATGCCTGGGACCTGGGCATCCGTTATCTCACAGTATACGCTTTTTCCACGGAGAACTGGAAGCGGCCTCAGGATGAAGTAAACGCTTTGATGAAGCTTTTGAGACAGTATTTGAAGGACTGTATCAAGCGAAGCACAAAAAATAATATGTGTGTCCGGGTTCTGGGGGATATCTCCCCTCTGGATGAGGATCTGAAGGCGAGCATTCTTGAATTAGAGAAAGTGTCTAAGGACAATACCGGACTTCATTTTCAGGTGGCATTGAATTATGGCAGCCGGGATGAGATGCTGAGGGCGATACGCGCCATGGCAGAGGGAGTTTCTGAGGGAAGGCTGACCCTGGATGAGATCGATGAGGGGCATTTTAGTGATTATCTGGATACCAAAGGGATTCCGGACCCGGATCTTCTCATACGCACCAGTGGCGAGGTGAGACTTTCCAATTTTCTTCTCTGGCAGCTGGCCTATACGGAGTTTTATTTTACCGATGTTTTGTGGCCGGATTTTGACAAAAAGGAGCTACAGAAGGCGATTGAATATTATAACAAACGGGACCGGAGATTCGGCGGTGTTTGATCAGTATAGAATAAGTGCGAAATGGAGTCTTTTATGTTTGCCAAACGATTTATGAGTGCTGTGGTTCTGCTGGCATTTGCGGTGGTTGCCTTGGTGGGAGGCGGAACTTTTCTGCTTGCGGTGAGTGGCGTAGTTGCTCTTGCTGGAACCTATGAATTTTTAAAGGTGGATCATATGAATAAAACAGTACCGGGATGTATTTGTTATGTCTTGGTCGTTGGTTTTTATCTGATGCTATATTTACGCCAGACTGTTATGCTGGAGTTGTGGCTGGTTCTGGTGATCTTGTTTCTTCTGTCCGCCTATGTATTTGTGTATCCCAGGTATCATATCCACAATATGGGAGTTTGCCTTTTTAGTGTGTTGTATGTGGGGGTGTTGGTATCTTATGTATATCAGACGAGAACTCTTCCAGGGGGGAACTGGCTGGTCTGGCTGATCCTGATCAGTGCATCCGGTTCGGATACTTTTGCATATCTGACGGGCATGCTTATGGGAAAGCATCATTTTTCCGAACTAAGTCCGAAAAAGACGATAGAAGGCTGTGTTGGTGGAGTGATCGGAGCGGCATTACTGGCTCTGGTCTATTCTTTTGCCATCCCGGAAGGAATCATGGCTTCTACCAGTGCAAATATCCATGCGCTGTTTGCCTGTATCGGAGCGATTGGCTCGGTGGTATCCCAGATCGGTGATCTGGCAGCTTCCGCAGTGAAACGTAATTTTGGCATTAAGGATTATAGTAATCTGATTCCAGGTCATGGCGGGATTCTGGATCGTTTTGACAGCATTTTATTTGTGGCTCCGGTGGTGTACTATGTATCATTATGGCTGATAAAGGGGTAGTTAAAGTGCCACCCGGCAAATAGAAAAACTCTTCTGTGGAATGGAGAAGAAGATATGAACAAAAAATTATGTATTCTGGGCTCCACTGGTTCCATCGGTACCCAGACACTACAGGTAGTGGACAATAACAGAGATGTGCTTTCTGTGGAAGCGATGACAGCAGGGGATAATATTGCTCTGTTTACGGAACAGATCCTACGGTATCGTCCGAGGGTAGTAGCTGTTAAAAGTGAAGACGGAGCGGAGACTTTAAAGAAGAAACTTCAGGGGCATTCGGAGGCAAAAGAGCTGCCGCTGCCGGAGATTTTATATGGTATGGATGGTTTTGTGGCATGTGCGTCTCTGCCGGAGACGGATATGGTCGTGGCGGCGATGGTGGGAATGATTGGACTTCAGCCGGTGATGGAGGCGATCCGCAAAGGAAAGGATATCGCCCTTGCAAACAAGGAAACCCTGGTGACAGCTGGACATCTGATCATGCCGCTGGCGCGGGAGTACGGTGTATCCCTTCTCCCTGTGGACAGCGAACATTCCGCAATCTTTCAGTGTCTGCAGAGTGGTTCCTGTGAGGAGATCGAAGAGATCTTTCTGACTGCTTCCGGCGGTCCTTTCCGTCACAGTACGGAAGAAGAACTGGAGAGAGTGACAGTGGAGCAGGCGCTTGCTCATCCCAACTGGTCCATGGGCAAAAAGATCACGATTGATTCGGCTACGATGATCAATAAGGGGCTGGAGATTATCGAAGCCTGCTGGCTTTTTCATGTGGGGCTGGAGCAGGTCCACGTGCTGGTGCAGCCGAAAAGCATCATACATTCCATGGTGGGATTCCGGGATGGCGCTGTGATGGCACAGCTGGGAACGCCGGATATGCGTCTGCCGATCCAGTATGCGCTGATGTATCCCGAACGTCCCCAGCTCAGCGGGGAACGTCTGAATTTTGAGAAGCTGAAGTCCATCCACTTTGAGGAGCCGAATACGAAAGTATTAAGAGGGCTTGACCTGGCAAAGAGATCCTTTGAGACAGGGGGGAGCATGACGACAGTAATGAATGCCGCCAATGAATTTGCCGTGGCAAAGTTTTTGAATAAAGAGATTGGATTTACCGATATATACCGGATGATCGAATATGCCATGGAACATCATTCGTTCATAAAAAATCCATCTTTGGATGATATACTTGAAACAGAGAAAGAGACCTGTTCTATACTGGAAAAATGTTATGTTTAGTCATTGGTGCAGGGCTTTGGAGTATATTAAGTAATAGAGACCAGATGCACGATTTGGCAGAATGGAGGAAAACATGAGTGCTGTAAATATTTTGATCGCGATTGTATTATTTAGTGTGATCATACTTTTTCATGAACTGGGGCATTTTTTGCTGGCAAAAGCGAATGGCATCGGTGTGATCGAATTTTCCCTGGGAATGGGACCAAGGATCATATCCTATGCTAAGACGGAAGAAGGGCACCGGGTGAAATTTTTTGGTTCCAGCAGATATTTTGAAGAGCATAAAGAGTTTGAGGACCACACTCTTTATTCCTGGAAGATCCTTCCCTTTGGCGGTTCCTGTATGATGCTGGGAGAGATGGAAAATATTGAGGATGACCGGGCTTTTGGAAAAAAAGGAGTCTGGGCAAGGATGTCAGTGATCTTTGCAGGACCATTTTTTAACTTTATCCTCGCTTTTGTCTTATCGCTGTTTTTGATCGGTTTTGCAGGCTATGACGAACCCTTTCTGACGAGAGTCAGTCCGGGAATGCCGCTGGCAGAGCAGGGATTTCAGGATGGCGACCGGGTGACAGAGATCAATGGAAGGCACATCGTGGTGAACCGGGAACTCAAGAATTATATCCAGTTCCACCCCCTGTCAGATCAGCCGATTGAGCTGACGGTGGAGAGAGACGGTCAGGAGATCACGAAATCCGTAACCCCCAGGCTGGTAAAAGATGAAGAGGGAAATGATGTCTACCGTCTGGGCTTTTCCTATAATATCGACAGGACAAAAGCGGGTGTCTGGGAAAATATCAAGTATTCTGCCTATGAGGTGAAATTCTGGATCTTCACGACCATTGAGAGCCTGGGGCAGATGTTTTCCGGGAAAGTCAGCGCCAAAGAGGTGTCGGGACCTGTGGGCATCGTCCAGGTAGTAGGAGATGTGGTGAGTGACAGTATGCCGGGAGGGATTGGGCTTGTGATGTGTAATATCCTTATCATGGGTATCCTGCTGACAGCCAATCTCGGTGTGATGAACCTGCTTCCGATTCCGGCGCTGGACGGCGGAAGACTTTTATTCTTAATTATTGAGGCGATCCGCAGGAAACCATTACCGGAGAAATTTGAGAATTATGTCAATGTGGGAGGTTTTGTCATCCTGATGGGGCTGATGGTGGTGATTCTTGCCAATGATATCATTAAACTGATCCCTCATTGATGGTTTAGTTTATTTCGGAATAGAAAATGGAGAATGAAATGAGAAATAAGACACGTGAAATATCCATCGGCGGCGTAAAGATCGGAGCCGGTCATCCCATCGCCGTTCAGTCCATGACAAATACAAAGACCGAGCATGTGGAAGATACCGTGGAGCAGATTCAGAAGCTGACCCAGGCGGGATGTGATATTGTCCGGGTGGCTGTGCCGACGATGGAGGCGGCCAAGGCTGTTTCCGAGATCAAAAAGCAGATCACGATCCCATTGGTAGCGGATATTCATTTTGATTACAAACTTGCTATCGCGGCAGTGGAGAACGGTGCCGACAAAATCCGGATTAATCCTGGTAATATAGGCAGTGAAGACCGGATACGCGCAGTGGTAGACAAGTGCCAGGAGAAAAATATTCCGATCCGGGTGGGGGTCAACAGCGGTTCCCTGGAGAAGCCGCTGCTGGAGAAATATGGCGGTGTAACGCCGGAGGCGCTGGTAGAAAGTGCGCTGGACAAAGTACGGATTATTGAAGAAATGGGGTATGAGAACCTGGTGATCAGCATTAAGTCCTCGGATGTGCTGAACTGCATCCATGCCCATGAGATCCTTGCTGTCCGCACGGATTATCCGCTGCACGTAGGAATCACGGAGTCGGGAACGGTCTTTTCTGGCGGTCTGAAATCCGCTGTAGGTCTGGGGAATATATTGTATCAGGGCATCGGTGATACGATCCGGGTGTCTCTGACTGGTGATCCTGTGGAGGAGATCCGGGCGGCAAATATTATCCTCAAAGCCCTGGGACTGAAGAAGGGGGGCATCAGTGTCGTGTCCTGCCCTACCTGTGGAAGAACCCAGATCGATTTAATAGGGCTTGCTACAAGTGTAGAAGAAATGGTGCAGGAGTTTGACCTGGATATTAAAGTTGCGGTGATGGGCTGCGTGGTCAATGGTCCCGGCGAGGCAAAAGAAGCAGATATCGGTATCGCCGGAGGGATCGGTGAAGGACTACTGATCAAAAAAGGCGAGATCATAAAGAAGGTGCCGGAGAGTGAACTCCTGGCAGTGTTGAGGCAGGAGCTGGAGAACTGGGATAAAGCGGGAGGTTGAAGAGATGGAGCTTTTTTTTCACGCCTTTTCCAAACTAAATTGTAACGATAGGATAAAAAGAGAATACGAGGATGTGATGGTAGAGAAGATCAGCGCATCCCAAACCAAAAAACTGGTGTTTATTTATTGTAAGAGACACCAGTTTTTGTCCTATAAAAAAATACAGATTATGGAAAAAGAGCTATATAAGCAGGTATTCCGCCGTCTGGGATTTCGTCCCAGACTCCAGGTATCCTATCCAGATCTGGGGGACATGCCTCTCACTGGGCTGCTCTCCCAGATCGAGGATGACTTGAAGGCGGAGATCCGGGAAAGGGATCTGGTAGAGGGGCTGGAATTCTGTTCTGAGCCGTTCGAGGTGGAGGGGGATTCTCTGTACATAACCTGTGGAGATTCGTTTCTGACGAGACAGCGCTGCGATGGGGTAAGAGAATTTATCCAATCCGTGTTTTTGCAGCGGTTTGACAGAGAGATCACCGTAGATTTTCATTTTAAAGAGTTTGAGCGGAAAAAGGATACAAAGCCGGAGACATATTTTGTTAAGCTGAATACCAGTGATGAGAAGAAAATAGCAGAGGGGCCGGGAGCTTCTGCTGGACAGGTGTCAGAAAAGGGGAGAAAAACTGCCTCCGCCGAAGGGAAGAAAGAGAAGAAAGAAGAGCGGCAGTCTCAGAGACAAAGCCGTTCCGGCGCAGGCAGAACGAGCCGTCAGAAGGGCGGTTTCCGGCGTCCAGCAAACGATCCAGAAGTTTTTTATGGCAAGAATTGTGAGGGGACGATCATTCCCATCCGGGAGATCCAGGATGAGATCGGCGAGGTGGTGATTGACGGGCAGATACGGAAAGTGGACAGCCGGGAGATCAAGGGAGAAAAGTTGATTGTTACCTTTGCCCTGACGGATTATACCGATTCCATCCTCTGCAAGGTATTTATCAAAAAGGAGCAGGTGATTGATACCGAGTTCTTTGAGTTTGTGAAAAAAGGAAATTTTATCCGGGTAAAAGGTGTGGCGAGCCTGGATTCCTATGATAAGGAAATCCGAATCGGCGGTATTATGGGGATGAAGGAGATCAAGAGTTTTCATGTGGGACGCAGTGACGACGCTCCGGTGAAGCGGGTGGAGCTTCATGCCCACACCCAAATGAGCGATATGGACGGTATCACCCAGGCAAAACAGCTGGTGAACCGCGCCCATGCCTGGGGACACCGGGCGGTGGCGATCACCGACCACGGCGTCGTGCAGGCATTTCCCGATGCCAATCACGCCCTGGAAGGACTGAAACTCTCCGAAGAGGATGATTTTAAGGTAATCTATGGCTGTGAAGCCTATCTGGTGGATGATTTGAATGACCTGGCGGTAGAGAATGAGAAGGGACAGAGACTGGATGGGGATTTCGTGGTATTTGACCTGGAGACTACCGGATTTTCCCCGGTGAAGGACCGCATTATTGAGATCGGGGCGGTGAAGGTCAGCAACGGGAAAATCACAGAGCGATACAGTACATTTGTCAACCCGGGAATCCACATCCCAGAGCGGATCACAGACCTGACCACCATTACCGACGATATGGTAAAGGATGCTGGGAATATCGAAGAGATTCTTCCCCAGTTTCTGGAGTTTATCGGCGACAGCGTACTGGTGGCGCACAACGCGGGATTTGACCACAGCTTTATCAAGGCAAAGGCAGAGGAGCAGGGCATCCACACCGACTACACGGTGCTGGATACCGTGGGGCTTGCCCGCGTCCTGTTTCCGGAGCTTGCCAAATACAAGCTGGACAACATCGCCAAGAAGCTGAAGATTTCCCTGGAAAATCATCACCGGGCGGTGGATGATGCCGGGGCGACGGCGGAGATCTTTGAGAAGTTTGTGGCGATGTTTGCGGACAAAGGAATTTATGACCTGGCAGAGCTGTCGGAGATTACGCTGGGATCGGCGGATATCGTGAAGAAAAAGCCCTCTTTTCATGCCATCATTCTGGCGGCAAATGAGACGGGCCGCGTCAATCTGTACCGGCTGGTGTCCATGGGGCATCTGAATTATTTTTACCGTCGTCCAAGGATTCCGAAAAGTGTTTTTAATAAATACAGGGAGGGACTGATCATTGGCTCCGCCTGCGAGGCGGGAGAGCTGTATCGTGCTCTTTTGGATGAGGCGCCGGAAGAGCGGATCAGGGAGCTGGTGGATTTTTATGATTATCTGGAGATCCAGCCCCTGGGAAATAATCAGTTTATGATTGACAGCGAGCGGGTGGAAAATATTAACAGTGAAGAGGATCTCCGGGAGATGAACCGGCGCATCGTGGCGCTGGGAGAGAGGTATGGTAAGCCGGTGGCGGCGACCTGCGATGTGCATTTTCTCGATCCAGAGGATGAGGTGTACCGTCGTATTATCTTTGCTGGCAAGAAGATGAAGGATGCGGACGACCAGCCTCCCCTGTATCTCCACACGACAGAGGAGATGCTGGAGGAATTTGCTTATCTTGGTGAAGAGAAGGCGTATGAGGTGGTAGTGACAAACACGAACCTGATTGCAGACCGCATCGAGAAGATTTCACCGGTGTATCCAGACAAGTGTCCGCCGGTGATCCCAAAATCCGATGAAACCCTGAGAAATATCTGCTATAACAAGGCAAAGAGCATGTACGGAGAGGAACTGCCGCCCCAGGTGAAGGAAAGGCTGGATCATGAGCTGGACTCTATCATCAAAAATGGATTCGCCGTGATGTACATCATCGCCCAGAAATTGGTGTGGAAATCTAACGAAGATGGGTATTTAGTAGGTTCCCGTGGCTCCGTGGGATCTTCTTTTGTGGCGACCATGTCTGGTATCACGGAGGTAAATCCTTTGCCAGCCCATTATTACTGTGCCCACTGCCACTATGTGGATTTTGATTCGGAAGAGGTAAAAAAATATGCGGGGAGTTCCGGCTGTGACATGCCCCCGAAGACCTGTCCGGAGTGCGGGGAGCCTCTGGTGCAGGATGGGCACGATATCCCCTTTGAGACCTTTCTGGGATTTTATGGGGACAAGGAGCCGGATATTGACCTGAACTTTTCCGGGGAATACCAGAGTAAGGCCCATGCCTACACGGAGGTGATCTTTGGAGATGGGCAGACCTTCCGCGCCGGCACCATCGCCGGTCTGGCAGAGAAGACGGCATTTGGTTATGTGAAAAACTACTTTGAGGAGCGGGGTGAGCATAAGAGGGTAGAGGAGATCGAGCGGCTGATGGAGGGCTGTGTCGGTATCCGGCGTTCTACTGGGCAGCATCCCGGCGGTATCATCGTGCTCCCTTTTGGCTGGGAGATCTATACCTTTACGCCGGTGCAGCACCCGGCGAACGATCAGGAGACAACCATCGTCACCACCCATTTTGACTATCATTCTATCGACCATAACCTGTTGAAGCTGGATATACTGGGACACGACGATCCCACGATGATACGTATGCTGGAGGATCTGACAGGACTGGATGCGAAGACCATTTCCCTGGACAACCAGGAGGTATTGTCGTTGTTTGCGGATACTTCGGCGCTGAAGGTGACGCCGGAAGAACTGATGGGATGTGACCTGGGGAGTCTTGGCATCCCAGAGTTTGGGACGGAATTTGTCATGCAGATGCTGCGGGATACGAAGCCGAAGAATTTTTCCGATCTGGTGCGGATCTCCGGGTTGTCCCACGGGACGGACGTGTGGCTGAACAACGCCCAGTATTTTATAAAGGAAGGTAACTGTACCCTGTCCACAGCGATTTGTACCCGTGACGATATCATGACCTATCTGATCCATACCGGGGTGGAGAACGGTCTTGCCTTTAAGATCATGGAGAGCGTCCGCAAGGGAAAGGGCTTGACGCCAGACATGGAACAGGCCATGAAGGAAGCCGGGGTGGAGGACTGGTACATCGAGTCCTGTAAGCGCATCAAGTACATGTTCCCGAAAGCCCATGCGGTGGCATATGTCATGATGGCATTCCGAATCGCGTATTTTAAGGTGTTCTATCCCCTCGCCTATTATGCGGCATTTTTCAGCATCCGTGCCAAAGCCTTTGATTATGAGCTGATGTGCCAGGGGAAGGAGAAGCTGGAGGCGGCGATCCGGGACTATAAACGCCGCTCTAATGAGTTATCCAAGAAGGAGCAGGACAGCCTGGGGGACATGAAGATCGTGCAGGAAATGTACGCCAGAGGATTTACCTTTATGCCCATCGACGTCTTCCGCGCCAAGGCGACGCATTTTCAGATCATTGACGGCCAGCTGATGCCTTCCCTGGATTCCATCGACGGTATGGGAGGCAAGGCGGCGGAAGGAATCGTGGAAGCCGTGAAGGACGGGCCATTTTCCTCCCGTGAGAATTTCAAGGAGCGCTGCAAGGTGTCAGGAACCGTGGTGGAAAAGATGGCGGAACTGGGGATACTGGGAGATCTGCCAGAGACGGATCAGATGTCGATACTGGACTTTTTTCAGTGAGAGGGTTGAGGAGTGATTGAAGAAAGCGAGGATTGTATATGAATCTTGAGGATACTATAAAGCAGGATATTATCCGGCTGGCGAGAGGGTGCGGAGTGAACAAAGTGATCTTATTTGGTTCCAGAGCCAGAGGGGACTATAAATCCCGCAGTGATATCGATTTGGCGGTCAGCGGGGGTGACATCGCCCGTTTTCGCACGGAGATCGATGAGGCGGTTCGCACGCTGTTGATGTTTGATGTGGTGAATCTGGACGAGCCTGTGCAAAAACGGTTGTTGGAGTCTATTGAAAAGGAGGGAATTCTTCTATATGAAAAAATATGATAATTTTCTGGCTGCATTAGAAAATCTTAAAAAGATCCGTGATTATGCTCCGCCTTATGATATAGTGACAGAGACCGGGCTGGTTCATTTATTTTCTATTTGTTTTGAGCAGGCGTGGAAAGCGATGAAAGAGATCCTGGAGGAGCATGGTTATGCTGACGGCAGAACCGGTTCTCCCAGAATGATCATAAAGCTGGCATATCAGGCAGGGATGATTGCCAGTGAAGAGGGGTGGCTGGAACTTCTTGACCACCGGAACGCGGTGGCGCATTCCTATAATGAGGAAGTGGCGCTGACGATTATCGGGAAAACCAGAGAATGTTACCTGGAACTGTTCCTCCAGCTGGCAGAAGAGATAGAGGGGCGCTGGCTGGGTGAGGGATATTAGTGTGTTTCAAAATACCTGCCGTAATTTGACAGTAGAATCTCCTTGTATTATCATGGGGGTGGAAATGGTTTCAAGGAGGCTGGCATGAGAAGAGGAACGGAAAGTGAACTCACTGTAATTACACGGGCAAAGGAGTTAGCTCAGTACATATTGACAGTTACAGATAAATCTCCGAAAAAGTTTCGGTTTACACTGACCAGCAGACTGCAGAATTATTCCCTGTCTGTGATCGAATCTCTGTACAAAGCCAATCATGTATTTTTAGGCAGTTCATCACAGAGGGATCTTCAGTTTGAAAAGAGACTTGCATTACAGCATGAGGCGATGACACAGCTCCGTCTTCTGTCATATCTTTCCATGGTGGCGAGAGAATGCCAGTGTATTCTTCCAAGGCAACAGGCACAGATATCATCAAAGGTTATGGAAACCCAGCGGCTATTGTATGCCTGGATGAAGAGTGATGAAACCAGAAAATAACACCGGGATCCGGTTGAAGATGATTGGTGGCTCCGGTCGCCGGGCAACAATAGTAATAACGCTTCCAACGTGAATAACAATGGAAATGTCAATACGAATGGAAACAATGTCAACAACAATAATAACGCCGCCCGGCCGGATTTGCGTGCAAAACACTGCCTGAAATTATTTCCAGGGGGAAATAATCCGTGCACTCATGCAAAGGAACCGGATTCCATCCCGTAAGGGAAAACATATGCTGCCGGAAAACAGGACGGAATCTTCCTTTCTGGATTTTGGGAAATTTATTTATTGGATTTCTCCCGGCAGCCTGTATGATAAGGGGTATATCCGATGGAAGAATATGAACGGGTCTATTGTTATGAAAGTCTGTACCAGGCACATAAACTGGCGAGAAGAGGGAAACAGAACACCAGAGAGGTAATTCTATATGAAATGAGGCTGTCGGAGCATATCGAACGCCTGAGCTATCATTTAAAAGGACATACATACCGTATCCAGGGATACCGTAAATTCCGTATCTATGATCCCAAAGAAAGAGAGATCCAGGCACTTTGTTATGGGGACCGGATCGTCCAGCACAGTTTATGTGACAACGTTCTGGGACCATACCTGGAAAAGCATCTGATCTATGACAACAGTGCATGCCGAAAGGGAAAGGGAACGCATTTTGCCCTTGACAGACTGACGGGTTTTCTGAGAGAATATAATAGAAAATATGGAGAAAAGGGGTATATACTCAAATGCGATGTAAAAAAGTACTTTGACTCCATCGACCATATTGTCTTAAAAGAAGGGATAAGCAGAATGGCTTTGTCAGAAGACGTGAAATGGCTGCTGGAGACGATTGTGGACAGTTATGAATGCGAACCGGGGAGGGGTCTGCCCATGGGCAATCAGACCAGCCAGTGGTTTGCCCTGTACTATCTGGACGGGCTGGACCGTCTGATCAAAGAGAAACTGCGGATAAAATATTATACGAGGTATATGGATGATATGATCCTGATCCACCCGGACAAAGATTATCTGAAAGAGTGCCTGCATGAGATGAAATCTTATCTGACAAAAGAACTAAAGCTGGAATTCAATGAGAAGACGCAGATCCACGCCATCCGGCAGGGAGTGGACTTTCTCGGATTTCATTTTTATCTGACGGAGACGGGAAAAGTGATCCGCACCTTGCGGCAGTCAGCTAAGAAACGCCTAAAGCGCAGGCTTAGGAACTACCGCCATGCCTATGGGGAGGGAAAGATCGAACTGGAAGCCATCAGCCAGAGTGTGGCGAGCTATAAGGGACACTTAAAACATGCCCACACATACTGGCTGCAGAAAAATATATGGAAACATTTCATACTCAGAAGAAAACATCCAGAGGAGGACTATGAACATGAAGAAAAAGAGTAAACGATCACTGGCGCTGCTTCTCATCAGCGCCTTGTTGGCAGGAATTCTGCCCCTGTCCGGATCAGCCCCGGTTCAGGCGGCGGGCTATGGTCTGAACAACCCCACAACCGATGCCAATGGCATCACCACATGGGACTGTATCTGGTTCGGGAACTACTGGCAGGAGGACACCAACGGGGACGGTAAAGCAGACAAAAACGATGCGAAGCAGCCGATCAAGTGGCGGGTGCTGTCGGTGGAGGGCGACGATGCATTCCTGCTGGCAGATAAAAACATTGATGTGCAGCAATATAATAAAAACTACGTGGATGTCACCTGGGAGACCTGCACGATGCGCAGCTGGCTGAATGGCTATGGGGCGGAAACGAACCAGCCGGGGGAGGACTTTCGTACGAATAACTTTCTTGATTATGCATTTTCGGGAAATGAGCAGAAAGCCATACGTACTACAAATGTAGTGAATAATGATAACCCTACATATGGCACGGAAGGCGGAAACGATACAAAGGACAAGGTGTATCTGCTATCAATTGATGAAGTGACGAATCCAGAGTATGGGTTTACATCTTCTACAAACAGTACGGATACAAGAGAAGCAGCAAATACCGCTTATGTGGCAGATGGAGGGGAAATTAAGTCAAGCAGCATGGGAAGCGCTGGAAGCGCGGATGATTGGTGGCTCCGGTCGCCGGGCGACTATAGGTTTTACGGCTTCCAGCGTGGGTAACGATGGTGGTGTCGATTTGTATGGATACGGTGTCAATCACAATTTTAACGCCGCCCGGCCGGCTTTGCATTTAAATCTATCATCCCTCTCAAGCTGGTCATACGCTGGTACCGTAACCTCGGAAGGGGGAGAGACCAGCACAGTGACCCCGAAGCCGGGGACTACGGAAGAGCCGTCACAGACAGACGAACCGCTTTTTACATGGCGCCCTGAGCCCACAGCCACACCCAGGTCACCGGAGGCTCAGGCGGCGGAAAACATTACCGCCGCCCTCCCGGACTTTGATGATTTGGGAAGTGCGGAATTAAAAGGACCGGAGCTAAACATTGCGGGAAACCGCTTCAATCTGTTTCAGACCAAAATCGGAATGTCCCTTCCGGTGTTCAACAACACTCAGATCAACATCGACCATAAAAACCATACCGCGGAAGTACTCTTGGGATTGGAAGGAGGCGCAGACGCATCGGTAAAAGCCGACCCCGATGATGCTTACTGGAGGGAATCCTATCAGGAAGTCAAATCCTTGGTGAAAGCCTGTGGCGGGAAGGTAGATACGACAAAACTCTGGAACCGTTTTTCAAAACTCCGGGGCAAATTAAAGAAGATCAACGGTGAGGCGGCATTTAAGGTCAGCGGAAACTCTGCCGGTTATATCAAACTGGAGCTGGATGAAAACGACAAACCGGTCCGGCTGGTTGAGGGCGGCGTCATGGCAGGACTGGAGGCTTCCGGGAAAGTGAAGACCCCCCTCTGGTGGATCGTGTACTCGGAGTTTGGCGTGGGTGGTTCCGTTGACGGAAAACTCACCCTCACCACCGAAAATACGAAAACGATCCAGGTTCAGGGGGAACTGGGACTTACCATCAAACCGAGCATTGCCTTGGGAGCGGATGCGGTGGTTGTGGATGTCAAAGGCGGTCTCGAAGGGGAGATCGGCGGGAAAGTCCAGATTCCGTGGAAGTCCTTTGAGGAGTGTGTCAGTGCGTGGTTGACAGGGAAATTATTTGTAAAAGTGGATACGGTCATACCGGGATTGAGCGGGGGTTATGATTTTGACCTTCCCCGGATGGAACTCTATCCGGAGCTGGGGAAGGTGGAAAAGCGGAATATTGTGATGGAGTACGAGCGGAGCGATTCCCCCACCAGAGAGGAAGTCGGTGAGATCCGGCGTTATGCCTCCGGTGCCGTGGACGGGGCAGAACAGTCTCTCGTATACGAAAATGCCAAGCCGGAGATGCTACAGCTTCCCGACGGAAGGATTCTGATGACCTATCTGGATGACACCCTGCAGGGGGCGAAGGGACAGGCAAAGCTGATGTACCGTCTGTACGAAGACGGCACATGGAGCAGCGGAAAACCGGTAAATGCCAATACAAATCTGGACACGGCAGGTAAGTTGTGCGTGTACGGAGGCGAAGCCTATGTCCTTTATGAGAACAGCCGGCAGCCGGTGACGGAGCAGATGGCTGAAAAGGAGATTCTGGAATCCATGGATCTGTATGTGGCAACCTTTGACACCGACCTTGGCCGTTTCGGAACACCGGTTCGTCTGGGGGAGATATCTGGAGAAAAACCGACATGGAAATATGGATATGATTTTGTGGCAGACGGAACGTCTCTCACGGCAGCGTGGGCGGAAAACAGCGGGGGAGATGTGCTTTTAAACAGCGGGAATACGGTGTTTTATAAAAGCAGTCTCTCTGGTATGGAAGGGGAAGAAAAAAGCGAGGTCTGCTCAGTAACCGGCGCGGTTCAGGAGTTCTGTATGTGGGAAGAAGACGGAACGGTCAGGTTTGCTTACATAAAAGAGGGCAAGTTATATCTGGATGGGACTCCCTGTGAGACCCTCACAGGAAAGGCAGACAGTGTAAAGATATTTGACGGGCAGATGTATTTCCGACTGGATGGCATGCTGCACCGTTGGGAGAATGGATCTGCGGTTTCCCTGGGAACTGCCTGCACCACCTCTTACCGGGTACTGGATGATACGGTATACTGGACAGAACAGGATAATTTTAAGAGCGAGATCTATAAAAAGGAAACAGCGGTTTCAGGAAGACCGGTGGCAGTTACGGCAGAAGGAGGTTATATAGGCGGTTTCAGCCTGTTGAAGCAGGCGGACGGCGAACTACTGCTGTCCTATACGCTGCAGGCGGTAGATGATTCTCTGGAAGCGGAAAGTCCCTATGGACTGACGGTGCTGAAATCAAAGGAAGAACTGTCAAGAAATCAGGCAGAGGTAACGGACCTCGCCTATGACATTCTCAGCTTTGTTCCGGGAGGGGACAATGATATCGCTGTGAGTGTCGCCAACACGGGAACAACAGAATTGACCCAGGTAAAAGTGACGATTTCAGATGCTGGCGGAAATGTTCTTCACGAGGAAGTCGTATCCGCCTGTATGAAACCGGGAGAAGTCCTTGAAAAACACCTTTCGGTACGGATTCCCAAAGAACTGGCAGAGGGCGGTATCTGTGCCAGTGTGTCCGCCGGAGAGCCGTTTGCTTCTGCTGATCAGACATCGGAAACACTGGAACTGGAAACCAATGCGGCAGATCTGGAGATTACCTCCGTAGATGAGGATACGGTCTGTATCACAAATCTTTCGGACTGCCCTGCCGAAGAAATAAAGCTGGAAGTGAAAGACGGGGATGAAACAGGAATTCTTCTCCAGAGCGGAAATATAGGAACACTAGCCCCGGGAGAGAAGAAAACTATTTCCCTAGCAGAAGCCTGGGAATCGTCAACGGTAAATATCCAGACCGGGGATCGCTATCTTCACTGTGAAGTAACCCAGAAGGCGGATGAATATACCCTTTGGAATAACAGCATCCAGCTCCGGAAGCAGGGAAGCCGGCCCCAGCCATCGGCATCCGCTACTCCGTCACCGACACCAGAAACCACGCAGAAACCACAGGAGACAGTGGCACCGGGAAAGACAGCCCAGCCCGATAACACGGAAAAGCCGGGAGCAGCCGTGACGCCTGTTTCGTCTGATCCGGGAAAAGCCGCGATTGGAAAAGTATCCGCCCTGAAACTTAAACAGAAAAAGCACACTGTGACAGTCTCCTGGAAAAAACTCACCGGAGCGAAAGGCTACCAGATCTGTTACAGTACTTCAAAGAAGTGGAAGGGCAAAAAACAGAAGCTGGTATCAAAAAATAAGGCCGTCATTAAGAAGCTGAAAAAGAAAAAAACCTACTACTTCCGTGTCCGGGCTTACCGTCTGGAGGGGACAAAGAAAGTCTATGGGGCATGGAGCAACATGAAAAAGATCAAGATTAAGAAATAGCCGCTAGAAAATAGAATAAGAGGAGGAAACATACCATGATCAAAGACAAACAAAGAAAATTTTCTTTTCGGAGGCAGACAGCCCTGCTTCTGACAGGAGCCCTGCTGGCAGGTCTCCTGCCCCTTGGAACAGTGACAAAGAGCCGGGCGGCAGAACAGCCTGCGCTCCGGAATCCCCGCATTCTCAAAACCACTCAGGAAGTAGCGCCGGGATCCGCTGGGAAGAAGGAACTGAAAAAACCAACCACAGAAAACGGCATCACCACCTGGGACTGTATCTGGTTTGGAAACTACTGGCAGGAAGACACCAACGGAGACGGAAAAGCCGACAAAAAGGATGATAAGACCCCCATCAAGTGGCGGGTGCTGTCGGTGGAGGGCGACGATGTATTTCTGCTGGCGGACAAGAACCTGGACTGCCAGAAGTATAATGATACAGATACAAGTGTCACCTGGGAGAACTGTACGATGCGTAGCTGGCTAAACGGCTACGGGGCGGAAGCGAATAAAGATGGCAGGGACTATAGTGACAATAACTTTCTGGACCAAGCATTTTTGTCAGAAGAGCAGACAGCAGTTAAGACGACTAACGTAGTGAATCATGACAATCCTGAGTTCGGTACGGAGGGCGGAAAGGATACATCAGACAAGGTGTATCTGCTGTCTATCGACGAAGTGACGGATCCGGTGTATGGGTTTAATTCTTCTGATGACAGTGACAGTACAAGGCAGGCAGTAAATACAGCCTATGTGGCAGGTGGAGGGGAGATTAATTCAGGGAACATGAGGAGTGCTGGAAGTGTGGATGATTGGTGGCTCCGGTCGCCGGGCAACTATAGTTATTACGCTTCCTTCGTGGATTACCTTGGGGATGTCAGTACGCGTGGGAGCAATGTCGACAACGATTCTATTGTTACGCCGCCCGGCCGGCTTTGCATTTGAATCTATCATCTGCCTCCAGCTGGTCATATGCTGGTACCGTGACCTCGGATGACGTGGCTGAATGGGACTGTATCTGGTTCGGGAACTACTGGCAGGAGGACACCAACGGGGACGGTAAGGCCGATAAAAACGATGCGAAGCAGCCGATCAAATGGCGGGTGCTGTCGGTAAACGGAGATGATGCGTTTCTGCTGGCGGATAAAAACCTGGACTGCCAGAAGTATAATGATACAGATACAAGTGTCACCTGGGAGAACTGTACGATGCGTAGCTGGCTAAACGGCTATGGGGGAGAAATAAACAAGGACGGGAAGGACTTTAGTGATAGTAACTTCCTTAACAATGCATTTTCTGCGGCTGAACAGTCAGCAATAAAGACTACAAATGTTGTGAATGATGACAATTCCGATTATGGAACTGATGGAGGAAATAATACTTCGGACAAGGTGTATCTGTTGTCTATCGACGAGGTGACGAATCCAGCGTATGGGTTTAATTCTTCCAGAAGTAACCTTGCGGAAAGCAGAAGAGCTTTGAACACCGCTTTTGCGAAAGGGCAGGGAGCATGGACAAGCACATCTGAGGAGTACGCGGAGAACGGATACTGGTGGCTCCGGTCGCCGGGCAGCACTAGTGGTTACGCTTCCCACGTGTATGACAGTGGCTGTGTCTTTACGTATGGCTACTATGTCTACGACAGTTATGACGCCGCCCGGCCGGCTTTGCATTTAAATCTATCATCCCTCTCAAGCTGGTCATACGCTGGTACCGTAACCTCGGAAGGGGGAGAGACCCCGTTACCATCAGAACCGGGAAATACACAAAAACCACAGGAGACCTCTGCACCGGGAACTCCTTCCGTGGCGCTATCCGCACCGCAGCCGGGTACCCCTGTAATTTCAGCGCCAGGCATTCCGTCTGCTTCGGTAAAAAGCAAAGTCGGAAAAGTATCCGCCCTGAAACTTAAACAGAAAAAGCACACTGTGACAGTCTCCTGGAAAAAACTCACCGGAGCGAAAGGCTACCAGATCTGTTACAGTACTTCAAAGAAGTGGAAGGGCAAAAAACAGAAGCTGGTATCAAAAAATAAGGCCGTCATTAAGAAGCTGAAAAAGAAAAAAACCTACTACTTCCGTGTCCGGGCTTACCGTCTGGAGGGAACAAAGAAAGTCTATGGGGCATGGAGCAACATGAAAAAGATTAAGATTAAGAAATAGCGGGAAAATGAATTTCACGGGAATATAAATATGGAAGAAAAAACCATCCCTTTCTGCACACCCAGTTATGAAAAACGTGCTGTGACAGAGGGGATGGTTTTTCTATCTCTGCGTTATTTGAAGAGAATACGAAGTTTCCTTTGTTTATGGGAAAAATACGCAATTTTAAGGTGATAATGGGATGAATAAGAAGACGGTAGCATTTACAGAGGAACAATATAAAAATATCATTGGAACAATTCATACTGGATTTGTTTGTGCTGATGGACATATTGTTAAGCCAAATAAAAGGATTGCAACAGCTTTGTCACTGGAAGCTAATTAAGGATTGAGGATATCGGATATATTGCAATTAAGGCTTTCAGGAATCATTCTTGATGGAAATAGATACAGATTGAATATAGTGGAGAAGAAAACTAAAAAGAAACGTGAATTTAAACAGTGGAAATGCAGAGAAATTCATCACGCCAAGTAAGATAGATAGCTTTGAGCCTTGCGAAATTCACAGCGGATAAGGAACAGAGATACCAACAGCTTGAAACGGTACATATGTTAAAGGGGCATAAACTAAGCCGATTAAAGGAACTGTCAAAAATGTATACCCTCTTTGCGCCAATCCAAGCCACCTATACGGAGAGCCAGTCATTCAAAGGATTTGTAAAAATGAAATACGATAAGGAGCATAAAGCACTGTGACAGCTTCCTGGAAAAAGATTGCCGGAGTGTAAGTAGTGAGTGCTTTTTCTTTCTCTGCACTATCTGAAGAATAAATGATGTATGAAGATATTCCCATCAAAATAATTTGATCTGTTCACAGTTTTCATAATTATTTGCATACTCCTAAAGAGGATATATATCGTAATATGCCAGGCGATTCCTTGATATGTATATTGAAAACAGCATTGTTTCGTGGTAGACTTACATATATAATAAAAAATAGTAGGTGAAGACATGAATATTGAAAAGCAGATCATCGATCAAAGGATAAATAAGATAATACAGGACAATGCAGATCTTTTTACAGAAGAAGATCTGGAAAAAAAACGTTCAAAGGCCTTTTTGCTGCTGGGCGTGGCTGCTTATCTGGACATAGATATAGAAGAAGCGGAGCAGATGGTTACGGATGGAGGAAACGATGGGGGATTTGATGCTGCTTACATTGTTGAAAATCAGGATTCGCAGTTAAATGTTGTTCTCTTTCAGTCAAAATATGTCCGGGCGTTGGATAAGGACAGTAACTTTCCGGCAAATGCGGTTGAAAAGGCAGTAAATACAGTGAAATGTGTATTTGATCCCGCTGCGCAGATAGAATTGAATCCTAAAAGCAAAGAAAAGGTAAATGAAATCCGTTCTTTTATTCTGGATGGGCAGATTCCATATGTCACCTTTGTGATGTTGAATAATGGGCTGTCCTGGAACCGTGATGGAGAAAATCATATTCAAAATACTTTTGGAGGACAAAAGCAGGTGCAGTTTGTCCATTTTTGTCATTCTGATATTTTACGTTATATAAACAGGACAGAATCCATTGATGCTCAAATAGCGTTATCTGGAAAAGCTGTACAGGAAGACTTTAATTATAAAAGAGTTATTCTTGGGCGTATTTCGGTAAAAGAAATTTCTGATTTGATGGACAAGTTTGGTGACAGTCTTTTAGAAAAAAACATACGGCGATACCTGGGGAGAAATACTGTAAATGAGGGTATTATTCAGACATTGCTGGATGACGAAAAACGTTTTAATTTCTTTTTCTTTAATAATGGTGTTACAATGATCTGTGAGAAGTTCAGTTACAATGCTCTGCAGGAGCAAAATTGGATTGTTAAGATTAAAAAGCTGCAGATCATCAATGGAGGACAGACCTGTAAAACGATCTGGCAGACTTTAAAAGAACATCCGGAGATTGATTTTTCACAAGTATATCTGCTGGTTCGTCTTTACGAAGTAAGCGATGATGAAGGGATTATTCATGATATTACGTATGCGACAAATAGTCAGAATCCTGTAGATTTCAGGGATCTAAAATCCAATGATGATATCCAGATCCTATTAGAGAAGAGCGCTGAGGGTCTGGACTATATTTATAAAAGAAAACGTGATGGTTCAACGAACACAAATGCAATTCCTTCTACGGTCGCAGCAGAGGCAGTGTTGGCTGTATGGCGCGAACGTCCACACCTGGCAAAATATAAGCGCAATGAGTTTTTTGATAAGTATTATTCGGTTATCTTCGAGGACTTAAATGCTGCACAAATGATAATTGCAGTTCTGATATTCCGTTATTGTGACAGCAGGCGAAAGCACCAGTGTATGAACAAAGATATACAGGCTTCGCGTCCTTTCAGCCAGCATTTTCTCGCTTATATGATTGGGAAACAACTGTTACAGGAGCATAGTATAGAATTAAATTCATTAACACATACAAATTTTTATAAGCTGAAAGAAGATTTCGAAAGGAATAAGGAAGATCTCTATATCAAAGCAGAAAATGTGTTAACAGAATTGTTAAAGGGATATTTTAATACAGAACATCTTGATTCGATTGATGGGCGTACAATGGCAGCGGCATTTCGGCGCTTTGACATCGTAGAGAATTATTTTAAAGTGTCTTCCTGGTGGGATAAACATATGAAAGACCACAGCAAATCATGAGGAGGTCGGCGATATGAATTTTATATCACTTTAAAAAAACTTTAAAAAAAATAAAAAAAACTGTTGACAACAGTTGAAATTTATAGTATTATATCAATTGTTGACACGGTCCGTTGGTCAAGCGGCTAAGACGCTGCCCTCTCACGGCAGAAACAGGGGTTCGATTCCCCTACGGACTATT
>CAQOJF010000039.1:0-28848 GCA_948848225.1 uncultured Eubacterium sp.
AGTGCAGCGCACGGAGCAACCGGCTTTCATAAGCAAAGCCAAGCGGCCGGGGATGCGTCATGCCTGCATGAGCGCAGACCCGGACATTTGGCGCGCCGACAGAATGAGCATGGAAGGCGAATGCCTGAAATGCGAATGTTGACGGCGGTTGCGGGAGTGCAGCGCACGGAGCAACCGGCTTTCATAAGCAAAGCCAAGCGGCCGGGGATGCGTCATGCCTGCATGAGCGCAGACCCGGACATTTGGCGCGCCGACAGAATGAGCATGGAAGGCGAATGCCTGAAATGCGAATGTTGACGGCGGTTGCGGGAGTGCAGCGCACGGAGCAACCGGCTTTCATAAGCAAAGCCAAGCGGCCGGGGATGCGTCATGCCTGCATGAGCGCAGACCCGGACATTTGGAGTCATTTGGTGCTTGTTTTATAGATTTCGTCCTTGATACTGTATTGTTACTACATAAACTGTTTTGCATGGTTCATCAATGCGGAAAATGGCGATATAATTATCAATCAGTAACTGACGGTAGCCTTTTCCGGCATATCTGCCCTCGTTACGCTCTTGATGGGACTGTGGAAATGTGTCTAGGCTTAAAATAGACTTCTTAATTCTGTCAATTTGTCCTTTGGCATTTTCAGGAGCCAATTTCTCATTTGCGATATATTCGTAAATGTGGTCTAATTCATGGATTGCTCTGGGGTTGACTTTTACCTTGTATTTATCCAAAATGTTTTTTCTCCAATTCTGCAAAAACTATTTCTGCGTCAACTGCTTCTGCTCCGTTAGCAATTTCCTGCTCGGATTCGAAGATTGCCTGGTCGATGCGATTCATTCTTGCAAATTTATCATATAATTCACTACTCATCACAACCAAATCGCTATATCCGTTTTTGGTAATAAAAATAGGCTCCTGTTCCTTGTGTGCGATATTAGAAATCTCGGTTGTATTACGTAAATCCTTAATAGGCATAATAAGTGGCATAATGCTTCACTCCTTTCTTTGACACAATTATAGCATAATTATGCCTAAATAACAACAAAAAATGCAACATAGGGAAAATACATACAAGTTCACGATTCGAGGCTCTAAAGGTCTTGAAAAATAAGGGAATTTAATTGGATTGATAAACTCAAAACAGTGCGGCGGGGCAGGCGTAGGCTGTCCCCGCCACTTTGCCTTTCACTTCTTCTTTCAATGCAAGATACCTCTGAGTGAGCGTTTTCCTCTCGGCGGTCAGTTTGGCATACTTTGTTTTCCATGCTTTTGTCGGGATTTTGGCCTTGCCGTTCATCACGCCACCCTCCTGCGCCAATATAGCTGTTGCTTACAGTTAAGATTATGCACTCCACGGAGCAACGCTTTCATCCGCATGCCATCCTTATATGGAAAATTATCTGCTCATCCTCGCTTTCACAGGTCAGTTCTCCACCATGCTGTTCTATGATCTCCCTGGCGATAGCAAGGCCAAGACCTGCTCCACCGGTTCCTGAGCCTCGGGAAGACTCCAGCCGGAAAAACTGTTCAAAGATCCGCTCCTGCTTTTCCTTTGGTATCGTTTTGCCATGATTGATAATCTGAATATGAAGTTTTTCATCATTGGAGCCCTGTTGTTCCATATGTGCCAAAATGCGGATCTGTGTACCCTTATAGCTGTAATTTACTGCATTTTTCAAGAGATTATCAAATACCCGCTCCATCTTGTCTATGTCACATAAAAGTTTCAGATCTGGATCCAGTTCCAGATGATACGTAAGATCCTTTTCCTGAAAAACAGGAATGAATTCAGAAGATATCTGCTCCAGCATGCGGGTCAGATTGACGGTGGACAGTTCCAGGGTCATGGTGGAAAGATTAAATCTTGTTATCTCAAAAAACTCGTTAACCAGCTCTTCCAATCGCTGTGACTTCTTCAGCGCAATGCCAAGATATTTTTGTTTCAGCTCACCAGAAATATCTTTCTCCTCTTCGAGAAGAGAAATGTAGCCGATAACAGAAGTAAGCGGCGTTTTCAGGTCATGTGCCATATATATAATGAGATCGTTTTTCCGCTGCTCTGCCTCTTCTGCCTTTTCCCTGCTGGCACGCACATTCAACATCACCTGATTCAGTTCTTTTTCTACCTCATGCAGCTCCTGAGGCAGTTCCACCAGTTCCTCTTTTTCACGGTAGATACGGTTCACCGCGCCAAGAATATTTTCCATAAGCCACACCGTCCGCCTGAAACTCCAAAATGAAAAAAGAATAAAACCTGCAACGACACAGACCATAAAAAACCCAAACCAGTGCTCATGAATAAAGTGGATCAAAGGCCAGAGTGGATCATTTTCATACCAGATCCGCCTGGAACAAACCAGATAGGCAACGGCAAAAAATAGAGCCATCAGAATAGCATAAATCAGCAGCTGAAAATAAAAACGTCTCATCAGCTGCTCTGTCAGCTCCATTCTTAATTTGTTATTATTATCGTAATGCTCACTCAATTTTATATCCAACTCCCCAGACAGTTTTTATAAATTTAGGTTTTCTCGCATTTTCTTTTAATTTCTCCCGGAGCTTTGCAATATGAGTCATGACAGTATTATTACTGTCCAAATACCGTTCTCCCCATACCTTTTCAAACAGCTCTTCCGCACTTACCACATTTCCTCTCCGCTGGCAAAGATAGAAAAGGATCGAAAACTCCAGCGGGGTCAGGGCGATCTCGGTTCCGTACAGCAGACAGACATGATTTTTTCCGTTTACTTCCAGCCCATCAATATTAAAATAATCCGGGTCTTCTTCCGTTTGTCTGGTATTATACATATTCACCCGCCGAAGCTGCGCCCTTACTCTTGCTGTCACCTCCAAAGGATTGAAAGGTTTGGTAATATAATCATCGGCTCCCAGCGTAATCCCCATGATCTTGTCTCCATCTTCCGCCTTTGCAGTCAGCATGATAACAGGAAAAAACCACTTTTGGCGAATTTCCCGACATAACGTAAAACCATCAATATCCGGAAGCATGATATCTAAAAGTGCCAAATCAATCTTTGTATCTTTGAGACAATCAAGAGCACCTTTTCCATGATAGAATTTGTGCACCTGATACCCTTCATTTTCAAGGTATACTTCCAGAAGATCCGCGATCTCTTTCTCATCATCTACAATCAAAATATGTTCTGACATAGCGACCTCCATTCCTTCTACAGTATAACACACTGGAACAGATAATTTCTTATGATTTTATCAAGATTTTCCCCTCCTGGTCTGTGGAAGATACTGGAGGGCGATGCGGTTTTCCGGTTTTGTATCACAGGCATAAATGACAGCCAGAAAGCACCATTCCATCGGTTTCATAAGTAAATAAACCACATCTGCGGCCAGAGGATTCCGGATCATTTTTGCCACCGGGAAACCATAGGTATCATAAATATATCTTATCTTCCGGTGAACTCCCGGCATTTTTTCTTCCAGGATCTGTTCAAAGGCATTGGCAACACAGAGCTGCCGGTTTACCACCACCCGGTGTCCGTGCCGCTCTCCCATCCTCAGGGGTTTTACTATCTTTTCATGCCCGCCTGCCGCAACAGTGCACAGATAATGCATATCCCGATGAAGATTAGGCGGAGCGGTCTTCTGGGAAAGCATCCAGTCACTGGTCTCTGTCCATGCCTTAATCAGCGCGTCTGGCTGCTGCCCGAACAAAACCAGTATTCCAATCACCACCCCGAGCAGGGGCAGCATAACGATAAACGCCGCGATCGGCCAGTTTTCCGCCTTTCTAAGAAACTTATCTAAACCAGTCAAATATATATTATTCCCCGAATACCCTTCTTTTCTCTCATGCGTATTCCATTCCCGAATCTTAACTCTTATCGTCCTCAGGGCAATCATAATACAACTGACAGGAAACAGGCAGAATACCCACATCATGTCATCCAGCCCCAAAGCAAAGGTCTCTTCTTTTCCAATGATCTGCACACACCAGGTCAGACAGAGCAGGCTCCCGATATACATGGCTGCCATGGAAAAAACAATCACCAGCGGCGGGATCCGTGACAAGGGCAGGGAGGATAATATAATATAGCCCGCCACTGCCAGCAGTGTCAGAACCAAAATCGTAGTCCTTCCGCCGCTCCAAATGGGGGTATGTACCTCCGTATTGTACAGTACCTGATCCCAGTCAGCCCCAGTGATATCTGAGAATATCCAGCCCAGATAACTATAAACAACCCCAAGTACAATGGTGACACGCTGACACTTTATAAAATACCTTTTCCACCTCGCATCTTCTGGATAGCAAAATAGTGCAGCTCCATGAATCAACGTCAAAAAAATCGGCAGTAAAAAGAATAATGCATATACGATGGTACATACTATAAAAGTGGCATAATCAAAAGTATAATAATTTTCTCCCGCAAACTCTCCCTGAACAGCTGCTACCAGAAAACCGGTCTCAAAAGATACCAGGAACAGCCACAGCCAAGGATGTTTTATGAACCGCTCCAGCCATTTTCTCATAGAAAATCCCTCCTTTATCTTTATCACTCTGTCACCTGTATCTCATACTTCTCCAGGTCTTTCTCGAAGGTTTCCTGCAGTTCCGTATCTTTCAGATTTCTGATCCCCATATATTGTTCATAATCAAAATGTGTCAGCTGCAGGCGAAGGCGCGCAAAGTCCTTATACTGTTCTTCCGTTATCCCATAACTTTTGCAGAATGTTTGGATTGCTTTCCTCTGGTCATTCGTGGTACCGCTGGCTTCTATCATCTTTTCTGTCCCCTGCCAGTCCAGGGCGATCCCCAGATCCTCTGCCAGAAGATGCATCTTTTTCATGTTAATAAACTGATTCAGTTCAGACTGGTACTCATCATAATATCCAATTCCCTTTTCACCGCTCATCACCCTTGCCCTCGCCTTCACCAGTTTAACGGGAATGTACTTATTGTCTAATAATAAGCTCCTGTACAGTTTTTTCTCACTTGCATAATCACTGACCAGCCTCAAAGGCCCTCCATAGGGATCCTGTACCTTCCTGGAACCAGCGTTTTCTATTCTTTCATGTCTCTGCTGGCTTTCTGCCTTTTCCATGATCCCATTGTGATCAAAATACTGCTCATCCATTACCCAGGCTTTCGGTTCTCCGTGAATCCAGCAGATTTTTTTTCCATCAAAGATCACCTGCTCTGGATGAGAAGAATCCATAATATAAAAGTTTAATGTAACTGACTGTTTTGCATCCAGTGCATTTTCTTCGATATTTGTAACAGGAACCAGCTTCATTTTGTTATAAGCAGACACCAGTTTTTTTACAAAACCGGAAGCTTTTTCGTTAAAAATGCGGACCGTCTGCCCTTTCCCTGTAGAGATTTCAACAAATTCCACATCCGAGGATTTGAGCTTGGAGATCTCCGCCCTGTCTGTGGGCTGTCCTCCGGTCTCAGATGCCTTCAGGAATTCCAGCGCCTGCCTGTGACACTCCGACGTAAGATAATGGTAATAACGATATTCAGACAACTCTTCTTCACTGACGGAAGCTGGAAATTTTTTCTGAAGATCTTTTTTCAATTCCTCTCCATCTTCCGGTCTCCAGAACTCTTTCAATACATACTACTTTTCTGTCAGACCTGCCGTGCCCAATCGTAAAAAGTATCATTTTGCCATACCGCAGCCGCTCCTCCTGGCTCATGTTTTCTGTCACAGCTTCATCTGCGGCATATTCTGCATCCTGCCTGGAAAGTTTTGCTGCGATCCATACAAGGGGATGGAACCAGTAAAGGCAGATCAAAAGCAGACGCACTCCTGCCCATATATGGTCCAGATGCCTATAATGCATATTTTCGTGCAGTATGATGTAAGACCTGTCTTCCCCACTCTGTTCTGCCACCGCCTTTGTCAGATAAACAGATGGACGGAAAAATCCATATAGGCAGGGAACCGATACACTCCCGGAGAGGTAGACACGGGGACGCACCTTATTTTGCAAAATCTTCCGATCTCTCCTTAATTTGCGGCTCATATGAAAATTCACTGCAAGAAAGAGCACAAACATCCCACCTGCCACCAAAAGCCAGACCAAAAACATCATATTCCGGACTCTGATCTTCCCATCTGTTATTTGGGTTTGTGTATCGCTGGTTTGGCTCTTTTTCTCTTCCAGCAGATTTTCGCCATAAATCCCAGGCTCCCCATTTTTACCTATTTCTTCTGTAACAAAAACCTCTTCCCTCTTCTTTGATTCTACTTTATGTTCTACATCCCTTTCGGTCTCTTCCCCGGCATCAGCATCGTAAACCGAAGTTTTTCCCGGCTCCAGTACTTCGGAATTGTAAACAGAAAAATCATCCTCTCCGCTGAACAGCTTCACTGATCCAGCTGGAAAGGAAAAAAACTGCACCGGTACCAGAAGCCGGAGTGCCACCAGCCCCCACAAACCATAGATCCATACTGCTCTCACCTTATTGCGGAAACAGTACCGGATCAACAGCACCAGACAGATCAATATAGATGATGAAATAATCGGTATCTGCATATGTATCCCCTCCTGATCACCCTGGACAACCACCGGACAAATGTCTTACGTTTCGTCTTTTTCCTTACGGCACTGTTCCAAAAACTCCTCCAGTTCCCGAAGATCTTTTTCCGTCAAACCATCCTGCTTTGCCAGAGTATTCATCATAATGCCGACACTGCCATGGTAGATCCGCTGCAGAAACTCTCTCGTCTGCCGGACCGCCACATGTTCCCGTTTCACCAGGGGATAAAATAATTTGGCCCTTCCGCCCTCCTCATAACGGATCAGTCCTTTTTCCCCCATCCTTTTTACCATCGTAGCTGTGGTGCTTTTTGCCCAGCCAGACTTCTCCCTGCATTCTTCCACAATCTGCATCAGTGTTTTGGGAGCGCTTTCCCATAAGCATTCCAATACATACCATTCATTATTTGAAACATTTTTTTCCATCCATTGCACCTCCACTGATCAAAACGGACTATCTTGTAGACCATTTTAGCATAAAAGGACTACAACGTCAACCTTTTGGGAACAATATATGTTATGGAAATAACTGTCCGAATATTATCTCCCTTTTTTACAAAAAATAATACTGTTCGATGAAATTTGCACTGTCGAGCCCAAAATACAAAAGAAGGAGATGATACAAATGAGTAATGCAAGCACCTGCTGTTCCTGCCCGGAAACATTGGCGATGGCGTCTGTTCCCATACAGGAATGGTGTGAACCCTATGACCTGGAAACTGCCCTCCGGGAAGGAACTATCTTTCCAAGCCTTAATCTTGAATTTTTCAAAGCAGAAGATATCAAAAGTTCCTTGAAATGCGGCTCTGCTCTGGACAAAGCCTCAGAGCGGGAATGTCTGATGAATGAAATAAACACCGTCAGTTTTGCCATCAATGACCTGACCCTCTATCTGGATACCCATCCCACATGCCAGAATGGTCTTTCCCTTTTCAAAGAACTGCTCCAGCGCCGTCTGGATCTTCTGGCAGAATACGCGGAAAAATATAATCCCCTGACGCAGATTTCTATGATCACTGGTGATCCCGAAACCTCAGAGTACGGCTGGGGCGAAGGCCCTGCACCATGGGAAGGGGGGTTGATCTAAATGTGGAGTTATGAAAAACGTCTGCAGTATCCGGTTAAGATCAAAAAGACCTGCCCGAAAACTGCCCAGCTCATTATCAGCCAGTATGGCGGTCCTGACGGTGAGCTCTCCGCTTCCATGCGTTATCTGGCACAGCGGTATTCCATGCCAGTCAAAAAAGTAGGCGGTCTGCTGACTGATATCGGGACGGAGGAGATCAACCATATGGAGATCATATGCTCCATCGTCTACCAGCTGACAAAGGATCTGACCCCGGAACAGGCAAAAACCGCCGGATTCGATGCCTATTATATCGACCATACCACCGGGCTGTGGCCCCAGGCAGCAGCTGGCGTTCCCTTTACTTCCCTGGAATTCCAATCCAAAGGTGATGCCTTCGCAGATCTATATGAAGACCTTGCCGCAGAGCAGAAAGCACGTACTGTCTATGAAAATCTTCTGCGGGTCATCGACGATCCAGATGTGCGGGCTCCGTTAAAATTCCTGCGTGCCAGAGAAGTTGTTCATTTCCAGCGTTTTGGAGAAGCCCTGGAAATGACCAAATCCAAACTGGATTCAAATAATTTTTATTATTTCAATGCAGAATTTGACAAGAAAATGTTTGACTGCAAAAAATAACTATTTTCTATACCTTATTATACTTTCAAAAGCCAGCGCCGGAAATCTCCCGGTTCTGGCTTTTGGTTCGGTATGACAACAATTTCATCGGGACACACCTTGGTGAAAACCTGTTTTTTTGCTGAGCTGTGCCGGATTGTCGATCAAACTGCCGTCTGCTTTAAACCGGGAACCATGGCAGGGACAATCCCAGCTCTGTTCATTAGGATTCCAGCGGCAGCCACATCCCATGTGCGGACAACGCCGGTTCCTATGAACCCCGCCCCGAATCAATCCCGCTGTGCTGATTCCTATATCTTTCAACAGGTCTTGGGCTGAGGCCCGCACCATAAACCTTGATGGACGAAACAAAACCTCATAAGGGTTTTCTACCTCACAGATCTGATCCGTAATAAGCCTGGCGGCAACCATGGAAGAGGTCATCCCCCATTTTTTAAATCCTGTCGCCACATACCAATTCGAATGATAGAGAGAGAACTTTCCTATAAATGGAATATGGTCATGGGTTACACAATCTTGTGCAGACCATCTCGCCTCGATCTTACAGGCCGGAAAGAGCTTTGCTGCCCCTTCCACAAGTTTCTCATACGCTCCCCCGCATGTTTTATCTCCAGTACGGTGACTGCTGCCGCCCAGAAGGAGATATTCCCCGGCATTCCGAAAAGAAAGCGCTCCCGAATCCATTCCATAATACATATTCTCGTATTGTTCTGCCCCTGACAGTGCAAGGACATAGCTTCTTTCCTGATGCTGTCTTAAAAAATAAAAACCCGGTACATTGATAAAAGGATAATGAGTGGCAAAAACTATATGGTCCGCCGTCACATTCCCATGGTCCGTCTCAATAACATTTCCCCTGACCGATAGCGCCCTGGTGCCTTCATATATCTCCAGCTCCTGAGAAATATGCTTTACAAATGCCAGCGGTTCAAACTGCGCCTGGTCTTCAAAACATACAGCGCCCTCCACCCGGAAGGGAAGCTCTGTTTTCTCTGTAAAGGCAGCTTTCAATCCGAGGGTCTCCGCCGCTTCTGCTTCCCTTTTCAAACTGTCGGTTTCTTGACATGAGTAGAGTACGGATGGAAGTTTCCTAAAATCACAGTTAATCTCTTGCTCTGTGATCAATTTTTCATAAATTCTCACCGCCTCCTGATTCGCCATGGCATAAAGCTTTGCTTTATTTTTCCCGATCTTTTTGATAAGCGGTGAATAAATAAGTCCGTGCTGACTCGTGATCTTCGCTGTTGTATTTTTAGTCTGTCCCCCTGCAATCCGGTCGGCCTCCAGAACGATCACCTTTTTGCCCTGTTTCCTGAGAAAATATGCCGTAAGTAAGCCTGCCATCCCTGCTCCGATCACTGCTGCCTCCGTCTCTTTATTTCCTTGAAGGGGTCTTCTTGAAGGAATCTCTACCTCTCTGCTCCATAGAGATTCTGGTTTTATATTTTTAAACTGTCCCATAGTACCCTCACTTCCCATTGGATCTCAACTTTTTAAGATTATTTTGAGCAATTTGGGAAATACTATTCTGGAAAACAAGCTCGATAACACTGTTAAAGTGGTACTGAGAAAACAGCACAAACGAGCCAAACAGAAGGAGCAGATGATATGTCAAATAACGAGACCACAGATCAAATGAATGATCGGATCAATGATCCCATCAAAAACAGCGTTACCAACTGCCACAGGACCCAAAAACATTCCGTTCCGGAATCCGGGGCAAATGACAGTTCAGATCAGGATTCCTCCACTACAAAATATGTCGTTCAGGATGACCAGAGAGAACGCAGGGATGGGCCCGAAGGGAATTGATCCATAAGACAAAACCAGGGAATGCTCCACTCCGTGAAACATTCCCTGGTCTTTTGTTTTAATATGCATTCAGAACATCAGATGGAAACTGCTTTCGCCTTTCCATAGACTTTCCTGCCTTTCACGATCCTGTATGCCCGGATATAAATCGTATCATACTCATATATATCCTTAATAAAACAGGTGGTACTTCCAGAGCCCTTCAGATCCGCAATGGTATTAGATACCGTATAGATCTGGTAGCCGCTCGCCCCTCTGCTGGCATTCCAGCTGAGCTGGTATTTGTCGATGATCTTTTTCACTCTTCCCCCGGTGATCACTGGTGGAATCGTACCAAGACTTACAAATTTCCCCTTAGCCCTCTCCGCAGACTCCTTAGCCTGGGTGTTCTGCCATCCACGAATGGTCACACCCTCCGGAAGCCCCCAGAGATCTGTGGTCATGATATTGGATGGGAAGGAAATACTTTTCAGTTTGTTACAGCCGGAAAAACTCATGCTAATGTAATTCAGTTCTCCCTGTTTCACATCAATTTTTTCGAGATTTCGGCACTTGTCAAAATAATATGTAGTTCCCCCGCTCCGGCCTACATTTTTCGTGATCGTAAGGGCCGTGATATAATGCGCATCCTTGAAAGCACGAGAACTGATATATCGCGTAGAAACAGGTACTTTATAGCTTCCCTTCTTTTTCGTCGGATAAAAAGCCAGTGTATGAGATCCCTTTTCAAAGACTACGCCCCCCTTGGAATAAAACGTCTTATTGCCGGAAGCTACCTGAATCGCCTTACATTTCATATCCTCTTTAACCCGATAGAGATAATCAATACTCTTCAAGGTCTTTGGTATTTTGTATGTCTTCTTGTTCATCGGGAAACACTTGATCTTCTTTCCCCTCAGATCATACAATACACCATGAACAGATGTAAAATACTTGTTCTTGGAAGAAACACTGATGGAGCTCAGTTTATTTTCCCACATCTGACCGCCAATCTTCTTACAGGCATCTGGCAGACGCAGACTTCCTTTTCTTCC
This sequence comes from uncultured Eubacterium sp., assembly GCA_948848225.1. GTDB lineage: Bacteria > Bacillota > Clostridia > Lachnospirales > Lachnospiraceae > Eubacterium_F. The sequence goes on from CAQOJF010000039.1 coordinate 11,065, forward strand.
ATACGGGTAAAATACCATTGCTTTTCCATCTGCTGTGTAAACTGCTCCGTCTAAACTCTGGTATGCAGTATTACTTTTTGGCACTGAGATCTTCTCCAGGCTGTTCAGCCCCAGATCATATGAATCATAACCAGATCCCCTGATATTCATCAGACTGGCAGGCAGATATATCGCCTTAAGCTTATCACAATTTTTAAACTGCCTTTTGTAGATCTCTGCGATCCCTTCTGGCAGGGAAATACTGCTGTACTGTCCATTCACCAGCGCATTAGCTGTAATACGCTTCGTGCCATTGGGAATTATCAGATTTCCTTTTTCCATCACCGGCGCCTGAATCAATGTCTCTTTGGATTCTGACATCAGCATTCCATTTGAGCTGGCATAGTTTGGATTTGATCCATCCACGATAAACCGGCTTGCCGCCCCCATGAACGCATCTTTATCAATACGCTCCGTCTTTCTCGGAATCAGCACAGTCCCCAGAGCCACACAGTTCCGGAAGGCCTGCCAGCCAATCCGGTCAAGCTTATCTGAAAAATTCATGGTCTTAAGATTCACACAATTGTAAAATGCACGGTTGCCAATATCCTCGATGCCACCTGTATTGCTCACAGTCTTAAGACTGGTACAATTCTGGAAACTGCGACTCCCGATGGTATCCATATTCTTTGATACCCTTACCGTCGTCAGCCTGACACACTCAGCAAATACCTTGCTGCCAAAACGGCGCACTGAATCCGGCAGAGAAACACTCTTCAAACTCTGGCACCGGCCAAATGCGCTGTTCCTGATCTCACGGACCGACGCAGGAATGACAATACCTGTCATACTGCTACATCCTTCAAAACAGTCATCAGGAATCTTTTCGAGACGCCCGGATATCCTTACACTCCGGAGTGCCGAACAATTTTCAAAACATCCATCACCGATCACATTCACAGAATCTGGAATGAAGATCCTTGAGAGCTTGGAACAATCCTTAAAAGCTCCGGCAGATATCTTTTTTACCGTTGAAGGTATGGTAACCGATCCTGTTTTCTCTGTTGGGCATCTGAGCAGCAATGTTCCATCCTTACTGCACAACAAACCTCCAACCGTCTTGAAATAAGGATTTCCAGATGAAACTGTAAATTTGGTGGTGCGGACACCATCAAAGGCAAGTTCGTATATTGCAGAGGTATCGCTGCGGATGGTGACAGATGGGCTACCGGAATAATAGGTAAGCTCACCGTATCTGTTGACCCGGTATACATTCGCCGCCTGAGCAGTTCCACTCTGGAACATAACCCCTGTCACAAATAACCAGAAAAGTATATGCAACACATGTTTTCGCTTCATATACTCCCTCCTTCGTAAATTTATTTCCAGAAGAAAAGTTCCAGATATATACAGACTAACATAATAGTCACATTATGTCAAGTCTTTCACGATGATCCGCATAAACTTTTTCTTTCCACGTTTCAGCACGACGCCTTCGGGACCGATGCTTTCTCTTGCCACCTGCATCCTGGCATCTTCTACTTTCTCGCCGTCGATGGAGACGCCGCCCTGCTGAACATTTCTCCGCGCTTCCCCGTTAGAGGGCGCCAGTCCTGCCTTCACAAGAAGATTGAGAATTCCGATGCTTCCTTCTTCAAAATCAGCCTCTGTCAGCTCCACCTCCGGCATCTGTGCCGCACTTCCGCTGGCAAACAGGGCCCTGGCACCTTCCTGTGCCTTCACCGCCTCTTCTTCACCATGCACAAGCTTCGTCAACTCATATGCAAGAATTTCTTTCGCCTGATTCAGCTGGCTTCCTTCCCACTGTTCCATCTCGTCGATCTGTTCCAGTGGCAGGAAGGTAAGCATACGCAGGCATTTCAGCACATCCGAATCACTGACATTCCTCCAGTACTGGTAAAAATCAAAGGGACTGGTCTTTTCAGGATCCAGCCAGACCGCTCCGGACTGCGTCTTTCCCATCTTCTTTCCCTCTGAGTTCAGGAGAAGATTGATGGTCATGGCATAGGCATCCTTTCCCAGCTTGCGGCGGATCAGTTCTGTGCCGCCGAGCATATTGCTCCACTGGTCATCCCCGCCAAACTGCATATTGCAGCCATATTTCTGAAACAGGGCATAAAAATCATAACTCTGCATGATCATGTAGTTAAACTCCAGAAAAGTAAGTCCCTTCTCCATGCGCTGTTTATAACATTCCGCAGCCAGCATGCGGTTTACGGAAAAATGTGGTCCGATATCCCTCAGAACTTCCATATAATTTAGATCCATCAGCCAGTCCGCATTGTTTACAACAATGGCTTTGTCTTCTGAGAAGTCGATAAACCGGCTCATCTGTTTTTTAAAACACTCCACATTATGCTGTATGGTCTCCTCTGTCATCATCTGACGCATATCCGTCCTGCCGGATGGGTCACCCACCATGGCTGTTCCCCCTCCGATCAGAACGATCGGTTTATTTCCAGCCATCTGCAGTCTTTTCATCAGGCAAAGAGCCATAAAATGTCCCACGTGAAGGCTGTCTGCTGTCGGATCAAATCCAATGTAAAATACAGCCTTACCGTTATTTACCAGCTCCTTAATCTCCTTTTCATCGGTCACCTGCGCGATCAGTCCACGGGCTTCCAGTTCGTCATATACTTTCATCTTTTCTCCTCCATTCGCGCACGCCCTGTGCGCCAAAAAATATTAATCAATCACTTTAATGGTCTCAATCTTTGGCTGCTTGTCTGCCTCCACTTTTCCATTTCCGTCCACCACCGGCGTCTTTTCGCAGATCTGGTCCACTATCTCCATTCCCTCTGTCACTTTACCGAATGCCGCATACTGACCATCCAGGGAAGCGCTATCCTGGTGCATAATGAAAAACTGGGAACTTGCACTGTCATATTCCTGGGCACGTGCCATGGAAATCGTTCCCCGCACATGGGAAATGCTGTTTTCAACTCCGTTGGCAGAGAATTCTCCTTTGATGTTTTTGTCGGATCCACCTGTTCCGTCTCCCTTGGGATCTCCCCCCTGAATCATGAATCCTGAAATGATACGGTGAAAGGTCAAGCCGTCATAAAACCCACTCTTTGCCAGGGATACAAAGTTTGAAACGGAGACTGGCGCCACATCCGCATCCAGTTCCGCCTTAATGGTACCATAATCTTTTATCTGTATCTCCACATGATGTTTTCCCGTAAGTGTCTCACCAGTCTGTGACTCCTGCTGTTTCCCAGAACCCGTCGAATCAGTTTTGCCGGACTGTTCTGCCTTTCTTGCGTTACCGCCACATCCAGTTAATCCCACAATTAGTATCAATGCCATACAAAATAATTTTGTTGCTTTTCTCATGTTTTCCTCCATTTCTGCTAGCGCAAATAATTTATGGCGATATGACCTTCGTCATACCGCCATAATGAAATCAAAAAATCATTACACAAGTTCAATTACAACTTCCATTGCTGCATCGCCCTTACGAGGTCCGATCTTGATGATCCTTGTATAGCCGCCCTTGCGGTCAGCATACTTGGGTGCAATCTCATCAAACAGCTTGCTTGCAATATCAATCGTCTTAGTTCCTTTTTTACGTCCTGCAGTAGCCGTCGGAACTTCCTTGATACCATAGAGCATCTTGTTCATCTGACGTCTTGCATGCAGTCTGGAAGGAGCTTCTTTCTTGATTTCCTTGTCAACGATATCAAAAACGGTAACTTTTCTGCCATCTACAACTTCTTTTACACGTTTTCCATCTTTATCCTTCTGAGCCACTTTGGCTTTGACTGTAACAGTCTCATAATTATCTTTTTCGCGAACAGCAAGAGCGATCATATGCTCAGCAATTCTGCGGATTTCTTTTGCTTTTGCCTCAGTAGTAACGATTTTACCATGATAAAGAAGATTCGTTACCTGATTGCGAAGCAAGGCTTTTCTCTGGCTGGAAGTTCTTCCAAGCTTTCTATAACCTGCCATTTCTATTTCCTCCTTGATACTTAGTAAAACAAAGTTTGATTAATCTTCACTTGACTTAAGTGACAAACCGAGTTCTTTTAACTTGGCGAGCACCTCTTCTAAAGATTTGCGCCCCAGGTTACGAACTTTCATCATATCGTCAGCTGTCTTATTTGTCAGTTCTTCCACTGTATTGATTCCCGCTCTCTTAAGGCAGTTATAGGAACGTACCGATAACTCCAGCTCGTCGATATTGAGCTCCAATACCTTGACGGTGTCATCTTCTTCCTTCTCCACAATAACCTCAGCCATTCTGGCCTTCTCTGACAGATCAATAAATGTATTCAAATGCTCGCTCATAACCTTTGCCGCAAGGCTGACAGCCTCGTCCGGCTCAAGGGTTCCATTTGTATATACATCCAGTGTAAGCTTATCAAAGTCAGTAATCTGACCGACACGTGTGTTTTCAATCGAGATATTTACCCGCTCGATGGGAGTAAATATGGAATCGATCGGAATTACATCGATTGCCATCTCTTCTCTCTTATTCTTATCAGAACTTACATATCCACGACCATTTACAACAGTCATTTCTATGTAGAGCTTACAGTCTGCTCCACCGTTCAATGTGGCGATGACCTGATCTTGATTAATAATCTCAAGATCAGCGTCACACTTGATATCAGCGGCTGTTACCACGCCCTCGCCGTTTGCGTCAATGTACATCATCTTCGTCTCATTCAGGTTGTCACTGCTGTTTTTGATGGCAAGGCTCTTGATATTCATCACGATCTCTGTGACATCTTCCTTCACTCCCGGAATCGCACTGAATTCATGCACAACACCATCAATCTTGATATGACTTACCGCAGTACCTGGCAGAGACGAAAGCATAATCCGTCTCAAAGAATTACCCAAAGTTGTTCCGTATCCTCTTTCAAGTGGTTCTACTACAAAACGTCCATATTTCTTATCTTCAGAAATTTCAGCGATTTCAATTCTTGGCTTCTCAAATTCAAACACTCTAGGACCCTCCTTTTGGGTTTACTTAATTACTTGGAGTACAACTCGACGATAAGCACTTCATTTACAGGAACATCGATCTCTGCTCTTGTCGGTATCTGAGATACGGTTCCTTTGAGATTTTCATGGTCTGCCTCCAGCCATGCCGGTACCATCCGGGAACCTGTCACTTCCAGAATGTCCTTATATCTCTGTGTTCCTTTGAATTTTTCTTTAATTTCGATTACATCTCCAGCCTTCAGCTGATAAGATGGAATGTTTACCGGTTTGCCATTTACAAGCACATGCTTATGATCAACGATCTGTCTTGCTTCTTTTCTTGTTCTGCCATATCCCAGACGGAACATAACATTATCAAGTCTCAGTTCAAGAAGGATCATCAGGTTTTCACCAACAGTACCATATTTTAATTTCTGAGCCTTCGCAAAATAGTTACGGAAAGGCTTCTCAAGTACACCATATATAAATTTTGCTTTTTGCTTTTCTTTCAGCTGAGTACCATACTCACTGAGTTTTCTTCCGGTTCTTGCATTTCTCTTTGATTTTTTATCAATTCCCAGATATACCGGATCCAGATCAAGAGATCTACATCTTTTCAGAACAGGCGTCCTATCTATAGCCATTTTTAATACCTCCTATGATTAAACTCTTCTACGTTTTGGTGGTCTACAACCATTGTGTGGAACTGGTGTTACGTCCTGGATACTGGTAACTTCAATACCACAAGCCTGAATCGCACGGATTGCAGCTTCACGGCCGGAACCAGGTCCTTTTACCATTACCTCAACTGACTTCAGTCCATGAGGCAGTGCTGCTTTTGCTGCTGTCTCAGCAGCCATCTGTGCAGCGTATGGAGTAGATTTTCTGGAACCCCTGAATCCCAATCCACCTGCACTTGCCCATGAAATAGCATTTCCCTGCATATCGGTCAGTGTTACGATTGTATTATTAAAAGATGACTGAATGTGCGCTTGTCCGCGGTCAATATTCTTTTTGACACGCCTTTTTGTCACTTTTTTTGCAACTTTCTTAGCCATGACAAAACCTCCTAAATTATATTCCTTGATTTGCACATATTTTCTGTGCCCAAATGAAGTTGCGAAGCAACTTCAAATGAAATTCGTAAGAATTTCTATTTCTTCTTATTAGCTACTGTACGCTTTGGACCTTTTCTGGTTCTTGCGTTTGTCTTTGTTTTCTGACCACGAACCGGAAGTCCTTTTCTGTGACGAATCCCTCTGTAGCATCCAATTTCCTGTAATCTCTTGATATTCAATGCGATCTCCCTGCGAAGATCACCCTCTACGACCTGGGTTCTGTCAATAACATCACGAATCTTTGCAACATCATCGTCAGTCAAATCCTTACAACGAATGTCAGGATTTACGTTTGCCTCTGCCAGAATACGTCTTGAACTGGCAACACCGATACCGTAAATATAGGTCAGACCTATCTCTACACGTTTTTCTCTTGGTAAATCTACACCACTGATACGAGCCATGTGTACTTTACACCTCCATAAAAAATTTGAATAAAATGTTTTTCTGGAATCTCCTCTGGATTCCAGACGAAAGAAGCAGCGCTTCTTTCTAAGAATTTTCATAAGGAAATTCTTTATTTTCGTATGAAAATTCTTTGCAGCCGCTTTAAACCATAACAACGTCACAGACCAAGAACCACTTTCTTCTATATATAGCACAAAACGATGTGGAGAAATCTGTGGCGCTTACCGTCATGATATCACAGCTTCCCATAATGACGGAATGAGAAGTCTGTAACACAGAAAGCAAGACTTATATAAGCACGAAAAGAACCTAAAGTCTCCTTTAGGTCTCTCTGATATATTCTTAGCCCTGTCTTTGTTTGTGTTTTGGATTTTCACAGATTACTCTGATACGACCCTTTCTTTTAATAACTTTGCATTTTTCGCAAATTGGTTTTACTGATGATCTGACTTTCACAGTAATAACCTCCTTTCACATGGTTGACATGTTATCTTAGAACCTGGAAAACAGGCCCATTTACTTCCGTCTAGCGAAAGTCCATTTACGAGTATACCACACAAATTCACCGTTTGCAAGGACTTTTTCCTAATATCTGCCATGGAAAATGAAAATGTCAAATTATTTTTACTGTTTCGTTCTGCGCTAGCAGCAGAGCACTTTCGACGAAAAACTTTTTGTCCTACCAGAGGAATAAACATCTGATACGTTCTGGATGAAACATCACCTTCTTCCTCCCCGGAAAAATATTTTTCATATAATTCAATGATTGTTACTGATAGCTTGTGCCGTATCCGAAGGCACCTTCAATTCCGCAGATTCTGGAAGCAAATGCCGCCGCATCCGCAAGGCTTTCTTTGATTGCCGCCGACTGTTCCATGCCTTTCTTTGTGCGGTCTGTGTACCCGATCAGAAACGATGTGATCAGGGAATCGCCTGCCCCCATCGTATCGACTAATTTTTCGACCGGAACTGCCGGCTGTTCATAGTATGCCTGCCCATCATAGAGAATACAGCCCTTAGAGCCACGGGATGCCGTTGCAAACTTCGCACCGCCGTCCACCATCATTTTAAGGTGTGCCCTTACCGCCTCTCTGTCCCCGTCAAAGGAACAGAATGCGTAGGTCACATGCGGAAGGATTTCTTTGTAATATTCCTGTGTGGAATCATCCGAAAAGTCAAAGGACACCGGCACGCCTGCCTCCCTGATTTTGTGCAGTTCCTTTTCCGTAAAACAGTAATTTCCTGTATGCACAAGATCAAACTGCTGGATATATTCGATATCGAAGCGGTCCAGGATAAACGGTGTCTTTCCGCGGATTCCGCCGTCATTCCATCCGACAAATACACGATCTCCGTCTACAAGGCTCACGCGTGACCATCCGTTCTCACCTTCTAACTGTTCACATTTCACAGTCTCAATTTTGACCTTTTCAAGCACATCAATTACATATTCTGCATTTGCGTCGTTTCCGAAGTATCCCATATAAGCAGAGCGCTCTACCCCGAACATCTTTGCATAAACACAGAAGTTCACGCAGTTTCCTCCCGGATACATGGTCTTGATATGTTCGTACTGATCTACTACATTATCACCAAACCCCAAAATATTTACATTATGTTCCACCACCATTCTTCTCCTTTCCAAATTTTGATTAATATTCCACAACGCCCATATATCTTCTCATGTCAAGCGGATGTCTTCTCTTGTCCTGAAGTCCTGTGCGGTACGCAACAGACATTGCATAAAATACCATCGGACAGAAATACTCGTTCACACTTGCATCAATTGCGTCAATTCCAAGCTCCACAGCATCAATCACTTCATATTTTTTTCCATACTTCTGAAGGAATGTGAGTGCTCTCTCATCCATTACTCTTGCTGCACCCGTGCCCATCAACAGAATATAGAGATGATCTTCATCTGTACACTCAAAGGGACCGTGGAAATATTCTCCTGAGTGCAGATAGCAGCAGTCCATCCACTGCATCTCCTGCAGGGAGCAGATGGCAAATCCATATGCCTGTGAGTAGGAAGCGCCGGAACCCATTATATAAAGAAACGGCTCTTCAAAATATTTTTCCGCAAACACCCAGGTACGATTCTTTACTTTCTTCACGGCCGTACGCACAATACCGTCCGCTTTTTCCAGACCGTCAAGGACTGCATCGTATTTCGCATAGGAAGGCTCCTGAAGCTTCATCAGCTCATTGAGAACACGCAGTACGATACCCTGTGGCTTGTCTTTCTCATTCGTATCATTCTCCCAGCTGTACACGACCGGATTCATTTCTTCCTTGGCACAGATGGAATCCGGATTGTGTGTCATTGTGATAATCGCCGCTCCACGTTCTTTTGCCAGTTTTGCAGCTTCCACCGTCTCACCCGTATTTCCTCCGTGTGAACACAGAATCACAAGCGCTCCCTTCTTTATGAATCTGGAAGGAGACACAATGAGTTCTTTTGCCGTAATCCAATGAGAGTGCATCGTCTCTGATTCTGCATTGATAAAATAATACCCTGGATAAAGGTCCACCAAAGAGCCTCCACATGCCGTAAGAAATACATCATGAATGTTTCCCTGCTCCTCATAGATTTTTTTGATTAATTCTTCTGGTCTGTTCATTTCTTCTTCTCCTATTCCTTTATTATTTGATTATTTGGGTTCACCTATAACCTCCACATAAATTTTCCGCTTCTGCGGCCCGTCAAAATCTACCAGGTAAATATCCTGTGCACCTCCGCATACAATTTTTCCGTCAATCACCGGGAACATACATGAATTACCGCACACCAGGCTTTTCAAATGCCCCTGGGAATTATTTCCAGTCGCTCCGTAAGAGGGCAGAAAATGCGCATGTGCATAATCCGCATCAAGCGGCGCCATCTTTTCCAGCATACCGCTGATATCCCTCTCCACGCAGTGAAGCGCTTCATTTACTATAATTCCGGTTGTCGTATGGGCTGTTATCACCGCTGCAAGCCCGTCCCTGACGCCGCTTGTCTCTACGATCCGGTGTACGTCCTCCGTGATCAGCATATACTCTTCCGGTTTATGACTCATTCGTTCTATTATTTCAAGCTTTACCATACGTCTGCTCCATTCCCAGAAATCTGACTGCATTACCGCCAAGAATATCTTCTTTTACTTCCTTTATAATGGGAAGCTTTTCAATTGCCCTGCGCATTTTAAATGCACGGAATCTCGGCGTGTTGGATGCAAACAAAATCTGTTTTGCAAAAGCCCTCTCTGCCCAGCGCGCCCCCATATCCTCCGTAAACAGCCGGTGAATCGACTCTTCCGGGGAATCCAGATAGAGGACCGATGTGTCTGTGTATACATTGGGATATTTCAGCATCAGCATACACATTTCCCGTACCCAGGGCCATGCGAAATGGGCAAGGCAGCATCTTAAATCCGGATACCGGATAAAAATCTCTTCAAATTCCAACGGATGACTATACTTTGCCGGCGTATCCGGCTCCCATGAAGTCCCCGCATGGAAAATAATGGGCTTATCCTTTTTCTCACATAATTCATAAATAGGCTGCAGATCTTTATCCATCGGATGAAATTTCTGCTTCGACGGATTCAGTTTCAGGCCTTTCATGCCTAATTCCGTAAATGCTTTTTCGAGTACTTCCAGTGCATCTTCCCGATGAGGGTCCACGGATGCGAATCCAATCAGCCGGTCAGGCTCCAGCTCCACGAGCTTTGCAACCTGCTCATTTGTCACCACATATCCCCCTGCTGTCGTACTGACGTCAAGCGGCAGAAGCACTTCTTTGTCAATTTTCCCATAGTCCATCTCCGCAAACGCTTCCTCAAAGCTCATCGGTCCCTGCTTCCAGACCCCGAAAGTGTCCTCACGGAAAGCCAGTTCCTCTTCGTCACCACAGATATCTTTATAAAATACCGGATGCACATGCATATCTATAACCATCTTTTCCTCTCAATCCGCCGCAGAAACGGCTCTCCAACTTAATAAGGCTCAAACCTTGCAACAACCTCTGCTGAAATCTGTGCGCCCTTTTCCATACAAACAGGTATCGTACTGTCCGTCATCAGTCCATATGTGAAACCCGCAATATAGCTGTCTCCGGCACCTACCGTATTTACAACATCCGCTTTATGGATTCCCATGCAGTAAAACTTATCGCCGTCATAGGAAATGCTTCCCTTCTCTCCCATCGTGGCTGTCACAACTGCCGGGCCCTGCGCCTTTATTTCCTTCATCCACGCCCTCAACGCTTCCTCATCTTCTTCATCCGTCGAGAAAAACACGTAATCGACATTTGGGAAAATATCCATGCAATGATACTCCGGCTCCTTTGTGAATACGGAGAAATCCATCACAATTTTCACTCCCTGCTCATGCCATCCTCTTAAATGCTCCAACACTCCGCCGAACAGATCCGTGTGCAGATAGTCAAATCCGGCTGCATACTCATACTGATCCTGGGTGATATGGTAATCTTCCATCACACCGGAGATCTCCTGCATGTGCACACGGTCCACACCGTTTTTCAGTGCCATCAGCATCTGGCAGGTTCTGCCTTCTTTGATCTCAAGATGGGAAACTTCGATGCCCTCTTCTGTCAGCCTCTTCTTCATTTCCTGTCCGTACACATCATTTCCAACCGCGCTTACCACCGCCGTGGGAATACCGAGCCTTGCCAGATGAATTCCCCAGTCAATCCCGTTTCCGGTCGGATACCATTTGTTCAGATTTTCATATACATCCACACAGCTGAAACCTACTGCCACCGCTCTTTTCATCACAACCTCCTAAAAGTAAATTTATACACCTATGCCAGACCGGCTGAAATTGTACTAAATACAATTGCAAGAACCGTCATAATCAGAAATACTTTCCAGATCGTCTTCCACCACTGTCCGAAGGAAATCCTGCAGATTGCAAGTCCAGCCACCGTTGTTCCCGCTACCGGGCTCATCAGATTTGTAAGCTGGTTTGCATACTGTAAAACCGTTACCGCCGCTTCCGGATTCACTCCGTGAAGGTCACAAAGTGGTGCCATAACCGGCATGGAAAGAGCCGCCAGGCCCGATGAAGACGGCACCAGGAGTGTCAGAATGGTCTGTACCACGTACATCACGCCCACAAACAATGCGTTGTTTGAATTTGCGATCATATTGCTGAGTGCATTTAAGATTGTATCGATGATCATTCCGTCCTGAGCAATTACCATAATTCCGCTACAAAATCCGATTACCATCGCCGCAAATGCGATATCCTTTACACCGGTAATGAACTCTTCTGCAATCCCCTTCTCATTAAGTCCACCGAATACCCCCATCAGAATGCCCATTCCAAAGAAGCACATGGACAACTCATTCATATACCAGCCGAATTTCACAAGTCCGACGACCACGAGAACCATTCCGATCACAAAAGTTGCCAGCACCAGTTTCTGACGCAATGTAATATCCTGTTCAAAATCAATTTCCGACGCCATCTCTTTTTTCTTTGCAATATCATCCTGATAGGTGATGGATTTTTCCGGATCTTTTTTTATCTTCATGGCACGCCATGTGACAAATGCGATGACCACTGCCATCATAATCACCCACTGTATCATTCGGAACACGAGCTGCGGATTTCCCTGAATTCCTGCGATTCCCTGTGCCACAAGCACGCTGAAGGGGTTGATGGTTGATGCAGCATAACCGACGGTTGCCGAGAGGCACACGGTCATGAATGTCGTCATTGAATCATACCCCATCGCAAACATAACCGGCATAATCAGCAGGTAAAACGGCACCAGTTCATCCGACATTCCGAAAGTACTTCCGCCAAGGCCAAACAGCAGCATCAAAATCGGGATAATCAGGATTTCCTTCTTTCCAAGCTTTTTTACGATTTTCTGAATCCCCATATTCAGCGCATTTGTTTTCGCCATGATCTGGAATACGCCGCCGATAATGAATACAAACGCCAGAACCTCGATCGCCAACTGTATACCCCGTCCGGGCGCCATCAGGATCTGCGATATTCCCTGTCTTAAATCGGTTCCGTCCTCCAGAATCTTTTCTGTCGTATGGTATGTACCGTCTACGGCTACGCTTCTCTCACCTGTCGACGTCTCCATAATCGTCCGTTCAAATTCACCGCTTGGAAGAATCCATGTCAGGACTGCAACCACGATGATCAGAAAAAAGATTAATGTAAGTACATGCGGCATGTGAAGTTTAAATTTTTTCTCTCTTTCCATATTCTCACCCTTTCCTTTTGTAAACAATTTTTCCATCCATAACCGTCATCACGGTTTCTGCCTCTTTCGCTTTCTTTTTGCCAACTGTCAGAAGATTCCGGTCAAATACTGCAATATCCGCATACTTTCCTTCCTCCAGCGTGCCAATCCGGCTGTCCATATCAAGGTTCTTCTGTCCGCCGATCGTCCACGCCTTCAAAAGCTCGGAAACCGTGATCGTATTTTCCGTCTGAAACGGTTCTTCCCTTCCGTCCATATAACCACCGCAGGAATAGTAAACGGATTCCGGTACGCTTGTGATCAGGAGCGGCAGATCCGTCGCGCCGCTTAAGTTCATTCCGCAGTCCTGCATTTTCCGGCGATTCCAGTAATTTCTGCCTCTTATGGCACCGATCGTCTTTTCAATATTTTCTGTCAGCACCCCAGCAGGATCCAGTGACATGATCTGGAAGTATAGCTCCGCCGTCACTCCCATTGCACCAAGCCTCTCAAGATCATCCGGGTCAGTAAATTCCATGTCCGTAATCGCATGACGGTTCACAAGCTTTCCATTCTCTTTCCGGCATTTTTCGTAAATATCCGTGATCATTTCCACCGCCCCGTCGCCCTGTGCGTGCAACGTCCAGCGGAAGCCTTCCTGATCTGCCGCAAGAACATCCGCTTCTATCTCTTCATACGGAACCTCAAAGCTGCAGGTAAATGCCTCATTCTCGTAAGGTTCCTTCAGATCACCTTTATAAGCGGCAATCGTACCATCCGTCATCCTGTTAAATCCACTGAACCGAACTTTATCTCCCGTAAATAAATCGCGCATCCTTCTGGCATGTTCCAGGTTCATCTTCTCGCCCACCGGCTGTGACATAAAGAAGGTACGCAAATGCAGCTTTTCGGAATCTTCCATCTCTTTCAAGAAATCCGTAAATCCGTAAAAATCATCAAATCCCATTTCCTTTACCGTGGTAACGCCCCTTGCATTCATCATGTTCATATAGGCCAAAAACTCCTGTTCGATAAAATCACGGTCATTGAGATATTCTCGCATAATACGGTGATAGCTTTCCGGATAACATTCTTCCGGCGTAAACTGATAAACTTCACGGGCTTTCTGGTTCATGATACAGGTGGACCTGTCCGCCGCAAAAAGGATTACCGGCTTTTCAGAATAATTTTCCTCAAGCATCCTCTCACCGTCCTGCCGGCTCCACTGTCCAGGGTCCCAACCATGTCCGAACAGTGCTCCGGCAGGATGCTTCTCTTCTTCATAAACTTTCAGGACCTCCAGTCCTTCCTCACTGCTTTGCACCTTAGATACGTCCGCGCCGATATGAAACACCGCATATCCAGTAAAAAATGTATGTGTATCGGTGATTCCCGGCATTACAAGCTCTTCCTCAAACTGAAAAACCTGCTGTGCATCATCAAGAATCTTCTGCTCAGGCTTTCCCGTCCCCACCTTCACAATCACATGATCTTTCAGGCACAAATACCCCTCATACGCTTCGTCTCCTACACTGTCAAACAGATTTCTGGCTGCTATCACCATCGAATACTGTTTTCCCATTTTTCCTCCTCCTTTCTTGAAATGATTATATCATAATATAACGTTATAATACAATATGACCTTTTCTTCTGGCAAGAGGTTTGTAAATAGTCCATATTTTTGTAAATTTGATTTTAGAAAAATTGCACAAAAAAAGAGCCACAAATTCCGATTTCTGGTATTTTTTCGTCCAATAAAATCGAATTTTGTAGCCCTTATCTCCGTCTGATATAACCTTTCACATCGATATCCGGTAGCGCGAACCTGCTATAATTTCATAACTAATATAAAGCGGATTTTCTTCATCGTCATTCATATAACTGATCAGGATCATTACAGGTTCCCCCGTGTTCATCCGAAGATGCTCCACTATAGACTGTGGCGCCATGCGAACCTCTATTGTGCTGCGCCCTTTTTCGGATTCGAATACCTGGTACTCTTCACGCAGAAGCCGGAAGAGGGAGCCGTTTTCTAGCTTCTGCACCTGCAGATTGGGGACACGGCTTACCGGAATGTAAATATGCTCGTATATGATCGGCAAATCATCTGCGGACAATACACGCTCAATATGATAGAGTGTCCGGTCACCTGACAGCTGCAGAAATTCGTTCTGCCAGTCCTCCACTTCCATAAAATGACATGACAGCACATGGGAAGATGGTTTCCGGCCGTTTGCGCGACACGATTCCGAGAAGCTCATATTATTGTCATTCTCAACCATACGGAAAATTTTCGGTGCTTCTACAAAAGTCCCCTTCCCCTGACGCTTTACTAAAACACCCTGTGCACACAACTCTTCAATTGTCCGTCGTACCGTAATCCGGCTCACCTGATATTTTTCCGACAATTCTGTCTCTGTCGGTATCTGATCCCCAGCCTTATACAGTCCGCTATGGATCATATCCTTTAATTCTTTCATTAACTGTGCATACAATGGTTGCTGCGATTTTTTGTCAAGACTCATATACTATGCCGCTCTCCTTTGATCAACAATATAACATAATATAACATATTTTATCATTTTTTACAACAATCTCCACCGGTCTAATCCGTTTGTGGCTTATCCAGAATTAATGCCCGTAATAGAAAATCACTTTTTTTCTAAAAGCAGAGCTGTACTATGTTTCTTTTTCCCTCCCATATAAATTTATAATCTTCATCATCATATTAGAAAAAGACAGCCCGCCAGAAGATTTTACTTCCGGTCTGACTGTCTTTGTACTTTTTTGTCCTGCCCCGCCAATACTGAAATCTTCCCATGCCCATTCTGAAAATGAATTATCAGTCATCTGCAAGTTCTTCAAGTGTTTTTACGACATTTCTCTCTGGGTGCATTTCCATCTGTTCCATAGATTCTTTCAGAACCTTTGTATTGGATTCCCCATAAAACGGATCATTGTCCGCTGAAATTTCAAAGGGGATTTTTCTCTGCCTGACAACTGTCCGGGCCATTTCCATCGCCTCCATCTAATAACAATTCCTTTTAATATAATTACTGTAACACTTCTGATGGCATATAGCAATTATAAAATGGGCATCCTGCACTCTTCCGGCTGCTTGTCCTCCCGAAATCCCTTAAACACAGGCTGTCGGTATCCTTCCCTCTCCGTCGGCATATACTCTATCGTGCAGACCACCGGCTCCAGCCAGACAGCACGTTCGTGTCCATCCGGTATCTGCTCTAACCTGCACCGGCCTTCCTGCACACCGTTCTCCTTCATCTTCATGCGGCTGACTCCCAGCGTGACATGGGTTATAACATGCAGAATGTCATTCTCGTCATATTTTGCTAAAACCAGGCTGGTTATGCCCTTCTCTTTGGGAATATACCCAATACACACAAAATCCTCATCCTTCATCCATTTAACTTTCTGCCACTCCTTTGTCCGCCTGCCAAACCAATACAAACTGGACATTTTCTTTCCCACCACGCCCTCCAGTTCCTGCTGCTTCGCCATCTCAAATAACGCTTTTCCCTGTCTCTCAATATAACGGGAAACAGAAAACTGCTGGCACTCCGTTACCGTCTTTGCCAGAATTTCCTTTCTCTCCATCAAAGGAAGTTCTGCCAGCGGTTTCCCATCCAGATACAGGATATCATAGGCAACAAATGCCGCCGGACTGCGGGAAGCTGCTAACTTGATCTTAAAGGGATTTGTGGCCAGTGTCCGTTTCTGCAACTGGTAAAAATCCGGCTTTCCCTCCACTGGAACGATCAGTTCCCCATCCAGAATACATTTTCCATGAGAGTTTTGATAAATGTGTTCCAGTTCCGGAAACTGGGACAATAACTTTCTGTCCCTTTTATTTCTTAAATCCACCCCGCTCCCATCAAGATAGGCGATACAGCGGCAGCCATCCAGCTTCAGTTCAAAAATGGAGCCGTCATCATCATACGGCTCCACCTGTTCTGAAATCAGCATGGGCTGTATGCCCCTCTGGTCAAACAAATCCATTATGCAGTTCCCGCCTTTTTATCGTTTTCTGCCTGTTCCACTGAACGCTGAAGGGCTTCCATCAGGTCAATGATGTTTTCAGACTTTCCAGTATCCGCTGATACAATTTCATTTCCGTTGATTTTAGTCATGATAGCCTTCTGAAGCTTCTCCTGATATTCGTCATGATATGCCGCAATATCGAATGATTTTGTCATGGACTCAATCAACGTTTTTGCCATATCCAGCTCCTGTTTTGTCACTTCTACTTTTGCCTGGGACTTCGGCAGTTCCTGTATTTCTTCCTGGTAATATAGAATTTTGGCAATCAGGCATTCCTTCGTGGGATATAAAACCAGCAGATTTTCGTTGGTGCCGATGACCGTCTTTGCCACCGCCACTTCCTTTTTGGCAAGCAATGAACGCCGGAGAAGTTCATAGGCTTTTTCTGCTCCAGACTCCGGAACCATGTAATAATTCTTATCAAACAGAATCGAATCAATCTCTGACATTTTAGCAAAATGCTCCACATGTATGGTCTTATCCTTTTTGGTCTTAATCTTCTCCAGCTCATCCGATGTAAAAGTCACATATTTCCCCTTCTCGTATTCGTATCCTTTGACAATGTCCTCATTTTTGATTTCCTTATCACAGGACGGGCAGTATTTCTTATATCGTATCCTCTCCTTGGAATCCTTACATAACTGGTTAAAGGATATACTGGCATTCCTGGTCGTCTTGTACATCCCGACAGGAATATATAACAATCCTACTGATATGGCACTTTTATGCGCTACTGGCATTCTATCACCTCCATGATGGTAGTATGCGGAAGAACCCGTTTTTTATTACGCAATCGAGTAGGACAATTTTTCTTATTACTCGCTTTGCCGACAATTCTTTATGAATAAATCAAAATTTTATGTGCGTCCCGTAATCAAATCTGCATTTTGATTTACAGTCACATTTCATCTGTAACCAGTTTTCTTGATTTGCTTTAACTTAAAACTATACAAAAAAATCCTGTAAATCAGTGTTTACAGGACTTTCGGACAACTGCCTTTCAGCTGTCTAGCTCCCCGAGTTGGGCTCGAACCAACAACCCCACGGTTAACA
>CAQOJF010000040.1:0-28253 GCA_948848225.1 uncultured Eubacterium sp.
GCAACAAAGAATGCTGTATTTATGCGGATTGTGGCGTTTCGCAAACGCCTATAGAGACCTTAAATGATAAAGAGGAGTTATCTGTGGTTGATTTATCATTTTGCGGATTTAAAAATGCTAAAATAATTGGATATGATATTGGAAATATTACTTCGTCACAAACTTCACTTATTCATGTTCAATACAATTTTTCTGTTGATTTTCGAGATAAAATAAAAATGACGGAAGCAAAAGAAAAACAAGTTTTAGGAAATTGTTTAGCACTTCTCGTGTCTGTTGAAGTTGAAGGCGATCTGAATGATATTTATGTTGTTGTTTTAGATTATTTAAATAGAAAAAAATATATCTCAAAGACAATAGTAGAGGATTATGGAGATTGGCTCCCCAAAATATATATATCAGATGTTACTAATGATGGATTAGATGATATAATCATTACTAATTATATGAATTTAAAAAATACTGGAATGGTTTGTGAAATTTTAAGAATTCATAATGATTTACTAAATTCTATATTCAAAAGTGAAGAAATAAATGAGGAGGAAGATACCATTACTCGACGTTCATTTTTTACTGGACGATTACAAGATAATTATAAAGTGGTCATTGAAGCTTCTGCTGTTAAGTATAAAAAGAGTATTTCCTTATTGGATATAGGATATAAAGCAAAAGATTTAGAAATAGATAGAAAACAAAATAATTCTTTTCATGAAAATTCTTTCTCTAGTCAAATGTTTGAAAATAAAAAAATAGCAAAAAATGTTAATAAAACACTTTATATATCGCCTTTAGATGATGAAGAAGGAGTTCAGGTTATTAAGAGATCAAATATGGAAAGTGTTATGAGATTGATGTATCTCATTTATATGCCTAATCGAATAGACTATATCGGAAAAGCATATGCCTATATGAATTATGACAGCATAACAGATTCAATGCAAATGACGAGTGCTTTTGTTGATTTTGCAGAATCTGAAGAATCTCCATAAACTAGTTTAAAAGAATGTATTGAGCGATATGATCATGAAAAACATATTTTTGAGATAACCCAAAGAAGTTAACAACAAGAAAAATATTATGAGTGGGCATAAGAAATTTGAGACTTATTTCAAAAAACAAAAAACGAATTTTAAATACAATGTAACAAGAATATACCCCGTCTTACTGATTCATGGTGAATCTGGATATGGTTCGGATGTGCGGGTGGACGCTTGGCTCAGCAAACACAAAGGACAAGGCGCTTGAACCCAAGGGCCTCCCTCCCCCCTCACCTGCTAGGGTTTACAACCCTTTGCTTATGTAGTATAATATAAAGATATAAAGAGGATGTATAGGATAAAGGAGAATCAAAATCATGCCGTTAGAATCGAAGTCTGGCAGAACTTTGTATCAGCTGCGGTACGCTGCCGGGATTTACTGGCTTCTTGATATGAGCCAGCCGGGGTATCCCTACAGAAAACCGCTGCCTCTGAATGAGATGGGAGCTGCGATCTGGACTATGATGGAGAAGGGACTGGATCTGGAGGAGATTTCGGCGGATCTGGCGGCGGAATACGGGATTTCCCAGGAAGAGGTGGGGAAGGACGTCCAGGAATTCTGTCAGCAGCTGAAACGGCAGGGAATCAAAGCGCATAAATGAGGCGGATCTGGATGAAACGGCGTGGAGGCAGAAATGAATATTTTACTTATTGGAGGCACGGGAAGTTTGATGGATCAGATGATCATCAAACTGAGAAAAGAAGGACATAGGGTGTATCTGCTGACGGGAGAGCAATTCGGCACAAGTTCCTATGCAAAGGTATTTGAACGCTATGATTTTTCTTATGATAATAGTAGTCTGAATGAGATATTTCAAAGTGTCAGCCCAGACGTCACGCTATTTCTGGGAGCATATGATTCCAATTTTTCCTGGAAGGAGAGAGAGCGGGATTCTGTACAATATATTTCTGCCCTTATGAACCTGCTGACCGCCTATTCCAGCGTGAGACAGGGACGGTTTGTCTACCTCTCATCGGAAGAGGTGTATCAGGGAAATTTTGAGGAAGATATACCAGAGGATGTAGCTGCCTGTGGAGAAGGATTCCGGGGAATGGCACTGGTACAGGCGGAGTATCTCTGTAATAATTTCAGGGAAATTCAGGAACTGGACATTGTGGTGCTGAGACTGGATCATCTGTACGGTATTCCAAAAGACCGGAGCCAGCTGGATGGGCTCTGTGGATCTATGTGTGTGAAGGCATTGGAGCAGGGATATCTTCTGGCGGATCCGAACGTTACCCATGCCCTCTTGTATGAGTCAGATGCTGTGGAGTTTATTTATCAGTTTATAAAACTCAAGAAAACGGGATATTCCCTGTATCACATATCATCTTCTGTTCCGGTGACAGAGCTGCAGATCGGAGAGATCCTGTGCCGAACGATAGGAAGCAATACGGAGCTTGTAGAAGCCAATGAGCTGAATGAATACCGGAAAGTACTTTCCAATCAGCGGTTTATCAATGAGTTTGGAGCCGCTGTCTGTCATCCACCGGAAGACGGGATTCAGAGAGTAGCTTCCTATATCATGAAACATAAAGAGGCATTTATAGGAGAAGAGGAAGAAAAGAAGAGCTTTGGCGGGCGCATTTTTCGCAGATTTGGGTGGTTTTTTAAGGCATGTGTTCCTTTTATAGAAAATATGGCATGCTTTATTCCGTTTTTTATGCTAAATAACAGGACAGTTGACAGCCGGTATTTTTCGAGACTGGATTTTTATCTGCTGTATGTATTGCTTTTTGCTGTGGTCTATGGGCAGCATCAGGCAATTTTTTCCGCTGTGCTGGCAGTATGCGGATATCTGTTCCGCCAGATGTATACCCGCAGCGGATTTGAAGTGATGCTGGATTATACCACCTATGTCTGGATGGCGCAGTTATTTATACTTGGCCTGGTGGTGGGCTATATGCGGGATCAGATACGGGCGATCCGAACCGAGGGGGCGGAGGTCCAGAAGAGTCTGGGACGCCAGCTGAGGGATATCAAAGATATTAACAGCAGCAACGTCCGGGTAAAGGATGTACTGGAGCGGCAGGTAATCGATCAGAAGGACAGCATTGGAAAGCTGTACAGCATCACATCTACCCTGGATCAGTACACGCCGGAGGAAGTTCTTTTTTATGCGGTGGAGATCTTATCCAAGATCCTGCGCAGTCCGGATGTGGCGATCTATACCGTGTATAATTCGGATTACGCCAGACTGTTTTCCTCCAGCTCGGAGGTGGCGCGCAAGCTGGGGAATTCCATCCGCTATCCAGAGATGGGAGAGCTTTATGAGAGCCTGAAAGAGCGCAAGGTGTATATTAACCGCCAGATGGATGAACGATACCCTCTGATGGCAAACGCCATTTATGACAAAGAGGAAATGAATATGATCGTTATGGTATGGGGGATCCCGTGGGAACGGATGACGCTGGGACAGGCGAATCTGCTCGTTGTCATCAGTTACCTGATCCAGAATGCCATGCTGCGGGCAAGCCGTTATATGGCGGCTCTCGAAGAGCAGAGATATGTGGAGGATACCCAGATCCTGGAGCCGGAGGCATTCAGCGCCCTTGTGACCGCATACCAGAAGGCAAAAAAGAAAAACCTAACCGTATGTACGCTGCTGCAGATTCAGACAGAGTCCGAAGATTATGATTTGATTGGAAAAGTGTTGATGAAAAATCTGCGTCAGACCGACTATCTGGGTACCATGGGGGACGGAAAGATGTATGTGCTTCTGGCCAATACCCTTCGGAACGAGGCGGATATCGTCATCAGCAGATTTGCAGGAGCAGGGATAAAAAGCAGGATCGTGGAAAGAATCGAGGAATGAGTTCAGATATGGAAAGATTCATTATTGTGGTCGTTATCAATACCCTGGTGGCAGCGGGGTATCTGATCTGGAACCGGATTCAAAATAAGGAGCGGCCTCTCAGTTACATTTCCAAAGGTATGGTGATGATATTATGCCCTGTTCTCGGCGTTCTTTATGTCTTTTTGGGGTATATCATTTACCGGTGCTTTTTCTTCCAGGAGGTGGATCTGGAGGATGTGATCTTTAAAAAGGACCGGGTGAAGACTTTTACCCCTGCCGATGAGGAGCGGGGGCGTACCGTCGTTTCCATGGAGGAGGCGTTAGCCGTTACGGATAAGGATAATCTGCGTACCCTGATGCTGAATGTGGTGAGGGGGGATATCCGGGAATCGCTGGCTTCTATCTCACTGGCATTAAATAGTGAGGACTCGGAAACTTCCCATTATGCGGCTTCGATTCTCCAGGATGCGCTGAACGATTTTCGGACTACGGTGCAGAAGTGCTGTAACGAGATTCAAAAACAGGAAGCAAATCAGGCGGAATACATTCGGATTCTCATCGATTATATGGATCAGGTGCTGCGGCAGCAGGTATTTACGGATATGGAACAGAGATCCTTTGTGGAACAGATGGACGCTGTCTGTGAGTTATTGTATTGGGAATACCCGGAACAGATGACAAGCCATCACTACCAGGCAGTCAGTATGCGCCTGCTGGAGATCCAGAATTTTGATCGGTGCGGGATCTGGTGTGAGCGGGCGGTGGAGCATTTTCCGGATACGCTGTCTACCTATACATGCCAGTTGAAGTTGTTTTTTTCCATTGGGGACAGGGAGCGGTTTTTTCAGGTCCTCTCGCAGCTGCGCAACTCCAAAGTGGTCATCGACAATGAGACGCTGGAGCTCATCCGGGTATTTCAGCAATAAGGAAGATAGAGGGTGCTGCCAATGTCAATGAGGCTTTATACAATATTTCAGTTTACCGGGATTTTGGGTGTATATATGATCATGACGGTACTGCTGCCTGCCTTCGTCCTGCATGACAGGATCCGGGAGCGCAGGTTTGCCCAGAAGTTTTATATCTGTCTGCTGTCAGGGAATTTTTATATCATGAATCTCGTTTTTTTGTTACAGCTTCTTCATATCTCCAATCGTTTTACGCTGATCATAGGCACCTTTGTTCCGGCTATTATCCTTTGGCAGCGGCTGAATAATATAGGTCTTGTGTCCTTTCTTCGCAGGCTTTGGCAAAATCTGCAACGGATTTCAGAGGGAAAGCTGGGGGGAAAGACCGTTGTATTTCGGATCCTGGATTATATGCGGGAAGGAGTGGCAGCGCTGGGGCGTGGGTTGCTGCATAGTTTTACAAGGCGGTGGCTGGAGTGGATACTGCTGGTGGCGGTCTTAGTACTGCTGGCAGCATTCTATGGTGTACAGCTGCTGCGGGGATATGGGTATACCGCTTCTGATACTCCGGTGCATCTTTACTGGATCAATGGAATGAGCGAAAATAATATCTTTATCGACGGCGTGTATCCCTTTGGTTATCATTGCGTGATCTATTATCTTCATGCCGTATTTGGCATTGACAGCTATGTTTTTATGCGGCTGTTTTCCTTTGTGCAGACGCTGATGCTCCATATGGTACTGCTGGGATTTATACGTCTGTGCTGCCGGAGCCGATACATCGGTTACGGGATTATGGGAATCTATGTCATTGGTAATTTCCTACAGCCCAGCACCTATCTACGTTTTTTCTCGGTGCTTCCCCAGGAGTACGGCATGATCTTTATTCTTCCCGCGATTTATTTTGCCTTCTATTTTTTTCAGGAGAGAAGGCAGGAAGTGAAAAAATGGCTGCCACCGAAAGAGTCCCGGTTTGCGCTGGTGTTTTTTGCCATGAGCTTTTCCATGACGCTGGCGGTACATTTTTATGATACGATGATCGCGGGGCTTTTTTGTGTGGGGGTGGCCGTGGGGTATCTGTTCTGGTTCCTGCGCAAACAGTACTTTTGGAATGTGCTGTTCACAGGGTTTATCAGTGTGATGATCGCCGTTTTGCCGATGGCGGCGGCCTATGCCATGGGAACGCCGCTGCAGGGATCTCTGGGATGGGGAATGAGCGTCATCAACGGTTCTGGGGAAGAGCAGGACAGCACAGAAGAGAAAGATATTGGGAGCACCGTTATCTACTATGACGAAAGGGGCAACCAGGTGGCAGAACCGGATGTCCTGGAGCCTGGTGTAACCACCAGCAGCAGTGACCCGGCGGAAGGACTCCGGCAAAAGCTGGAGAGAGTATGGGATAAGCTCTGTTCTGCGATCAATGGGGCGGTGCTGAATGAACCTTTGCCCTGGTACTATATCGTTGTTCTGGTTGCCATGGAGCTGCTGTTTCTGCTGGGGATCCTCTTTCTGGTGTTTCGAAGACCGTGCTATGGAGCCATGCTTCTTTCCACAGGCGTTTTTATGGTACTGATGCTGATCCTTCAGACCGCGAAGGAATTAGGACTGCCGGAGCTGATGGACGGCAGCCGGTGCCGGATTTATTTTGGCTATATGCTGCCGGTGGCATTTGCCTTTGCGGCAGACGGGGTGATCCGTCTGTTATTATGGAAGAAAAACTGGCGAAAGGGGCGGAATTTTTGTTCCCTGGTCTGTGTGGCGGCTTCGGTCTGTCTGCTGTGGAATGGGGATTACCGCAAGGAATCTGTGGAGAATACAACTCTTGTCACCAACGAAGCCATTACCTGTCTGACCAATATCATCCGGGAGGAAAAGGATTTTACCTGGACGATCTGTTCTGCCAACGACGAGACGCAGATGGGACTGGATCATGGCTATCATTATGAGCTGATTACTTTCCTGAAAGATATGGAATTAAAGAATATGGAGCCCGGGGCGGAGCCATTGATCCGTATTCCTACGGACAGCGTGTATATCTTTATCGAAAAAGTTCCCATCGACTATACAGAACATTATTCGAAAAGTGGTCAGTCGGTATCGAGACAGGGGGCAATACGTGATCTTCCCAGTGTGGGGGGCATCGATATGTATAAAGGAGAGAACCGCTGGATCCTTATGTCGCGGATTTATTATTGGGCGCAGGCATTTAAGCAGCTGTATCCCTATGATGTGAGGACCTATTGTGAGACGGACCAGTTCGTATGTTATAAGATCAAGCAGAATCCTTACCACCTGTTTAATTTTGCCATTGATTATGGATACAATTCCCGTGAATTAGAGGAGTGAGAGTATGATAACAAGGAAAAATTTTCTGACCATGGGTGTGACCATGTTCGTATTGTTATTTCTGTTTCAGTTCTCACAGATTATGAAAGAGTCGGGAAATGAATATGACGTCAATAACTATGCTACAGATGCCAGCCTGGACGGGAAAGATGCCTGGCAGAAAAGCTCTCCGAAGGAAGTGCTGAAAAAGGGCGGATATGTGCTGTATGTGGGAAATGGGAAGAGCGATATCGGGAAGACTGTCTCCTGGTGGTGTACATATACGAAGCGGGAGCTGGTGGTCTGCCAGAGTGTGGAGGACTGTCCGAAGGATGCCTGGCAGAAGGCGGAAGTGCTTCTTCTGGAATCGTCCTATGTCAGAGAAAAAAAGGAAATCGAGACATTGACGGAGATGGCTCGGAGGGGAGGCAATCTGGTTTTTTGTGATCTGCCGGATGCCTATGAGATCAAAGCCTCCCGCCAGTGGAAAGAGCTGCTGGGAATCCGCCAGGTGAAAGAGCAGCGCCAGGAGATCCAGGGAGTAAACCTCTTTTCTGGATTCTTACTGGGAGGGCAGGGGATTTATCTTCCGGCGGATGAAGAGGAAAAGCAGGAGCGTCAGGATCTGGAGCTGAATATACCCTGGTACCAGACTCGTATCGGCTGCAAAACCTATATGGCGGGCATGCTTTCTGATCCCACGGTAAAAAATGAAGAGCTGCCGCCGCTGATCTGGCGTGCCAGTGTTGGTAAAGGCAAAGTATTTGCCGTAAATGGTGACTTTATGAGAGACTGCACCGGGATTGGCATGCTGAACGCCATTCTGGCAGAGATTAAGCCCTATGATCTGTATCCCGTGGTAAATGCCCAGTGTATGGGGGTGGCAAATTTTCCAGGGCTGGCGGCAGAGAACTCGGAGAAAATGAAAGAGCTCTACAGTAGGGAGCTGCCCGCCGTATTCCGGGATATCATCTGGCCGGGACTCTATTCTGCCGTAGAGAAAAGCGGCGCTCATCTGACTTGTTATCTCGCTCCACAGTTTGATTACGGAGACGACAAGGAGCCCCGGAAGGATCAGCTGATTTTTTATCTTCGTCAGTTAAAGGAGAGGGAGGCGGAGGCAGGACTTACACTGGAGTATGCTTCTTCTGGTGATTTGACCCGGAAGATGAAGGCAGATCAGTCCTTCTTCCAGAATTCCGGCAGCCAGTACCGCTATGGGGCCGCTTATATTCCCCCAGGCGGGGCGGCGTACAGCATAGAGAAATTAAAAGATTATGCCTTTTTTGAACATGTTCAGACTGTGGCAGGTATTTATTCGGCGGAGCGCCCGGTGGTTTCTTATCTCACTGACAGAATTACACTCCAAAGTATAACGAGTGCAGGGATTTCCCATACCTATAAGGAAGATATCCGTATGAAAAGCCTCCAGACGGCGTTGGGTTACTCGAATATCCTTTTGGACATGAATCAGATCACCTGGCCGGAAAAAGAGGAGGATCGCTGGGAAATCGTGTCTGAGAAGTTTTCCAGCCACATCAATACCTATTGGAAAGCTTTTGAAATGTTCGATCAGACCTCAGCTTCTGAATGTGATACAAGGATACGGAATTTCCTTGCGATGGATTATGATGATTCCAGAGAGGGTGATGAGATTCATGTCAGCATAAAGGACCGGAACGGGGACCTGTGGTTTATCCTCCGGACCCATGGTGAAGAGGTGGTAGCGGTACAGGGCGGAGATTTCAAAAAGATCGAGACGGACGCATATCTGATCCATGCCAGTCAGGAGAAGTTGACGATCACATGTGAACCGGAGGATTCCTTATATTATTATCTGCCCTGATGCGCCTTGTCCCGTTTCAGGAATGTTTCAGTTAAAATCAGGAAGAATTAGGACAGAGAGGAAAGAGGTGAGAGAGGTGAAGATCTGCATTGTGGCCGAGGGCTGTTATCCCTATGTGGTAGGCGGGGTATCCGGATGGATACACAGCATAATCCGAAATTTTCCAAATATTGAATTTATCCTGCTGGCCATCGTGGCAAACCGTTCCCAGCGGGGCAGATTTGCTTATGAACTGCCAGAAAATCTCACGGAGGTTCACGAGGTATATTTAGAGGACCGCGACTGGCAGAACCGGGAGATGAAAAGAAATAAATTCAAATTAACGAAAAAGGAATATAAGGCGCTGAGAAGTATGGTGCTCAATGAAAAGATAGACTGGGATGTAATTTTTGACCTCTTTTACCGTAAAAAGTTTTCCATCGATGAATTGTTGATGGGGCAGGATTTTTTTCATATCGCCAGGGAATGTTACAAGATCCGCTATTCTCAGATCGTATTCTCGGACTTTTTGTGGACTCTTAGATCCATCTATCTTCCCCTGTTTTTTGTCTTAAAGACCAGGGTTCCTCTGGCAGACCTCTATCATTGTGTCTCCACTGGTTACGCCGGGATACTGGGAAGCATGGCAAAGCATTTTTTCCGCTGCGGTCTGCTGGTCTCAGAGCACGGGATCTATACCAGGGAGAGGGAAGAAGAGCTGATCAAGGCAGACTGGGTGGATGGGATTTATAAAAATATTTGGATTGAACAGTTTAAAAAGATGTCTCTGGCAGCCTATGAACGGGCGGATCTGGTTACCAGTCTGTATGAGCACGCCAGAGGCCTTCAGATCGAGCTGGGGTGTCCTGCCGGAAAAACCAGAGTGACCCCCAATGGCATCGATACAGGCAGACTGGAAGAACTTCCTGGAAAAACAGAGGCGGAACAGAATAAGATCCAGATCGGGGCGGTACTCCGGGTGACTCCCATCAAGGATGTAAAGACAATGATTCAGGCGTTCTCCTTTGCGAAAAAAAAGGTACCAGCCCTTCGGCTGTTTATCATGGGTCCTTGTGACGAGGATGAGGAATATGCCGGGGAGTGCTTTGAATTGGTGGAAACACTGGGGGTATCGGATGTGGTATTCACCGGACGGGTGGATGTCAGGGAATATCTGGGGCGTATGGATATGACCATTCTCACCAGCATCAGTGAGGGGCAGCCGTTGACGATATTAGAGAGCTTTGCGGCGCATAAGCCGGTGATCGCCACCGACGTGGGGAACTGCCGGGAGCTGATTTATGGCGAGGAGGATACTTTTGGAACAGCGGGGATTCTTACCCATATCATGAATCTGGAGGAGATTACCGATGCCATGGTGGAGCTGGCACAGAACCGGGAACGGAGAGAGAAGATGGGGGAAAATGGATACCGCCGGGTCATGAGCAAATACAAGATTGAAGATATGCGCAAGACTTATTATGACATTTATTTTGATTTCTGCGGGCATGTAGGCGGGGTCTGGAGTGAAGACGCATTTTCTGTTCTGGATAGAGAGGAGGGATGAGCATGGCTGGAATCGGCGTAAAACTGAATAAAATATACAATAAAAATACGCTGACTACCAATCTGGCCGGTATGGGATATAGTACGGTGATCACCATCGCTCCTATGATCATGGTAATTTTCGCTATTGTTGCCATGCAGCTGATTTTGGAGATATCGAAAACCGGTTATGCAGCCAGGGAGCTGTTTGCCTGCACCGTCCTATATATCTTCATTTTTTCGTTACTGACAGCGGCCCCCTTTAATTCTGTTCTGTCAAGATATATGTCGGATGTGATCTATAATGAGACTTACGATGATGTTCTTCCCTGCTTTTATGTGGGGATGATGATAAATGTTGGATTCAGTTGTCTGTTTGGTATTCCCTTCTGTATCCGGGAGTATATGGTGGCGCAGGTGTCAGGTGCTTTTGTCGCAGCCGGCTACTGCGGATATGTTTTGCTGGTTCTGGTATTTTATGAGATGCTGTATTTGTCGATCTGTAAAGATTATAATAAGATCTCCTTCTTTTTCTTTCTGGGGATGGTGCTGACCATAGGCTTATCTGCTGTACTTGTCTATGGGTTCCATTTGGAAAAGACATTTTCTATGCTGGTTTCTCTGGATGCTGGTTTCCTTCTGATTGCCAGTCTGGAGATCGCTGTGATACGGAATTATTTTCGGGGCAACAGCGGGGAATATAAAAAGGTACTGCACTATTTTAAGCGGTACTGGAAGCTTATTGTGACGAATTTTCTGTATATCCTTGGATTGTTTATTCATAATTTTGTATTCTGGTCCACAGAACTTCAGATGGTGGTGGTGGACACCTTTGTGAGCGCCCCATCCTATGATCTGGCCACATGCCTTGCTATGTTTACAAATATATCTACTTCGATCATTTTTATTTCCCGGATAGAAATGCACTTTCACGAGAGGTATAAGGCCTACTCGGAGGCAGTGATCGGCGGCAGGGAGATGGATATCGATCTGGCGAAGAAGCGGATGTTCCGTCAGGTTTCCGAGGAATTGCTGAATCTCGCCAGAATTCAATTTATTATATCTGCGGTGTTGTTCTTCTTGTGTATTATCCTGCTTCCCCGGTTTGGTTTTGGGGGGATGGTGATGAAAATCTATCCATGTCTGGCAGCAGGTTATTTTATATTATTTATCATGTATGCAGCGATCATCTTCCTGTACTATTTTAATGATCTCACGGGTTCCCTTCTGACCGCATTGATTTTCTGCCTGTCAACCCTTGGCGGCAGCATCGCGGCGGTAAATCTGTCGGAGATCTGGTATGGGACCGGTGTGTTCACCGGGGCTTTTCTGGGGTGGTGCAGTGCCTACTACCGCTTAAACTGGTTGGAGGATCATCTGGATGAGCACGTGTTCTGCCGGGGAAGTATTTTAGAGACGGGTCATGGAAAACAGCCGGATTCCAAAGTGTTTGACCGGTATTCGCTGGTGTTACAGCAAATAGAGAATGAGGAGGAATGATGTCCATGCAGACGGGAGCGATATTACGGATCGTAATGATTACAGCGGGTGTATTAATATTTATGCAGACCATATTATCTTTGGCGAAACGGCGGTTAAAGGAGCAGTTCTGCCTGCTCTGGGGGGTAATATCTTTATTGTTGGTTCTGGCGGGGATCCTTCTTCGTCCGGTGACGTTGAGCCAGTATGTCAGTGGAACGGGTATGCTGCTTATCATCGTGGCAGGCGGCTGTGTTGTGTGCTGTTTGTATTTTCTGAGTATACAACTTTCTGTTCTGAGCCGCAAAAATCAGGAACTTGCCATGCAGGTTTCCCTGTTGAATCAGGAAAATGAGCGGATCTTGGCAGAGCTGGGGGAGCTCAAGAAGAAAAATTAGTATTCCTATATTCATTCGCTCGATGACGTCGGGTCAAGCGGGAGGTGTGTATGAAGAAGATATTATTTGTCATCAATACTCTGGGGGGAGCCGGAGCGGAGACCGCGCTGCTGGAACTTCTGCGCAGTCTCTCCCCTAGGGAATATGAGATCTCGCTCTTTGTTCTGTTGAATCAGGGGGAGATGGTGGATCAGCTGCCCTCCCATGTCAGGCTTCTCAATGCAGATTTCTGTCGGGAATCGGTGCTGGGCAGGGAGGGGAAAAAGAGACTGAACCGCTATGTGTTTCGGACATTATTCCGGCGGGGAAGTGTGTTCCGTAATCTTCCCTATCTGATAAAAAATCTGGTTTCCATGGTCCGGAAGGGGAAGCTGCTGCCGGATAAACTATTGTGGCGGGTGATGTCCGACGGAGCGCCGGCGCCGGAAGAATTCTATGATCTGGCAGTGGCTTATCTGGAGGGCGGTTCTGCTTACTTTGTGGCAGATCACGTAATGGCGGCGAAAAAGGTCGGGTTTATCCACATTGATTATGTGAAAGCCGGCTATACCAGATCTTTGGACCTGGATTGTTATGCCAGCTTTGACCGGATCTACACGGTGTCCGATGAGGTGCGCCGGCATTTTCTGGAGACCTATCCAGAATACGCGGGAAAAACAGAGATTTTTCATAATATGATTGATCCGGGAAGGATTCGGGAGCGGGCAGCGCTTCCCGGTGGGTTTGAGGATGACTTTGCCGGTGTCCGCATTCTGACTGTGGGGAGACTTACCGCCCAGAAAGCCTATGAAACAGCGGTGGAAGCGATGAAGCTTTTAAAGGAAAAAGGAGAAAATGTCAGATGGTACGTACTGGGGGAGGGCGAGGAGCGCAGGCCTTTGGAAAAGAAAATCCGGCAGTATGGACTGGAGAAAGACTTCCTGTTGCTGGGAGCCAAAGAAAACCCATATCCCTACTATGCCCAGACAGACCTCTATGTCCACTGCACCCGCTACGAGGGAAAAAGTATCGCCATTCAGGAGGCGCAGACGCTGGGATGTACGATTCTGGTTTCGGACTGCAGCGGCAACCGGGAGCAGGTCAGGGATGGCATAGACGGCAGGATGTGTGAACTGTCTGCAGAGGGGATCCGGGACGGAATCTGTGAACTGCTCCGGGACCCGGAGGCATGCCGGCGTTACGGAGAAGAAGCGGCAAAAAAGGATCTTGTGGAGAGGGAGCAGCTGGAACGACTGCTGGGTCTGATCACGGAAGGATAGGGAGGTGAGGATATGGAAGAGACGAAAGAATTACTGATCATAATTCCCGCGTACAATGAAGAAAAAAATATTGAGAAACTACTGGATCAGCTGGAACAGCCAGACATCGCTGCCATCGCAGATGTATTGATCATGAACGATGCATCTTCCGATGACACAAACTGGATCGTAAAGGGACGGAAGTACCAGATCGTTACCCATGTATTTAACCTTGGCTATGGAAGTGCGCTGCAGCTGGGATACAAGTATGCGATCCGCAGAGGATATGAGTATGTGATCCAGATGGATGCGGACGGTCAGCATGATGTGTGTAACATACCTGTGATCTATGAGAAATTAAAGACGGCAGATGAACAGGGAAAGAAGCCGGATATCGTGCTGGGATCGAGATTTATGGAGGGAAGTACGCCCTTTCCGGTCTCCGTGGCGAAGAGACTTGCCTGGTCCCTGTTTCGCACCATGATCTTTCTCGGAACCAAACGTAAGATCGCAGATCCTACCACAGGGTTGCAGGGGCTCAGTCGGCGGGTGGTGATCTTTTATTCCCGCTACAATCATTTTGATGATCGGTATCCCGATGCCAATATCATCATGCAGATGCTGCTTCTGGGCTTCCGTCTGGTGGAAGTTCCGGCGGTGATGCACCCGCGGACCGAGGGAGTCAGTATGCACTCCGGGTTAAAGCCACTGTTTTATATGTGCCGGATGCTGTTTTCGATCCTTGCCGTCTGGGTAGGAATACGAATATTCAAGCTGGATGCGGGGGCTGCCGATGAAAAGGATGCATAGGTGGAGGGTTGAACCCACTGAACTCATAGAATCTACGGAAGAATTGTACAATCCGGGGCGGGGCTGGTACCAGATCCACACTTTTGATACCGGAACCTATAGGACGCCGGAGGAGATGCGGAGCAGTCTGCATGAAACCGATGCCCTTGTGCTTCTCCTGATCTGCATACCTGCTGGCGGGGAAGCTCTAAATGAGGAGGAAATGGATTGGATCAGCTGCATTTTAAAGACCTTTTCCGATGCCGGAAAAGATATCCTGCTGCGATTTGTCTACGATCTGGAGGGAAAAGGGCTGGAAAATGAACCGGACCGCTTTGCCATCGTAGAGAGACATTTTCAGCAGTTATCAGAACTGATGGGAACACAGGCACAGCTTATCTATGTGTATCAGGGGATTCTTGTAGGGAGCTGGGGAGAGATGCACACCTCAAGATATCTCTCCCCTAGATATATGCGACGGCTGGCGTCGATCTTCCGGGAAGGCACGGGAGGCAGGATCTATCATTCTGTACGAAAACCTGTGCAGTGGAGGCAGCTCTTTGACCGGGAGGATTGGGAAAGAGCGGCGCAGATTGCTAAGACCGGGCTGTACAACGATGGTATTCTCGCCTCGGAGACGGATCTTGGTACCTTTGGGAACCAGTCCGGGGAAGAAGCCGGCTGGGAACAGTCCTGGCTCCCTCTGGAAGAGCTGGATTTTGAAGAGCGGTTATGCCGACATGCGCCCCAGGGGGGCGAGGTAGTTTATGGGGAGATGACAGAAAAGATGTCGCTGGAACAGATCGCCGGACGGCTGTCCCGGATGAATCTCTCCTATCTCAATCGGGATCATGATAAGAGGGTATTTGAAATCTGGAAAAAACTGAGATGGGAAAAAGAGGATGTCTGGCAGGGGATGAATGGCTTTGATTATATCGGCCGCCATCTCGGATACCGGTTTGTGGTGCGCCAGGCAGTGTTGAAACCGAAGAGGAAGGAAATGAAGCTGCAGCTGGAGATCGAGAATATCGGCTTTGCCAGGATGTATGAAGAGGCGGAACTGCTGCTGGAATATGAGGATCCTGAGGGAAATACAGAGACCCAAAGGATTGAAACTGATGTACGAAACTGGAACCCCGGCCAGCGGATATCTCTGTCACAACGCCTTTTGCCGGGTGCGGGAAGTTATTTTCTCGCAATGCGAAGATGTCAGGATGGGAGGGCGGTATATTTTTCCAACCGCCAGGGAGAGAAGGGGCGTCTGTTATTGGGAAAGGTTACTGTATGCTGATCTGACCGCAAACCACCTCTTTTTCTGAACTCTGACCGCCATTGGCAAACTGGATGGAAATGCCGGTGGCCTGGTCGGTCATGGACAGAGAGAGCTGCCAGGTTCCCTCCGGGACTGATTTTATATCTATGGGCAGAGACAGGGTCTGTGGTTTGTCAGGCAGCAGAGTCCGATTGTCAAAATCAGCGGGAAGGGAGATTTTTTCTCCACTGTCAGTATTTTGTAGAAAAATCTTCGTGTCAAAGGGGCGGTAGGCAGGGGAGAAACCAGTGTTTTCCAGAGTTATGTGCAGGATGGGCCGGGGACGGAATCCCTTTGTGCCAGTCACCCAGGAATCCCGCACCACATATCGGTATCCTAGATGGGCAGCGATGTAGTCATAGCCGCTGTTCCCGTCAAAGGGATCACCAGAGGTTCCCTGATACTGGGAAGCTTTCCACTTGTCCAGCACCGAAGCCTCATGGTCGGCGCTGAGATAGGAGACATGCATCTGTCTCAGATCCTGGATTGCACGGTCGAGATCGTTATAGGGATTATCTAATACGGCTTCACCGCCGTTGGGCACATAAAGACAGAGCTGGTTCTGAAACTGGATCTCTTCGGACCGGGTTCCCTTTTCAGCGGGATCACTGGTTCCGGCAAAGGGAGTGTCGTCGTAGGTGCCACAGTCGTACGCATCACCGAGCATACCGTCGTTGTAGAGACCGAGACGCGCAGGAAGGGTTCCAGTATAAGCCTGGCTGCTGTCCAGGGGCGTTCTGGTACCTGTGATGGTCCGCAGATGCTGGGGTGTCCGCACCGATAAAAATATATCCGGGGAGGTCACAGAGGCAAGGGTTTCCATAAACAGAGACAGATGTTCCCTGTCTCCATAATGGGTCTGGTTCATCTCCCCGCAGTTGCCGGTGAATATCCCCTGCAG
This sequence comes from uncultured Eubacterium sp., assembly GCA_948848225.1. Taxonomy (GTDB): domain Bacteria; phylum Bacillota; class Clostridia; order Lachnospirales; family Lachnospiraceae; genus Eubacterium_F. The sequence goes on from CAQOJF010000040.1 coordinate 16,553, forward strand.
GAGAAAAACATGGCTGGAGAAGCGGTTTACTACCGGCGCCACTTGTTTCATGTGGGACAGGATCTGATCCTGACTGGCAGGCTCCGTCTGGAGGGCATTGCCATCCCAGTCGTAGAGAAAGCGGACAATAAGCTGTCTGTCAACACCAGAAAAAGTAGAAAGTATCGTATCCAGCTGATCCAGGGCAGAGCTACTGATGGATTTATTTGAATAATGTCTTAAGTTGATCTGCAGCAGTAGGATAGACTGGGAGTCGTTTGCCAGCATATTCTCACACCACTGCCTTGCTGGTTTCCTGCCTTCCTCTGACAGAAGATAGCCATAGAGGTGATAGAATCCACAATAGGGATTGTTCAGGATCTCACTGTTTTCTGTCATAGCAGCGGCCTCATACCGGGTACGGGGTGCTGTGAAGTAAAACAGGGCGCACAGCCCGGATACCAGAACCAGGCTGCCCAACAGAATATAACATTTTTTATGGATAAAATGGGACATGAAAAATTTTTCCTTTCTTATATGGTGGCGCCGCCAGGACGGCATGTCTGATCAGCGGCATCGAGCTAAGTATAGCATAGAAGCGCTAAAAATACGATATAAAAATAAAAGGGGGCGAAAGAAAGTGATGGAGCGAAGCAGGACGGAGCACTCGGTCCGCAATACCACCGCGGCGATGGTATCGAAGATCGTCGCGATCCTTATGGGGTTTGTCACAAGAGTGGTATTTACCCATTGCCTCAGTGAGAGTTATGTCGGGGTAAATGGCCTCTTTTCGGATGTGCTCAATGTGTTGGCTTTGTCTGAACTTGGGGTGGGTACCGCCATTACCTATGCCCTTTATAAGCCGATCGCAGAGGGGGATTTTGAACGGCAGAAGTCCCTGATGAAGATGTACCGCCGGTTTTATCGTATCGTGGCGGGAATCGTCTTAGCAGGGGGGCTGGCGGTCATCCCATTTATGGATGTACTCATCCGGCATCAGCCGGAGGTGGATCATCTTATATTGATCTATCTGATGTATCTGGCAAATTCGGTGCTGTCCTACCTTTTGATTTACAAAAAAACACTGATCGATGCCCATCAGCTCAGCTATATCGGAGAGATCTACCAGATGATATTTCTTCTGATCCAGGATACGCTGCAGATCATACTTCTTTTGACGACCCATAATTTTATACTGTTTCTCGTCATATATATATTGTGTACCCTGGGAAATAATATCAGCATATCCAGAAAAGCGAACCGCCTCTATCCCTATCTGAAAGAGAAGAATATCCAGCCCCTGGACCCTGAGGAGAGAAAGGGGATATTTAAAAATATCCGTGCTATGCTTATGCACAAGATCGGGGACGTGGTGGTGAATAACACCGACAATCTAATGCTGTCCTCCATTGTAGGGATCATCAGCGTGGGGTGTTATTCCAACTATTATCTGGTGATCGGTTCCATTCATCAGTTGGTGAGCCAGGTGTTCCGGGGAATCACGGCCAGTGTGGGAAATCTGGGAGTGACCGAGGACAGCGGCAGGGTGAGACGGATCTTTGAGAGTTCCTTTTTTGTGGGACAGTGGATGTATGGTTTTGCGGTGATCTGTCTCTATGAACTGTTAAATCCCTTTGTAGAGATCAGCTTTGGCGCCCAGTATGTATTTCCGATGGAGGTGGTTCTGGTATTGTGCCTGAATTTCTTCATCACGGGAATGCGGCAGGCGGCGCTGGTATTTCGGGATTCACTGGGATTATTCTGGTTTGACCGGTACAAATCCCTGGCAGGGGCGCTTCTGAATCTGGGGATCTCCATCGTCCTGGCAAGGCAGTTCGGTACGGTGGGAGTATTTGGCGGGACGTTGATCAGCACGCTCCTGACCTCCTTCTGGGTAGAACCGTGGATTCTGTACCGGCATAGTTTAAAGATCAGTGCCGCCTCTTATTTTATGCGCTATGGGTTTTACACGGCGGTGGTGGCAGCAGCGGGTTTTGTGACCAATCTGCTCTGTCTCAGAGTGGGGGGCGGGATAGGGAGAATTTTAGGAGTCCGCCTGTTGATCTGTATCACGATTCCGAATCTGATCTTTCTCCTCTGCTATTTTCGCACAAGGGAATTCCGATTTTTATGGAAGAAGTTTATGGATCTGACAGAAAAATGGAGGGGGAAGAGCTGATGAGTAATAGGATCAAGGTGACATTTTCCCAGAGTGAAAATAAGCTGTTTGGCTATTTGGCTGCTGTGCTTTCCGGAGCAGAAGCGAAGGTCCCGGAACAGCCGCTTTCTGATGATGGATGCTGGGAGGAGATCCTGGGGCTGGCGCAGGCCCATGCGGTGCTGCCTTTGTTGTATCCTCTTGTGGAGCAGGGATATCCGATGCCAGAATCGGTCCGGTGCCGCCTGGAACATGAGAGCCGGCGCACGGTTCAGCAGAGCTATCATCTGATGTTTCTCACCCACTATGTGGTGAATGGACTGGAAGAGGCAGGAATTTCTTCTGTAGTTCTCAAAGGAGTTGCCGCCGCGGGGGCCTATCCGGTACCGGAACTGCGCAAATCTGGAGATGTGGATGTGCTCTTGCTGGAGCCGGAGCAGCGAGAGAGGGCAGAAGGGATTCTCCAGGGGATGGGATTTGCCAGGAAACCTGGCGAGAATGGAAATCATCATAAGGTATGGCGGACTGATGAGGGGATCGATGTGGAACTGCATGTAATGATGGCAGAACCCTTCGACAGTGAAAAGGTCAACTGTTTTTTGAGAGAACATATGGATCAGATGCGATGGCGGACCCAGGTAGTCCATGTGATGGGACTGGATTTCCCGGTTCTGGAAAAGGGGGACCACGCCTTTCAGCTGATACTTCATATGCTGCAGCATTTTCTGCGTGCAGGGTTCGGCCTGAAGCTTCTCTGTGACTGGGTGGTGCTTTGGAACGGGGAGGTGTCTCAAAGAGAACGGGAAGAGTATCTCATGGGGATACGACAGACCGGATTGGAGGGATTTTCCGATATGATCACCTCTCTTTGCGCCGAATATCTCGGATTACACAGAGAGCGTGCAAAAAGAATTTTGACAGGAACCTTTCAGGGCCCTTTGGAGGTATTCATGAGGGAGATTCTCGATGCCGAGGAGTTTGGTCTCAATGAAGAAAGCCGGATGGTGGTGCTCCGGGGAAATGGCTTAATGGATTATATCAGGGAATTTCATCATCAGATGCGGCTGGGGTATCCCGGCGCAAGCCGTATTCTGCTGCTCTGGCCGGTATTGTGGGCGGTGACTTTTGTAAAGTTCTGCTGGAATAACCGGAAGATCCGGAGGATTTCCTTTTTTGAGGTGATCAAAAGAACCAAAGAGCGGAGCCGGTATACGAAGGAACTGCATTTGTTCAAAAATTTGGAAAAGGATAAATAAAGATACGAATCATTGACAAAGTATAAAAAAATGTTATATAATACGATATAGATGCATAGTTAACCGCTTTTTTATTTATGGAGGATGAACGTATGAAAGAGTATAGCAAACCGACCATCTTGATCAATGAAGAGCTGAGTGAGGGTGTTTATGCAGCCAGTGGATGTTATACCATCACGACGCGGGTACATCAGGAGATGCAGACTGGCCGCGGTGATTACCGGATTCAGATCGATGGCAAACATCAGGCGGACCACACAAAAGACAAACAGACGATGACGATCTCCTTTAATCTGCCTGTCGAATATAAGCACAGCAATGGAACTCTTGTTGGTCTCGGTACAGGAACAACTCTCGTGATTGATTATTTTTATCACCAGAATCCAACAGATAATATTGGACTTGGGGATCTGGTCGTTACAGCGGATACAGGCCTCCAGGTGACCAGTGTAAAACTCACGGATTGATAGATGAGATGATTTTAATTTTAAAAGAAGAAATTTCCAGATCTGAAGCAGAGATATTTATATCATGAAAAATCTCTCTCTGATTTAGGGATTTCTTCTTTTTTTACTTTCCAGTGGTGATAAAGTGTTTTCGGTAGGAGGAGGGAGTTTCCTTCATGATCCGTAGAAAGATACGATTGTAGTAGCTGATGTTGTTGAAACCGCATAATGCGGCTATTTCAGCTACTTTTTTGTTGGTTTTTGATAAATATTCACAGCTTTTGGTGATGCGTATGCGGTTGATATACTGAAACGGGGTAAATCCGGTGAACTCCTTAAAGAGACGGCAGAAATGTCCCTCGCTCAGCCCGGCATCTCTGGCAAGGGTTTTGAGAGAAATCGTGTCCGTAAAGTGGCTGGATATGAAATCGACGTTTTTTGTTAGCTGTGGAAACATAGGGGAACTGGAATACTGGCTGCTTATATGAGACAGATGTTCATTGTAAAGGAGCTGCCAGATAATAAGCAGATTGCCCCGAAGCAAAAGCTCACAGTTTTCTATCTTTGTTTGAAACTGTGAAAATACCTCTTTTAAACGTGTAAGAATGTCCCGTTTCCATTCGGCATCGGACTGAATGGAAAGCGAGCAGTTGGCGGCATTGTACAAAATCGGCTCAAAATAGTGTTCACAATAGGAAGGCGTACAATCCATAATCATTTCCCTGGAGAAAACAATGGCATAGAAGGAACACTCATCCAGCAGACCACAGGCGCGCCAGGAGCTGTGAAGCACATTTGGCGGGATAAAGGCAGCATCACCTTCCTGCAGAAAATAGTCCATGTCTTCCACCTGCAGTGTTACCTTTCCTTTTTCCAAATAAAAAAATTCCATTTCCGAATGGCAATGAAGGTATAAGGCGCACGGTACATTCGGTTGTACGATCGTGTGGTGAATCGAAAAGGGACGGTGCTGTGTCTGATGGGTTATGTTCTCGATGTAACTGGTGGTGCCCAATGCTGCCATAGAGTTCCCTCCTTTTTTCTTTCAATGATATCATATTCTTAGTCTGGGTTCAATCCGATCCGATCAAAATCGTATTAGTTTTCAATAAAATAGTTCAAGAAAAACAGGAAAAAATGAAATATAATGTTATATAACAAGAATAAACAGCAGAGGAGGCAACGGTATGAAAGCAAAAAAGAAAAGGTTTTTTGCAGGTGTTTTATTTCTGCTGCTGCTCATGGGATTTGGACTTTTGAATCCCGGCAGCATTAACGTTCAGGCAGAAGGAACACCGGCAATTACAGCGGACTGTTCCGATATACAGCGGGAAGTGGACCCGTGCATGTTCGGTTATATTCTTACTCCGAACTATGATGTGCCGGACAGCCGTTTGACGTTGTTGGGGTCGCTCTTGAATCGCGAAACCCTTCCCGTACAAAATTTTCAGGCAATTGGTGACTTGGATGGAAGTTACTATACGTATGAAGGAAGTGTAAAGGAACGGCATTTGGAAGCGTTCCGGCGGGCAAAATCCTGCGGTTTTCAGTGGTATATGCTGATGGGAATGAACCCTTCGTGGGCGACAGCCAGCGGAAGTCCGATGGATACCAGCAAAAATGAGCCACTGAAGACAAAAGAGCAGCTGGCAAACTTTAAGCAGTATATAAAGGATGTCCTTCAATTCATGAAGGACAATGGCGCCAAGCCGGATTATGCAGATCTGACAAATGAGTATTGGACCGGCACGGAAGAGACCTATCGTGTTGTGTGGGAGGCGCTGCGGGAAGTCTATCCCGATGATATTCCGGCGGTGGGGCCAGGAGGAGTTGGTTTTGGCGGGATACCAGATTTTTATATCCCGTATGCCAGTGATAATGATATTACGGTCGAGGGGCCTTCGTGGCATGCTTTTTGGAAAGATGATAAATTTGCCACGTTTCCCCAGCTGACCAAGTGGGCAGATACCATTCGCAGCCTGCAGGAGCAATACCCGAAAGCCAATGGAAAATATATTATCTGGGAAGAGAACAATGCAGGCAGCACCAATCCTACCGATTGGGCAAGGAGTATGTCCAATGTGATAAGAACAGGTGTTGACAAAAATATAAAAGGCTGTATGGAGTCGAAAAACTGGAATGGCATGAGTGATCTGATGACCACAAATGTAAAACAACAAAATCCAGCGGCACGCCGCCCGATCTGGTGGGTATATTACATGTTCTCCCAGATGTCAGGAGATTATGTCCAGGTTTCAACCACAGGGGATACAAATTTTACTGGCGCCGTTTCGGTGGACCGAGGAGAGAAAACAGCGAAAATTATAGTGGCGAATAATAAAACAGATGGAGATGTTTCCGTATCATTGACCAATGTACCTTTTGAGCTGAATAACGTATCCATTGATCTCTACCGTATCACAGATGTGGAAAATGATGGTCTGCAATTCGAGAAGAGCATTCAGCCACAGTCGATAGAAGGACAGGATCTTTCCTTTTCCATCCCGGAGGCAGCAGCGGATCAGACGTATTTTGCCATCGTCAAAACCGATGAGGCAAAGCCTGGTTTCTTTGCGCAGATGACTCCGGATGACGGAGAGGTGGTGACAGATCTGCCGGTATTCTCCTGGTCGGATTCTGCCGGTGCAAGTACTTATACACTCACACTTTCCCAAAACAAGGATTTATCCAGTCCTGTCGTTGTAAAGGAAGATTTGACAGAGACGACATACACATTACCTGAGCCGCTGGAAAAGGGCACGGTTTACTATTGGGGAGTAACGGCCACGAATAAAAATGGCAGCGTGCCGGTTTCACATAACGCAGTCTATTCTTTTTTGACGGGCGACAGTGAACATGTACCAGGTCAGTTTGGTCCTTATATGCCTTCAGTGGGTGCAAAAAATGAGGACTTGAAACCGGAATTGAAGTGGTCTACCGCTTACAAGGCCAAATCTTACCATGTGATCGTATCCCAAAATGAAGATTTATCGGATCCAGTTGTCGATAAACGAGGAATTACTACGGTGCGCAGCACCGGGCAATTTGGTGACGCTTCCCAGGGTTATTACAAAATCAGAGAGGGACTGGAGCCGAAGACCACCTATTACTGGATGGTATATGCTGAGAATGCCGAGGGTGAACGACCGATGAACGGGGTTCTGCATTACTTTACAACCAAAGGAGAGGGAACATCACCAGAAGGATTCCAACTCATCTACCCGGAAGATGGCATGTCCGATGTATCTGGGAGAACGGAGCTGACCTGGGAAGAATCCGCGAATGCATTTTTCTATCAGCTGGAAATATCCGATCAAGAGGATATGTCGAATATCATACTTCAACGGAATTATATGATTTACAATAAATATACCGTTGAACAAAACGCATTGGAGCCTGGAAAAACGTATTACTGGAGAGTGACAGCATATACAAAGGACAGGAGGAAGTTTACAGAATGTGCAGATGAAGTGCGCTCCTTTACCGTAGAAAAAACGCCAAATTCCCCTCTGCTTTACGCGGAACAGCCGGGAGAGGAAGAGGGTACGGTTACTCTGTGGTTCCGTCCCAGCAACATGGCTGATTCCTATTCAGTATACTATGGAAAACAAGAGGGCATCTATACAAGAAAAATAAGCGGTATAACAGACAAGACGTACACGATATCTGGCCTGAAGGGTGGCCAGACCTATTATTTTACAGTAAAAGCAGTGAATTCTGCCGGTGAGAGTTCCATCTGGAATGTGCGAAAAGCAGTGCCGAAGGGGAACGGTGAGAACTGGACAGAAGCCAATGAGGAAGGAGAATATCTTCCACCTCCGCCGACGGAAACAGAGCCACCAGTGCCATCAACGTCCCAGACCCCGACACCACAAGGGCCGGATTTCACACCAGTTACTGCCCCGCCAGACCATACAACTCAGTCCACAGTAAAAAAACCATCCAAAGTAGTGATAAAGAAACTATTGAGTAAAAAGAAGCATACGATGAAAATCACGTGGAAAAAGGCAGATTCCAGCGGTTATCAGATTATGATCGCCAATAACAGGAAGATGAAAAAAGGGAAGAAAACCTATCTTGTACGCTCAAAGAAGAAGACGGCATTGACCATTAACAAGTTGAAAAGCCGCCGTCGATATTATGTGAAAGTACGGGCATATCGTACTGCAGGCAGCAAAAAAATATATGGAAAATGGAGTCAGGTGAAAAAGATTCGTATCAAGTAATACGGTCGAGCTAGCTTTGGTATCAATCAGGCTGGTACAATGGGTTTCTTACTGATGCTGGAGTTCTTCTTTTTCTATTTGAATGCACTGTTTGTCCTGAATCTGGTATATGCGGCTGCAGATCTTGAGGACAGCCTGCCGGTGCGTGGTGACGATACAGGTTCTTGGGTAGCGGTCCTCCTGAATGTGCTGCAGGATCTGGCGCTCTACCTCGATATCCAGAGCAGAGGTGGCTTCATCCAGAAGCAGAAAGGCTGACTTGCGCAGCAGCGCCCTGGCGATGGAGAGACGCTGGGCCTGGCCTTCTGAAAATCCCCCGCCCCGTTCCTTGATCTTACTGTGGATGCCATCTGGCAGAGCAGACACAAATTTCCATGCGCATGCCATCTTCAGGGCATGGATGATCTCCTCGTCAGAGGCGTCGGGTTTAACATTTCTCATATTTTCTGCGATCGTGCCGGAAAACATAGTATTTCCCTGGGGAACGTAGGAAAAGAGTTTGCGGCAGGAGGGGGATAATAGGAGGGATTCCGTGGTTCCTGGACTTGAGCTCTGTAGTGTTATGGAACCCTCCTGGGGAGTCAGCAGTGCCAGGATCAGACGGAGCATGGTGGTTTTTCCCTCTCCGGAGGGGCCTACCAGAGCAATGATCTCATGGGGGCAGGCGTGGAGACTGGCATTTTCAAATACTTTTGTTCCCGCTTGATAAGAATATGAGATATGAGATACCTCCAGGCGGATCCCCTGCTCTCGGTGGCGTTCGTAAAAGGCGAGAACGGCGTCGTCCTGACTAAAATCCTCCTTTGGCATATCCAGAATGTCCATCAGACGGCCAGCAGAGGTGGTCAGACTGATGGCATTTGGAACCAGACCGATCAGGGCATTCAAAGTACCAGTCAATGTGCCGGACAGGGAGAGGAACATGGTCATGGTCCCATAGCTGATGACGCCGTCCCAGACCCGGTAAATTCCCCAGCCATAGGAACTGTAGCTGACGATAAGACCGACAATGGACATGAGGATGGAGGAGATCATAGACATCTTCTGGAAATCCAGCCGCATGGACAGATACTCTGTCTGAAGACTTTTTAAATATTTGATATAGACCGGGATCAGGTCAAAGGCCTTTATGGTTTGTATATTGGAAAAGGCTTCCTGATGAAAACCCGACATGCGGGCATTTAAGGCGGCGCTTTTCTGGTTGTTGTGGATCATCCGCTTCATCAGTGTCCGGGACATAAGCAGTGTCACGGGAATGCCAATAAAAGAAAACACAGCAAAAGAAGCATCGTAGTAGATGACGATGGCAAAGGCGCTGATAAATTTAAAGGTATTTATAATCAGGCTGGGGATCCAGTTCAGGATGCCATTGGAGATATTGGAGGCATCGGAATTCCAGCGGGTCAGCAGGTCTCCAGTATGGTAGGTGGAGATGGATTCCCAGTCCGTCACCAGCATTTTAGAAAACATATCGGCTTTGATCTCGTTATCCACCCTTATACTGATCCAGTTGGAGATGTAGCTGGAAAACTGGTTCATCACAGTACCACCCAGCGCCAGGCCGATCATGGCGCAAAAAGCCTTTAGCAGCTCACCGGTCTGGTGTCCGGTGATGATATCGATCAGATCTTTAGAAACCAGACTGCTTCCCAGGGAAACAACGGTTCCAGTGAGTCCGATCAGGGTATAAAATACGATCGCCAGCCAGTAACGTCTGGCATACTGGTAGATCCATTTTGTCTGAGCAAGCATATCTGTGAGGATTCCCTCCCGGATTCGCTTTCTCAAATGTTTCAGAGTATCAAGCATAATAATCTCCATTCTATATCGAATGTTTTAAATATCACCAATCTGACGCAGATGGTCATCGATGCAGGCCTTCATGTACTTCGCGGCCTCCCGTTCCCTGTTACACAATAAACGGGTGACATAGCAGGAGCTTGTGATTGCCGCGGCGATGCGAAGGTTCTCATCTAACATCTCCTCTGTCCAGGCAGGGGAGATACTCCGCTGCAGGACCAGAAGTGTCTGTTCGTCCTCTGCTGGGTCCCGGCACAGGTTTGTGGGTGATTGTTTGAGAAGAACGATCCCGCCCAGTGGATAGGAAGAGGCATCGGAGATGCCAGAGGTCCCGCACCAGGGAATCCCGTGTATCATGGGAGTTTCATTCTCACAGGAAATCAGGTTCAAATCCCCGTTTAATACCGGCGTGTGAAAATATTGGTTCCATAGGTTTGTGTGTGTGGATTTGCCGGTGCCCGACGGGGCGGCAAAGAGCCACGCCCGCTCTCTATAGTATAGGGAGGCGGAATGAATGGCCAGCCGTCCATGTTTTCCTGCCATGTACAGGAATACCAGCCGGATGGCGTGGAACAGATCCGACAGAAGAGGTTCCCGGTATGGAGGAATCACATAAAAGCGAGCAAACGTTCCATCTTTTTGCAGTATGCACTCCTGTAGTTGCGGCGACTGGGGGAACAGGATCCGGTATTCCTGTTCCTGTTCGCAGACCAGAAGATCCTCTGACTGAATCCGAAGCAGTCCGTCAGTAGAAGAAGCGGACAGGCCGGTGGAGGGAAGGATTTCGATGGTCATGTCGGGGGACCGGGCTTCACTGTTACAAAAGGGGAGGAATTCTGAGGGTATCAGTTCCTTAGTGGCAGAAAGATGAACTGACAGTCCGCCGATCCTCATATCCACTCCGGAACCTGACGGAGCCAGGGGAGGTTCTTCCAGCATTCCCCAGGCGGCCAGCTGGTCTAGGAAGGAGTCCATATCCTTTTTCAGCATATCTTTATTTTCCAGGGGAATTTCATAATAATCTGTTAAAAGCGCCAGCAGCTCATTTCGGTCCTCTGCGAAGGGAATAAGATTCCAGATCTGTTCTCCGGTTTCATTTAATCTCATTCCCCTGCGCTGTTCGGCGATCCGCTGTCCCACAGGAAGGAGATAGGGGACCTGATTTATTTTTTTAAGTAGAAAACCGTCGGTTCGTTTCATGGAAAACCTCCCTCAATGCAATTGATTTTATTATAGCATTCTTTATGAGAAAATGCTATAATTCTTAAAAAATGACACAAAAACTGGTCTGCGGTATAATGGAGATATGGATTCATCCGGTGACTATGGTGGACTGGGCTTCTAAACTGGATGCTTTTCTGCAGTTTAATGATGCAGAGGTTTTGCAGGATAAGGGAAAAGTAACAGCGGCGGTTGTGAAGGCATTTGCAGAAAGTGAGTTTGAACAGTACCGGGTTATTCAGGATGCGTTAGTATGGAAGAAGTGCAAGAACAAAAACAGGCGGATGAACGATTTATAAGTAGTATATATGCTCTGCTCCATAATGCAGAATTTTGCCCGGCAATATCAGATGGTAAAGTGGATAAGGTGACATTATATAATTGGATAACTGAATTTAAAGAATTATTAGAATAGCAAAATATATGGAGATGAGAGTTTAGCTACTGGCTCATTTGGCTTTACACTTGGATGTATTTCCATGTAAATTCATATTGTTTTTTTGACGAAAAATGAAATTGATAATTTGGCAGTATTTTAGTATACTGTAAATGAGGAGAGATAAGTTTGAAACAAATAAGTAGAGGAGATCCAAGAAAGAAAAGTATAGCAAATAA
>CAQOJF010000041.1:0-1922 GCA_948848225.1 uncultured Eubacterium sp.
GTGACCCTCTGCTTGTAAGGCAGATGCTCTCCCAGCTGAGCTAAGATCCCATACGCCATTCGCTTACCAGCAGCGCCATTAACAATTATATTAGGACAAGACAAATTTGTCAAGCCTTTTTTTACTTTTTTCTGTTTTTATATTTATTATTTTCCATAATACTGTATTTTCATGGTGAAGAAATTCTTTTCTAAAGGAATAATGCCGTAAACGTTCCCGCTGCCACCACGCTGAGCGTATACATGATGACGCCCGCCAAAAGCACACCACCCATAGCTGCCAACGCACTGGATTTAAAATCCATATCCAAAAGACTCGCTGCCAATGTGCCAGTCCATGCACCTGTCCCTGGAAGGGGTATACCAACAAACAAAAGAAGCGCTACAAAAAGACCTTTCCCCGCTTTTTCCTGAAGCTTTTTTCCTCCCTTTTCGCCTTTTTCCAGGCAGAAGGAGAAAAACTTTCCGATGACCGGCTTGTCCGCCCCCCATTCCAGCAGTTTTCTGGCAAAGAGGTAGATAAAAGGAACTGGAAGCATATTTCCCACCACTGCTACGACAAAAGATATGGGCATGGAAATATCATATCCAGCCGCCATATAGGTCGCTGCAATAGGAATCGCTCCCCTCAATTCAACGATGGGTACCATAGACACTAAAAAAACTATCAAATACTGTAACATTTTATATTAATCCTTTCCTATATGGTAGTGCCGGTGAGAGCGGCATGTCATACTTTACAAATCTCGATCTGGACTTCCCCACCCTCTGCGAAATTAATTACCGCATAAGTAGGAATGCCATCACCCTGTCTCGGTTTGGAGATGCTGCCCGGATTCAGAATTGTCAGCTGGGAAGACTGTTCCACAAAAGGAACATGGGTGTGACCATACATGACGATATCCGCTTCCTGTTCCAGCGCCCAATACTTAAGGATGTTCACCCCTCCCACCACGTGCTGTCTGTGTCCATGGGTCATGGCAATGCGGTGACCATGCAGCTGAAACACGAGAAACTCCGGCGCATCCGATGACCAGTCACAATTTCCTCTGACCATATATACAGGGCCTGGAATGGAATTTCTCAGCCTTTCTCCATGATTCTCTATGTCTCCCAGAAAAAAAATCCCCTCTGCTTCATTATGTTGTTTTATGATGTCCAGCATATTGTCATCTCTGCCATGAGAGTCGCTGAACACTAGATATTCTGCCATATCATTTTCTCCCGATAAAGGTATCACCAGTTTAACAAATACTGCGTTTTTGATGTACTACTTTAGTTTCTCTACCATTTTCCGCAGGGCAATTCCCCGGTGGCTGATACGGTTCTTTTCTTCCGGCTCCAATTCCCCGGTAGTGCAGCCCCGTTCCGGCAGATAAAAGATCGGATCGTAGCCAAAACCATTGCTTCCCTTCGGCTCATGCGCCAGTACTCCTTCAATTACCCCTCTGGTAGTCTCCACTCTTCCATCTGGGTAAGCACAGGCGATGACGCACACAAACCGCGCCGTCCTCTCTCCTTCTTTGGCCGTTTCACAGCGTCGTAGAAGATCTGCATTTTTTATATCATAAGATGTCTCTTCTCCCAGATATCTGGCAGAATAGATGCCCGGCTCACCATTCAGATAATCCACCTCGAAACCGGAGTCATCCGCCAACACCATCTCTCCCGTCTCCTCACAGATGGCTTTTGCTTTGATGACAGCATTCTCTTCAAAACTAGTTCCATCTTCTACGATATCTGTATGTATGTCCAAATCTTTGAGAGAATATACGTCATAACCCTCTCCCAGAATCTGCCGGATCTCATTTACTTTTCCCTGATTATTGGTGGCAAATATAAGTTTCCTTGGCATAATATTCCTCATTTCTTTCTTAGTATAATCGGTACAGCATAAAATAGCAAGCACATTTTTCCGTAAAA
>CAQOJF010000041.1:2022-13521 GCA_948848225.1 uncultured Eubacterium sp.
GTAAAGCCAAGTGTATGAGAATTCACCATGCCTGCATGAGGGGATTCTCATACATTTGGCGCACCTCCGGAATGAGCAGGCAGGGCGACAGCCCGTACTGCGAATGCAGGCGGCGAGTGCGGGAGTGCCAGCGGCACGAAGCAATCGACTTTTACATAAAGTAAAGCCAAGTGTATGAGAATTCACCATGCCTGCATGAGGGGATTCTCATACATAAATCAGTGCCTCGGCGGCTTTATCCCCATGTACTGATAAAGGTAGGTCTTCATCATGCCATTATAGATCTTCCGGTTTTTCGTCGCTTTTTTCCCGATGGCCTTCTGCGCTTCCTCAAAACCACTCAGCAGGAAAAAAGACCAGGTCTCATTTTCCCGAATGATATTGCCAATGGTGCGGTATAATAGCTCCATTTCCTTTTTAGATGAAAGCCTCTCTCCATAGGGCGGATTGGATATAACAAAACCATATTTTTTCGGAGAACTGAAATTAATGATATCTCTCTGTTGAAAATGGATCTGCTTGTCCACACCGGCAAGCGCCGCATTTGCCCTTGCCATTTTCAGAACTTCTCCATCAATATCGTAGCCCTGTATGTTGACCTCTGCTTCCTCTTCCATCAGATCAGAAGCTTCCTCCACCGCTGAGTACCACTCCTTTTTGGGAATGAGATTGGTCCAGCCCTCGGCAGTAAATTCCCGGTTCATCCCCGGAGCCATATTCATGGCGATCATCGCCGCCTCAATGAGGATCGTGCCGCTTCCACAAAATGGATCCACCAGAATACGGTCCCTTTTCCAGGGTGAAAGAAGGAGCAGCGCTGCCGCCAGCGTTTCCGTCACCGGCGCGGGAGCTGTATACTTCCGGTATCCCCTCTTATGAAGAGATATTCCCGTCGTATCGAGCCCCACTGTCACAACATTTTTTAAAATACTGATACGAAGGGGATATTCTGCCCCATCCTCCGCAAACCAATCCTGGTGATACGTTTGTTTTAGATTTTCTACTATTGCTTTTTTTACAATCCGCTGAATATCCGATGGGCTGAACAGCTGGCTGTTTACCGAGGAAGCTTTTGCCACCCAGAATTTTCCATCCTTTGGAATGTATCTGTCCCATGGCAGCGCCTTTATATTTTCAAACAGTTCATCAAAGGTAAACGCTTTAAATTCCGCCACCTTCAAAAGAATCCGTTCTGTTGTCCGCAGAAAAATATTTGCCCGGCAAATTCCCTCCGCATCTGCCCGGAAGGTAACTTTTCCATTATCCACTGCCGAAATCTCGTAACCGAGATCCAGAATTTCCCGTTTCAGCACTGCTTCCATTCCAAAATGGCAGGGTGCGATCAGCTCATACGTATTACTTTTCATTCAGCATTTGTTTCCTTTCTTTTCCATACCTTATATCCCTGGTATCCCCCGGCGATGCTGATGGCATAATAGCCTTTCTTGTTCATCTCCCTCGCCGCATACATACTCTGATTCCCCCGTTCACAGTAAAACACCACGGTGTCGTATCTGTGGGTCCAGGTCTCTTTTTCCACCTGCCAGCGCTCATAAGGTATATTTTTAGCACCTTTTATATGGCCCTGTTCATAATCTTCTTCCTCCCGTAAATCTATGAGAATTGTTCCCGGTCTTCTGAGATAATTCTCCAGATCCTGGATGGGTATTATCGAAAAGCTCATACTTATCACGTTCTTTTTTATTACATTATATGACATGATTATGTAAAACGTGACCCATAAGGATAAGCCGGCAGCCAATTTTAGCTCGTCAAGCCAGTTCGCGGGCGGCGCCAAATTGAAATTCATACATTCCAGCTTGGCTTGTGCCTTCGCGTAAATCAAGCCGCCCCCGAATGGTGACGGCCTGATCGCTGTGGCAAACTACTTTGTGCTGTTGTAAGAATTGTTTGCATTTTTTGTAGAATTTTTGCTGGAATTCTTACTTGAGCTGTTGCTGCTTGTGTTCTTCGTGCTGTTGTTCGAGTTGTTGTTTGTGCTGTTCTTGCAGCCTGAAGAGTTCCGGCAGTTTGAGCAGTTTGACCTGTTGTTAGTACTGTTGTTTGTACTATTCTTTGTGCTGTTGTTCGAGTTGTTGTTTGTGCTGTTCTTTTCATTGAAATCGTCTAAAAAATTCTTAGCCATTGTTGTGTTCCTCCTGTTTGTAATGTGTTAACGTTACAGGAATAGTATGGCTTTTTTATCTGACGTTATACGAATCAAGCTTTTCCAACTGAACCAAATAATTCCATTTTTTCTTTAACTGTTGCCTTGATGGCATCCGCACCCGGAGCCAGAAGCTTACGTGGGTCAAAGCCTTTTCCTTCCAGATCTTTCCCAGCCTCGATATATTTACGTGTCGCATCCGCAAAGGAAAGCTGACACTCTGTATTTACATTAATCTTAGAAACTCCAAGGCTGATCGCCTTTTTGATCATATCCTCAGGGATTCCTGTTCCACCGTGAAGTACCAACGGCATATCTCCTGTCAACTGCTGTACGGCATCCAGTGTCTCAAAGCTGAGACCTGCCCAATTTTCCGGATATTTTCCGTGAATGTTGCCGATTCCCGCTGCCAGCATGGTGACACCGAGATCTGCGATCATCTTACATTCTTCCGGATCTGCACATTCTCCGGCACCAACAACTCCATCTTCTTCCCCGCCGATGGAACCAACTTCTGCCTCGATGGACATTCCTTTTTCATTGCAGACAGCTACCAGCTCTTTTGTTTTTGCCACATTTTCCTCAATGGGATAATGTGAACCATCAAACATAATAGAAGAAAAACCTGCTTCGATACAAGCCTTTGCCCCCTCATAACTGCCATGGTCAAGATGAAGCGCTACGGGAACGGTGATGCCAAGTTCCTCTAACATTCCATTTACCATGCCCACAACAGTCTTATAACCACACATGTACTTTCCCGCTCCCTCGGATACTCCAAGGATAACAGGGGATTTTAACTCTTCTGCGGTGAGAAGAATTGATTTTGTCCACTCAAGATTGTTGATATTAAACTGTCCTACTGCATATTTTCCTGCTTTTGCTTTTGTAAGCATCTCTTTTGCTGAAACTAACATATCCTTACCTCCAATTTGTTTTGATCATCCAGCCCTTAAAGGGAGGATTATTATTTTCTACCGCAGCAATGTTTATATTTTTTGCCGCTGCCGCATGGACAGGGCTCATTTCTTCCCACTTTTGGTTCTTCATTGCGCACTGTGCCAGAGTTCTTCTGTTTACGGTACAGCTCCTTTTGACGCTCTTTGGTCAGAATCTCGTCCCACTGGGGAAGCGTATACAGCCACTCAGCGTTGCACTCAACCATATTGTAGTATAATTTTTCGCAGTCAATATCAAGTTTTACCTGTGTATCCTTCTCCATGGTATCAATGGGATTGGGCTCTTTCAGACTGTCATTGATACCGTCTAAAAATCCAACCATCATAGAAAGGGGTACCTCATACTTTTCTGCCAGCCCTTCCACGGTTCCCTCAACTACTTCCTCCGGGTTCGCCAAAAGCTGCTCGTAGATTCCTCTTTCCAGTTCAAAATAATTTTTCCAAAGTTCCTCTCCCTTTTTGGAATTCTGCATATCCTCTGCGTATGCATAATCTCTCCATTCCTGTAATAATGCCATTTAATTGTCCTCCCTGGCTTTTTCTCTGTTTTCGTTCTGCCGGACAGGGCGGCAGCCCCATAACATATTTATTCTATCATATACGTGACTGGCATAAGCACTCACGTCGAAACCTTCGGTTTCTCCGTGTTCGTTAGACTCACATAGACTTTTTCAGAATGCGCTTTGCCTGTAAACAGGCACCGCATTCTTTAAAAGTCTGCGTTCGCGCTTATGCGTTCATTGTATCACAAAAAATGGCATCAGGCAAGATATGAATCTATTCCATCTGCAATTCCCTTCACCATCTTTTTCTGATAGGAAGCCGATGACATCCTCCGGTCCTCCGACGGATTACTCATAAATCCCATCTCAATTATGGTTACAGGAATCTTACACCAGTTGATTCCTGTCATTGTATCCGTATACATAACGCCGCGGTTCTTTGCTCCAGTGGCACGGCAGAAGGCAGCGATAACTTTTTTGGAAAATTTCTGGCTGGCGCTGCGCACCTTTTTCGACAGATACCGGTTTTTGTTCGTTGGAGCGATGGTCAGCGCTCCGCTGACGGATGAGCTGGAGGCGGAATTTGCATGAATTCTCACAAAGGCATCTGCCTTTGCCCGGTTTGCCACCTGTGCCCGCTGGACATTGGATATATTTACATTGTGGCTGGTGCGGACCATAACCACCTTGTAGCCCCGCTTTACCAGTTCTTTCTTTAACTTTTTCGCCACTTGAAGGTTCAGTTTATATTCAGGTAGTTTTGTTGCACAGCCGGAGGTACCCGACGTCACCTTTGCCTTTTTGGTAGAAGACCCCGGTCCATTCGGTTCTTTTGCACTGTTTCCCCGCAGCTGATGCCCCGCATCGATCGCCACCACCTTCTGTCTCGCCGCACAGGCTTCTTTTCCACCTGCTGCCGAAAGCGACAGGCACAATCCTGTCAAAAAGACTGCCGATGCTATTTTTACTTTGACGTTCAATTTCATCTTCCCCTCTCCTCTTTTCACAGTTCAATGACACGGTCAAGCTATAACGACAAAAACCGCCTATCCAAGGCGGCTCTCATCATTTTGTCAATGCGGAGTATGGGACTTGAACCCACACGTCTCAGAGACACATGATCCTTAGTCATGCCTGTCTGCCAATTCCAGCAACTCCGCATGCAATTTAACACTGCTTGACTATAATACCAGATTTTCCTCCCATTGTCAAATGTTTTTTCATTTTTTATCTATTTTTTATCTGCTTCCCGCAAACCAGGAGAGCAGGCTGCTGTTTTCCCGGGTGATCTTCCCCAGCTGTGAATGAGGAAGCGGACACATGATGGATCCCGTCTCTACTGTCACATTGGGAATTTTTTTATTGTAGATCAGCCAGTCGCCAAAACCGCCGTTGGGATCTGTGCTGATGGATTTTGGCATAAGCCGGTAGCCGGTAAATTGATTCACCTTTTCCGCCAGCGCCTTCTGTCTGCCATAGAGCGCAGGCGTCCCCTCCACATTATAGTTCCAATAGAGGATACTCCCCATGGAATGATAATTCAGCGCCTCTCTGAGGCCGGATATTCCGTTGACAAACCTCATCATTGCCTTCGTCTCTTTTTCTGAAGCCGCTTTCTTGCCCGGATAAGTCATCCCATCGGGTTTTTTTGACTTATTTTTTGTATTCCAGCCCCCGGGAAAATTCAGATTCAAATTTACCCCTCTGGCATTTCCCTTCCATGTGCGGGCAGGTTTTTTGGTCTTTTTGCAGACCTTTCTCAACTTTTTGTTACGGATAGAATCAAATCCAAATTGAGAGATTGTCACACCGTCTGGATTGATCATGGGTACCACATAAAGACACGTATGTGCCAGCGTGTTTTTATAATCGGAATACTGCCTCAGGATCTCCTCGCTCTTCCGCATAAGCATAAGCGAATTCAGCCATTCTCTCGCGTGGATGCCCCCATCCAGCAGAAGCTTTCTCCCCGCCGATGGACTGCCAATGCGAAGGCACCAGATATTTCTCCCGTCTTCGCTGGTCCCCAGACATTTCAGCGCCGCCCTGCCACGGTATTTTCTGGCGATCTGCTGCAGATCTTCTGTCATATCCTCATAACTATAGACTGTGTCCCTGTCATTGACCAGCCAGGGTTCTTCTTTTACGATGATCTTAACCTTGACTGAATTTTTCCGGGATCCCCGGACCTTCGCCTCGATGACAGCCGTTCCCTTCTGTCTCGCCGTCACAATCCCTTTTTTATCAATACGCGCCACTTTTTTATTGGAAGAAGTAAATCTTATCTTTTTGGCAGAATAATTATATGACAGCCTCGTTGTCTTCCCTTGGTACAACACCCGCTTCGCCGGCGTCTTTGAGTAGATCCGCGGGGCAAAATAAATGTATACGAAAATGCTCTCACCGGTTTCCTTTGCCGTTATCTGCACAATGGCATACTGTTTTTTGTCCCTTTTCTTATCGGCGCAGGATACGATCCCCGACTGCGAAACCCGGATCTTTTTAGAAGTGATATCCTTTTTCCGTATCCCTCCAGTCATCCGAAAAGTGGATTTCTTTGATGGCAGCAGCCTGACGGTATCGGAACCATAGGATGATATGCGGTATATTTTTCCTTTTTTTATCTTGCCATAGCCAATTCCCTTCTGTTTCCCCGCGCGGTATGCCGTGTTTTTGTTTTTTAGCACCAGCGGAGCCGGAGAGGCGGTGGGAACAGGAGTAGGTGGCAATGGCGCTTTCGTGGGAGCTGGTACTTCCGCAGGGACAGGTGTCTCAGAAGGAAATGCGGGCCCTTCCGGAAGAGGTGTCTGGATGCCGGCAGAATCCCCCGCTTTATCGGTCTGCTCAGCCTTCACCGGCTCCCACACCACACAGCCCAAAACAAATGACAGGATCAGCCATACGCCCAGCCATGCTTTTTTATTATTTATGATTTTCATAATTTCCCACCTCTTTGCTCGACGGCACAGATCCCGTCTGGTCTAAAAAGGGTACCTCATCTGGATGAAGTACCCTTTCTAAATTCATTATAGACAGTTTAACCGAAAACTATGTCAAAATTAGCTCAATGACGCCATTGAACTATGCAAGTTTGCTCTTTGCCACGTCAACAAGCGCTGCAAATCCTTCTGGATCACTGATCGCCATCTCGGAAAGCATTTTACGGTTTACATCCACCTCTGCAAGCTTCAGACCATGCATAAACTTGCTGTAAGAAAGTCCATTGATACGTGCTGCCGCATTGATACGCGCGATCCACAGCTGTCTGAACTGTCTTTTTCTCTGCTTTCTTCCTGTGTAAGAAGTCTCCAGGGCACGCATTACTGACTGCTTTGCCACACGGTACTGTTTGGATCTGGCGCCTCTGTAACCTTTTGCCAGCTTTAATACTCTTTTATGTTTTTTCTTTGCGTTTAATCCGCCTTTAATTCTAGCCATTTGTCATTTACCTCCTTCGCCAATCCATCAGATATATGGCATGATCTTCTTCATTGTCTTTACGTTGGTATCATCCACAAGAGTTGATTTTCTGAGATTTCTTTTTCTCTTCGTGGTCTTCTTCGTCAGGATGTGGCTCTTGTAAGCTTTGTTGCGAACCAGTTTACCAGTTCCGGTTACTTTGAATCGCTTTGCAGCGGCTCTTTTTGTCTTCATTTTCTGATTTGCCATGATTATTTCCTCCATTTATATTTGGTAGCAGAAATCTACCACTATTTTGTGGCTGTTAAAAACATGATCATGCTTCTTCCTTCCATTTTGGCTTCCTTATCGATCGCAGCGACGTCTTCTAATTTCTCATAAAATGCATTGAGAACTTCGCGTCCGACATCCTTATGCGCCATCTCACGGCCACGGAACCGAAGGGTCACTTTCACCTTGTCACCCTTGGACAGGAATTTACGAGCCTGATTAGCCTTTGTATTTAAATCATTTGTATCAATGTTCGGCGAAAGACGAATCTCCTTCACATCAATCGTTCTCTGCTTCTTCTTGGCCTCTTTTTCTTTTCTCGCCTGATCATACCGGAATTTTCCGTAATTGATGATCTTACAGACCGGCGGCTTTGCCGTCGGGGCAATCTTAACCAGATCAAGGTCAGCATCCTTTGCCTTCAAATAAGCTTCTTTTGCTGACATAATTCCAAGCTGTTCTCCGTCCGGGCCGATCACGCGCACTTCCCTGTCGCGAATCTGCTCGTTAATCATTAAATCGCTGATAACCTGCACCTCCAAATGTAATAAAAAAAGATAACTGTTTTTAAAGCCAGCTATCCACATAAATTCAGTATTCTCGCATTTTGAAAAAATGGTTGACCATTGCGCGCTCCTCATAGGGCGGCAAGGTGAGAGTGGATAACTCTGCTTTTTGCACCTTTGCCATTTTACCACAGATGAGCGCAATGTGTCAAGGATAATTTTTCACTTATGCATCATTGTCAACCTATATTCGATGTGATAAAATAACTTTTGACGAAGTTATTAGCAAGTTAAACTTGATTTGTGCAGAAAGCAGGTGATCTCTCTGACTGATAAATTTTTTTACCGCCTTGGCATCTTTTTATTTATCGCCGGTATCATTGTGTCTTTTTTGCATAATTTTGAAATTATAAATTTTTCACAACTGCTATACCCCTGCCTGTTTTACCGGATCACCGGCTTTTTTTGTCCCGGCTGTGGGGGAACCCGTGCCTTTACGTCGCTGCTACGGGGGCATTTTATCTCCTGTTTTATCTATCATCCCTTTGTATTTTACTGTTTCGTGATGTATGTCCTGTTTATGACTAGCCATACACTGGAAAAAGTATATGTTTTTGGCACAAGACGAACTTTCCTGACAGATAAAAAGAAAGCCCCCCGCAAAATTTTTATTACAAGAGGTCTTTCTTTCCGTATCACTTATGTTTACTTTGGTATTGTCATTATACTGCTTCAATGGATGGTCAAAAACTTATTCCTGCTAATGAGCTGACAGCACCCATCAAAAATAACTGATATCCATCCGGAAAAACTGCTGCATCCACTCCCGGACCTGATTCTGGTCATTGGGATCAATCTGGTCCAGCTGCTGCCAAATCTGAGGATCCATTACATTATTCCAATCAATCGTCAGAGCCAGGCTGAACAGAATATAGCCCCCTAACAGGATTCCGATCCCATTCAGGATAATTCCGACGATTCCCAGCGTTTTGCCAGAACCCGTACCCTTTACGATACAAATGATGGAAAAAATCATACCCACGATCGCCGGTAACATTCCAAATCCCAGACAGGTACAGCAGAGGATGGAAAATCCACCCAGTATAACCGCCGCAATACCCATTCCTTTTTTTGCATTCTCTTCCATTTATTA
Organism: uncultured Eubacterium sp.; assembly: GCA_948848225.1. Lineage (GTDB taxonomy): Bacteria > Bacillota > Clostridia > Lachnospirales > Lachnospiraceae > Eubacterium_F. The sequence goes on from CAQOJF010000041.1 coordinate 11,001, forward strand.
TCTACTCCTTTTCCATATGATCAAGGACAAAAGATCTTTTGTCCCCAGATTGGAAGTGCCGCCATTACTGTATCATTTCCGGCGGGAACGGTTCCTGGATTCACACCGCCTCCCTCCGAATACAGCATGATACTGATCACAACCAGAGTAATACTCAGTGTCAGTCCCACCGCTCCCACTACGATGCCGGCTACTGCCAGATCTTTCTGCCTCTGATTTTCTTCCCGCAGAGCGATGATCCCAAGCACAATTCCCACCACAGCGCACAGTATCGCCAACTGCCACAGACAGCAGTTTAACACAGATACGCAGGATACTACCAGGGACGCAATCGCCTTTGCGTTCGGTCTATTATTTGTTTCCATGACTCGTCTCCTTTTCAACCGAAGGTTTTCAACCTTTCTTTCCCCCAGAAGGCTGTTCCTCTACTTCAATCTTTCGGATCTCTTTGGTTCGGATCTCCTCTACGATATCCTGGATAAAATCAGAAAGCGCTACCTGGCCTTCATCCCCTTTATAACGGCTCCGCAAAGATACCAGGTTTTCTTCCTGCTCCTTCTGACCAACGATCAGCATATACGGAATCTTTTTGAGTCTCGCCTCACGAATCTTAAACCCAATCTTTTCCGAGCGGTTATCCACTGTGGCATCCACACCATTCTTACTCAGCTCCACCTTTACCTGCTCCGCATACTCCGAATATTTTTCTGATATGGGAAGGACACGAACCTGCTCCGGACATAACCATGTCGGAAACAAACCAGCATATTTCTCGATCAGCCATGCCAGCGTTCTCTCATAACACCCGAGGGAAGTCCTGTGGATGATATAGGGACGTACTTTTTCCCCATTTTCATCGATATAGTACATGTCAAACTGCTCTGCCAGAAGGGCATCCCACTGAACCGTGATCATGGTATCCTCTTTGCCATAGACATTTTTCGCATTGATATCTACCTTCGGACCATAAAAGGCAGCCTCGCCCACGTCTTCCGTAAAGGGAATGTTCAGTTCCATAAGAATATTACGGATGTGCTGCTCCGTCTCTTCCCAGACTTCCGCCTCACCAATATACTTTTCTTTGTTCTCTGGATCCCATTTGGAAAGATGATAGGTGACATCTTCTTCCAGACCAAGGGTCTGAAGGCAGTACTGTGCCAATGCAATACAACCTTTGAATTCCTCCACCATCTGGTCAGGGCGTACCACCAGATGTCCCTCTGAGATCGTAAACTGCCTTACGCGGGTGAGACCATGCATCTCTCCCGACTCTTCATTCCGGAACAGCGTAGAGGTCTCGCCATAACGGCAGGGCAGGTCACGATAGGATTTCTGGCCGGCCTTAAACACATAGTACTGGAAAGGACAGGTCATAGGCCGCAGCGCAAATACTTCTTTGTCTTTTTCCTCATCTCCCAGCACAAACATTCCATCGGTATAGTGGTCCCAGTGCCCGGAGATCTTATACAGGTCACTCTTTGCCATAAGCGGCGTCTTTGTCCGGATATAGCCCCACTCTTTATCCTCCAGATCCTCGATCCAGCGCTGAAGCTTCATGATCATTTTCGCTCCGTTTGGCATGATCAGAGGAAGTCCCTGTCCAATCACATCCACTGTGGTGAAGAGCTCCATCTCCCGGCCCAGTTTATTGTGATCCCGTTTTTTAATGTCCGCCAGATGTTCCATATGGGCATCCAGGTCTGCCTTTTTGGTAAATGCCGTTCCATATACACGGGTCAGCATCTTATTTTTTTCATTTCCTCTCCAGTAAGCGCCTGAGGATGAGATCAGCTTCATGGCTTTTAATGGCTTTGTACTCATCAGGTGGGGGCCGGCGCACAGGTCGATATATTCGCCCTGCTGGTAGAAGGAGATCTGTGCGTCTTCTGGAAGATCTTCGATCAGTTCAACTTTATATGGCTCTTCCCGCTTTTTCATCAGTTCGATCGCTTCCTGTCTTGGAAGGGTAAAACGCTCAAGCTCCGCCCCCTCCTTCACGATCTTTTTCATCTCTTTTTCTATTTTATCAAGGGCTTCCCTGTCCAATGACTCCATATCAAAATCATAGTAGAACCCGTCGGCGATCGAAGGACCGATGGCACATTTTGCCTCCGGGTACAGGCGCTTGATCGCCTGCGCCAGCACATGGGAAGCGGTGTGGCGATAGGCTGCCTTTCCTTCCTCGCTGTCAAAGGTGAGTATATTCAACTCATGCTCTCCGTCTACCACCGTACGAAGATCCACGGCCTCACCATCCAGTTCTGCTACACATGCCACTCTGGCAAGCCCTTCACTGATGTCTTTTGCAATATCAATAATCGCCATTGGCTCCGCATATTCTTTGCTGGAACCATCTTTTAGTAATACCTTCATATTTACTCCATTCCTTTCCTATTTAAGTCGTCTCCGACACGCTCCTCGCCTCTTCGAGGCTCGGTCGTGACAGTCGTCTCTAATACCCATCGAGACACGCTCCTCGCCTCTTCGAGGCTCGGTCGTGACAGTCGTCTCTAATACCCAT
>CAQOJF010000041.1:13621-26796 GCA_948848225.1 uncultured Eubacterium sp.
CGAGACACGCTCCTCGCCTCTTCGAGGCTCGATCGTGACAGTCGTCACTAATGCCCATCGAGACACGCTCCTCGCCTCTTCGAGGCTCGGTCGTGACAGTCGTCACATATCCCCCTGGAGACAACCAATTTTTCATGCAAGCATGAAATCGGTTGTCTCCAGGGGGATGCGTGTCTCGTTGTTTACACGCAAATAAGCCCCGCCCCGGCAAACAGTTTGTTTACAGGGACGGGGCATAATCATCTGTTATTTCCCGCGGTTCCACCCTAATTGGCATCTCTTCATTCGAAGGATACCCGGCTTCATTTGACGATAACGGGGTCACCGGACCGGATGAGGGCCACTCAGAGGTAGTTTTCAAATGTTTCCCATGGGGGTGCTTCCAGCCCGATACCTTTGGTCACTCTCAAACCGCCCGTATTCTGGCACCCTTCTCTGTCATGTTATCGCATTTTACTCGTCTCTTCAACGTGTTATGGATATTATAATCATTTGGATACTGATTGTCAACTGTAAATTACTTACCAGCGTATGTCTCAGGCATGGGCATTTCCTGCCTCACAGTCCAACAGCTCCTCCACAAATTCCCGGTAATCCTGCATCGTGGTACAATTTGGAGCATAGTCAATCAATAGTTTCTTATTCATCTGTGCTTCTTTTGTCTTCACGCACTCGCGTACTGCTGTGGGAAAGAGTCTGGTTCCAATCTGGTCCGCGACTTGCTGAATTTCTTCTTTTACATTTTTTTCTAGCTTGGATCGTCCTGCATATTTTACCAGTAAAAGACCTGCGATCTTCAATCTGGGATTTTGACGTTTCTGTACCGCTTTGATAGTCTCATTTAATTTGGATAATCCCTGCATCGCATAGGCATCTGCTGTCACTGGGATGATTACCCGGTCTGCGGCGATCAGACAGTTATACAATACCACATCCAGTGAAGGCGCTGTGTCAATTACAATATAGTCGTACCCTTCTAATAATTCCAGCGAATCCTGCAAACGGTATAATCCCTCTACGTTTCCATCCAGCATTTTTCCAGCTTTAGCCAGCAATGGGTCTGAGGCCACAATATCTCCATTGGGCATATGCTGAATCGCCTCCTCGATGGGCAGGGCGTCGGAATCTACCATTACATCATACAGCGTAGCCTGATCTTCTATGAGAGCCTGGTAAGTGTTTGTACTGTTTCCCTGGGGATCGGCATCGATCAGTAGTGTTTTTCCCTTCGTTCCCAAAATCCCAGCCAGCGTCGTCGCTGTCGTCGTCTTCCCTATCCCGCCCTTTTGGTTTGCGATCACATATGTTACTGCCATAGTTCTCCTCCATCTTTTGCATTTAAGCATAGATTAAAAGACAATCTGCCCTTCTATCTTTTTATTTATCACATAAAATACTGCCTGTTCCTCTGGTTTTACATATATGTCAATATCCTCGATCTCTGTCTCCTGCACACCCCGGTTCAGAATATCCTGATAGATCAGATCAAGCAGATGTTTTTCCGAGCGCTCCCTCCCCTGGTACTGGATGATCAGATTTTTCTTTGCACTGGCAAAGCTGCCAATCTGCTTGTTTGCCCTCTCTACACTGCATCTCCTTGCCATAAAGTCACCTCCGGAATTAACGGTTTTCCATTTCCATTTTATATTACTATGCTTCATTGTATCATTCTTTTTATGGAAGGGCAAGCATTTTTCCCCTGCCTCCTCACCCAGAAGCGCAATAACTTCCTCCGGCTCAAACAAATAAAAAAGGCCTTCGCACCCCTCACTGTCTGCATCCTGTGCACAGTAAAAACCACCCTCCGGTGCCGTCATTTCCCGCAGAATATAAGCAGCAGTCCGTTCTGCCACCTCGCAGTACATCGAATTTCCCGTTATCTGATACGCCTTGCAATAGGCATGGATCAACAGCGCATTATCGTAGAGCATTTTCTCAAAATGAGGTACAAGATAAAACCGGTCCGTAGAATAGCGGCAAAACCCGCCGCCCACATGGTCAAACAAACCACCCCGTGCCATCTGTTGCAGCGTCTTCTCCACCATCTGCAGGACTTCCTGATCGCTGTTTCTCTCATAGTATTTCATAAGAAATAAAAGATTGTGGGCAGCCGGAAACTTAGGCGGCTCACTGAAACCTCCATACAGACAATCATAGTTTTTCTTATATATGCCAATGGCTTTCGAAATCAGCTTCTCATCCAGCGTACCACCTGTTTCATTTCTTCCATTCAAATACGACAGCACCTCATCAATCGGTTTTAGGAGAGTACTGCGGTCTGTCATCCATTTTTCATGGATGATCTGAAGCAGTTCTGTCAGACCGATCTGACCATATCGGGCCGCCTTTGGAAAAAATGTACCAGCAAAGAAAGGGTTACGGTCCGGCGTGAGAAAAATAGTCATGGGCCAGCCGCCGTTCCCAGTAAATGCCTGACAGACCGACATATAAACACTGTCCAGATCCGGTCTCTCCTCCCTGTCCACCTTGATGGAAATGAAATACTCATTCAAAAGCGATGCCACCTCTGGATCTTCAAAGCTCTCATGTGCCATAACATGACACCAGTGGCAGGTACTGTACCCAATGCTTAGAAACACAGGCTTGTCCTCTCTTTCTGCTGTTTCAAAAGCTTCCTCACACCACGGATACCAGTCCACCGGATTGTTTGCATGCTGCAGCAGATAGGGACTTGTCTGATCACTTAACCGGTTTCTCGTCAGAATTTTTTTATTGCCCATGACAAACTCCTTTCCCTCGGTTTTTGCAGATTATTTTGAACAAAAACGGGAAAATTATGTATGCGACATCCAAAAGATTTACAGGATGGACTCGTGGAAGTGAATGAAGATGATTGTCTTGCCAATGTGCCATATGTCGAGGGTTGCGGTTCAAGTCTCATCCATAACACTTTATTAATAAGTATAATACCCTCCAATCATTGGTCAATATACATTCTTTCGTCAAAAGATATTTCGCCCCCAACGGATGTTGCAGATTGCTTCGTTGTTGCACAACAGGTAAGATTATGTTATAAAGAGTACATATACCACGATCGATCCAAAAGGAGGAACCCCTATGTTAAAAAAATATACCTTCGGTACACCATTTCCCACAGAAAGCATTGTTGTTCCCATAAAACCTTCCCAGGGGCTTCCGGAGCATGGAGAAATCAACCTGGATGATGGATTTACCTTTACCTTTCACATGGATTCAGAGGACATTGTCTATGGCCTTGGCGAGGCAAACCGTGGAATCAATAAAAGAGGATTCGTCTATACCAGCAGCTGCAGCGACAATCCGAACCATCTGGAGGATACCGTGTCCCTCTATGGCGCCCATAACTTTATCATTGTTTCCGGCGTCCTGACTTTTGGAATCTATATCGACTATCCCGCTTCATTAACTTTTGATATCGGTTTCACCCGGACAGATGAATTGGTGATCCATTGTCAGGAAGCAGATCTGGACTTCTATATTATTGAGGGGGATGACGCGTACCACATCACGAGACAGTTCCGGAAAATGATCGGCAGAAGCTATATCCCTCCCAAATTTGCCTTTGGTTTTGGCCAGAGCCGGTGGGGGTATCGAACTACAGAGGACTTTCTAAAAGTAGCCCGCGGTTACCGCGACAATCATATCCCTATCGATATGATCTACATGGATATTGATTATATGGAGGACTATAAAGATTTTACCGTGAACAAAGAGTTCACAGACTTTCCGGCTTTTGTAGACAATATGAAAAAGAACGGCATCCAGCTGATTCCGATTATCGATGCCGGAGTAAAGATAGAGAAGGGTTATGAGATATACGAAGAAGGGGTAAAAAACAATTATTTCTGCAAGAAAGAAGATGGCAGTGATTTCATCGCTGCGGTGTGGCCAGGGTATACCCATTTTCCCGATGTGCTGAATCCAGCAACAAGAAAATGGTTCGGTTCCAAGTACCGCCTGCTGACAGAGCAGGGCATCGAGGGATTCTGGAACGATATGAATGAGCCGGCGATCTTCTACACACCAGAGGGCATCCAGAACATTAAAAATAAGATGAAAGCTTTTATAGCGCAGGAAGAAAACAAAAACGATGTCTGGAACATGCAGAATCAGGTGATGAGTCTGGCAAATTCCCCTGCTGATTATGCCTCCTTTTACCACAATATAAATGGAACCATGGTCTGCCACGAAAAACTTCATAATCTGTATGGTTTTAACATGACAAGGGCTGCCGGCGAGGCTCTGCAGGGCATTTCCCCTGAAAAACGCTGCCTGCTCTTCTCACGCTCTTCCTATATCGGCATGCACCGCTATGGCGGCATATGGACCGGCGACAATAAATCCTGGTGGTCTCATATTCTTCTGAACCTAAAAATGCTTCCCTCCCTGAACATGTGCGGCTTTCTTTATATCGGAGCGGATCTGGGAGGATTCGGCGCGGATACTTCAAGGGATTTACTGCTGCGCTGGCTGGCTCTCGGCGTATTTACCCCTCTTATGCGCAACCACGCCGCGCTGGGAACAAGGGAACAGGAATGCTACCAGTTTGAGCATATCGAGGACTTCCGTCATATCATCGGCGTCCGCTACCGGCTGTTGCCTTATCTCTACAGCGAGTACATGAAGGCTGCCCTGAGAGATGATATGTTCTTTAAACCGCTGGCATTTGATTTTCCTGGTGATTCTATGGCAGCCAATGTGGAAGATCAGCTTATGCTCGGCGGTGAGCTGATGATCGCCCCTGTGTACACCCAGAATGCAAAGGGACGCTATGTATACCTCCCAGAAGAGATGATGTTCATTCAGTTTCTTCCAGACGGCGAAATTTCAGAGGAAATACTCCCCCAGGGACATCACTATATCTCCGTGCCGCTGAATGTCGTTCCCCTCTTCATCCGCCAGGGCAAATGTATCCCCCTTGCCGATATGGCGGAATGTGTCTCCCAGATCCATACGGATCATATGAAAATGATCGGGTATGAAGACAGTTCTTACCTTCTGTACGAGGACGACGGGTACACGAGAGATTATGATCTAGAGGGGAACTGCAGGAGGATGGGGTAGGTATACCTTAAAAAATCGGTGGAGCCAGCATATTGTCTGGCTCCACTAAGCATAAAAAATATAATTATTTTCCCATTCTGCTCATAATAATTTCAAGTACTCTATCTGCATCTTCTTCAAGGATCAATCCGTACCGTTCTCCATGAGCCCTTATGGATATTGAATCACCATACATAGGATTACGTACAATCTGAATATGTTCAATTTCTGAATATTCTATATCATATTCTTTTCTTAATGTAAAGAAAAATAATCCCGCACAGCTTAAGCCTTTAATATGATCCTCATAAATTTTTACATAGGATTTATCAGAGGCATTAAGAGCTGTTATGGACTTCTTCTTTGATGAAGTAGGGGCAAACCGAATTGAAGCACGACACGACCCTCGAAATCCTAATTCGGGTAAGGTCATGAAAAAATGTGGAATGAAATACGAGGGGACTTTGCGTAGTTATGACTGGAATAATCAGGGAATATGTGATGCCTGCTACTATGCATTACTAAAAGCAGAACGATAAACTCTGCAACTCGATGGAGCTAATATTCCAATCTCCGGAAACTTCCCTTTTTAAAGGAGTATTCCGGCGTCTGCAGAGGATATGACACCTCTTCCAGATAATACCAGGGATCATCCTCGTGCAGTGGATTTTTCAACAGGTGAAATTCCTGTGCAGGCATGAAACCTTGGCCGAGCAGAAAAGCCTTTTTTCCGTCAGAAGATCTGCATACATCTACCACCATCACAACGTGCCCCGGACTTCCGGCATACAAGAAAATATCTCCTGTGGCTGCCTCGGAAAGCTTTATTTTCTTTGACTCCTGTTCCATTGAAAGCGTACCTGCATAGGCAAATACCATTCTTAGATATTTTTTGAAATTTTCATAAGAATCATCGTGGGCGCCACCTGGAACCCAGGATGACCGGGATTCTCCCGTCCGTATCCGGTAGCCTGAACGCCATTTAGTATATTCTGCCTGAAAACCGTCCACAAACCGAAATGAGATGCGCTCCTTCTGACCCGTCTTCCAAAAATATTCTGCATATACCCGCATCACCGAGTCCGCACATTGCTGCAGATCTTCCTTTTCCATTGGCAATTTGAATACTGCCATATGTGCACTCTGGTTTCCCTTCTCTTCCCCATTATATAGAAGCACCGGTTTTCCTGCCTTCTTCAAAGGATATTTCCGCAAAAACGTGGTCAGGCTGTCCCGCCTTGCCTCCGTTCTCTCATATCCCGGCGGCGGTGCAACTCTTTCCTGAAGAGTTTTTCCTTCCGGATTTATAATTTCCTGCGGTTTTTCTGTATCGGATTTCTGTTGTTCCTCTGATTCTGCTGAAAATCCCGGTAAAGATTCCGGCGACGGCATCGGCGCCTCTGATTCCTTTGGCGTTCCCACCGGGAAAATCATCATTCCCACCATTACTCCCGCCAAAAGGGTCAGAAGCACTGTGAGGAAAATAAAAAATCTTTTTGCCTTGTTCATAACCGATCCTCCATTACTTTTAACGCCACATTCACGATATGGGCGATATTCTGATCTCCCGCAAATTTCTCCGCATCACAAAAGTTTTCCTCTATCGAAAGCCATTCCAGCGGATTCAGCTCTTCCACTAGTTGTATTGGAGCAGATAATCTCCCCACATACAGCTCTAAAATAAAATCCTGATAATAATATGTAATATCCATGAAATGGAACAATGGAATCTCTTTTGCCGGAATACCCGTTTCTTCGTATAACTCCCTATATGCGGCAGCCATACCATCTTCGCCCTTTTCTACCTTCCCTCCAACAAAATTGTAAAGACCTTTATAGGGATCTTTTTTCCTTTTACAAAATAATAATTTTGTTTTATCCTCATTGAATACGACAATACAGTTAAATATTTTCATTCTTTCACGGCCTCCATGCTTCCATATATCGCAGCTATATCATATATTCTACGTTTTATTTCTGCACGGATATGTAACGGCTCTAAACACTCGCATTTATTTCCAAAACTCAAAAGAATATCGTAATGGTATTCGTTCTCTACGAAAGGAAAATTAACAATGTAATGCTCGTTCCCGTCTGACGAAAAATCTTCATAAGTGCAAAAATCAAGCACTCTATCCATGACAGATTTATGAATACGGATTTTAATTCTTGTTTGCATAGTTTCCCAAATATCATCAAAATCTAGCTGCGGTTTTTGGTACTCTCGTGGTGCGAAAATTTCCTCTTGCATTTGTAGGTTTGACATACGAGAAAGTCTAAATAAACGAAAATCATTTCTTTTATAGCAATATCCTTGTAAATACCAATGACTACTTTTCAATACAAGCTGATACGGCTCTACTGTTCGTGTGGTTTTATTTCCGTGGTGAGCGATATATTCAAAGGTCAGCAGCTTATATTCCTGCAAAGCTGATTTAATAATCTCTAAATATGGTTTCATGTTGCTGTTGCCTATCCACGGACTTAAATCTATACATATTTGATTGATTCTTAATTCAATTTCTTTCGCTCTGTCAGCAGGGATAAAACTCTTGACTTTGGCAAGAGCGTGTACCAGTTCATCGCCTCGTACCATGTTGGAAAGACTGGAAAGCCCCATTAAGAGAACAGAAAGGTCACTGGTAGAAAAAACCTTGTTATCCATCTTGTATTCCCGCATGATTTCAAAGCCTCCGCCCACTCCCGATGTTGAACGAACAGGAATACCCGCCATGTTGATAGCATCTATGTCGCGGTAGATTGTGCGGGGCGAAACTTCAAACATATCTGCCAATTCCTTTGCGCCTATCCGCTTTTTATCAAGAAGTATCATAATAATGCTAACAAGCCTGTCTACTTTCATGTGATTTTCACCTTTTAATTAAGATTGTTGCCATACTGTTGTCAGCAATTACATGGTACAATAAATATGAAAATAAATCAATAAAACAATGAAAACGGAGGAAATTTATGTTTACCATCTATGTTTATGTTCTTGACACTTTCGCTGACTGGGAGTTGGGGCACGTTATTTCTGAGCTAAATTCTGGTCGATTTTTCAAAAAAGACGCGCAATGTGTATCGCTCAAAACAGTCAGCTTTACGAAGGAGCCAATCCATACAATGGGCGGTCTGACAATCATACCTGATTGCTTAATTGATGATATTATTGTAAATGAAACAAGCGTGTTGCTCTTACCAGGCGCAGATACATGGAATGATCCAAAGCATGGCGCTATCATCGAAAAAGCAAGCGAGTTCCTCACTTTAGGAGCTACGGTGTGTGCAATTTGTGGTGCAACCGCTGCTCTTGCGGGTTTTGGGCTATTGGATAATCGTCCGCACACCAGCAATGGACCGGGATTCCTTGAAATGGTTTCTCCTTGCTATAAAGGGCAAAGTTTTTATGTAGATAAGCCCTCAGTAACGGATAACAACCTGATTACTGCAAGTTCCACCGGAGCTTTGTTGTGGGCAAAACAAATTATTGAGCGTTTAGATGTTTTTGAAACAAGAACACTGGAAGCGTGGTACGACTATTTCAATACAGGTAAGCCTGAACATTTCTTTGCCCTCATGCAAACTTTGTCATCTGACAATGGAAACTGATAATCACAAACAATTGTGCTCTTATGACGCTGGGCCCGTTTATCCTCCCAGCGTCACATCCTGTTTTTGATACCAGTTCAGCGCATATTCAAACTGCTCTTCCTTAAAATCAGGCCATAGTTCCTGAATGATACAAAAATCCGAGTACACTGTCTGGAGGGGAAGGAAACCGGATAAGCGACACATGCCGCCCCACCGTATCACCAGATCTACCCGCGGAATCATTTTAGAAACCCAGTCATGTTTCATGTCCCATTCCCATCCATAATTCACTAAAAGGTTCACCCTCATTTTGTCCGAATCGCTGCCTGGTGACGTCTCCGGTTCTGTGTAAGGAATCAATTCTTTTGGAAAGCAGGAAGATTTCGTATTCCCCAGCACATACGGTCTCACGTCTTCTGATTCCATCAATTTTACCGCCTCCACGCAGGCGCGGGAAAAGGCTTGGAGCTGTTCCCTGGGACGTTTGCAGTTATCCACGGTAAAACCGTAATAGGTCAGTTCTCGAACACCGTATTTTTTTGCTGTCCGAAGAAGCGCCAGACCTGGTTCCAGCCCAAAGGCATACCCTTCTTCTTTTTTCAATCCACTTTTCTTCGCCCACCTTCGATTGCCATCCGGGATAATTCCGATGTGTTTGGGAATACGAAACATAAGGTCCTCCTCATTCCTTTATTTTCCTATTATTGTGGACAATTTTCGTTTATATTATACCTTTTCCAAACTGCTTAGCCTGTACTTCACACCTTTTTTGCCGAAAAAAAGTTTTACGAAACGACGTAAAATGGCAAAATGGGTGTCGTTTGTCGCAAGTTTGTGTCATTCATTCCATTTCGCACAATTCCGGTTCGTTATGTGGTAAAATATAGGAGAAGTTGTAAATAACCAGAAGAAAGGAAAAGGTGAAATATGAAAAGAGCTTTAGCAATATTATTGTTTATGGGAATGATGCTGTCGGGGGTATGCCAGCCATTCAACAAAACAGCCTGCTATGCAGAAACAAATCAGCAGACTACAACCTATGCAGGCGAAAATTTCAGAATTGAGTATCAGATCGTATCCCAGTGGAACCAGGGCTACATAGCCAATGTAACCATATTCAATACGGGCAGTACAACGATTGAAAACTGGGAATTGTCCTATCAGTCCGCAGATGAATACGTCAATATCTGGAACGCCAGTGTTGACTATCGCGGGGCAAACTATTACAATATAAAAAATGCAGGACATAACCAGAACATCCGGCCCGGAGAGTCAGTTTCCTTTGGCTTTCAGGCGGCATACAAAGGAGAATCTGTGGACATTCCCCAGTCTTATAAAATTCTTGGGGACAGGCTTGTGGTAAACAATAAGGAATGCCAGATCCAGTTCGATGTGGTAAACCAATGGAACGACGGCTGTATCATAAATGCCACCCTGTACAACAACTCAGATAAAAATATCGAAAACTGGTCCATGGAGTACGGTTTCGATTTCGAGATACCGAACATCTGGAGGGCCAAAATAGAGAGCCGGAACGGAAATACATATAAAATAACTAACTGTGAGTACAATTCAGTGATCCGGCCCGGGGAAAGTGAAACCTTCGGCATGCAGATCCATTTTCCCGAGGGGGCAGAGTTCAAAAAACCTTATGACATCAAATTATACCAGTACCGGAAAGATGACTGGTATCTTGATTTTGACAAGGAATGGAACCGGACCATGATCCGTGCCAACGATGAAACAGTACTGGCGGCGCTTCAAAAAAACAAGAACACGATAAAAATAGGCGTCATTGATTCGGGAATCGACTATTCCTCGAATATAAAAGTAGCTGCTTCTGAAAATTTTGTCACCGCCTATACCGAAAAGAACCCGATCTTTGGGGACTTATCGGGACACGGAACAGCCGTGGCGGGGATCCTCGCTTCGGATCCATCCCGGAATGAAGACTCTTACCAGTTTGATAACAAATACTTAAAGCAGCTGACCACAGAAAAAGTCAACGGGATCAATCCCTATGTCAAACTGTACTCTGCCGAAGTCCTGGACGAGTCAAACAAGACCACCGTGGACCAGCTGGTGAATGGAATTAACTGGGCTGTGGAAAAGGGCGTTAAGATCCTGAACATCAGCTGCGGATTGGAAAAAGATTCAGCTAAACTGCATAATGCCATCAAAAACGCCTCTGCCAAGGGAATCCTGATCGTTGCCGCAGCGGGGGACGGAAAAACTGTCCAGTATCCAGCGAAATATGAAGAAGTGATGGCAGTGGGCTCAGTAAAATGCAATGGGGAGCAGACTGGATCCTCCCCCACTGGAAACGAGATTGAAGTTGTGGCACCGGGGGAAGACGTAACCACCTACGGCCCCTTCGAGATCCTGGCAAACCAGTCTGGAACCAGCATGGCTGCCCCACAGGTGTCCGCCCTGGCCGCTATTTTGTGGCAGCAGGATCCCTCCCAGCCTGCCGATTTTATCCGGAAGCTGATCGATGCTTCTGCACATCCCCTTGGCGAACCTGAAAAGTATGGGTACGGCCTGATCGACTGCGCTTACGCCCTGGAGCAGTACGAAACATTTGCGGAAGGATATCATGCAGCAGGCACGGAGAAGATGTCCCTGTTGGCAGATAATGACCATACATTACTGCTGACGGATGAAGAAGTGGTTCGAGGGTATTGGAGTGGTGATGAACATAAAGTTTTAGCTAAAAATAGGATTGCTAAGTTTGGTGCAGTATGGCCAGATAGGAAAGAATCCACAATGAGAGGAATGAAAGACCATCCGGAATTTCATGGATATTACAAAAAGGATTATGTGAATGCCTACATTACTATGACAAAAGTGGCATCAAAACTGTATAAAGATGGGAAATTTCCCAAATCAAAAGGTGATTTTTATAATAATATTAAAGAGACTGCTAATTTAGGGTTTAAATTTCATAACATAAAAAAGAAAGAAGATAAGGCAAACTTTGTATATGGAATGGCGCTGCATACAGTGGCCGATATATTTTCCCACAGCACAGCGGGAGTGAAAGGAAATAATCGGGACAGCTTAAAGAAAAAGTCCTTAATCTCTCTTTGCAAACAGTGGAAAGTATTGAAGCACGGCCCGAAAAAGAAAGATGGGACTTTTTATGCGGATAAAAATTTTGCAGATTCCACGAAATGTATATCAAGCAGATATAACAAAAGTGCAAAAAGAGTATGTGGTGCCATCATAAATCAAGCTGTGTCGAAATATAAATCGGGAAATAAAAAGGTGTTTGAAAACATTTATTATTATAAGTCTGTTAAAAAAGCGTTGAAGATCAAAAAGGAGTCGGATAAGAAAAACTATGTGATAAAATCCTATGGAATACTGAATTTAACAAAGTATTTAAAACCAGGAAAGAATACGAAACTTAACTCGGTCATAAACAATGCTGGGAATGCGAATATCAAGAAGGTGGTGGAAGGATGGAAATAAAAAGATGGACAGCGATGCTGCTCTGCATTATTTTATGTACAGGTAGTATCCCCTGTAATGCCGTAACAAAAAAGACCAGTGGAACAGATGGGAACGGAAACACCTGGGTGTATGATGTGAAGACGAAAACCCTGACTTTTTCAGGAAATAAAGGTATAGAAGATTTTGTGATGGATGGCCATATACCAGAACCAGGCTGGTACGTCTGGAACACCAAGGCAGAACACATCATTATAAATGATGGCATTACTGTGATTGGCATAGGTGCATTTGATGGTTTTATAAATGTAAAAACAGTTACTATGGCTGATTCAGTAACACATATCAAAAGTGGGGCTTTTATATTTTGTAGAAATTTAACATCTGTTAAGTTATCTGCAAAAGTTAAATGTATAGAAGGGGATGCATTTTATGCATGTGAGAAATTGGAACACCTTACACTGCCGGATACACTGAAAACACTCGGAACATTAGGAGCATGTTTAAAATTGAAAGAAGTTATCATACCAGACAGTGTTTCCAAGACAAATAAGAATCTATTTTATGAGTGTACATCTCTTACAAAAATCAAGCTGCCAAAAGGCATGAAGGAAGTCAAACAGTATGATTTCGCCAATTGTAAGAACCTCAGAAGTTTGGATATCCCGGAAGCTGTGACGACTGTTTCCATGTCTGCTTTTTCTGGCACAAAACTGAAAAAGATCACGCTTCCAAAAAATGTAACAACGATAAAAAAAGGAATACCTTATGGAGGAAAGGGAAAAGTTTTTGCTGCAAATTATAATTGGGATCTGCCAACCAAAAACCTCCGCCTGATCGAAATAAAATCAAAAAAGGTAAAAAGCATTGCCAAAGGTTCCTTTTCCGGTCTGTCTTCCAAGGTAGTGATCAAGGTGCCAAAGAGCAGAAAGAAAAAGTACACGAAAATGTTACGAAAAAGCGGACTGGAAAAAAAGGTAAAGATCCGGACGCTGTGACAAAAAAGTAAAGAGAACAACCGGACAGGAGGATAGGTTGTGTAAATAAATTTGTGTTTCTGGAAATATATGGCTCCTTTTTGGTAAGAA
>CAQOJF010000042.1:0-7401 GCA_948848225.1 uncultured Eubacterium sp.
CAAACCCTTGATTTTACTGGTCTTTTCCGCCAAGCGTTTTCATTGTCGGGAACAGCAGTACGTCCCGGATCGCTGCGGAATCCGTGAGCAGCATCACAAGCCGGTCGATACCGAACCCAATGCCTCCTGTGGGCGGCATACCATATTCCAGGGCACAGATGAAATCTTCATCCAGATGATGTGCTTCCTCATCCCCTGCGGCAAACATTTCTTCCTGCTTCATAAAACGTTCCTTCTGGTCAATCGGATCGTTCAGCTCGGAGAAAGCGTTGCACATTTCCCTCTTGGTGATAAAGAGCTCGAAACGCTCTGTATATTCTGGATTGTCTTTCTTTTTCTTCGCAAGGGGAGAGATCTCCACCGGGTGATCCATGATGAAGGTCGGCTGGTCCAGTTTTTCCTCCACAAACTCTTCAAAAAACAGGTTCAAGATATCTCCCTTGCCATGTCTCTCCTCAAATTCAATGTGATGGTCTTTCGCCGCCTGTCTGGCTGCTTCTACATCCTGAATGGCGTCAAAATCCACTCCTGCATATTTTTTCACAGCTTCTACCATGGTCAAACGCTCAAATGGTTTTGCAAAATCAATCTCCACACCGTCATAACTGATCTTTGTCGTGCCCAGTACATTCTGGCAGACCTGACGGTACAGGTTTTCAGCCAGATCCATCATGCCATAATAATCTGTAAATGCCTGATAACACTCCAGAAGGGTAAATTCCGGATTGTGGCGAATCGACAAGCCTTCGTTACGAAATACACGTCCGATCTCATACACTCTCTCAAGGCCGCCCACGATCAGCCGTTTCAGGTACAGCTCCAGAGAAATACGAAGATTCAGATCCTCATCCAGCGTGTTGTGATGCGTCACAAAGGGTCTCGCTGCAGCTCCGCCAGCCATCGGTACAAGTACCGGGGTCTCCACTTCCAGGAATCCCTGGTCGTCGAGAAAACGACGGATCTCACTGATGATCCGGGTACGCTTGATAAAGGTGTCACGGACCTCTGGATTTACGATAAGATCTACATATCTCTGGCGATAACGGATATCAGTATCCTTCAAACCGTGGAATTTTTCTGGAAGAATCTGAAGGCTTTTGCTCAAAAGCTCAATTCCCGTTACATGGATGGAGATTTCTCCCATCTTTGTGGTAAATACCTTCCCTTCCATCCGTACAATATCGCCTATGTCAAATTTTTTAAATGCCTTATAGCTGTCCTCTCCAACCTCGTCTCTCGCCACATAGCCCTGAATGGAGCCGTCTCTGTCCAGAACATTACAGAATGACGCCTTTCCCATAACTCTCTTGGACATAAGACGACCTGCCACCGTAACTTCTGTCCCTTCGAGCTCATCATACTGGTCTTTGATCTCCTGGGAATGATGGCTCACCTCACACTTTGTTATCTCAAATGGATTTTTTCCCTCTTCCTGTAATGCAGCCAGTTTTTCTCTTCTGACCTTCATCAACTGATTGATATCTTCTGCCACTTTTCTCTCTCCTTCTTGTTTTCCTGTCTATCTCATATGTTATACAATCTGTGATCAGCTCTTCGTGATCTCCAGGATCTTATATTTTAATACGCCCGATGGCGCCTCCACCTCGACTGTCTGCCCCTTTTTCGCTCCGATCAGAGCTTTTCCCACAGGAGACTCATTGGAAATTTTTCCTTTCAGGCTGTTTGCTTCGGTAGAACCGACAATTTTATATTCCATTTCCTCATTAAATTCCAGATCCTTGATCTTTACGGTACATCCGATGTTGATCACACTGGAATCAATATCATCATCCACAACCAGCTCAGCATTTTTTAATATTTTATCAATCTCTTCGATCCGAAGTTCTATATCCCGCTGCTCTTCCTTGGCTGCATCATATTCTGCATTCTCCGATAAATCTCCCTGCTCTCTCGCCTCTTTGATCTTCTGCGCCACCTCTTTACGGCGGTTTACTTTCAGATCCTGCAGTTCCTCTTCCAGAGCTTTTAACCCTTCCTCTGTCAAAATATTTTTCTTCACTTCAGCCATGTTATCCATTTCCTCCATTCCTGTACAAAGCCTCAAAAGACATGCACATCGAAATTAATTCTACATCGTTTCATTATAACGTAGGAATGTGGGATTGTCAATCGGCAACCCCACATTCCTGTTAAATGATCTCATTTATTCTCCGTCTGGTCCATCCCCGGATTCAGAAGAATCTCCATCCTCTGCGGAAGACGATTCTTTAAAGTAGTCCCCGGTGGCTGAACCATCTGCATTGATAATTCGGTATTTCTTATGGCATCCCTCAAGAACCGTGTTGTTTTTCAAATCCTCCAGGTTCTGAGAAGAGATCTCGCAGATCGTATCTGCATACCCGGCATTGACAGCCGCCTCCACCTCGGCAGAAGTCTGCATGCGGATCACCACCGCATAATATTTCTTCACTCCGCCTTTACTAAATGTATTTCCGGTGATCGTTGGATTCACAGCGCCTCTTACAAGGATACAAGTATAGTTGTAGCCTTTGTTATCCTCCAGCCCCTGAACTCCCAGGAAGGAATTGTCCTTGATCACGGCATTTCTCCAGTTCCAGATACGAATCGCCGCATTGTAGGTCTGGTTGGTCTTACAGTTCTGTATCGTCACATTTTCATGGTAGATCTGCTGGTTTGCCGTATTTACAGAGTATGTGTGGCTTCCCACTGCCACGCCCATATTGGTAAAGATACAATTGTTGATCTTCACCGTGTCACATGCCGTGCGATCATGGTTGGACCACTCATAATTAAATCCGTTGTTATTAGAATCCGTGGTATCAATATTGATCGCCTCTTTGTGGCTCTTATTGTCATAGATCCGGAAATCCGTAAAAGAACAATTCTCAATATTGACATTCTGGGATGAATTCAACTCGATAAAGTGTGAACCATACTCATTGGTAAATGCAATGTTGCGGATGTTTACGTTACGGGCATGTCCCATTACTACCGCCATGGCATTGACTACATTGTCACAGTCGATCACCGCTGAACCTGTTCCCTGAATCGTCACGTTCTGGGAACCATTGTAACCGCCCACAGAATTCTTTACTCCCTCCTTGGAAGGAGGAACGATCTCAAACATCGTCTTGTTGGTAGCAAGATTTGTATTTACTGCCTTTACCTTCTGCACCTTTACCCCGTCAGAAAGATTTACCGTCACATTGGAAGGAATACATACCGAATGGCTGAGGGTATAGGTTCCAGCCGTCAGGGTGATGGTACCGCCGCCTGCGTATTCCAGCTGCTCCATATAAGAACGAAGCATAAAATAGGTCTTTGTCTGACCACCATTTGCCGTGTATGCCGCCTGGTCATCATAATGTTCCCGGTAAGGCTTGGAATTCGGGGATACCGTGAAATTATTGTCCTCTTTTGTCTGGAAATAAAGCAGTCTGGAGGTGGATCCATTTTTGTACAGAACATAGTAATGTCCCAGATTGCTCACAGTATTATTTTTCATCTGCTCGATCTTTGACCCGGATACCACATTGTTAATGCTGGATGAGCGGTTAAAAGAGATCGGGTAACGGCAGCTACTGATCTTATTTTTCGTCACAGTCGGTTCCGACATGCTGTAGAGCTTAAATGCCGTTGCCGCAGAAATGGCATTATCCTTACGTTTTACCGTATTGTCTGAAATGACTGGTGCATTCCACATCTTACCCTGGACAGCGGAACTTTCCATATCCGTAAAAGTATTTTTCTGGATGGATACTTTGGTAGAATACTTCGCTTTTTTATATTTAGTGGATGCAATTCCATTTTCCAGTCCGGTAAACGTATTGGACACAATTTTTACATTTTCACAGGGAACTGCCCCAGCTGAATTAATCGTAATAGCGGTTTTGTATTTATCTCCGGATTTCTTTTCTCCTTCTGCAAAGGTACAATTCTCGACCCGAACTCTCTTGCTTCCGGCAATATTCATGTATGTACCGCCCTTTTTTCCACGGAATTTGATACCAGAGACAGTGACATAATAATTATTGCTAAGATCGATTCCAATGGCATTTGGTACTTTCCCCATATCAATGGTGGCATTCTTACTACCGGTAATGGTAACCTTTTTGGTTCCTTTATAATTTTTCGCCTTGGAATTACTGAGCTTAAACAACGTTTTGGAGGGTTTCAGAGAGGAACTTCCCGTCACATTGGTTTTCTTGATCTTGGCTCCATTTTTCAGCTGGATTGTTACATTAGACGGGACTACAAGTGTAGAACACACCTTGTAAGTTCCTTTTTTCAGAACCAGAGTACCTCCCCCCTTACTCTTAAGGCGCTCCAGATAAGATTTGATCGTATAATAATGTTTCGTCTTACTATTATAGCTTTTCAACCTTCGATATGAACTGTTATAAGGCTTCGTCGATTTGGAAATGGTATATTTCGCAGCAGCCTGTGAATTTTCTGCATTGGAAGCCGTGCCCAGCACAATCCCCAGCGCTGCCACAGCTCCCGCTATCAGTACTTTTCTTTTCATCCTATACTCTCCTCGTGTTAGTTGATTTTGATCTTTTTTCCCGTATTATAGAGTTCACCTTTAAACTCCACTGCTATAGTATACTCTCCCTGAGACAAACTGTAAAGTGGTATCGAAAGAAAATATTCCATCTCGGCGGCCAGATCCTGTTCCTGCTCTGGATCCCGGAAATCTTTTACATAACTCTTCTTATCGCCAAGCATAAATACCCGATTCACCAAATGATCTCTCGACTTGACCCAGAGATTTCCATCCTCGATCTGAAGCCGCACCCGCTCCTCCTGGCATGCCAGCGGAGCCTCTTCTACCATTTTCTCCGGAATCGTCATCTCCTCTTCCAGCACTTCAAAAGGCTGGAGATAACCGACACAGGGCTCCTCATACAGATCCATTGCCGATGCCAGATCCGCCATATTCGGCTTCATTTCAAAAGCGCGGAAAAAATAATAGCGGAGCCGGTATCGGTTCAATTCCTTTTCCGTATCGTAATCAAACTCGCTGATCCTGCCGCACCATCCCTCATTTTCCTCTGGATACGCCAGAAAGCCTCCCATGTAAAAGAGCCGCCTCTCTTCCAGTTTAAGAATACCATTGGAAGTGATCTTGGATTTGATCCCGCCAAAACGCTTTTCAATCTTCGCCGTTTCTCTTTTCTCATCGATGGTATATATGGTGACATAAGACTTTTCGTCCTGATCATACGCTGGAATTTTCCGTCTCAAATTCCAGTGGTTATCAAAGAGAATGAGATGGAACGTATCCGGGTTCCCGTCCAGATCTCCGTGGATCCGTTTCACCGAATGCTGCTGGAAATGCCAGGGCATCCCCTTAGGTGTCTTGAGCTGCTTGTAGGCCCAGGGTGTTTTATTCCAGAAATTCGTCTCCCCAAGAATCCACTGCAGTTTATCCGTCTTCCAGTCGATACACAAAATACTATGAAGGTTTCTCGCCGAAAAAACAACATGTCCTGTCTTCGGATCATACTCCAGCGAATTGATATGAATCCAGTTCGTCCGGTCGCGGTAAGCGGTCTTCAAAACTTCCCGAAGATCCAAAAACTTTTCTATTCTTCCATTCTGGCGGTTTACTTCTGCAATACAATCCTCCACATGTCCGCACTGGGAATTACTTACCACCAAAAGATTGCCCCCCGGCGTCATTTCACATACATCATGGTGAATTCCATTAGGAACGTAATATGTCCGATAAACCCTGCCCAGCCAGTCCATCTCATACATCTGTGTGGAGTGAGGGATCATATAGGTGGGAACCAGCGCCTGCCGCTCCATAACGATAAATCTTCCGTTCGCCAGCGGAAAATAACCATAGCCCCTCGGCCTAAACGTCATGATATAGCGCACATCACCATATTCATCAAAAGCAAAAGGATACACTGTACTTTTTCCCGCTACAAAAATCAGCTTCATCGCTGAAGTTTCAGTCCGTTTTTCCACCTGCACTGGATCCTGCATAGACTTTGGAAGCGGTTTTGTTTGGATGTGAATTCTATTCTTTCCCACCACCTGGTCATCTTTATTAATCAGCTCCAGAAACACCGTATTTTCCATGTCGGGATACAAACCGTAAACAGGTACCCGATGCCACTTGCAAAGTCCCTTAGCATGATCTGTGATGCAGGCCTCCTTGGTTTTTCCCTCCACACAAAAGCGAACGCTGCACTCTTCCTCTGTATAAAAGAATAGATACGCGCAAAGAGGCGTAAGCCCGTATGGATTCAGAAAAATACCTGGTTCTTCAAAGGAAAACCGCTCCTTTTTAAATGTCTCGATCAGCTCCTGCTCTCTCTCCTGCGTCCGGACAGCCATTCCCTTTTCTTGTTTTATATCGGTCTCAATACAAAACTTATTTTTTTTCACAGACTGATAACGAATATAATCCTTTGATTTTGTATTATAGTCTTTATCAAATTTAACATCGTAACCCTTCGTAAATGGGATTCCTCGTTTTGCCATATACTCTACTCGAAGTGCAGGCGGCATAAATTTCATGATCCCCATATCAACCTCCGTTCTGATACGTCCATCGCTGAAACATGCGACACGAATCATTGTTTTTCCATATTATACATCTTTTGGCCTAAATTTTACCCTCATACCATATGCAGTATATAGTATACCCATATCTTGTCCATTTCATGGTAAAAAATGGGTAAAAATATGTCAAAATTTTTTTGTTTTTTATTTCAATTTTGCCTGGTGGCGCAAATAGGCGCTGTCAAGCGGCTAGTGTCGCCTAATCTTTAGACCAAAAAAAGAACCATTACAAGCTCTTACTCTCACAATGGCTCTGAATTTCTCTGTTTTATTTTGCAATTTCTGTCTTCCCTGGAAATTTTGTTTGAATCATATCCAGCATCTTTTTTCCAGGTTCAAAGACCAGCACCGTCTTGTCTTCCTTTCCTTCGAGCCGAATTACAATCCCATACTTTACCACCTCTGGACGGAGAGAGGAATAATCCATCACCGATAAATGCCTGTAACCGTCCATACGATGAGAATCCATTGGGACAATCACATCCGCATCCTCCAGCTCTATTCTCAGCTTGGTTTTTCTTTTCTCTCCTCCCAGGATTTGGTCAAAATCCAACTGTCCATCACAGAATACATATTCCCATTCCACTTTAAATCTCGGCCAATACCAGATTAGCCCGATAATGGCTGCAATAGACAGCAATGTGAGAAGAGTGATCCCACTCAGAAATCCAATGGCAAATAAAAGTATCACACCAATGATTAATACGGTTTTCAGAAAGATTACTTTTCCGGTTGTTTTCTGCTTTACGCTGGATTCTGCATATAATTGTTCCATGTAACTTCTCCTTATTCGTAATTTGCACTTCGTGCAGGCCGCGCTGTCGCGCTCCCTCACGTTTC
>CAQOJF010000042.1:7501-25802 GCA_948848225.1 uncultured Eubacterium sp.
GCCTTCCTCCTAGCTCTACGTGCCCTGCACTTCGTGCAGGCCGCGCTGTCGCGCTCCCTCACGTTTCGCCTTCCTCTTAGCTCTACGTGCCCTGCACTTCGTGCAGGCCGCGCTATCGCGCTTTTGCACGTTTCGCCTTCCTCCTAGCTCTACGTGCCCTGCACTTCGTGCAGGCCGCGCTGTCGCGCTTTTGCACGTTTCGCTAAGCCACCCGGTGAAACCAAATGCCTGCCCAAAGGGCAGGCGCTTGGTTTCCTTGCGGGTGGCTTACATCATGCCCATGCCTGGGGCGCCGCCAGCTGGCATAGCCGGTGCGTCTTCTTTAATGTTTGCCACTACAGACTCTGTGGTCAGCAGTGTAGAAGCTACGCTGGTAGCGTTCTGCAGTGCGCTTCTTGTCACCTTTGCAGGATCAAGAATTCCATTTTCCACCATATTTACATACTGCTCTGTCAAAGCGTTGAATCCGAATCCCGGCTCCTCTGCCTTTACTTTATCTATGATCACAGAACCTTCCAGTCCTGCATTTTCTGCGATTCTGCGAAGTGGAGATTCCAGTGCTTTCAAGATGATGTTAGCGCCGGTCCTCTCGTCGCCTTCCATATCAGCAGCCAGTTTTTCTACTTTCTTGGAAGCGTGGATGTAAGCAGATCCACCACCAGAGATGATTCCCTCTTCTACAGCAGCTCTCGTTGCAGCCAGGGCGTCCTCCATACGAAGTTTTGCCTCCTGCATCTCGGTCTCTGTCGCTGCACCGACGCGGATCACTGCAACGCCGCCTGCCAGTTTGGCAAGTCTTTCCTGCAGCTTCTCTCTATCAAAGTCAGATGTTGTCTCCTCGATCTGAGTGCGGATCTGGGATACACGAGCATCGATCTCTGCCTTATCTCCCTCGCCGTCTACGATAATGGTATTTTCTTTCTGAACTTTTACGGATTTTGCACGTCCGAGCTGATCCATAGTGGTATCTTTGAGATCAAGACCGAGCTCCTCTGTAATCACCTCACCACCGGTCAGGATGGCAATATCTTTGAGCATCTCTTTTCTTCTGTCGCCATAGCCCGGGGCTTTCACTGCTACAACCTGGAAGGTACCGCGAAGTTTATTCAGTACCAGAGTGCTGAGCGCCTCGCCCTCAACATCCTCAGCAATGATCAGAAGTTTGGCGCTGGACTGTACCACCTGCTCCAGCAGTGGAAGAATCTCCTGAATATTGGAAATCTTCTTATCTGTAATGAGAATATATGGATTCTCAAGATTTGCTTCCATTTTATCCATATCTGTAGCCATGTAAGCGGAGAGATAACCGCGGTCAAACTGCATACCTTCTACCAGGTCAAGCTCTGTCTTCATGGTCTTGGATTCTTCGATGGTGATAACACCGTCATTGGAAACCTTCTCCATCGCATCTGCCACCATCTCTCCAACCTGATCATCTCCGGCAGAAATAGCTGCTACTTTGGCGATCTGCTCTTTGCCCTGCAGAGTCTCGCTCATCTCTTTGATCGCGTCCACTGCACAGTCTGTCGCTTTCTTCATTCCTTTGCGGAGAATGATCGGATTCGCGCCTGCTGCCAGGTTCTTCATTCCCTCATTGATCATCGCCTGGGCAAGAACTGTAGCTGTCGTTGTACCGTCTCCGGCAACATCATTTGTCTTGGTAGCTACCTCCTTCACCAGCTGGGCTCCCATATTCTCAAATGCATCCTCTAACTCAATTTCTTTGGCAATAGTAACACCATCGTTGGTGATCAGCGGTGCGCCAAAAGATTTATCGAGAACGACATTACGTCCCTTCGGTCCCAGTGTTACACGTACAGTATCTGCCAGTTTGTTTACTCCAGTCTCCAGTGCAGATCTGGCTTCTACTCCAAATTTGATTTCTTTTGCCATGATAAAATGCCTCCTAAACTAATTTATTCATTGAAAATGGTCTGTTTACTCTTCAACTACTGCCACGATATCGTTCTGGCGAACAACTACATATTCCTGGTCTTCCAATTTCACATCGGTTCCTGCATATTTTGAATAAATAACTTTATCTCCTACCTTAACTTCCATCTTTACTTCTTTTCCATCCACCATACCGCCAGGACCAACTGCGATCACTTCTGCCTGCTGTGGTTTTTCCTGCGCCTGGCCCGGAAGTACAATACCAGATTTCGTCGTCTCTTCTGCATCTAACTGCTGTAATACAACTCTGTCACCTAAAGGTATTAATTTCATTTCTATTTCCTCCAATCATTCTATTCATTTTTTGTTAGCACTCTCTCTGGTTGAGTGCTAGCGATTAATCTAATAATAGTCACTTATCCTTTGTTTTGCAAATCGAAGTGTCTGGTATTTTTTACTATTTTCCTGTTTATATAATAAAAACTTTATTTTTCTCTTGTTTTCTCACTTTTTTGCTTTTTTTCATAAAATATGTTATAATACACCACAGATTAAATTACAGAAAAGAGGTCATTATGAAAGAACAGCTTTATACCATTCCGGTAAACGATATTTTTGACAAGGACTGCGAATGTCCCGTATGCGCCATTAAAAAATCCCTGGATGACGACGGTGTCGCTTTTGCCATGGGACCCAGCTATATGGAGGACGACATACGCCTCACCACCGATAAGATCGGCTTCTGCGCCCACCATATGCAGATGATGTATGATTTTGAAAACCG
This sequence comes from uncultured Eubacterium sp., assembly GCA_948848225.1. GTDB lineage: Bacteria > Bacillota > Clostridia > Lachnospirales > Lachnospiraceae > Eubacterium_F. The sequence goes on from CAQOJF010000042.1 coordinate 10,179, forward strand.
TCTGGGGCTGGCCCTGATCCTTGACACTCATATGAAAAATATGATAGAAAACATTGAGTTATTACAGAAGAAAGGAAGAAAAAGTTCCGGCGGACTATTTTCTAAAAAAGAAGAAACACCGGTATACAGCTATACAGAAATGATCCATCGCTCCTGTTATATCTGCGACTGGATCCGTCACACCTACGAACGCTATATCGCCACGATCTTCTATCTTTATGAAAACGATCCGGCATTTCAGGGAAAATTCAAAAAATCCAGAGGCTTCTGCCTGGAGCATTATGGCATGCTGTACGAGACAGCCCCGAAATATCTCCACGGAAACACTCTGGACACTTTTACCAAGGATCTTGACCAGGTCTTCCTCACCAACCTGAAAAGGATGGAGGAAGAGGTCTCATGGTTTATCGATAAATTTGATTACCGGAATGTAGATGCCCCCTGGAAGACATCAAAGGACGCTCTGCCCCGCGCCATGGTCAAATGTAATGGCATCTATCACGGCGATGCCACGCCTGGCTATGACAAATAAAGTTTCCATATAATATCCAGCACTGTCCCCCAGACCACACCGGACACATACAATATGCATAGGATGGAAAGGTTTTCTTTCCATCTTTTATTTGTCCGGAATAAAATAAGCAGTCCCACGCCGGCCCCCACCAATAGTCCTGACATCATCGTACCAAAGCTGATCATACGTCCTAAAAACAGCTGTGTGATCACAATTGATGATGCGCAGTTCGGAATCAGTCCCACGATACCAGCAAGAAGAGGTCCCAGAACCGGATAACCTGACAGAAACTGTGCCAGCCGGTCCTCTCCCCCCAGCTGGATCAGAAACCCAAGCGCAATGGAGAACAAAAACACGAAAAGAAAGATCTTCACCGTATGCTTCAGCGCCGAGGGAAAAATCCCCTCTTCACAGCCACAGTGTTCACTCTCACACATACTGTGGATCTCCTTATACCGAATAGGTGAGGGACGAAAACGGAATATAAAATCCACGAGAAATCCCGTGATCATCCCCAGCACCAGCTTGATTCCGAGAACAACTGCGATGACCCGGACAGACACCGATTCCGAGATAAAGATCGGAAGCATCTCGTCCGAGGTGGACAAAAAGACCGCAATTAACGTCCCCGTGGTGATCACACCGCCTGCATACAGGTTGGAGGCTGCTGCTGAAAATCCGCACTGGGGAAAAACCCCCGCAATGCTGCCCGCCAGCGGTCCCAGCTTTCCCGCTCTCCGAACCACAGCCCGGGTCTTCGTGCTGGTCTTATGCTCCAGATATTCCATGGTAAGATACGTCAGAAATAAGAAAGGTACCAGTCTAAGACTGTCCAGCAATCCATCCAGCAAAATATCCATCAGCATATCCATCGACATGTTCTAAATTCTCCATCCATTAATTATTCATCCGCGTCCTGAAGCAGTTCCTTCAGGGCAATCGCCTTATCTTTGATCCGCTTGTTGGCATCTCTAGCCACCAGCACCTTGGACACCCAGCGCTTTGCTTCTTCATTGTTACCGATACGTCTGGCAAGCTCCGCTACCATGTACATCACCGTATACTGGTCCATGCCGCACATCGGAAAGGCTTCTTTGGAAAATGCTGCCTCAAATCCCTCATGAGCGCTCTCTAAAAACTGGATCTCTTCTTTTAAATCCTCTGCCACATCCTCTTTTGACGCACCATTTTTCAACGCCTCTTCCCTCTTGCCACGGAACAGCCATGCCAGCTTCAGGCAGGTATAAGCCCGCTCACTGGTCTTCCCCTTCTTAACTACAGTATTCAGAAGAGCCATTTTATATCTCATGATCGCCTCATCATAGGAGTAGACCTTATCTTCCTCTGATTCATATTTGAAATTCTGTGAGATCTGTTCCTTGATCAATTTTGACTGGGAAGACATCACAAAATTAAAATACCGGTTCAAAGAGGCATACCCACATTTGGGGCACAGGATCGCATCGTATTTTAAGGGATCGATACCCTGATACTTAGGACGAAGATCTGTGTCTGCCGACACCAGTTTTGCCTTTCCTGTACGCACCATCTTACATTTGAATTCAGAATCGCACACCGGACAGGTATAAGATTTATCAAACAGAAGATCCTCTTCTGCCATCTCCTTCGGCTTATTTTCATTTTCCTGTCCACTATTTGTCTCCTTCTTTTCCTCGTCATAAACATCAATATCTTTTTTGATATTCAGTCCCAGACTCTCCAGCCCAGCAAACAAATTACTCATAATTACCCTCATTTCTGCGCTGCATTTTTTATATACGCAATTTTGTGCAGGCAGCGCCCCGTCACAATATCTGCATAGTGTAATGATCGATCCGCATTACTTACCTGTCAAACTATTTCCCCGGGCGGTAAGAACTCTTAAGCGAAACAATACGGTTAAATACTTTGTGTTCTGCTGTCGTATCCTTTGAATCCACGTTAAAATAGCCATTTCTCATAAACTGGAATTTATCCCCCGGCTCCACATCCAGCAACGCCGGTTCCACATAACATTCCTTTAAAATCTTTAGAGAATCTGGATTGATATTTACCGACCCATCTTCGTTATAAACACCCTTTTCCTCATCTACAAGATTTTCATACAGACGTATCTCTGCTGTACCTGCTGTAGGGGCCGCAACCCAGTGTATCGTTCCCTTCACCTTTCTTCCGGTAAAGCCCAGACCGCTCTTTGTCTCCGGATCATAGGTACAGTGCACCTCGGTCACATTGCCATTCTCATCGGTGATATAATCCTCACATTTTACGAAATAAGCGCTCATCAGCCGGACTTCATTCCCCGGAAACAACCGGAAATACTTTCTCGGAGGCTCAATCATAAAGTCTTCCCTCTCGATATAAAGCTCTCTTGCAAAGGGTACCTTTCTCGTTCCCATTTCTGGATTTTCCTGATTATTCGGAACCTCCAAATACTCTACCTGTCCTTCCGGATAATTGGTGATCACCAGTTTCACCGGATCAAGGATCGCCATCATCCGGGGCTGCGTCATTTTCAGATCCTCACGGATACAGTATTCAAGCATCGCATAATCAACGGAACTGTTGCTCTTGGACACCCCAGCAAGCTCCATAAACTTACGGATAGAAGATGCTGTAAATCCGCGGCGCCGCAGCGCTGTTATGGATACGAGACGGGGATCATCCCATCCGTCCACGATCCCATCCTCCACCAGTTTTTTAATATATCGTTTCCCGGTGATCACATTGGTGAGATACATCTTCGCAAACTCAATCTGTCTCGGCGGTACCTCAAACTCACATTCCCGCACAACCCAGTCATAAAGCGATCTATGGTCCTCAAATTCCAACGTACAGATCGAATGGCTGATTCCCTCCACCGCATCCTCGATGGGATGTGCAAAATCATACATCGGATAGATACACCACTGATCTCCGGTGTTGTGATGGCTGACATGCGCCACCCGGTACAGGATCGGGTCACGCATATTCATATTCGGTGATGACATATCTATCTTCGCCCGGAGAACTCTTTCTCCATCCTTGTACTCTCCATTTTTCATCTTCATAAACAGATCCAGATTTTCCTCTATGGTACGCTCCCGGTAGGGGCTGTTCTTTCCTGGCTCTGTCAGAGTCCCACGGTACTCCCGGATCTGATCTGGCGTCAGATCGCACACATATGCCTTCCCTTTCTTGATCAGCTTCACGGCACATTCAAACATTTTATCAAAATAATCCGAAGCAAAATACACTGGAGGGGTTTCTCCTCCACAGATCCACTTCACGTCTTCGAGAATCGAATGTACAAATTCTTCCTCTTCCTTCTGGGGATTTGTATCATCAAACCTCAGATTAAATGTTCCTCCGTATTTCTTCGCCAGCCCCTGATTTAAAATTATGGATTTGGCATGTCCAATATGTAAGTATCCATTTGGCTCCGGCGGAAATCTCGTCATAATATCTTTGTAATTACCTGCTTCCAGATCCTTTTCGATCTCCTGCTCAATAAAATTTTTAGAAATAATCTCTTCTTCTTTCTGTTCTGCCATCGCTGAAAAAGCCTCCTTAATACACATATATTGTATATGATACCACATACGGAAAGAGATTTCAATCAGGAAAATCAAGGATCTTCTACCTTGAATGAAACTCCATCATATCATTGAAAATATCTAAATGATACGATGGAGTCTTAGTTCAATCATTATTCAGCTAAGTTTTACAGCTACATATTTCGCCTTAGAAGAAATCTTTCCTTTCGTCAGCATCTTTCTATATTTTTTAACAACTTTTCTACCCAGTTTCACCCTTACTTTTTGATTTGTCTTATAAAAAGCCTGTTTCCCAACACTTTTTAATTTTACGGATTTAAAAATGACCGTTTTCAGCTTCTTACAATTGGCAAATGCCTTCCGTCCTATTTTTTGTATGTTTTTACCAATCGTTACTTTTGTTATTTTTTTGCCCGAAAACGCGTTATTGGCAATGGTGGTAACGGTATATTTTTTGCCCGAAATGGTAATCCTGTCCGGTATCACAACACTTTTTTTCGACGTACGCACTTTTGTCAACTGAACAGCTGAGGAAGAGGTAATCTTATATACCAAGCTTTTCTTTTCCACCGTGGAGCCAATCTTTACAGGCTTCTTTTCATTATTGACAGGAATCTCAGAACCCGTCGCATCAGGTGGCGCTGTAGCTGAGGGAATGTTGTCCGGCGAAGCAGAAGGTACAGCCGATGGCGGTGCCGTCACCACTGGCAACGATTCATCATTTGTGAGAACATATACAGCCCCTGCTGTTGTGGAAAATTCAAGGGTATTCTCTGAAGCCTCTGCTTTTACATATTGCTTGTTCGTCTCGTCATATACGTTCAGGCTGCCGATTCCATTGTATTTAATTTTGCACGGATTTCCGCTGTTAGATGTGATCCGGCATTCACTTATGCTGCCATTTTCCCAGGAGAAATCCATCTCAAAATTCCCTCTTGCCTTGATTCCATCTACGGAGCCAGTGTCCCATCCCGAAGGAAGGGCAGCCAAGGGTTCAATATAATCGCCCTGGCTCTGCAGCAGCATTTCCGTGATACCAGCTGCCGCGCCAAAGTTTCCATCGATCTGGTACGGTGGATGGGTATCAAACAGATTGGCAAGTGTAGAGCCAGTGAGCTGTTCACCCAGAAGCTTTCTCGCGCGGTCTCCATCCTGCATTCTCGCCCACATATTTATTTTCCACGCCTTACTCCAGCCGGTTCCACCATCACCGCGTTTCTCCAGCGTAACCCGGACCGCCTCCAGCATTTTATCATCCCACTCAGATCTTCCAGCTGCCACATAAGTGCCGGGATGAAGAATAGAAACATGGTTTTGATGCCTGTGATTATCCGAATTCGTCACCTCTAGAGTCGTCTCATCTTTCCACTCTGCCAGCTGTCCGCCGAGACGGTCTGCCTTCGGCATATATAATTTCTGCTGCGCTTCCGCAATTTCCTTGATCTCGCTGTCACTCTCTTTTCCAAGAACCTGGCTGGCAAGTTTTACCTCTTCAAACAATTCCCATATAATGGCCTGATCGCTGGTACATCCCAGGGAAAATACGCCGTGTTCTGGCGAATACGATGGGTTAGCCACCAGCGTTCCATCCCGCTCGTCTTCCCACAAATTATCTACCCAGAACAATGCCGCCTGCAGCATTGTATCAAAATTTTCCGCCAAAAACTCCCTGTCGCTGTTAAACTGGTATTTGTCCCAGATATCCTGACACATCCACGCCGCGGCCGCAGGAAAATAAAATGCCGTTGTCCAGTCGCTCGGACTGGTATTTCCCCAGATATTATTCTCGTGATGAATCACCCATCCCCTCACGTCGGACCCATCCTGCTGGCAATAATATTTTTGGGCAGTTACCTTTCCTTTTTCCACCAGGCTGTTTATGTAATCAATCACTGCTGTGTGGCACTCGGTAAGATTTGTCTGCTCTGCAAGCCAGTAATTCATCTGTAAATTGATATTGGTATGAAAATCCGAATTCCATGCCGGCGCCAGTCCCTGTGCCCAAATCCCCTGAAGATTAGCCGGAAGCACACTATTCTCCCTGGAACTGGAAATCAAAAGATATCTTCCATACTGGAAAAACAGCATCTCAAGATATCTGTCCTCTTCCGCAGTATTTTCTTTTCCATATCCGGAAAGCAGGTCGTCCGTCATCTTTTCCGGCATATCTGAAACATTCAGATTCAGCGTTACACGGTCAAATAAGTTTTTGTAGTCTTCTATGTGCTCCTGGCGTAACTTGTCATAACCTTTTTCCACTGCCGCCCCGATCTCACTCTCCACATCATCAAGGGGCTCACCTGGTTTAAAATAATCGTAGGTGGCGCCGGAATCATCAACCTGATAATTGGTCGCGGCTCCCATCAAGACAATAACAGAATCCGCACCCTCCACCAAAAGAGCGGAGTTACTGGATTTGCAAATCCTGCCTCCCTCTGGAATAATCTTGATCTGCTGGGCGAATTTCAAACCATTCTCTTTCTGATCCGATGGCTGCCCTGTCATCGTAACCGTTCCATTTTCTTCGTCCACAACTATTTCTTTTTTCCTCTGCTCGGATTCCAATGAAAATTCTTTGGTAATGGCCCCTGGCTGATCCGCAGTAAGCTTTATGGCAAGAACATTCGCCGGATTGCTGACAAAATACTCTCTGTCAAAAGTTATCTCATTCCACACATAATGTACGGTTTCCATGCCGTTATTCAGATCTGATTTGCGCACATAGTCACGATATCCTTCGTCAGAGCTCGAAGCTGGATCATTTATAATAATATTTCCCAGGGTCTGGTATGTTCCAAAATTGTTCTTAACTCCCTTTAACAGATTCAGATTCTTTGAAAATGCGGAATCACTCAACAGATCCTTATAATTGTGTGTCACAAGTTTTCCATCACTGTCAAAATAGGCAGCATTATTTGTAGAAAAATCATTTACCATATCCTGTATCGACTGTCGGACGTTTTGAAGTGCAGTATGTACCTTTTCCGATGAATGAGAGTTGTCCCCTCCTTTATAAGATGCATTCGCTCCCGGTCCCCCGGACCAGAGTGTCTCCTCATTGACCTGGATCTTCTCTTTTCCCACACCGCCAAATACCATTGCCCCAATGCGTCCATTCCCGATGGGCAGCGCCTGGGATTCCCAATCTACAGCCGGTTCGTCATATCGAAGCTGTAATGCCGGCGCCCCCTCGCTTTTTGCATAAGATTTCTTCAAGTGATCTCCCCCTTTGGCAATTCCAGAAAATGATATACTTGTCAGTGTCAATGCACCCAAAAGTAAACAGCTGCCGATTCTTCTGACATAGTTTCTGTTTCCTTTCCATTTCATAAGCACCCTCCTCATCTGATGATTATATAACCGTATTTATTACTTTCATTTTACCTGTTGTACTTTTATTTTTTTATAGTATAATAAGACATGTTATCTTCTTTTTTGTCATATAAACGCAAGTTTAATTATTTTACAATTTAGGAATGATATGCAATGAAAATAGAAAATTATAATTTTACATTGGAAGACACATTGATTCATGTACCCATGATCAGTTACCGTCATTTTACAGAACCGCTCCCACGCCATTCCCACAGCAAAAATGCTTTTGAGCTTCACTATGTGACCGCCGGAAAAGGATTTGTGGTTTTAGAAAACCAAACATTTCCGCTTTCCCCCGGAGTGCTCTACATAACAGGACCTAATATCGCCCACGAGCAGATCCCTGACGAATCGGAATCCTTAACTGAGTTCGGTCTTTTTTTCCTAATATCAGAATCCGAATCAAACAGTCCTTTGGCTGATCAGTTTATAAAACACGACCTGTGGCTCGGCGACGCCGGAAAGGAGATCGACGCTTTGGCGCAGGCAATTCTTTGGGAAAAAACGAATCAAAAGCCTGGTTATAGGCAGAAAATTCCATTGCTTCTGGCAGAACTTTTGATCGAGTGTGTGCGGAACTTTATTTCTGACGGAAAAATTCATGATAACAAACTGCCGGTTCCATCGAAGAAACTTAGTGTTCATCTGCTGCAGGAAGAAAATACGCTGCTGGTAATTGATGAAATCTTTCTCTGCCGGTACGCGGATATCACGCTGGAACAGCTTGCCGACAGCATCGGCTTAAGCACCCGCCAGGCACAGAGACTATTGGAAAAGAATTATAATAAATCTTTTTCTGCCATGAAACTGGAAGCCCGTATGGCTGCCGCTGAGACACTGCTTCGCAACAGTTCATTGAAAATTACTGAAATCAGCAACCGGATCGGATATTCTTCCATAGAACATTTTTCAAATGCCTTTAAGAAATTCTATGGAGTCAGCCCCGGCCAGTACCGTAAAATCTAAAAGCAGCTACCTCTGCCTGCAAGCGAACTTGTGCAAAGACGGCTGCTTTTCTTTTTCCCAGTAATTTTTATTTGAACTGGTGTCCTCCGATTCTAAGTTTCGGACGGGATAACCTTCCACTGAAAAAATGATATTTTCTCATGCTGAGTTTTCTTCCTTTATAGGTCACACTTCTCTGGCCTTCCAGTACTTCCTGTGCTGCCTTCATGCAGCTTCTTCTTGCTCCATAAGCGTATTTCCCTCTATTTACGTTGCGAACCTCTCTGGAAAACTTACCCTGACGCACTGGACTAAACTGCCCCTTCTGCTTGATCACCCGCAACACCGTATTCGGGAACCTTGAAGATTTCACCCGGTTCATAACCACACACCCCACTGCTACTTTTCCTGCGTAAGACTGGTTGCCCGCCTCACAGTATATGATCGCGGCCATATACTTTAAATCTTTGTCCGTATAAGGTTTCTTCGCTGCCTCTGCTGTTGTCCCCATAATCAATACGCTCAATGCAACGGCAAAAACAAATGGTATAATAATCTTGAATGCTTTTTTTGAATTCATGAGTATCTCCTGCTTTTTGTAATTGTTTGATTTTTTTCTTAATATTCAAACAAATTACGTAATATTATCTGCTACGAATTGTAACAAATATGTAACATATTATATCATGAATTCAAAAAAAATCAACCCCTTTTGCCAAAATAAAAGACTGTTTCTCAAAGAAACAGCCTTTTTACGTTAGTTTTAGTGCTATATTTTTTCTTTATAATTTGTTATACTTTGTAATAATTTCATCAAAATTTAAGGTTCCACCAAAAAGATCCAATGCACTTCCCACGGTAAAATGGATTCGTCCCCGAGACATCTCATCCAGCAGTTCCAGATCCTCCATCCTTCCAATGCCACCAGCATAGGTAATAGGAATCTCTGTGTTTTTTACAAGAATTTCCACCAATCCCCGGTCGATGCCGCCGCCGGTTCCCTCCACATTGACACCGTGAACGAGAAATTCGTCACAATATCCACTGAGCCGGCTCATAAGCATCTCATCCAGCGGCTGTTTTGTAAATTTCTGCCACCGGTCCGTAACAATATAGTAAATCCCATTCCGTTCCCGACAGCTTAGATCAAGAACCAGATGCTCTTTTCCCACCATCTGTGAAAGCTTTTCCAGTCTCTCAAAATGGATCTCTCCCCCTGAGAATACATAGGAAGTGACAATCACATGGCTGGCTCCTGACTCCAGAAAATGTATGGCATTGTCACAGGTGATCCCGCCTCCCACCTGTAATCCGCCGGGATATTCCCTGAGGGCGGCCTCCGCCTGTCTGACGTCCTCCTCATAGTATTCGCTTCCCACCGGGTTAAGAAGGATAACATGACCGCCGGAAAGTCCTTTTTCCCTGTACAATCTGGCATAATCCGCCGCACAGAGCTGGGATACAAAGTTTTCATCCGCCTGATCCCCGGCATCTTTCAGGCTTCCACCGACAATCTGCTTCACCCTGCCGTTATGAATATCGATACATGGTCTGAAATTCATTCGCCTTTTCCTTCCAATCCAGCCTGACATGCCGCCGGCTTATATTCCAAGTATGTTCTTTACCGTCTGCTCCATCTCTGATTTATCGCAGATGGTATCGTGAAGTATATTGGCAAAACGAATTTCTTCGATTGCCTGGGGCACAGCCACACCAGAAATTTCCTTCAGCTGATCCACCAGTTCAAAGTCTGACATACTGTCATACTTGCTGTCAATGGCATTCATCACACTTCTTGTAAATTTATATGGACTCGCCGTAGAAGCGATCACGGTCTTAATCCCTGTCTGCTCCGCTTTCTTATAATATACCTCACTTGCCACTGCGGTGTGGGTATCCATGATATACCCTGTCTTGTCATACAGGCGTTTGATGGCGGCATGGGTCTCTTCTTCGGAAGCAAAACCACCTGTAAAATCTTCTAATTTTTCCCGCATCTCAGGTGTGATGCTGTACTCTCCGTCACTGGCCAGGGCATCCATAAGCTCTTTCGTCTTTGCCGCATCCTCACCGGCTATGCGATAGATAAGCCTTTCTAAGTTACTGGAAATAAGAATATCCATGGAGGGAGACGTTGTAAGGATAAACTCTCTTTTTCTGTCATATTTTCCGGTATTAAAAAAGTCAAATAGTACTTTATTTTCATTGGACGCACAATACAGTGTGTTGATCGGAATGCCCATATTTTTAGCATAATATGCTGCCAGTATATTTCCAAAGTTCCCCGTAGGAACCACCACATTAATCTTCTCACCGCAGGAGATCTCTCCCTGCTTTAAAAGCTGTCCATAAGCGTACACATAATAAACGATCTGGGGAACGAGACGACCGATATTAATGGAGTTTGCTGATGAAAACTGGTATCCCGCCTCATTCATCTGCGCCGCCAGTTCTTTGGAACCGAACATTTTCTTCACACCAGTCTGGGCGTCATCAAAGTTTCCCAGGATGCCTACCACATGGGTATTTTCTCCCGTTTGCGTCAACATCTGCCTCTCCTGGATCGGGCTGACACCATTTTTCGGATAAAATACAATGATGCTCGTACCCGGCACATCCGCAAATCCTGCCAGCGCTGCCTTTCCGGTATCTCCAGAGGTAGCGGTCAGAATGACAATCTCATTTTTTACTCCGTTCTTCTTCGCTGAAGTCGTCATCAGATACGGAAGAATGGAAAGCGCCATATCCTTGAAGGCAATAGTCTTCCCATGGAAAAGTTCCAGATAATAAGCACCGTCTTTTTTCACCAGGGGAGCGATCTGCTCTGTATCAAACTTATCGTCATAAGCACCATCGATACAGTACATCAGCTCTTCTTTTGTAAAATCCGACAAAAACAGCTTCATAACTTCATAAGCTGTCTCCTTATAGGAAAGATCCGCCAGTGTTTCCAGCCCCATCTCCAGCCCCGGAATTCCATCCGGCACAAACAGTCCGCCATCCTCTGCCAGCCCCTTTAAGATCGCCTGGGAAGCTGTCACTTTATCTCCATTGCTTCTTGTACTTTTATACATGATACTCATAACAAATACCAGTCCTTTCTATCCTTTTCACTGAATAACGCATACTAGTGACCTCTATATTAACACCTTTTTCTCCTTTTTACAATAGCGGGATAAGAAAAGCTTCTTACATTCTATTATCTTAGCTTGACGGCGCAAATTTGAATCCTGCCTCCGCCTGTGATTTTCCAATTTTCTGCGTCAACGTCAATCAACGTACCTCAAGTACGTTTCATTCCGTTTTCTTGTAAATTGGAAAATCACAAACGGAGGTCGAAGATTTCGGATTGTGATAGCGCCCAAATAGCTAGGCGCTTGAATGAGGCGATGCGGTGGTATCGCCGAATGAAAGCAACAACGCTATTTGGTCGCTAGCGCAGGACGAAACAGGGTTCAAATTCGCGCCGTCAAGCTAGGTATTCTGTAACGATCTCCCCATCCGATATAGTAAAATAATATAAAAGAACTATACACCTCTGATACCATCAGAGGTGTATAGCAGGTTAATTTACAGTGAACCAGTACTTATTTAATGACTACCTTCCATTTACCGATCCATCCTCCCGTCGGATGCTTATACTCTTCATAATCGTATTCGTAGTCATTTACCTGATACGCAAATGCCTGTGCTAATTCGATATAATAGGTTCCCTTACTAAGTTTTTGCGAAACACCTTTTCCATATGGCGCCGTGAACAGAACCATTTTGGCATCCTTCATTTCTCTATTATCTGCGTATCTGTAATAAAAAATATCACTATTTTTATTGTACTTTTTCGTCCCATAGAAACGATCCTTGACCAACACATGGATCCTTCCATTTTTAGAACTTATCTTACACTTTTTTAGTATTGCCCTGGCAGAAATCTTTCCATAAAGCCTTTTAGAAATCCTGTCAGTCGTGTTGTCCCCATCTTTTGCTCCGTCTGTCCTCCAGCCTAAAAAGGTATACCCTTTTTTCTTTACCTTGGGTAATGCCGTATCCTGTGCATAGGTATGGGTTTTAGGAAGTTTGCATACTGCTTTCCCTCCCCCAAGGTCGTATGTAACCTTATATTTTTTTCCATGCATGACCGCCGTTTTCCCCGGTTTCAATTTTGTAACTTTCTTTCCATTCACAAACCATCGCCTCCTGTCTTTTTCAAAAGGCAGCGGTATCGTTATATTGGAATGATTAACAATTTTCCGGAGGGACATGGCTTTTGAAGCAAATGATTTTTTTACTTTTATAACTCCCTTTCCCACGACCAGGGTTTTAAGATTATCTGCACCACTCAGCATATGTTCCTCTAAGTATTCCACGGAATCCGGCACTGTGAAGGATGTGATCCTGTTTGCCTCAAAAAATATATTATCTCCTATCTTTTTACAATTTTCCGGCCAGATTATCTCCTCCAGATTCTGGCAATTCGCAAAAATGCCCCATGGAATTTCCTTTAGGTTTTTAGGCAGCTTTACTTTTTTAAGATTTTCACAATAATAGAACAACTGGGGACCCATCTTCGTTAAGGTATCCGGCAGTTCAACCTCCTTTAGTGCAGAATCTTCAAAAAACACTTCTTTTCCCATCTCCTCCAGCCCTTCTGAAAAGACAATTTTATTCAGGTTTTTACATGCCCTGAAAGCCCATTCACCTACTTTCTTTACAGAGGCTGGAAGCTGGATCTCCGTCACTTCTCCAAAACCAGCCAGACCTTCCTGACCAATTTCTTCAATTCCATCTTCCACAATGATTCTCTTTACCACGGCGTCCGCTATAAATTTATGTACTTTTCCATTTCCAGATATCCTCATAACACCCTCAGCATCAACGGTATAAACAGCGTTATCTCCACACTTACCCTGTGTTGTAATGGAATCAGCATGAGCATAGCCAGATGGAAGGCACATCACTACGGTCAGCAGGCACACAAAAATCCAGCAGAATGTTTTCTTTTTCATTTTGTTTTCCCCCGTTGCGAATTCATTTTACTTGCTGGTATGCTAAATATGTATTGTCTTTCCTTAGATATAGTACTATTTTTATCATTAGGAGCAGGAGTAATGATGAAATTTAATTTATTTTTCTTTGTCAGCCGAATCTTTTCAATTTCCCATTTCTTTACGTTTTTATTTATACCTTTGGCAATCTTCTTGCATTTCAATTTCAATCTTGTATGATAAATTCCATTGCTAGTTAATGTTTTTTCACTCCTTCTCGTGAGCGTCATCATACTGATATACAGTGGTTTATCCGACTGCTGAGCACCAGAACTTAAATACACCTTATGTTTTTTTACTTTCTTCCCGTTACTCGTAACGGCAAAACGATTGGATACAGCAATACCCTGATTTGATCCCTTCGGTCTGATAAATTGTTTCTTCTCATTTTGCTCACAGCTTGAATAACAATAAGATTTTGGTATGTTCTGGAAAGATAACGAAGGATCAGATCCCAGTTTTTTCAGTATAGCATTAAAATTATAACATGCAATCTGAATTTTTCCTATCTTCAATGAATCATTTTCTTTTTTATTTTTGTCAGTAGCAAACCAGATACACAACGTTTTCTTATCTGGCGACAGTGAGGCATCTATCCTGCCTGCATAACCAAAATATTTCCTTTTCTGATTTGCATACGCCAGCTTAGTCAAACGTTTGAAATTATCCTTTTTGAAATTTATTGTCTCACCTTTACGATATTCCACAATAGCCAGAGACCGTTCAAAATCTTTTCTTATATTTCCACCTATCAGTAGTTTTACTTTATTTTCATCTGTGGTGTCTGTAAAGAATTCTATTGTCTGACCATGGGCAAATCCCTCAAGGCACATTTCATCTCCACTCGTAAGCTGACCATTGTCATCATATTCAATCTTTTCTGCCACAAATTCATTGCCATTTTTCACACACTTGTTAATATACAAGGTAGTACCGCTTCGCTGTGCAATATAAAGATCATCATTATAAATGTGAAACCCTTGAATTGCAAGATTGGGGTGGGTGTTACAACTCACATTATATTTATGATTTTTTTCTTTCAATGTTACTTTTCCAGCCCAATTCTTAGGGTTAGCATATGGATTTTTAGGTTTGGAGTTTTTATTTTTCGCTGCTGCCTTAGAAGAAAGCGATATTTTCCTGGCATAGTATGACTTTACCACACTGAAAGCTTCCAGTTCTTCACCCTCAAAATTATTTTCATCGATGTACTCAACATCTTCTTCTGGATCTTCTAACTGACTCTGAATCTGTTCTTCAATATCAACAACATCTCCCATTTCATATAAATAATATTCGGATACATTAGGTTCTTCACCTTCCGGATATTCCGCAATAAAAGTAAAGGACACGGATCCACCTGCCTCTATATTGGCATTGTAACCCATATTATCAAGAGTATATCCTCTTTCTCTTCTCTCTTTGATTTTGGCATTCCACACTGATATAAAAGTAAGATTTGTCTCAAGATCAATTTTCCAATCTTCAATTCTTACTTTATCAAGATTGTCGATAGTGATTTGGCCATTTACTTTGTTGTCCCATTTACTATACACCTGCAAATCCATATCATACTCGCTCAAAACTTCTACATATTCCTTGATCGTATTGCATTCTTTTGGGAACTCGATATGGTTTTCATCCGAACAAGCAACTGTCATACCAAATGAAACGGTCTTTCCAACTTCAATATCCTGATTCCAATCTGCATTTTTAATATTAACAGATCCTTCTTCCGTTTTTGTAACTTTAGCATTCCAGATATTTTCCACACTGCCTTCAAAGGGAAATTCAATTTCCCAATTTTCAATAGTTTCTTCCGTCAAATTGGAAAGTACTACATCTACATTACAATGTCCACTCCACCTTGAAGTAATATTATATGTAACTCCTACCTCTTTGGGATCCAAAACATCAAGGGCATCTTCCAGCTCATCGTCTGTTATTTCTTCCTCCTCTCCATCTTCATCGTCCTCCACAAACCCCTCACTCTCGTATTCGTCTTCATCATCATCTTCTATATCCAAATCGTAATCTGAATCTTCATCTTCGTAAAATAATTCATCATCAAATGTATCTTCAGCCGCAAATAATACTATTGAATTTGAATTTCCAAATATACCACTTAACATAGCTAAAATTATTGCCAGACATAAAAATATTTGGTAAATCTTCTCGTTCCATTACAGAACAGATTTTACAACACCCCGGG
>CAQOJF010000043.1:0-23727 GCA_948848225.1 uncultured Eubacterium sp.
GTATACCCGTTTGTCTTCATGGACTGCATCCATTACAAAGTCCGGGAAGAAGGGCGGATCGTAAGCCGGGCGGCCTACGTGGTCCTGGGTGTTACGGCCGACGGTTACAAGGAAATACTGAGTATTACTGTAGGGGCGAATGAAACAAGCAAGTTCTGGCTGGGAATGTTAAATGACCTGCATAACCGGGGTGTGAAAGATGTCCTGTTCTTCTGTGTGGACGGCCTGCCTGGATTTAAGGAGGCCATACAGGCAGTATTCCCGGAAGCAGAGGTACAGAGGTGTGTCATCCACATGCTCCGCAACTCCTTCAAATATGTGAGTTACAAAGACCTGAAAAAGTTTGCCTCCGACTTTAAGTCAGTCTACAATGCCCCAAACGAAACGTCAGCCCTCTCAGAACTGGAAAATATAAAAGAAACATGGGGAAGAAAATACCCTTACGCGATCAGCAACTGGGAAAACAACTGGGAAGATGTCAGTTCCTTCTTCCAGTTTCCGGATGACATCCGCCGGATCATGTATACAACGAATATCATAGAAGGGCTGAACCGCCAGTACCGGAAAGTAACCAAGACAAAAAGCGTATTCCCAAGCGACACATCCCTGGAAAAGATGCTGTATCTGGCAAGCCAGAATATAACAAAGAAATGGACGCAGAGATACCGGAACTGGGATCAGGTGCTGAACCAGCTGGTTGTCCTGTACGGAGAGCGGCTGACGGATCATTTATAAAAAGATTGGGATGGCAGCAACCAAAAACCTGCCATCCCAGCCTTATTCCATCGGCATTTATATTATTGCCAGAATATCCCATCCTTATTCCTGAGGTCGGGTGTGGGCAGAGCCCACAGAAAGGCAATAAGATAACATGCCTGTTTGTCATGCAAAAAGATCAGAAAAGATGTATAGACTTCATCCAACTGGTTATCCTATGAATAGAAAAACTAATTCCACAACGAAATATACGTAAAACCGACAAAAAATCTGTACATATTTTATTCTTATCAGAAAAGTCTAACTTCTATAGACACAAGATTTTTTACAGCCTCGGAGGATATCCAAAACCCCGCCGGTTGTTCTCCTTTTGTAAAATACCATCTATAAGATAAATAGACCACTTTTTATAAATAATCGAGGAGATTTAACTGAATATAACTGCTTTTCTCCTCAAATCTGCAAAGGTACTCAAATATCCTATTATTATCATGAACAATTCCGTTGTCCTCACATAGCTGATGAAATATTTTCATCAACATATCATTCCTAGGGCTGCTTATCTGGTACTGCATGCCGTAAGTCCGAATATACTTTTCTTTCAGATGTGGAAACAAACGGTCTAACTGGCTGTAAAAATACTCTCTGTTTCCCTCACGGAGAGTCAGCCCCATTCCAAAACAAATCACACCATATACCTGGGCTTCGATGCAATATTCCAGGACCCCTCTGATATTTTCTTCTGTATCATTGATGAAGGGAAGTATAGGACTGAGCCAGACAACCGTTGGAATGCCTGCATCACGCAATTTCTGTAAAACTGCAGCCCGTTCTCTGGTGGTACTAACATTTGGCTCGATTTTTTTACATAAGTCTTCGTCACAGGTAGTTAATGTCATCTGTACAACGCATTTCGTTTTATCATTGATCGCTTTCAGCAGGTCTAAGTCCCGCAGCACCCGGTCAGACTTCGTTATCAAAGTAAACCCGAAACCGTATTGATCTGCCAGAGATAATGCTTTTCGGACATTTCCGATTTCCTTTTCCAGGGGGATATACGGATCTGTCATGGAACCTGTACCCAGCATACATTTTGAACGTTTTCGTCTAAGAGCATCTTCTAATAATTCAATAGCATTTTCCTTAACTTCGATATCCTCAAAAGCATGATCCATGTGATAGCATTTACTCCTCGAGTCGCAGTATATACACCCATGGGAGCAGCCACGATATAAATTCATTCCATTTTTAGCTGATAATATACTTTTCGCATTAACAAAGTGCATGGCTTAAGTTTTTCTAACCTTTCCTCCATAGTTATTTATAGATCATCCCACACGCCGTTCTGAATTAGTAAATTTGAAACTGGACATCTTTTTGAAAATGATTCCTTCAAAATTATTCGCATAATACTTACCCTTATGTTTTGCAATTGCATAAACATCATAATAATCTACGTTGTGCTTAAGTGTATAGGATCTTTTTTTAGTCAAATATGCTTTTTCGAAATAATCTGTAAGCACCTGCCAAAATATATTATATCCTACTTTTGTATGCCATGATTCGACAACTATATATCCTACTACACCTTTGGATTTATTCCATCGTAAGGTATTGCCAGAGCGCTTTACTTTCACTTTTTCTGGTGCCGTCCAAAAAGATTCACTGGAAGATTTCTCACTCCAGAGTTTTTCACCCCAGCCAAGAGTTTCAATCTTATACCAATACTGTTTATTTGGTTTAAGCCCCTTGTCATAAAATGTTTCATAAGATAAATGCCCGCCATTATACATCTTCCATCTTCTCTCTGATTATACCATCTTTCCCATCTATTATCTACAAACTTCTTCAAAAAACATACCATTGCACAGCAATAGCATTAAAAACAGCGTATAAAAAAACACAAATGGGGAATCGTATTGAGACCATAAAAATTTTAAGATAAAAAATAAAAAAACAAATGTTATTTTTCCATACTATATGCTAAACTCAGATTAGAACATTTGAGGTTCAAAAAGTGTGCGAGAATGGAGGATGATCATGAATCGTGATGAGGTGACAAAAGAACTTACTCTGGGCGGTTTTGATGACGCCCTGATCACATTATATGGGGACGACGAGGAAACACTGGCTGCACAGAGGAAACGATATATCAGGGCAATCAAGAGCTTTGAGACAATTTATCCGGAGAGCGAAGATATTTCCATCTTTTCAGCTCCAGGAAGGACCGAGATCTGTGGAAACCATACGGATCATCAGCATGGCTGCGTACTGGCAGCTGCCATTGATCTGGATGCCATCGCCATCGTATCCTTTCATAATGATCATGTGATCCGTCTCCAGTCGGTGGGATATGAACAGGAATTTATAGAATTGGACCATCTGGGTATACAGCCAGAAGAAAAAGGGACTTCCACGGCACTGGTCCGGGGAATGGTTTCCCAGTTTCACGATATGGGGATAGAGGTGGGCGGATTTAACGCTTTTATCACTTCGGACGTCCTGTCCGGCAGCGGTTTGTCTTCCTCTGCCGCCTTTGAGGTGCTGATTGGAAATATCATTGACCGGCATTATAACCACGGCAGGGCTGGCGCAGTAAAGATCGCCAAAATGGGGCAGTTCGCAGAAAATAAATATTTTGGAAAAGAGAGCGGACTCATGGACCAGATGGTATCTTCTGTCGGCGGATTTGTATTTATTGATTTTGAGGATACCACCGATCCTAAGATTGAAAAACACCAGTGTGATTTTGACAAGGGCGGATTGAAGCTGATTATTACAGATACCAAGGGCAGCCATGCTGACCTGACAGATGACTATGTGTCAGTGCCATCGGAAATGAAGCTGATTGCGGCGCAGTTTGGAAAAACAGTTCTGCGGGAGGTGGAAGAAGAACAGTTTTACCATTCACTGCCCCACCTGCGGACCGTCTGCTCCGACCGGGCGATCCTGAGAGCAGCCCATTTCTATGGAGATAATGCAAGAGTGGGAAAAGAAGTCGAAGCACTGGACAAAAAGGATTTCGAGACATTTTTAAATCTGGTTCGCGAATCCGGAAGATCCTCTGCTGAATTACTGCAGAATCTGTATTCTACAAAAAAACCGGTGGAACAGGGAATCCCCCTGGCTTTGATGGTGAGCAAAAGACTTTTAGGACATGACGGTGCATTCCGTGTTCACGGCGGCGGGTTTGCCGGAACGATACAGGCCTTTGTCCCAGTAGATCGAATAGAAGAATACAAGACAACCATGGAAGAATTGTTTGAGGAAGGATGCTGTTATCTATTAAATATCCGTTCTGAGGGTGGATATCAGGTTATTTGATCATCAATTTTATGATGCCAGGGTCAAAAGGTCAAAATGCCGTTTATGCTTGCATGATAAGGCATTTGAACTTGGGACCCGCCAAACATGAGAAAGGAGCGATTTACGCAGTAAATCGGCGGATTTCGAATGTTTGAAGAATTGCGGGAGTTGTGAAACAACGAAGCAATTCGCATCATTTGTTGGGGGCAAAATACCTTTTGACCCCAACATCATTTTATAATAAGGAGGAATTTATTATGAGTCGTATTTTAGTATTAGGAGGGGCCGGTTACATTGGGTCCCATACCGTTTATGAGTTGATCGATGCCGGAGAAAAGGTTGTTGTCGTAGACAACCTTTTGACCGGTTTTAAGGAAGCAGTACATCCAGAGGCAGTATTTTATGAAGGAGATATTCGGGACCGTTCTTTTATGGATTCGGTATTTGAAAAAGAGGATATCGATGGCGTCATTCATTTTGCCGCCTGTTCCCAGGTCGGCGAGAGCATGAAAGAACCCCTTAAATATTACAACAACAATCTGTGCGGTACGGAAGTTCTTTTGGAAAGCATGGTGGCCCATGGAATTGACAAGATTGTATTCTCTTCCACGGCAGCTACCTATGGAGAGCCGGAGAGCATTCCCATCCTGGAGTCTGACCGGACACTTCCCACCAACTGTTATGGCGAGACGAAACTTTCTATGGAAAAAATGTTCAAGTGGACTTCCCTGGCACACAACCTGAGATATGTATCCCTGCGCTATTTCAATGCCTGTGGCGCCCATCCAAATGGAAAAATCGGAGAAGCCCACGATCCAGAGACCCACCTCATTCCCCTGATCCTTCAGGTTCCCAATGATCAGAGAGACTATATTTCCATCTTTGGAAATGACTATGACACAAAAGACGGAACCTGTATCCGGGACTATATTCACGTAAACGATCTGGCACAGGCTCATATCCTCGCCATGAAATACCTGAGTAATGGTGGTGAAAGCAATATTTTCAATCTGGGAAATGGCGTCGGGTTTACCGTGAAGGAAGTGGTGGAGACGGCGCGAAAAGTTACCGGACACCCCATTCCGGCAAAAGAAGAAGCACGGCGGGCGGGAGATCCTTCTACCCTGATCGCCTCCAGCGACCAGGCAAAGAAAATACTTGGATGGGACCCTAGATATGCTGATCTGGACACGATCATCGACACGGCATGGAAATGGCACCAGGCACACCCTCATGGCTATCTGTCAAAATAAATGAAATGTTCACAGAATGGAGGAACCAAGATGATCAACAGATTAATTACTGAACTGGTATCCTATGGCAACAGGGCGGGACTCGTTGCGGATGAGGATCAGGTATATGTCACCAACCAGCTTCTGGAACTGTTCGATGTGATCGACTATGAACCAGTAGAAGTGCATGAAAAACGTGAGCTGGTGGAAATACTGGAAGATCTGTTGGACTATGCCTGGGAACAGGGAATCCTTAAGGAGAATACAGTGACTATGAGAGATCTGTATGACACGAAAATTATGGGAAAACTTACCCCTGCGCCCTCCGTGGTCCGCAGACAGTTTGCTGATCTTTACAGTATGGATCCCAAACTCGCGACGAATTTTTATTATAAATTCAGCCAGGCAACCAACTACATCCGAAAGGATCGAATTGCAAAGGATGAAAAATGGGTGACTGAGACAGAATATGGCTGCATCGACATTACGATCAATCTCTCCAAACCGGAAAAAGATCCCAGAGAAATCGCAAAGGCTGGCCAGGCGAAAAAATCCGGGTATCCGAGCTGCCTGCTCTGTGTGGAAAATGAGGGATATGCCGGCCATTATTCCCACCCCGCCAGACAGAATCACCGTCTTATTCCCATCCAGCTGGATGGGGAAGACTATTTTCTACAGTATTCCCCTTATGTGTATTACAATGAACACTGTATCATACTTAACAGGGATCACATCCCCATGAAGATCAACCGCAGTACCTTCCATAAGATCCTGGAATTTGTCAGGCTGTTTCCACACTATACCGCCGGGTCCAATGCGGACCTGCCCATCGTGGGCGGCTCGATCCTGAGTCACGACCACTTCCAGGGAGGCGGCTATACCTTTGCGATGGCGAGAGCCCCCTATGACAAAACCTTTTCCATAAAAGGATATGAAGATCTCACAGCGGGTATCGTAAAATGGCCCATGTCCGTGATCCGTCTACGAGGAACAGAGATTGGCCGCCTGGCAGATGCGGCAGAACACATTCTGACATGCTGGCGTTCATACTCCGACGAAGCGGCATTTATCTTTCATGAGACCGACGGGATCCCTCATAACACCATTACCCCCATCGCCCGCATGCACGACGAGCTGTTTGAACTGGATCTGGTGCTCCGTAATAATATCACTACTGATGAGAGTCCCTGGGGAGTCTACCACCCTTCCGCTGACCTCCATCATATCAAAAAAGAAAATATTGGACTCATCGAGGTAATGGGACTGGCAGTACTGCCGGCAAGATTGAAAAAAGAGATGGAATTGTTAGAAGATGCCATTTTAAGCGGCAGAGATATCCGCACCGATGAGCGGATTCAAAAACATGCTGACTGGGTAGAGGGATGGATCGTAGACCATGAACTGAACCAGGACAATATTCACGGAATCATCCAGGATGAGATCAGCAGGGTTTTTGTCAAAGTACTAGAATGTTCCGGTGTATATAAACGGACAGAGGATGGCATGAACGCATTTACCCGTTTTATTTCTTCACTTTAGTATAGGGGAGGAAGATATACTTTTGATTTTCAAAAGGGATATCTTCCATCCCCTTTCCTGTGACAACAGCTTTCGCCAGTTTTGCCATGGCTGCTGCCTGTCCTTCCTTATCATGGTATACGGTGCCGGACAGTTTTCCTTCCCGCACGGCTTCCAGACCCACGTCTGTGCCATCGATTCCAAAAAATACAGGCAGTGCGTTCTCTGTATAATTTAGCTTGTGATAAGCATCCAGGGCGCCAAGGGCCATATCGTCATTATTTGCCAGAACTAATTCGATGCTGCCCTGGTGCTGGCTTAGCAGCTGCATTGTACGGTTCTGAGCCTGGGCGCGGTTCCAGTTGGCGATGCCGCTTCCCAGTTTTTCAAGCTCTATGCCTTTATTTTTTAATGTATTCACGGCATTTTCCGTTCGGATGATGGTATCCTGATGACCAGGTTCACCCTCCAGCACCACAAATTGAATTTTACCGTCTTTATTTCGATCTATCTTTTTATTATTCTGAATCGCCTCCGCGACCAGCTCTCCCTGCAGCACACCGGATTGCTCTGAATCAGCTCCCACATAGTACAGTCCATCCCACCGAAACATATCTTCTGTTACCGGTTCTCTGTTAAAGAAAATAATAGGCGTATTATTTTTCCTTGCCAGTTCTATAATGTCCGACGGATCGGTCCGGTCCACCAGATTGACACAGAGCACATCACAACCACCGTTGATCATCTCCTCCACCAGATCATCCTGTATCTGCTGCGAACCAGACGCCCCCCGAACGGTCATCGTGATATCCAGATCCCTTCCCCCCAGTTCTTCCATCTTCTTCCGGACGCAGGCGATCAATTCATTCATAAAGGTGTCGCTCTGATCGTAATAGGTCACTCCTACATGTAACTTGTCCCTTGTTTGCAAACTATGTTTTTCACAAGCGCCAAGAAACAGCAGGCTCATGCAAAAAATGAACCCTGCTGCCCAGATTCTTTTCTTTTTCATAATTACCTCCCCTATTGGCTCATTGTTAGAAGTATTTCCTGATTTTTCTTAGTAAACAGCTCTTTTCTGCGGAGTACGTTAAAAGGCAGGACCCTCCCTTTCATATTACATGAGAATAATCCCAGGTTCTTTGCCGCTTCTGTCAGACTCTGATATCCCCTGTTAAATTCGTCCGGAACCAGCAGGCACTCTGCCATGCCCGTATCCAGATAATAAACTGCTTCTGTGGAGTTTCCGATTCCATAAACCAGCGCCCCGTGAAGATCCTTTGCCGCCGCACATTCTCCCACCCTCGTCAGACTGACATCGTCCAGCGCGATCACCAGATCCGTTTTCGACTGGTTTTCCAGATAATTATGATCTGTCTCTTCACAGGAAACACAAACGGTCCAGCTGATCCGGGCGCCTCTGTCCAGCAATGCATCCTCAAACCCTTTTTTCCGTCTGAGGGCCTCCACTGATTCCTCATTCTCTGCCACAATCCCCAGTGCTTTTCCCTCTACGTTTCCATTAAAATCCCGTAACACCTCTTCCGCCAGTGCCTTTCCCATATGATAATCATCGGAACATGTGACCGGAAGCCGGCATTTTTCCCCATCCTCCGATGCGGGATCTCCCACAAGCATAATGGGAATCTTTTTAGATGCCTCTTCTAATTTTCTCAAGACGTCTTCCCCCGGAACAGGCTGAAGGATCACGGCATCCACCCCATTCCCGCTCTCATTCCCGATCATATAGATCTCATCCTCCAAAGTCAGAACATCTCCCGTACTGACAACAAATACCTCCACGCCCTGATCTTCTGCTGCCATTTTCAGTCCATAACGGAAAGCAGACCAGCGACTGGCATCCGGATCTGGAATGATCACAGAGATCCTCCGGCGGTCTTTTCCACTCTGTTCCCTGGTCATGATAAACGCCATTACAATGACCATTGAAGCCAGTGCAAATTCAATTATAATAAATATTCGTTTGCTGTTCATCATCTCTATTTGTCCTGTATTTCCCTGTTATTGATCTCATCTGCGCCAAACATAAACCCTTTTTCAAGGATTCTCCGGTTTTCATCGGTATAGGGCACGGCTGGTATACAGATGGAAACGGTCGTTCCCTCGTCTGGCTCACTTTCTACCACCAATCCGTATTCTTTTCCAAAGAGCATTTGAATCCGGTTGTTGACATTGATAAGCCCCACGCCAGAACCACGTTTATGGATCCGGTCGCTGTCTGTCAATACCAATTCTGCCTCTTCCTCTGACATACCTAACCCATTATCCTCTACAGAGAGAATAATCCTCTCTCCCTGTTTCCGTGCCACCACTCGGATCTCCCCAAGTTCATCCATACCGCTGACCCCATAGCTGATCGCATTTTCCAATAACGGCTGCAGCACCAGCTTTACACTGCAATAGGTATAGACAACTGGCTCCACGTCAAAGACGACAGAAAACGCATTTTTATACCGGATCTTCTGAATATTCATATAACTTTTCGCATGCTGCAGCTCATCCTGAACACGGATTATGGTCTGACCCCTGGAGAGACTGATACGAAAGAGTTTTGCCAGTTCCGAAATCATATACACCGCATCATCGTTCCGCTCCCCCTCGATCATCCAAGTGATGGAATCCAGTGCATTATAGAGAAAATGCGGATTGATCTGGCTCTGTAGTGCATCCAGCTCACTTTTCCTTCTCTCATTCTGCTCCTTGACGATTTCCTGCATCAGCCTGTCGATCTGCTCATAAGACCGCTGGATCGAATTGCCAAGGTGCCGGATCTCCTGGGAGCCGCCGATATAGATCTCTGGCTTTTCTCCCGCCTCGTATTCCCTGACGGAGTCATCCAGCTTTAAGATCGGACTGGAGATCCTCACGGAAACCACACGATTGATCACAGCGAGCATCATCGCCATCAAAAGGATGATCATAATAATAAAATACCGGATATCAAACATACCCTGGGTAAATGTAGAATCCGGGATCACACCCACCAGCTTCCACCCCGTATAACTCACTGTCTTAATGATCAGTTTCCGGTGCTCTCCCCCAAATTTTTCCCCGTAAACACCATCCTTATATGTGGCAGCAACTACATTATTTTCCCGAAAGCTCCCACTGCTGATCTGCATCTGCTTTTTATGGTAGATGATCTCTCCATTGCTGTCACACAAATAAAAATACTGTCCCGAGTCCGAAGTGTTGGAATTGATGCGCTGCAGCATCCGTGAGACACCTGAGAAATCCATATCCACCAGCAGCACCCCGGGCACAGGAGTTCCCTTGTCCGTGAGATCCACCACACGGCTCAAAGAGATCACCCAGTAATATCGTCTGGTAGCATCATCAAACAAATTCTGGATATGAGGAGTAGAAAAGTGCATATTTTCCACCGCCTCCATCGCCTTTTCAAACCAGGACTGATGAATCACATCCGGGTCTTCCTTCTGGGAAGCCACTGGTTCCGCCGCCAGCAGGCTTCCATATTCGTTATATATCGCGATGCTGCGCAGATGACTTCGATTTGCCTCATATATGATATTCATCCCCTGCTGTATCTTATTATCCTGGGAGGAGAGGTCCTTCTCCTTAATCACATTGTAATAAACGGTATCGGATATCTGCCGCATGGCAATCAAATATTCCTCCAGTCTCTCCCTGGTCTGTTCCATCGACATCTCTGTGTCCTGTATCATCTCCCGCTGAGACAGGGCAGAGAATTTAATGTACATTACAACGCCAAGAATCAGCATAATAGAAATCGAAATCAGGGAGAAAGCCAGCATGACCGTGGACTGCATTCCCTTTGGTTTAAATTTTCTCATATATTCCCAAAACTTAATGTTCACCCTCTGTATGCTCCCTTCTGTATTTTGAAGGAGACACGCCAAACTTACGCTTAAACACATAACTAAAATAATTCGGGTCTGCGTACCCGACTTTTCTTGCAATGATATAACTTTTCTCATTTGTCTCGATCAACAGCTGCGACGCCCGTTCCATCCGATAATCCGTCAGATAGCGGATAAAGGAATTCCCTGTCTCCTTCTTGAATACACTGGAAAAATAAGAATTCGACACCCCCAGTACTTCACAGACTCGATCCAGAGAAAGGTCTTCATCCTCATAGTTGTGACGGACATATTCCTCTGCTTTCGTCACAAAGGATCTGGTGGACTTGTTTCGTGCAAAAATCAACTTTTCACGAAAGAAAAGGCTGCAGTCTATGAGCCATTTTCTGAATTCAGCCGGCTCCAGGTCAAATAAATTACTGTACATTTTTCGGAAATCCTGGGAAAAATCCGCCGCCGAAATATCATTATTTATCGCAAAACGATACAATGTGCTAACCAGCTCCATCATGTCAACATGGTGCTGCTGCAGGGATTTGTTGGGAAAAGCTGTGTGCTTTAGATACCGGTCTGCTGCCTGGATCACCTCTTTTTCAGAACCCAGACGGATCATTTTAAAAAGATTTGACATCTCGGCATCATTCGCCGGGCCTGGCTGGATGATCTCCCCGGGAACCACCTCCTGCATATTGATGGCCCTGGCAGCTCCGTAGATCACCCGGTATGATACCGCTTCCCTCGCACCGATGAAGGATTGTGACAGCGCTAAAATCGAATCACAGACTGGACCGATGCCTATAGTGACTACAGCCCCTATGATACTCTTCGCGTACCTGCAGAACCGGTCACACTCATCTGTTAGCTCTGATACTTCGTTCTCTGTTCCGAGCTGCGGAATCATAATTGTATTTCCAAGGTAAGAAAAACATTTGGCACGCCATTTTTCTGCCAGCCGCTCCCTTGCCTGCTTGTGAACCGAGGTAGCGAGCAAGAGAGGATTCATATCAGCAGGCACCTGGCTGGAAGACGTATGAATCACAAGGCAGCAGAAAAATGGTCCGGGAAAAGAGAGCTGGTAATCCGAGAGATAACCAGAGATCTCTTCTTCCTGAATGCTGCCTTCGATAAGAGATGTATAAAAGTTTGCCTGCAAAAGAGGAAGTGAGTCCATATAGTATTTCTGAAGTATTTCTACATTACGCTTATCACTGATCTCCTGATCCAGTTTTATCTTCAGCTTCGTAAATACATTGGTCAATTCCACTGAATTCACAGGCTTTAGAATATATTCCTCCACTTCCAGATGTACTGCCCCTTTGGCATATTCAAATTCATCAAATCCGGTAAAAAACAAGATTTTCGTGGCAGGATATTCTGCCTTGATGCGGCGGGACAGTTCCATTCCGTCCATAAACGGCATTCGGATATCTGTCATCACCACATCAGGCTGAAATTCCTCCACCATCTCAAAGGCTTTTGCCCCGTTATTGGCATGTCCTACCACAAAAAATCCAAGTCCTTCCCAGTTGATCTTCCGCATTATGACATGGATCACTTCTTCTTCATCATCCACCAGAAGTACTGAATAATTATCCATATAGCCTCCCATGCAGTATTTTGTACACCAGCTGTTCCTTCCGTACTATTTTTTCTGTACATATTTCAGACAATCCAGTGTAACTGCCACAAGGATAATGATACCTGAGAATACAAACTGCAGATTTGTATCAATTCCAAGAATCGTCAGGGAATAGGTCAACGCTGTAAAAATAATTACACCGACTACAACACCAGAGATCTTACCAATACCACCGGTAAAGGATACACCTCCTACCACGCAGGCCGCGATGGCATCCATCTCCCAGCCCTGGCCATAAGCAGCAGAACCAGATCCTACCATTCTCGCACATTCCAGCCAGGAACCAAAACCATACAGAATACCCGCCATAACAAAGGCGCCAACTGTCACTTTGAATACCGAAATACCAGAAACAGAAGCTGCTTCTGGGTTTCCACCCACCGCATACAGATTTTTACCAAAGGTCGTCTTATTCCAGATAAACCACACGATCACAACTGCTGCCGCCGCCCAGAGGATAATCGTTGGAAATCCATTTACCTTCGGGATAATCATATTTGGAATCACGGGTTCAATGGCTCCGAAGGAAACACCCTTTGTCGCATAGGTGACAAGTCCAAAGATCACCAGCATATTCGCCATCGTTGAAATAAAAGGATGCATCTTGAATTTGGCTGTAAAGAAACCTGCGATGGCGGTAAATATCGTACACAGAAGGATACAAACAACCAGCGCGAAGACCACTCTCAAAGCGATGGGCATCTGTGTAAAATCAAAAACATGTCCAAATACAGAACCGGTATTAATCCCCTGATGCATAATGATCGTCGCCGCAGTCATTCCCATTCCTACCATACGGCCAATGGATAGATCGGTACCGGTAAGAAGGATCAATCCTGCCACACCCAGGGCGAGAAACATTCTGGGGGAAGCCTGCTGCAAAATATTCAGAACGTTGTTGTAGGTCAGCAGCGGCGCATTTTTTACCATCGGTGTGATAATACACAGCATAATAAAGATCAGGGCGATGGCAATATACAATCCATTCTGCAGAAGAAAGCTTCTGCGATTAAAGGTATATTTATAATTCTCCCATTTCTGCGCTATGGATTCCGCAATGGTAAATTTGGACATACGAAGCAGGTCAATCAGATGAAATTTATATGTGTACGCCGCATGTCTCCGGTCTTTAATCTGCTGAAGATCTTTGTCTCTCTTTATCTTTGCGTCAAACAGCCGGTTTTTATAAACATATTTCTCATCCTTGATCTCCTGGCTGTCAGAAAGCTTTTGCATGATCTGTTCATGCTCCTGCTTCAGCTCAGCAATCTTTTTGTCGTAATTACTTTTTACCTCCGCCTTTTCCAGCTCACAGCCTGCCTTCACTTTCTGGTAGTATTCCGAATCGAAATGCTTATCCAGATAGCCTTCGGCATCCTGGATCAGCTTTGAAATCTCATCCTTATTGGGTGAATCCTCTGCCCTGAGACCGTCAATCCTTTCCTGGATCTTGCCAACATAATCATCAATTGGCTTCCTCAGCTGCATCTCCTCTTCTGCTGTAAGAATCTTACTTTTTTCATTTGCCATATCTATTCATCTCCCTTATTATAGGTATTTTGCACTGAGTTTTAAAAGTTCTTCCTGATCTGTCTCATTGGTATTGACAATACCAGAAAGACGTCCGTTTGACATGACGCCAATACGGTTTGTGATCCCAAGGATCTCCGGCATCTCAGACGAAACAACGATAATGGTCTTTCCCTGTTTTGCCATTTTGATGATCAGTTCATAAATCTCATATTTGGCTCCGACATCAATTCCCCTGGTGGGCTCATCCATCATAAATACCTCCGGACTGCGTTCCAGCCATTTTCCCATAATTACCTTCTGCTGGTTCCCTCCCGACAGACTGGAGATCATATCCTCCGGTCCCATGCACTTCGTATGCATGATGTCGATCTGCCTTGCCGTCGCCCTGTTCATCTTCGAATTCGAAAGCGCCACTCCGGAGCGGTACTGTTTCAGGTTGGCAATGGTGGTATTAAAGATCAGATCGCCTTTCAGAAAAAGTCCATTGGCTTTCCGTTCCTCTGTGATCATGGCAAAGCCGTGATCCATGGCATCCTTCGCACTGCTGAAATTCATGAGGCGGTCCTTAAAGTAAACACGTCCTGCCGCCCTGGTACGAACACCAAAGATTGTCTCCAGAAGCTCCGTCCGCCCGGCGCCCACCAATCCATACAAACCAAATATTTCTCCCTCCCTCACGTCGAAGGAGATATCCTGCAAATTAGGTTCGAACTTTGTAGACAGATGCTGCACCGACAGAACAACATCTCCTGGCGTATTGTCAACCTGTGGAAAACGGTTTTCAAGGGAACGTCCCACCATCGCTGCGATCAGCTCATTCATATCCGTATCTTTGCTGTTCTTCGTCATAACAAGATTTCCATCCCGAAGAACCGATATTTCATCACAAATTTCAAAGATCTCATCCATTTTATGGGAAATGTAGACAAGGGAAATCCCCTGTTTTTTCAGCATCCGCATCATCTCAAAGAGTTTATCCACTTCCTGTACAGTAAGAGAAGAAGTAGGTTCATCCAGAACGATAACTCTGGAGTGATAAGAGATGGCTTTGGCGATCTCGCACATCTGCCTCTGGGAAACTGACATATTCCGCATCGGCTGGGTGAGATCAACGGTCATCCCCAGCTTCCTGAAAAGTTCAGAAGCCTCTCTTTTCATTTTCCCCTCGTCCACTACCCCCATGGAATTCCTGGGATAGCGCCCCAAAAACAGATTATCGATCACATTTCTTTCCAGGCATTGGTTCAGTTCCTGATGCACCATTGCGATGCCATTTTCAAGAGCGTCCTTCGGTCCGGAAAAATTTACTTCTTTGCCGTCCAGAAAGATCTTGCCCTCATCCTTTTGATATGTGCCAAAGAGGCACTTCATCATGGTTGATTTACCAGCGCCATTTTCTCCCATCAGTCCCATGACCGTGCCTGGCTTCACGTCCAGATTGATACGATCCAGAACCCTGTTCCGGCCAAAGGACTTGCTCATACCCCGTATCGACAGGATGATATCATTTTTTTTATCCGCCATAAAAATAACCGTACCTTTCCGTAACCTGCAAACCTTTGGCCGCAGGCACAAATTTGCCTGTGAAAAATTGATTTTTCACAATGTTCACCCCTGTAACTGTATGCTGATCTGTCTCCATGACAAAACAATTGGGGAGAATCTCTTCTCCCCCAGGCGGACGGCGGATCCGTTGGCCGCCGCCCGGCTCATGTTGTGTCTGTCCAACTCCAGGAGAGATCACTGATTCAATAACGCGGTATAAGAAGCTGCATTATCTGTCTTAACCATATTAATGGCAAAGGCATCGTACTGACCTGGATTTCCAAGACGGTTCGTAATATTTGACTCGGTCTGACCGTCGCCGCCAATATAATCGACCTCAAGATTGAGCAGATCGTCGTATTTCTGTAGAAGCGGCTGATAGGTCGAACTCAGGAAGTTATCGGAAGAATTGTAAATATTCAGCCAAACCTTCTTCACAGCACTCTTGCCCTTATCAAGCTGCTTGGAAACTGGCTCATAAACCTTAGTAGAGTCCGTGAAATCCTGATAATTTTCAGCTGTCACTGCCACATTCAGCGCATAATACGAACGCTCGTCTTCTTTGTAGGTATATACCTCTTTTGTCAACACATTACCTGCTTCATCTGCTGTACCGATCCCTGTATCTATATCTACCCCATCCAGTGCATTGCGGAGAACGCGAAGTGTCAGATATGCCTGTACATCTGCATGCTGGCTGATGGTTCCGCCATATCCTTCCGCGATAGCCGCAACGGCATCATTATTCGCATCATATCCAAAAGTAGGAACTTTGTTATCCTTAGACCATGCATTAAACATGGACATACCCATTCCATCGTTATTCGATACTACAACATCGATCTCTTTCCCAAAAGATGAGGACCATGTCCCGATGGCGTTACCAGCTGTAGCGGCATCCCATGTTGCACCAGCCGAATTCTTCATCTCCTGGGAAGCGAGCTCGCGGACTACATAGTTCTTTCCGCCGATCTCCAGTGATCCATCCTTCACAGCGGAAGCTTTTCCGTCTACATTGGTTCCCACCGGCTCACTATTGATATCGCCGTCTTTATCAACCCCGGTACCAAGAGCCTTACGAACGCCTCTTGTACGTGCAATGGAATCATTGTGTCCGATATCCCCGATAGCAAGTACATAACCGATTACTCCGTCGCCATTGCGGTCGATCTTATCGATGTTTTTCTCGATATAATCTTTCACCATCGTTCCCTGGAGTTCAGCACCCTGATTGGCATCAAAGCCCACATAATAGGTATCCTTATTAAATGACATGGCTGTCTTGTCCAGTTCTCCGGTGGAGCTGTTGGATGGCTGGCGGTTATACCATACTAACGGTTTGTCTTTGTTCGCTACCGTTGACGTCCCGCCTCCATCAGCTGTCGTACCCGAACCACCTGATGTGTTGTCACCGCCATTTGATCCACAGGCTGTAAGTGAAAGTCCAAGTACCATTGCCATTGTTAAACAAAGTATTTTTTTCTTCATATTTCTTTCTCCCTTCTGGCACACTGTGCGCGTGTCTTTTGTTGATATTGACAGTATATCCAATAAGGTAAAAAGAAAACATAGAATATTTTTTGTTTCACATTAAAAATTTTGAGATTTTTTAATTTATAAACAAAAAATATTTTTGAAAATCAGATTCCTGTCCTTCAGGTTCTTCCTTCAGCGTTCATAATGTGTTATAATTCGTATGTAAGGCTACAATTTTAATTTCATCGATGTTTTATTTTTGACAAGGAGGAAAAATTAATGGGATTTTTTAACAGAACAAAGGAAGAACCGGAAGCAACTTTACCGGTTAATGATGCGGAGCGTTGGATTGCCGGTACTTATGCTATTTGGTCAGAGTATTGCGGAGGTAGTTACAAATACCTTGGCGGTTATGAGAAAACGAAGTCAAATGCAAAGATGATCAGCCGGGTACTGCGGGGAGACTGGATGGTAAAGGACCACGACAGCGGTGTGGAGATGATAGAGTATTTACTGAAAAATGCCGGTTCTAAAGATGGAGCGGAAGACACTTCGGTGGATACAACGGCATTTGATTATGCCTGTGCCTGCAACATGTGTGGCCGAATGTTTATAGCCGGGTATTTTACCAGAGAAGAATCCATCCGTTATGCGACGGAAGCCGCAAAGAAAATTCAGGAAAAATACCATTCCTGGGAGGAATATTTTAAGTCTTATATACTCGGTGCAGCAGGCGGTTCTAATATTAAGGAAATTTCTCCCTTTGAAACTGCCTATGAAAAATTTCGGCAGAATTCGGACAGCCCGCTTCATCTAGCGTGGGATACGAGATTATAAGTCAGGTGGTTTGAAGAATGAGTATAGACCCTAAAAACAAAAAATTATTTTTTGTTTTAGGGTCATTAGGAGTAATGGGTATGACAAAATTTTTATTTGTCCGGCACGGGGAACCTGATTATTCAAGTGTAGCTGAGTGGGCACGTATACCGATGGGGAAAAACCTCGCTGGATTGTCAGAGAATGGTAAACGGCAGATTAGAAATAGCAGCGAGTTGTTAGCGAAATATGATGTTGATATTATAGTTTCTTCACCATTTACAAGAACAATGCAAAGCGCAGCTATAATGTCGAAACAATTGAATGTGGACGTTGAGGTAGAACGCGATTTGCATGAGTGGCAGGCTGATCTGACATATTCTATAACTGACGATAAGGAATTACTCATGTTATGCCAGGAGCATGATCGCATGAATGGAGTTTACCCTAGTGGTGAAATTAAAACGTGGGAAAGCACTGAGATGGTTAGGGATAGAGTTTTAGCGTGCTTAAAGAAGTATTGCAAATATAAATGTGTAGTAATATCAGGGCATGCAATGATGATGCAGGCCGTTTTGGGTATTACCACTCCGATAGATTATGGGCAGATTTTAAAATTTGAAATGTAGAGTAAAGTTGATGTTTATCCTGCTTTGCACTAATTACCTTAAACATTGTCCGAAAGCTATTGTCTACCATATAATAATGTTTAATGTCTAAATCAGTACAGGAATATTTTGCATATACAATCCGATTGGGAGAAATCAAAAATGCTATATTACTGATGTTTTGTTGTTTTAATTCATTTGCTAAATCAGAAATACCTTCCATGTTCTTTTGCAGGTCTGACAATCTTATTGACAATTCATCCAGCTTATTCTGTGCTAACATGTCATGCAGCCATGCAACAAAATCAGGAATCTCCATCCATGCTTCCAGTAAATACACTAACATGATTTCTGTTTCTTCTCTACTCGCTATATTGGAAGATCTCATATCCTCGACGCTTGGTAGTGTTCACCTATATCATTATTCCTATGTTCACAATATAAATCATATGCAGCCTTGGATTTATTGCGTATGGCTGTATTTAATTCTTCAATATAAGTAACGCCTTTATTTTTAAAATGGTCAAAAATTGTTATGATTGATCCTGTAAATCCAACTAATGTATTTATACTATTTAAAATCTGCTCTAAACAGGTACTCATCTTTATCCCCTCCAAATAGTAACCTTTACCTTGATTCCGTGTGAAACATACAAATGCTTCTGAATTAAGTTTTAGGTAAGTTTTTCAAGATTCTTTTCAAGTTTAGTAAATATAAAATTGTAAGGGTAAAACCCGTTTTGAGAACAAACGTTTTTTAAATTCTTTTGAGCGCTCGTGTTGCATTTCACAAGTTCATCAATCACCAATGTGTCAATAAACTGCATCCGTTTTTCCAAAATATCATTTTTGCAACGCAAAGACATTTCAAAGCAACTCTCATAGCACTCCATCCCACAAACAATTTGAATGTTTTCAAATCCGGTTTTACTTGTAAAATAAGCAGTATAGGTATTCAATGTTACACAATCATCAAGAAGATTTTCTGTGTCTTCTTTTGTCGGAACATCGCCTACTATAACAGTAAAGATATAAACCCTGTTGTGATGTGGTCTATATAAATAACTTAAATTTTCATCTTCAGCAAAAATATTTTTTGTACCAAATAGCTCAATCAAAAATTTCCTATATCTATCAAGAAGTTGATTGGATTCATTAGATATCTCAACTCTGATTTTGACATATCCAACGAAAACATCCCCACTGTAAGACCTGCATTTTTTCCAGCACTTAAGTCCCTGCGCCACGTCTAAGAAATTTACTACTTCATCTCCTTCCTCCTTTTGCTCAGCATTCCTTTCTAAAATCTCATAATGATTTTGCCGCTTTTGAATCTCGAATACTTTTTCATTGGCTTTAAAACATGGGAATATGTCCGCCTTCTCATCGTTGGTCCGAATGTGACAACAAATCAAATTATGATCTGCTGTTTTCCCTCCCCTTGAGAGTGGCAAAATGTGATCTACATTCCAACCATAATTACTGTTCCTGTCATTGTAAGCTGCTTTTGCAATCTCACGCCCGGAAAAATCAATCGCCTTTTGCTTTTTTCCAAACTGTTGTACCCACAGCCGGATAGCAGTTTCTTTATTTAATATCATGTGTCGTACTTCCTTTCTTATGAAATCAAAAGTATAGTTTGTATCTAACCTCCTTACAGGATGTAGCAAATACTCTGATCGGCACATAGGACAACCTACTGCTGAAACCTCAAAGGGTAATCCTTATAACAGCTTGATTAAGGATTTGCCGGTCATCTTTTTACAATGCAAAAAGGACTAAGATTTGCTCATATTAAATATAACATATTCGAGGGATTATAGCAAAAAAATGCAACATAGGATAATTTCTTATCACCACTAACGATAAGTCGTAATTTGGCTCTCATAGAGTGCATTACATTTAAATAATTTGCATACTCGCCCTGCGCATTTTCAGGTCGTTGGAATATTCGGCTAGAACTGTTGTCTGTCACACCTCTTTTTGTTTCAATATTGCCCTGGGAATTGATATGAACGGACATAAAGATGTTTTGAGTATGTATGTAGAAGAAAATGAAAGTGCCAAGTTCTGGCTGTCTGACATTACCAAAAAGTGGACAGGTCACCGTTAGGACTGGGGACAGATTCATTCCCAACTTGAAATCTATTTTGAAGAACAGCTGGAAAATCGAATGTTCTAAGACTGGCTTTTAGCTCAGGTCTTATTGACAAACCCAAAAAAATCCCTGTATAATACAGGCAAGAGCAGAACCTAAATTTTCGGCTCTGCTCTTTGTAACTATCAATATGTCTTAGATCAGTTTTTTTGAGTTTCTGATACACTCTCTAATACAGCAAAGGATTATTTTGTTACCTGTTTCACTTTCAATCCTGCTTTTTTAAGGATCTTCTTATACTTTTCTAATTGTTTGGACGGTACTTTCACCTTCAGGTTGGATTTCGTACCCTTAAAGGCTTGTTTTCCTATGGACCTAAGCTTTGTTGACTGGATTTTTACTTTGCCAAGTTTCTTGCATCCGTTAAATGCGCCCTTCCCAATCGTCTTTACATTAGCTCCAATGGTTAAGTTCGTCATCTTCTTATTGTTCTGCATTGCTTTGGGTCCAATAAAGGTAACTTTATACTTCACACCGTCTGTACCTGTGACTGTATTAATGGTAACCTTCGTCGCCGTGGATTTTGATTTTGTCAGTTCCACTTCTTTTCCCACTTTTGTTACTTTATAAGTGACTTTGCTGATGGTAAATGTTTTTCCTCTTGTAATCGGCGCCTGACTTTCACCGCTTCCCGAATTATCTCCGCCTCCTGGATTGTTTACACTTCCTGGATTATCACCACTTCCCAGATTATCTCCCATTCCTGGATTGTTCCCACTTCCTGGTTTGTCTCCTTCTCCTGGTTTATCCTCACTTCCCGGTTTGTCTCCTTCTCCTGGTTTATCCTCACTTCCTGGTTTATCTCCAATTCCCGGATTGTCTCCGTTTCCTGGTTTGTCTCCATTTCCTGGTTTGTCTCCATTTCCCGGTTTGTCTCCACTTCCTGGTTCGTCTCCGTTGTTATTATCGCCATCAGGATCGGGATCGGGAACAGCTGGCGGGGTGAAGTTATAATGTATCTTCGCCTTTGACACAGCTGATGCCGTGTCACCCATTTTACTTATGCTGTTCCACTGTGCTTCACTGCCAGTAAAGTATATATCAGTCAGAGGACAAGATGCAAATGCAGCTATCCCTATTGTCGTTACGCTGTCTGGAATTATGACAGTGGTCAAGCCGGAGCAGGAAGCAAATGCTGACATTCCTATACTTTCCGCTCCCTGTGGAATTTCCACTCCAGCAAGCATCAGGCAATTCTGGAACATGCCCTCACCAATGCAGTCTATATTTTGAGGTAGTTTTACACTCATCAGATAGTAGCATTGCGTAAACATATTATCCCCCAGCTTTACCTGCTTGTCGCCAGTGGCAAATGTCGCGCTTTTCAATGCCTGGCATTGAAAAAATGCAGCGGCGCCAACTTCCCCGATACTGGCAGGCAAGGCTATAGAAGTAAGGCTTTTGCAGGCGCGGAAAGCATTTTGGTCGATTTTTTCCACCCCTTCAGAAACAGTCACTGAACTAAGATTTTCACATTCCCGGAATGCACTGTCACCGATGGTTTTCACGCTGGAGGGAATGGTCACAGAAATAACCGAAGAACTGCGAAAAGCGCTGTTTCCAATTGTTGTTACACCAGGGGAAATCTCTGCACTAAGAACCCCGCAGTTCCAAAAAGCACAGGAACCGATACTGGTAACACCATCCCCGATAACGACCTTCCGAATTTTACTGCTGTTATCATTCCACGGCTGGTCTCCGGTACTGCTGAAATCCGGCATAGCTCCCTTGCCGGAGATAGTCAGCGTACCCGCCCTTGTCAGACTCCAGGTAAGCCCTCCCTCAAGAGTTCCGGTTCCAATTATGTCGTTGGCAGTGGGATCATCCGGTGAAATATAACCTTCTGGGTAGCGGGTGATATAATGGCTGGTGTTGCCCATCACCTCTTCCTTAGATATGGTCCGCCCCCAATGAACCTTACCTTTGTGGTCTCCAGTGCTAATGTTTCCTTCGGCGACAACCACTCCCGCATCGGTCACCTCAAGCACGATCACGGTGTGGACATCATTGCTCACCCGCAGGATATCTCCGATTTTTATATCCTCATATGTAAACTCACCCTCCGCATACATCCGGGCTGGCAAACTGCCAAATGCCGCATCGCTGAGTATAAAAGCAAAGGCTACACAGCCCACAGCACTGATATTCGCCCCACCAAGAGGTCCTCCCTTCCAATGGTAATATCCCTTTGAGTCCGAATAAGGCTCATCGTTGGTCCAGGGCGTCCCTTCCCTATACCCATCCTGTTCCTTCAATGCGGTCATGGCCTCATAGACCTCCGTCGGGGTAGGGATTGTACCATCACGAATGACCATTCCCGATATGGATTCTTCCACAAGAACATCCCCCTGCATCAAAAGGGGCTCCTGCCATGCGTACGCCACTGACTGGGAAGAAATACATAAGCACAGCACCAGAGTAGCTGCAAGAATTCGTTGTTTCAATTTTGTTACCTCCTAATTATAGTTTTGGGTTGATAATATTCTCATTAATTAAATATAATGTAATTCAAACTCTTTCACTAATTGATCTGATCGGCTCCCCGGCAGCAATTCTGTCCTCAACGATCTGCCTGATATCTGCACACCATCTATCCGTTTTAGAGATATCTGTACATAGTTCCTCAAGAATTTTATCTCCTTCAATCAATGCTGTGTCGTATTGCTCCTTTGAGATGTCACCCATTTTAAATGCTGCATCCAATTCATCTCGATCATCAATTTTTATATCTCCCTCCGGAGTAAAGATCACATCCAGATATTTATCTATGTATACTGCAATTCCATCCTGGTCATATTCTATTCCATCCGTTATATCTACATAAAATACGGAAGGTTGATATTTTTCGTTCATAGGAGTCGGATAATGCCTTCGCCCTTCATCATGTGTGCCATCAGGAAAATATTTTATTGTAATAACTCTATTGGTATTATCAGGTATCAGTTCCAGCCAGGTCATTCCTGTACCGGTCACTTGTATTCTTCCCGCTTTTGGCGTCTCCCAATAATTAGCTTCGCCATCTGTTAATCTGATCAGACAAGCCAATCCGTGAAATAATTCATCATCGATCCGAATCTGATAATACGGGTAATATTGAAATCCCCATCCATCTCTATTCAGTCTTTTATGTTTCATTTGCGGCATTGTACATACCTCCGTTATGAAGTGACTTTTGTCAAGAGGTAAATCAAAAATAACAAACTTTTTTCTCTGACAAAACTCACATTTGTATTCAGGAGATATCTTGAAGAAGCCTTTTGGTTAACAGTTCCCGGCATTTGGCCACTCCGTTATTCGTGGATTGGTTACCTACAGG
>CAQOJF010000044.1:0-23076 GCA_948848225.1 uncultured Eubacterium sp.
AAATTTACAGTTACTTCTATGTAAGCAACCATTATGCTAGATATAAATGTGTCAGCACACTAGTGTACTGATTTGAACTTTGGCCTGACGGCGCCGCTGAACTATCTTGTATGCTACTACTTTGCAACGAAATCATTTTTTATTTATAAATATAAAAAAATATATTGACTAATGAGGAAAGATGTATTATAATTTCTACATCTAAATTTTTAATTCATGTGATGTCTATTACAACTGCAATTATTAAGATCTGCGCAGAAAAATCCAGAATTTTAAACTTTTAAGTAGAAAAGACTTTACAAATAATTGGAAAGAGATTATAATAAGGGGGAAAATGAATGAAAATAGGAAAAAGAAAACTTGAGGAACTAAATTTAATGGATGACTTTCTGTTTTTTGAGGCAGTCTCTGGAGAGAAGGGGGAATGGTTCTGTCGCTTGTTGATTAGGGCAATTTGTCAGAGGGATGTAAAAGATATTCAAATAAATCCACAAAATATGATTCAGGGCAGTGATACGATGCGTCATGGGATCCGTATGGATTTGTATGTGGACGAAAGCGGAAGATGTCTATATGATTTTGAACCGGACAAATATACGGATAAGAAACTGTTGCCAAAACGGAATCGATATTATCGTGCATTGTTGGACGGAAGACTACTGGAAGCGGGAGAGGAGTATGATAAACTGCCGGATATGTGGACAATATTTATTCTGTCAAGGGATCCTTTTGGAAAAAACCGAATGTGTTATACAATAAAAAATAAGATCATCGAGGAACCAGATACTCAATATGAAGATGGGGCTGTTTCGTTGTTTCTCTATACAAAAGGCGCCAAAGGCGGAAGCAAACAGCTGACACAGCTTTTGAATTATATTGTAGAAAGCAAAGAAGAGAATGCTGTGTCAGAGGAATTGAAAGAACTACATCGTTATGTCACAAGGATTAAACGAAGAAAGGAAGTAGGTGTTCGCTATATGAAATCCTGGGAACTTGAAAAAATGTGGCGAAGGGAAGCCCGAGAAGAGGGCCGAGAAGAAGGGCGCAAAGAAGGAATTGGGCAGGGAAGAGTCGATACACTACAGGAAATGATTCTTCTTGTTTTAGCCCAGAAGGGGGACATATGTGATGAAATGATTGAAAAGATTCAGCAGCAGAAAGAGATGGATGTTTTGGAGCGATGGTTACATGTTGTGTTGGAGACAGATATGTTGGAGGAAATAAAAGAAAAACTCTGTGATACAGTACACTAGTTGCTTGTGCAGAAGATTTCTTAAAAATGACCCGTTTAAGAGCATAGCTGTCAAAATCTTTTCCCGCTATTTTGCCTTTTTTCTTGAAAACCATTCCAAAATCATTTATAATAAATCTGTGTGTGTCTGCCTGGAAAAAATTTTTTCCGGCGTATACAAGACAATGCACTGGAAAAAGGTTACAATTTATGACAATAAGGAGGAATGGCTATGATTACAGCAGTTGTAGGTGCCAATTGGGGAGACGAGGGTAAAGGAAAAATTACAGATATGCTGGGTGAAGAGTCCGATATCATCGTGCGTTTCCAGGGGGGAAGTAATGCCGGACATACC
This sequence comes from uncultured Eubacterium sp., assembly GCA_948848225.1. Lineage (GTDB taxonomy): Bacteria > Bacillota > Clostridia > Lachnospirales > Lachnospiraceae > Eubacterium_F. Next base: position 1,587 of record CAQOJF010000044.1, read on the forward strand.
ATTGTAAATGATTATGGTAAATTTGCACTACATATTCTGCCGTCCGGTGTCTTTTATGATCATACAACGAGTATCATCGGAAATGGAGTTGCTCTGAATATTCCAGATCTGTTCCGCGAGATAAATGACATCATGGAAAAGGGTGTGCCTGAGCCTAAGATTCTTGTTTCTGACAGAGCGCAGATCGTGATGCCGTATCATATCCTGTTTGATCAGTATGAAGAGGAGAGACTGGCAGGTAAATCTTTTGGTTCTACCAAATCTGGAATCGCGCCATTTTATTCTGATAAATATGCAAAAATCGGAGTGCAGGTATCGGAGCTCTTTGATGAGACTAAGCTTCGTGAGAAACTGGAAAATATAAGTGTACAGAAAAATATACTGCTGGAGCATCTTTACCATAAACCAGCCATTGACATTGATCAGACGATGGAGACGCTGAAACAGTATCGTGAGATGGTTGAGCCTTATGTATGTGATGTCTCTGCTTATCTTTATCAGGCAAGGAAAGAGGGAAAAAGAATTTTACTGGAAGGTCAGCTTGGCTCTTTAAAAGATCCTGATCATGGAATTTATCCTATGGTGACATCATCTTCTACATTGGCGGCCTATGGAGCTATTGGCGCAGGTATTCCGCCCTATGAGATTCAAAAGATCGTAACGGTTGTAAAAGCATATTCCAGTGCGGTTGGCGCCGGAGAATTTGTCAGTGAGATTTTTGGAGACGAGGCGGATGAACTGAGAAGACGAGGCGGAGATGGTGGAGAATACGGGGCTACTACAGGGCGTCCAAGGCGTATGGGATGGTTTGATGCTGTGGCAAGTCGTTATGGCTGCCGGATTCAGGGGGCTACAGAAGTGGCGCTGACGGTTTTGGATGTGCTTGGCTATCTGGACGAGCTGCCCGTTTGTGTCGGTTATGAGATTGATGGAAAGATTACAAAGGATTTCCCAACAACGATCGATCTAGCAAAGGCGAAACCTGTCTATGAGGTTCTTCCAGGCTGGAAAGAAGACATTCGAGGTATTACAGAGTATGACAAACTACCTGAGAACTGCCGCAAATATATCGAGTTTATCGAAAAAGAATTAGGGGTTCCGGTTAAAATGGTTTCGAATGGCCCAGGACGTCATGAGATTATATATCGTTAATGTATGGCGCCATTGAGCTAATACAATTTTAATTTAGGGTATCCTAAAACTATGTTTTATAACCATAGTTTAATGGATACCCTTTTAGCTTGATGGAGCCAATTTGAACACTGTTTCATCCTGCGCCATCAAGTTACTAAGTCGATAGAATCATTCTAAAATAAATTTAGCGATCTCTACTTTATTCATACTATAAAGATGGATGCCATCCACTCCGTGTTCCAGAAGTTGTTCCATCTGTTTCTTTGTGAATTCAAGACCTGCCTTTTTTAAGTCTTCTGGAGAATCTTTATAGGTTTCAATTTGTGACATAAGGCTGTCTGGTACTTTTGTTCCAGATAATTCGATAATGTTTTTTACCTGCCCCGCTGATGTGATGGGCATAAGCCCTGGCAGAATCGGAACGGTGATACCAGCTTTCCTGGCATGATCCACAAAGCGGAAAAAAGTGTCATTATCATAGAATAGCTGGGTGACGAGAAAATCTACCCCCGTATCTACCTTGATTTTAAGATTGGCAATGTCTTCTTCCAGTGAAGAGGCTTCTTGGTGAATTTCCGGATAACAAGCGCCGGCTACGCTGAATGGAAAAGTGGTCTTGATATCTTGGATCAGATCGGAAGCATGGTCATAGTATCTGGCAGCAAATTGTTCGTCGCTCATTCCTTTTGGCTGGTCGCCGCGAAGTCCCAGAATATTCCGGATGCCGTTCCGGTACAGGTTGGTGAGAAAGTTGGTAAGAAACAGCCTGTCTGGAATTGCAGCACAGGTCAGATGGGTCAATGCCTCGATTCCGCACTGATTCTGTATGTAGGATGCGATGGCAAAGGTATTTTCTGAAGTAGTTCCACCGGCGCCGTAGGTTACGCTGATAAAATTGGGGTGAAGTTCTTTGAACTGATCCAGGGCGTCGTAAATCACTGAAACATCTGTATCTTTTTTAGGTGGAAACACCTCCAACGAATAAACGGGTCTGTTTTTATGAAATAAATCTTTGATCATGTGTATATTCCTTTCTATAAAAAAACCTTATAAACGACAACAAATTGTCATTTATAAGGTAATCGCTACAGGGGCACTAGGAATCGAACCCAGCTCTGGAGTTTTGGAGACTCTTATTCTACCGATGAACTATGCCCCTAAATCACTTACTTTTCTATAATACAATATTTTTATAGAAAAGTCAATCTTTAAATTGAAAATTGACTTTTAAGATAATTATAAAAGTCTCATGGACTTAAGTATGAAGATCCAAAAAGTTAGGCTGATAGAGGAGAGCAGGGTGGTCAGTACAATGATGCTGCTGGTGAGAACGGTGTCATTTCTGGTATTTTTTGCCATAATATAGCAGGAGACAGTGGCGGGGGATCCCAACATGATTAAGATGCCCATCAGTTCCTGGCTGCGGTAGCCGAGGTAAACTGCGATCGGAAGAAACAGAGCACAGATGATAAAAAGTTTGATCAGGGTGGAAATTATCGTCAGTTTTCGTTTGCGGAAGGCCTTTCTGCCCTCAAATCCAGCGCCGATGGATAACAGTGCCAGGGGAGAAGCGGTATTCGCCAGATAATTCAGACTTTTGTTTGCAAATACAGGTAATTCAATGCCGGAAAATGCAAAGGGCAGTGCTAAAAGTATTCCGAGAAGGATGGGGTTTTTAAATATATTTTTTATCGTTGTCCGGACATCTGGTTTTTGGTCATTATTTTGGCCTTTCAGGGTGAGTATGATCACTGCAAATATGTTGAACAGAGGGACGGCACCCAGGATCATAAGAGGAGCCATGCCGGCGCCATCGTACATATTATCGATAAAAGCCAGTCCCAGAATGGCAGCGCTGCTACGGTAAGACGCCTGAATAAATGCACCTTTTTCGGCTTCATTTTTCATAAAAAGCTCTGTCAGACCCCAGATGATGAGAATGGAAGCGAGGGTGGAAAAGAAGCAGAACATGACATAGCCAGCGTCAAAGTTTTCCCGAAAATTATTCTCTGTCAGATCTTTAAAAACCAGGACTGGAAGCGCTGTATAAAAGACATATTTATCCACGGATTGAATAAAATCATCCCCGATGATTTTGAGTTTGTACAGGAGTTTTCCCAGAATCATTATCAAAAAGATGGGAAGCGTGGCGTTGATACTGTATAAAAAGTTAGGCATGATTATTTGTATTCCTTTCTGCTGGCAGCTCAACGGCGGGATTGAGCTGGGACTTATTTTATCTTTCAATTATAAACAAGAAATAATAAATATGGCAAGAAAATCTTTTGCCGGGATGTAAGATGAAAGTTATAAAAAAGAAAGAATGCCATAGATTGTAATAAATAGATCAGGGAGTTTCATATGAGTAAGAAAATCAGCTTATTACTGGTGGCAGTATTGGCAGTTTTGCTTATCGCCGGTTGTGAAAAAGAGACAGAGAGTACAGAGAGAGGAAAGGACTGGGATTATACGGTGGTGGCCGTGAGAGATTGTCCAGAGGATTTTCTGAAAGAACTTGAGGAAAAAAAGGTAAATGCCTTTCAGATGACTTACATGGATGGAGAGTATTTATATATCGCTCTTGGCTATGGAGAGCAGGCTACCGGTGGATTCAGCATTGCAGTACGCGGCCTGTATGAGTCCGGAGATAAGCTCTGTTTCGAGGCAGAGCTGATGGGTCCGGGGAAGGATGAAGTGGTAAAGGAAAAACCAAGTTATCCTTATGTGATTGTCAAGACAGAAAAAACAGACCGGGAGGTCTTGTTTGACTATTGAAAAAAATAGCATTTTGAGTTATAATTAGTGTACGAAAGAGGGCATGGAGGTGATAAAGTGAATCGTATTGTAAGCCGTATGCAGTCTGTTTTATACGAATGGCGCCATATGATCGGTATGGTGATATGGGATACGATTATTGGAATTTCCTTTGTCTGTGTGCTATATATTGCTTTGATGAATCTGGATAATTATCTTGCCAAGATCGGCCTGCTGGCATTGGTAGCTGCCGTTATTCTGGCCTCCATTGCTGTCAAGTATGGATTGTTTTATCGAAACAGGGGACGAGATGATGTTACTGGCGGTAAGAATAAAAGAGAATTTGAGAGAACTGCGTCTCTTCTGCTAAAGGGAGAGGGCGAGTTTGTGGTGGTGTATGCCAATATTGACCGGTTCAAGCTGATCAATGACAGTTACGGGGATGATGTTGGCGATATGGTACTATGTAAAGTGCATAAGATAATTGACGAGGAGCTTCTCCGTTGGGACGAGGTGTCGGGAAGAATCATGGCAGACAGTTTCGGCATGCTGATGCGTTTTCATTCTTTGGAAAAATTGGATCACCGTTTGTCCAGGATCAATGATCAGCTTTCGCAGATTTTGGATGTGGACGGACAATCCTATGGAATCAAGATGTACTTTGGCGTATATCTGGTAGAGGATAAAAACACACTGGTGTCTGCTATGCTGGAGAGAGCCAATATTGCGTTAAGAAAGGTGGCGGGAGCAGCGCAGCATCTGGTCCATATGGGAGTTTATGATGATGCGGAGCGGCAGCTTCTGGGCAGAGAAAAAGAACTTGAGATGAAGATGGAACGAGCCCTTCGAAATGGTGAGTTTGTTCCCTATTTACAGCCGAAGTATGAACTTGAAAATGAGACGATAGGCGGTGCGGAGGCATTGGTTCGCTGGGTGGATCCGGTGGAGGGAATGATCTTTCCGAATGAGTTTATACCATTGTTTGAAAGAAACGGTTTTATTGTGGAATTGGACCTCTACATGTTTGAACAGGTGTGCAAATTGGTGGAAAAATGGAGTGAAAGTGGTTATCCGAAGATTCCTGTTTCCGTCAATATGTCCCGGGGACATTTTTCAGTTCCAGGTTTCTTTAAACGATACCAGCAGATCCTGGAGCGGTATGATATTCCAGAGCATACCATTGAGATCGAGCTCACAGAATCCTTGTTTTACAATGAAATGTCTATGTTGAAGGAACTAATTAACAAGATTCACGCTGCGGGAATGCTTTGTTCCATTGATGATTTTGGAAGTGGGTATTCCTCACTAAACATGTTGAAAGATGTAAAAGTGGATGCCTTAAAGCTGGACCGTGTATTTTTTAAAGAGGCGGAGGATAACCAGCGGGGGAAAAGTATCATTAACAGCGTGCTCCATCTGGCGCAAAGTCTGAATCTCCGTACGATTTCCGAAGGGGTGGAGATACGTTCCCAGGTAGACTTTCTTAAGGAGATGGATTGTGACTACATACAGGGCTATGTGTTTGCAAAGCCCATGCCGGTGACTGATTTTGAGCAGATCGCATTTGCCAAAGGAGCCAAATAAATATAGGCGAATACAGATTAAAAGACTTCACAGATCATGTCAGTATAGTTCTGATGATATGTGAAGTCTTTTTTTGATGCCAGTACGACATTAAAGCAAAAGATTAATAATATAGGCGTTTCCGGTTTCGATACCGGTTCCGCCGATAAAGAATTTCGTGATAAAGAAGTATTTCAACCAGTTCTCGAATATGTTTATTATCCATCGGAAAAGTGTCTGGAGATTTATCGTTGCATTTTTTCAGTATTTTATGTGCCAACTGCTGGAGAGATATTTTATCCGGATAGGAGTCAAATATAAAGCTTCCGTCGTATTCCAGCTGGTCGCATTCTTCATCAATCAATTCCTGGATGGGATTGCATATGTCAGGATACAGGTACTTGAGATAAGAGTAGTCATTTTCCATTTCCCAAAGTTTACCGGCGCCGAAGACAGGCTGCATAGAAGGAATGGCAGGCTGTCCGAACCAGTAATCCTGAGGGGGAAGTTCCATATGATTCATAAGTTGATCCTTTCATTCAATGTATTAATATTAATATATGCCAGAGACTCTGGATGTGATAAATTTGCCCGTGTCCTCTCTTGCCCTGTTGTGTTAACTATGATATGATGTAACGTACAGGGAATTTGATAATAAGGAGCATATGTTCATATGGTTAAATATTTGTATAAGACGATTGTTTTAGTAGTAGTTTTTGCTGCCGCCTTGTTTTTTTTCGGGCAGCAGCTTGAGAGTGATGTGTATGAAGAGGGAATCGTAGTAAATATGGGGAAAGAAAGCCTCCCCTATCTCACGCTTACTTCCCAGAATATAAAGATGAACCGGCTGTACGGCTATAATGGTCCGATTGAGGATAACATTGTAAGGGAATCCATAACACCTTTAGATACGAGTAAAAAATTAAAGATCAACATCAGCAAAGGCGGGATGAGACTGTCTAAACTTCATTATGATGTGGTGGACAAGTCTAATGGTGATGTCTATTATTCGGGAGATGTGAATGCCATAGACGCAGGGATCCGCGAACTGGAGATTTTTCTGGACTATGGTTTTAAAACCAGTACAGAATATATTTTAGCCCTGACTGCTACCACGGATACGGGAAGAAAGGTTCACTATTTTACGAGATTAAAATATTATACAGAGGATTCCAATTTATCCAGGAAGCTGCAGTTTGCCATGAAATTTCATGAGGATACTTTTAGCAAAGCCAAAGCAGAAGAGCTTGGGAGGTATCTGGAACCAGATGGCACGGCGTCCAACGATTCACTGGCTACGGTGAATATCAAGTCGGACAGTGATCTTGTCACATGGGGGAGGCTGTCGCCGAAGAAAGTTTCTGAGGCAGTTCCCGTGGTAAAAGAGTATAATATGGAGACGGCATGCTTTCAGCTGAATTACTTTGTGGAGGGAAAGACCTCATCTGGGAAAGAGACTTTTCGGGTGAATGAATTTTACCGGGTACGTTATGCTTCCGGCAACAGTTATCTGCTGAATTTTGAGCGGAGCATGGAAGCGGTATTCGATCCTGGGCTTACCAGTGCCCAAACAAGTCAGATTAAGATTGGTATAACCAATGAGACAGATATGGGGATTATGGAGCATGCAGAAACACAGTCTCTATACTTTGCCAGAGGGGGAGATCTTTACCGCTATGATATGGATAAAAGTAACATTAATAAGATATATTCATCTTTTAGTGAGGGTGCATCCTACCAGTATCGGGAGACGGGCGAGCAGGGAATTCGGCTGTTGAAGACGGATGAGGAAGGAAATCTATATTTTGCAGTATATGGATATTTTCCCCGGGGACTATACGAGGGTAAGGTGGCGATTGTTCTCTATAAATATGATTTGGGAGAGGGTAAACTAAATGAGTTGGTTTATCTTCCAATGGATACGACGTTCCAGCAGCTGAGGCAGGACTTTAGCAGTTATGGTTATGTCAGTAAGCGGAATGTGTATTATTTCATGGTGGCAAATGTGGTATATTCTTATAATATGGAAGCCAGACGGCTTACAAAGATTGCAGAAAACGTCACAGACCAGGGGTTCAAGATAATGCGTCACAGCAACTGTTATGTGTGGTCGGATTCGCTGGAAAAAGGATATGGGGAGGGGATCACGATCTTTCATTTGGAGACAGAAAAGAAGGTCGTCATTCCGAAAGCTGCCGATGGAGAATATATTCGACTTCTTGGTGTGATCAACGATGATGTGATTTATGGTTATGTAAAAAAGAAGGACATTGCTGGCACAAAGGTAGGAGAACCGCTGATACCCTGTTATAAAATGGTGATTGCAGACAACGAAGGGAATGTTTCAAAGTCTTACAGCAGAAAGAATCAATATGTAACCGATGTACGGGTAGAAGGAAACGTGATGACTTTGTCAAGGGTGAAAAAGGAAAACGGCAGGCGTTTTCAGAAGATATCAGATGACAGTATTCTAAACCAGACAGAGGAAAAGGTTTCCGCCTATTCATTGAAGGCCAGAGTGACTTCTGCCACACTGACAGAGTGGTATATCGGATTTCCGTCTACTTTTGCCATGGAGAAGGTGCCGGACTATAAGGTGGCAGAGGACGAGCTGATAACCGGTGGGCGTTCCGTGCATCTGGATGATCTGAAAGTGCCAAAGTATTATGTATATGCCCTCGGAAAGATCACAGGGGCTTATGAAAATCCGGCAGAAGCAGTCCTTCGTGCGGATGAACAGATGGGAGTGGTGGTTTCTGGCAGCCACAAGATCGTGTGGGAGCGGAGCGGTAGCTTTTTGATGAACAGCATAGCGGGAATCGAAATGTGCCAGGCCTCCAATAAGGTTTCTAATTTGGCGGCATGTACGTATATGGTTTTGAAGGCGAATCATTTTTCTATTTCACCACAGAAATTATCCGCAAAAAAACAGTCCATTTACCAGATGCTTCAGCAATATATGAGTGAACCTGTGGATCTGAGCGGGGTTACTCTGGAACAGGCGTTATATTTTGTGAGCAGTGATAAATATGTAATCGGGATGACAGGCGGATCTACAGCTGTAGTCATATCTGGATATGATACAAAGACAGTGACGGTTTATAATCCCCAGAGCGGAAAACGGGAAACTCTGAGCCGGTCACAGGCAGAGAAAATGTTTAAAAATGCGGGGAATCGTTTTGTCAGTTATCTGTGATACAGTAAACGGGTGTGCTTATTATATTATAAGTTGAAGGGGGATATCATATGAAGGATGCAAAGGAATTACTTCATGAGGCAGTCGAAGCCAGAAAGAAGACATATAGCCCATATTCTGGTTTTGGCGTGGGAGCCGCGTTATTGACGAAGGATGGGGTGGTGTATACGGGCTGCAATATAGAAAATTCCGCTTTTACCCCTACCTGCTGCGCAGAGAGGACCGCCTTTATTAAGGCGGTCAGCGAGGGGAAGAGAGAGTTTATACGGATTGCTGTTGCCGGGGGATACATGGGGAAGCCTCTGGAGAGAATTGTGCCCTGTGGTGTGTGTCTGCAGGTTATGATGGAATTTTGTGATCCCCAGAAGTTTGAACTGGTGCTGGCGCTTTCTGAAGAGGATTATGAGGTGAGGCGTCTGGCGGAGCTTCTTCCCTATGGGTTTTCGCTGGCGCCTATATCTTAAGAAAAGGAAGGACTGGAAAAATGGAATTACCGCAGAAGTTTTGCGATGATATGAAACAACTTTTAGAAGATGAGTACTCTGATTATCTTTCTTCTATGGAGGAAAAAAGAAAATATGGACTGCGGGTCAATACATCAAAGATATCAGTGGAAAAGTTTTTGGAGATCTGCCCCTTTGATGTGACTCCCATCCCTTACATAAATAACGGATTCTATTATGAGGACAAAGTCCAACCAGCAAAACATCCCTATTATTTTGCTGGGCTTTATTATCTACAGGATCCCAGCGCCATGACACCGGCATCCAGGCTTCCGGTAGCGCCTGGGGATGCGGTGCTTGATTTGTGTGCTGCGCCCGGAGGGAAAGCGACGGAGCTGGCGGCAAAATTAAAGGGGAAAGGGCTTCTGGTGGCAAATGACATCAGCAGCAAGAGAGCAAAGGCGCTGTTGAAAAATATAGAACTTTTTGGGGTGGAAAACAGTTTTATAGTGACAGAATATCCGGCGAAATTAAGAGAATATTTCACGGGATTTTTTGATAAGATCCTGATCGATGCACCCTGTTCCGGAGAGGGAATGTTTCGGAAGGACCCGTCCATGATCCGTGCCTGGGAGCAGAACGGCCCTGCATTTTACAGCAGGCTTCAAAGAGAAATTCTGGAACAGGCGCTGCCCATGCTGAAAGACGGAGGAATGCTTTTGTATTCCACCTGTACCTTTTCTGTCATGGAGGATGAGGAGAGTGTGGAGTATCTGCTCTCTCTGGATGAAGACCTGAGACTGGTAGAGATGGAAGGATATTGCGGATTTGCCAAAGGCAGGCCGGACCTGGCGGGAGGAGATTCAGAACTGGAAAAATGTGTCCGGATATTTCCCCACAAATTAGATGGTGAGGGACATTTTCTCGCCCTGTTACAGAAGGGAGAGGAGACAAAGGCAGAGAGGGAAAACGGAGGGCCTATGCTGGCTGGAGCAAAAAGGAGTGGTCTGGGCAAGGGAGACAGGGAACTTTTTGAGGCATTTTCAGAAAATGTTGGTAAAGAATTTGACCTGTCCCGAATCGAAAATAAAAATGGAATGCTCTACTATATGCCGGAAATGCTTCCCCAGCTTCGTGGTATTCGTTTTCTGCGGAGCGGGCTCTTTCTGGGAGAGATCAAAAAGAAACGGTTTGAACCGAGCCAGTCTCTGGCAATGGCGTTAAGGGCAGAAGAATATGGCAAACGGGCAGAACTCACCGCAGGGGACGAACGGGTGTATCGGTATTTGAAAGGGGAAACCCTGACACTGGACAAGGCCGATCTGACGCCGGAAGCCTGGGAGGGCGGATGGATCCTGGTCTGTGTGGATGGTTATCCCCTCGGCTGGGGGAAGCTCGGCGGTGGAGTGCTGAAAAATAAGTATCACCCAGGCTGGAGGCTGATGTAGCGATCTAAGGTTGACTTTTTAAATTTTGTTTTATAAAATAGGCATATAGGAGGTTTGGTCAGAATGGAATCAAACGAAGAATGTATAGAGATTGATGTTCAGCTGGACAAAAAGACGTTAAACCGTTTCCTGCTTAGGAATAACTTTCTCCGTACCGGTGGAGTGATCGGTCTTATCATCAGTGTGGCAGCCATCCTGGGACTGTTCGCATTCTGGAACTATTTCGGCACTGCACAGAGGGTGATCCTGTTGTTTCTGGCGCTGATGTTTACAGTGATCCAGCCGTTTACACTTTTGATGAAGGGCTGGGAACAGTTAAAAAAAGGAGCTTTTCGGGAACCTTTTCACTATACCTTTACGCCGGAGGGGATCGAGGTTGTAAACATAGCCGGAACAGCTAATGTAGAATGGAAACAGATCCGTCGTGCCGTGGTCACGAAGGACGCCATGTATATTTATATGAATGCCGTATCAGCTCTGATTATTTCCAGAGAACAATGTGACGGCAGATTTACGGAGATTGCAAAAATGGTCAGGGAGCATACCAGATGATATATGAGAGTTTGGGAGAAAAGGATACCTTTGAACTTGGTAAAAGATTTGGCGGCCAGGTGAAGCCCGGGGACATCTGCCTGCTTCACGGAGATCTTGGAGTGGGAAAGACCGTTTTTACAAAAGGATTTGCGGAAGGGATGGGAATTACAGAACCGATTACAAGCCCTACGTTTACGCTGATTCAGGAATATGAGGAGGGGAGATTTCCGCTCTATCATTTCGATGTGTACCGGATCGGTGACGTAGAGGAAATGTATGATCTTGGTTTTGAGGGCTATTTTTATGGAGAGGGTGTCTGTCTGATCGAGTGGGCGTCGCGGATCAGAGAGATTCTGCCCCCATCCTGTTACGAGATAACGATAGAGAAAGATCTGGAAAAAGGATTTGATTACCGTAGGATTGTGGTGAGTGAGCCGGAAAGGGTGATAGTTTGAAAATATTAGGCATAGATAGTTCAGGATTAACAGCTTCTGTGGCAGTTATGTCCGAGGGAATCCTGACAGGAGAGTATACGATTCATAACAAGAAAACCCATTCCCAGACGCTTCTGCCGATGATATCCGATATGCTTCTTATGACAGAGATCAAGCCGGAGGAGCTGGACTGTATCGCTGTGTCGGCGGGACCAGGATCCTTTACTGGACTGCGGATCGGGGCGTCTACGGCAAAAGGGCTCGCATGGACACTGGGGATACCGATAGTGCCGGTGTCATCCCTGATGGGGCTGGCGGCAAATGTTACCCAGAGGGGGGCGGTGGTATGCCCTATTATGGATGCCCGGAGAAATCAGGTGTATTTTGGAATATACCGGATAACGGAAGATTTACCGGAGGTGCTTCTGGAGCCCGGAGCAGCAGCGATTGAAGAGGCTGTGTCATGTGCTGACCGGATCGGCGAGGAGATTATATATATCGGCGACGGCGTTCCGGTATTTGAGGACAGAATCCGCGTATTATCCCAGGGCGGGGTTCGCTTTATGGAACCGGTAAACTGTTTTCAAAGAGGGGCCAGCGTGGCTGCGGTGGGAAGCTTATTGTTTGAAAAAAAACAGGGTGTAAAAGCGGCGGAATTTGCCCCGGTTTATCTGCGGAAATCCCAGGCAGAACGGGAGCGGGAGGAAGCGGAAAACGTATCCTGAAAATAACATTTTTTCATGTTTTTACAAGTAGAAAATTGTCATAAAATCCGTTATAATCTTATGTATGAATACACTCCGTACAGAGGGGACGGGGAGCTTGACATACAGGGGGAGAGAAGTATTTTGAAAGATGGTGAAAATATGAAAAAAGAAAAAATCATGTGCAATAAATGCGGAAAAGAGTTAATGATCAAAAACGGTATATTACACGAAGATGGACTTTTTGTCACCAAGGAATGGGGATATTTCTCGGGAAAGGATCTGCAGATTCACCAGTTCTGCCTCTGTGAATCGTGTTATGATGAATTTACCGAAAGCTTTTTCATTCCGGTGGAAAATCAGGAAAAGAGAGTGGCGATGGACTGAGCCACACATCCATATAGTGCAGCATACCATGATCATAAGGGTGGCCAAGCGGCGCTGCCTGGCTAAAAGAAAAAAGAAGAGAGGATTAAATGCAAACACAGATTTTTACTCGTTGTGTTTGCACCTCCAACGAAAAGGCAGCATACATGTTTTTTCGTTGGGGGGTGGTATGGCTTATGCTGGACATATGTTTGCTTGGAACTGGTGGAATGATGCCTCTGCCGCGCCGGGCACTGACTGCGCTGATGGCGAGATATAACGGGAGCAGTCTGTTGATCGACTGCGGTGAAGGAACACAGGTGAGTATCCGGGAGCAGGGATGGAGTTTTCATCCCATCGACGTGATCTGCATCACTCATTTTCATGGAGATCATATCAGTGGTTTGCCGGGGCTTCTACTGTCCATGGGAAATGCAGAGCGAAGCAATCCGTTGACAATCATAGGACCGAAGGGACTGAAACGAATCGTTCAGTCCCTGCTTGTGATTGCCCAGGGACTGCCTTTTGAACTTCGGTTTGTGGAAATAGAGGGGGAGGAACAGGAATTTAATTATGCCGGATATCATATTCGGGCTTTCAAGGTGAACCATAATGTGGTATGCTATGGATATAGCCTGGAGATCAAACGAAGCGGCAAATTTGATGTAGAAAAGGCAAAGCGGAATCATGTGCCTATGAAGGCATGGAGTCCGCTTCAAAAAAGTGACCAGGTGGAGCTGGAGGGGAAAATTTATACCTCCGATATGGTTCTGGGACCGGAACGAAAAGGGATCAAGGTAACGTATTGTACTGACAGCCGTCCTACGGCGCGGATTGTAGAACACGCCGCCGGATCGGATCTGTTTATCTGTGAAGGCATGTATGGGGAGAAGGAAAAGACGGCAAGTGCCAGAGAGAAAAAGCATATGACCTTTTATGAGGCGGCGGAATTAGCGGCCAAAGCCGGGGTGCCGGAGTTGTGGCTCACCCATTACAGCCCGTCTCTCATAAGGCCGGATGTGTATATGGATGACGTGAGAAAAATATTTGCCAATACCATACCTGGCAAAGACCGGATGTTCCGGGAGTTTATATTTGAAACAGATTCCTGATGGAGAAAGGAGGATTTGCTATGCAGAGAAGAAATGTACCTACTGGTAATAATAAGCGCACTCCGGCACAGAAGATGGCAAAGAATATGACGATATTCGCCTTTGTGACGTGTCTGCTTGCCATCGGAGTAATTTATGTATTTTATCAGCACAAGAATGCAGACAAAGCAGAAAGTGGAAATATACCGTCTGCCACAGAGCTGCAGAAACTGACGGAGAAAGATCTGGAGATGGGTTATCCAGAGACACCCACAGAAGTTGTGAAGTTTTTTGCACGGATCAACCAGTATATTTACAATACCGGAGGGCTTGATGATGAAACATTTGATAAGCTTCTTAACCAGCTCAGAGTGTTATACAGCAAGTCATTGTTGGATCAAAATACCTTTGAGGAGCAGAAAGAAAATTTTATTGCCGAGGTTCAGGAATTCCAGAAAAAGAAGAGAAAGATCGCCAATTATACAGTGGATAAAGAGAGTTCTTTAAAATACCTGGATTATGACGGACAGAAATGTGCTTTAATTCAGATCAGCTTTTTTATGACCGAGAATGGCAATTATTCCAAAGTGTTTCAGGACTATATCCTTGTAAAAGAAGAGAAACATTGGAAAATCCTTGCCTTTAAAAAGAATGTGAACTCAAATCAGGAAAAAAGCGAAAGCTAAACCCTGGATTCAAAACGAAGGGGATGGAGAAAGAAATGGAAAATATGGTAAGTCAAGATATACGGCTGCTGGCCGTGGAGAGCTCTTGTGATGAGACCGCGGCAGCAGTGGTGTTAAATGGAAGGGAGGTTTTATCAAATGTGATCGCCTCCCAGATTGATCTGCATAAATTATATGGAGGCGTTGTGCCGGAGATCGCTTCCAGAAAGCATATTGAAAATATCAACCAGGTGATCGAGCAGGCGTTGAAAGAAGCGGAACTGACCATTCGTGATGTGGATGGGATCTGTGTGACCTATGGTCCAGGGCTGGTGGGAGCCCTTCTGGTCGGTGTAGGAACGGCAAAGGCGATCAGTTATGCGGCGGGCAAACCACTGATTGGAGTACACCACATAGAAGGTCATATTTCTGCCAATTACATCTGTCATAAAGAACTGGAACCACCATTTTTATGTCTGGTGGTATCCGGGGGGCACAGTCATCTTGTCATTGTTAAGGATTATGGAACATATGAGATTATTGGAAGGACGCGGGACGACGCTGCGGGAGAGGCCTTCGATAAGGTGGCGCGCTCTATCGGACTTGGCTATCCTGGGGGGCCGAAGATAGATGACTTATCCGTGCGGGGAGATCCGAAGGCGATAAAATTTCCCCGTGCCTCTGTGGAAGGGGCGCCATATGATTTTAGTTTCAGTGGAGTAAAGTCGGCTGTGTTGAATTACATCAATGGCTGTAAAATGAAAGGGTTAGAGTATTCCCAGGCAGATATCGCCGCCTCTTTTCAGGAAGCAGTGACAGATGTGCTGGTGGCCCATACGATGTTGGCAGCAGAAAACTATGGAATTCATAAGGTGGCGATGGCGGGCGGCGTGGCGTGCAATAAAGGGCTGCGCCGAAAGATGGAAGAACAGTGTGCCCATAGAAAGTATCAACTGTACTATCCAGAACCTGTGTATTGTACAGATAACGCCACCATGATCGGAGCGGCGGGCTATTATGAATATATCAATGGAAGGCGTGATGGCTGGGACCTGAACGCAGTTCCAGGATTGAAGCTGGGCTCAAATTAACGCTGCCTGGCTTAAGGTTCTTCCCCTCGAACCTTTTGGCGGTAGTTGGAAGGGGTCGTGGATGTCAGGCGCCGGAATTGGCGGAAAAAATGCTCTGAGCTCTGATATCCACATAATTCTGCAATCTGTGTAATCGTGTACTGGCTATGGGCGAGATAATCCTTAGCCAGTTCTATTCTTTTATTAAATACATCTTCCATACAGGATACACCGAAAGTTTTTCGATAAAGTGACTGCATATATCCAGGGCTGATATTCAGCCGTTTTGCCATATAAGGAACACTCCATTGAAAGCCGGGATTGCTCTGGATCTCCAGATTGAGAGTCAGCAGATTTTCCTTGCTTTGGATGGATGAGCGGCTGTGGTAGGCTTCCGATAGTTTGTCAAACAGCAGATGGAATAAATGGCCGATGGACTGCTCTCTATATTCATAATCAAAATGATTTTCTATCGCCAGCATATGAAACAGATGATGAAAAGAGTCCGCACAGCTGATTTGTATCGGAATATTAAAAGGAAGAGCTGCCTGTACAATATATTTTTCATCGGTTAAAAAGGTCATCCAGTTGTTTTTATAGGGACCATTGCAGGCGCGGTAATCTGCTCCTGTATGCGGAGGGTAGATGATGATCTGGTTTTCTGGATAGGATATCCATTTGCCACCGATTAAGACCTCCGCGGGAGTCAGCGTATGTATCAAAAGCCACTCATTGGAAGATTCGTCGCGGTGGTAAGTGAAATCCTCTGGATGTGGGGCCTGGTAACCAACATATATCGTTTTAATCATAATATGATCACCTCTTAAAATGACAATTGATCAATAAAAATCAATGTATCTGTCATTGCAAATGTTTAATAAATATTATATAATAATATATTATAACATTTATCGCTTAAATAAACAAGAATGGAGGAATAAGATGAAAGGTAAAAAAATAATCAAATTAGCGGGTGCGGCAGTGGCGGCCTGTTTATCGATTCTGCTTGTTTCTGATGTATCGAAGGCGGACAACCCGATCATTCAGAACGTTTACACGGCAGATCCGGCGCCGATGGTTTCCGGGGACACCTTGTATGTGTATACGTCACATGATGAGGATGAGACGATCGATAATTTTTATACCATGGATGACTGGAAGTGTTATTCCACGAAAGATATGGTGAACTGGACCGATCATGGAACCATATTATCCTATTCGGATTTTAGCTGGGCAAAGAAAAATTCCGCATGGGCAGGACAGTGTGTGGAGAGGGATGGAAAATTTTACTATTATGTGCCGTTGAATGAAAAGAGTGGTGCGACTGTGATCGGTGTAGCTGTTGCGGACAGTCCTACAGGACCGTTTACCGATCCCATCGGGAAACCATTGGTAAAGGGTGGCTCCGGTAATATAGATCCTACCGTGTTTATTGATGAGGACGGTCAGGCTTATATGTACTGGGGAAATCCTAATTTAAAATGTGTAAAACTAAAAGACAATATGATAGAAACTGATGGTGACATAATTACGTGGAATCTGGAAGGAAAAGGTCTCTCAGAGGAAGAGATTGCGGATATGCAGAAGCAGTTTGGCGTATCCAATTCTCCAACCCGCCGGCCGACTCTGTTTGAGGAAGGTCCTTGGTTTTACAGACGTGGAGATCTGTATTATATGGTATATGCAGCAAACGGTATTCCGGAGCGCATCGACTATTCCACCAGCACCAGTCCCACGGGACCATGGACTTACCAGGGAATGATCATGAATGATAAATACGATGGGAAGGGCAGTGGAAGCTTTACCAATCATCCGGGAATTGCTGATTTCAAAGGGCATTCCTATCTTTTCTATCACACTGGAAAACTGCCGGGAGGAAGTGGGTATCATCGCTCTGTGGCAGTGGAAGAATTTACTTATAATGAAGACGGAACGATTCCGGAGTTTCCATTTACCGATGCCGGCGTGGAGGCAGTGGATCATCTGAATCCGTTTCAGAGGGTAGAGGCAGAGACCCTGGCCTGGGGAAGCGGACTCGAATCTGAAGTCTGCAGCGAGGGAGGAATCAATCTCTGCGCGATCGAGAATGAAGATTACTTAAAGGTTAAGGATGTAGATTTTGGTTCAGAGGGTGCCACTGACTTTACTGCAAGTGTTTCCAGTGCAATGGGGGACGATCAAACGGAAGCTGGCACCATAGAGCTGCATCTGGATAAAAAGGACGGTCCTTTGCTTGGCACACTTACAGTGAAAGGTACAGGGGACTGGGATACTTACGCGCAATATACGACAAATGTAGAGAGTGTTGCCGGAGTACATGATCTATACATGGTGTTTAAAGGCGGAGAAGGAGAATTATTCAAATTTGATTACTGGAGCTTTAAGGAAAAAACGGTTCCAGTGGAAACGCTTACTCTGAGTGCCAGCCAGCTCACGATCCTGGAAGGCCAGAGCAGTCAGCTGACAGCGACTGTCGGACCTGAAAATGCAACAAATAAAGAACTTACCTGGACTTCATCCAATGAGGACGTTGCCATTGTGGCTGTGGATGGAAGATTCACTGCTTTAAAAGCCGGTGAGACGACGATCACGGCACAGACACAGGATGGTACTGGTATCCATGCTTCCTGCCATGTGGTAGTGACCGCTCCTGTCCTTCCGCCCGCAACTGTTACGCCGCCGCCACATGTGGTACCTACAACACCACCGAATAGTTCTATTGACAAGAAGACGGTAGCGACGCCTGCAAAGGCAAAAATTAAATCTTTGAAAAAGGGAAAGAAAAATCAGGCAAAATTAGTCATCAAGAAGGTGAAGGGTGCGACAGGATATGAAGTAGTATACGCAAAGAACAAAAAGTTCAGCAAAGCCAAAAAGCTTTCTACAAAGAAAACATCTGTCACCTTGAAAAAGCTGAAAAAAGGAACTTATTATGTGAAGGTTCGTGCTTATAAATCCACAGGGAAGAGTAAGAAGAGCTACGGTTCTTACAGCGCTCTAAAGAAGGTTAAAATAAAATAATAGAGAGATAACGATTTTCAAACCTCCAAGCTGATGTGAAAAAATACCAGTTTGGAGGTTTTATTTGATTTTATTATTTTGATGACAAATGGCCGGCCTTATGTTAAAATGAAGAAAACTATATAATAAGGGGGAGAAACAAATGTTGAAAAAGAAAATTTTGACACTTTGTATTGTTTTTTCAATGATTGCCATCCTGGCAGGCGGGATCTGTCTGCCTCAGGCGAAGAGGTCCAGGGCTGCGAATTCTTATCTGCCACACTGGGAGCATATTCCAGACGGTGAGCCCAGAGTTTTTGAAGATCCAGATGAGCCTGGAAAATATCGTGTATATATTTACGGTTCCCATGATACCAGGAAAACAGGTTATTGTGGATATGATCTGGTTACCTGGTCAGCGCCGGTGGATGATCTGAATAACTGGCGTTATGAAGGTGTTATTTTTGAATCTATCGTAAACGGAAATGCCGATATTTTATTTGCACCGGATGTGGTTGAGACCAAAGATGAAAACGGAAATAAAACCTATTACCTGTATCCTAACAATCAGTCCTCTGGATCAGGGCGTACTGGTATGATTGCCAAATCGAATAGTCCTAAAGGTCCATTTGAGGTTTGCAACTGGAAGGATGAAAGCCAGACCAAGACGGATGGGATTCTGGGATTTGATCCGGCCGCCTTTGTGGATGATGACGGGAGAGTATACGGATATTGGGGATTTCACTCTTCCAGTATGGCAGAACTTGATCCAGAGACCATGTGTACATTAAAAGCAGGAAGTAAAATTCTTACTGAAAAAGATACTGGAATTGATGGAAGTGAAGGAGACAATTTCCGCTTTTTTGAAGCGTCATCCATGCGCAAGGTGAAAGACAAATATGTGTTTGTTTACAGCCGAAAAACCAAGGAGGGTGAGTTTGGTCTTGGTGCTTCCAATTATACCCTTGCCTACGCATATGGGGATACACCATTAGGCCCATGGACTTACGGGGGCACGTTAGTTGACGGCCGCGCCAGGGAAACGGACCAGAATGGAAAAGTAATTTGTTCACAGATGTCATATGGCAATACCCATGGAAGCATTCTGGAGATTAATGGTCAATGGTACTTATTCTATCATCGCTGCATCAATAATGATATGTATTCACGTCAGGCAACTGTGGAGGCGATTGATGTCAACGTGACAGAGGATGGAGAAGTACAGATCAAAGAAGCAGAGGTAACATCACAGGGCTTTGAGATCAATGGGTTAAATCCTTTTAAAAAGCAGACCGCCGGCAGTGCATGTTTTATGACGGGAGGTCCGAACATCAAGGCTCATTATGATACATCCAATCCCGGCAGTGATGTGGTAAATATCAAAAACGGATCCATTGTAGGTTATAAATACTTTAATTTTGATTTGGGAAAGGGAACCCGTGATAAAGATATTATGGCGGTAAACCTTATTCCCAAAGGAAAAGATGGCACAATAAAAATTATGTTAGACAGGCCTTGGGAAAGTGACGGAGGCACAGAAATCGGCTCCATCGAAATTTCTGCTACCGATGATCCAGAGGGCGTCCTGAAGACAGCAGAGATTGATTCCTTAAGTTCTATTGAGGGAAAGCATGCCTTATATTTTGTATTCAAATCAAGCGGCAGCAGTGTGCTTTGTGAACTTAATTCATTCCAGTTTGGTGATTCTACAGTTACAGATGAAGATGAAGGCCAGGATGTCAAGCCAGAGGAGTCACCGGCGCCAGGTGAAACACCATCGCCAACACCGACTCTGGTTCCCGGAAATACGCCTTCGCCGTCACCGGCAGTTCCGTCACCAACTGTTCCACCAGCGGCGAATCAGTCAGAGGCATCATTGGCAGTGGGAAAAGTGTATACGGTTGGAAACTTTACATACAAAATTACCAAAGCAGATACTTCTGGAAAAGGAACGGTTCTTCTGGTGGGTACAAAGAATAAAAAGATTAAATCTATTCAGGTGCCTGACTCAATTAAAATAAAAGGAACTAAGTTCCATGTGGCTGGTATTGGCAAAGCAGCTTTTAAAGGATGCAAGCTGGCGACCCGTGCCGTAATTGGAAAATATGTTTCTGTTATAGAAAACAGCGTATTTGAGTCATGTGGAAAATTGAAGAAGATCAATTTGAAAACTACTACATTAAAAAAGATTGGAAAAAAGGCTTTTAAAGGTATTCATAAAAAAGCCCGGTTTACCGTTCCTAAAAAACAGCTTAAAAAGTACAAAAAGATTTTTAAGTCGGCAAAAGTGATTAAAAAGTCAATGAAAATAAGTGGCTGATATTGGATCTGATAAAGTTCTAAAGATTCATTTGCTTTTCTTTAGAGTTTCATAAGAAAACGCTACAGGAGACGCGGATTAAATTTTGCGTCTCCTGTAGTGTAAAATGCCAGGCTTGAGCTGGCTCGAAGACGCAGGAGGAAAACGAGCCCAAATAGGCAGCCTTGTATCAGGCTGCAAGATATCCTGGATCTGGGGAAAAATATAGAATAATGGCGGCATAAAAAGTGACTTTTCCTTAGGTTTTGGGTGTTTTTCCTTTATGATAATATAGAAGTTGAAAAATGTTGAAAAAAAGTCATTGACAAGGTTGCACAATTTTGTTATACTGTTCAAGCAGCATTTGGAGAGGTGTCCGAGTGGTTTAAGGAGCCGGTCTTGAAAACCGGTGACTCCGAAAGGGGCCGTGGGTTCGAATCCCACCTTCTCCGCTTACGTGTGAATGTTTTGCATTTACACTATAGAGAAATTATTTCAGCATGGAGAAGTACCCAAGTGGCTGAAGGGGCTCCCCTGGAAAGGGAGTAGGTCGTTAATAGCGGCGCGAGGGTTCAAATCCCTCCTTCTCCGTTTATCATTTTTTTGCAAAGAAAAAACATTTTGAAAAAAATTAAAAAAAGTGTTGACAAATGCAAAAAGTTTTGATAAGATATTACTTGCTGACGCGCCAAAGAAACTTTTGAAAGAAAGAAAACAGATGGTGCCAGGCAAGCAAAGAACCTTGATAACTGAACAGTGAAACAACCCTGAAAATTCAAACAATTTTCA
>CAQOJF010000045.1:0-22489 GCA_948848225.1 uncultured Eubacterium sp.
GTTTCATGACCCCATCGGTGGCTTTCGCGAAGCGGAAAGGCGGATTATAAGAATGCGAAAATTAAAAGTTTATTTGGACACATCTGTAATCAGTCATTTAATGCAGGAGGATGTTCCTGAAAAGATGGCTGATACATTACAATTATGGGAATTGTTCCGTGAGGGTGTATACGATGTATACCTGTCTACAGTTACTTTGGAGGAGGTATCGGCATGTCCGGAACCCAAAAGAGGCCGGTTGAGGGAATACATGGGGCAGATTTCATATACGACTTTGGACATAACCGGTGAAGCGTTGAGTGTGGCACAGAAAATGATTGACTTAGAGATTCTGACATCCAAGAGTTACGATGATTGTCAGCATATTGGAGCGGCTGTTGTGAATGAATGTGATTGCATTATTTCGTGGAATTTTAAACACATTGTTAATATTAAAACCATTCATGGGATACGGGCGATAACAAACTTAGAAGGTTATAAGAATATAGATATCCTTAGTCCGACAGTATTGTTAGAAAGCGAGGGATGATTATGGAGAAACCAGTTCTCAGCCCTGATTTTACGATTGATGATATCCATAAGCTGCGGGAATATAATTATTATCTCACAAAAGATATGACCCCGCAGGAACGTATGGATTATTATAACAAGAAAGGCAGGGCATTTCAGCAGGAGATAGAGGAGAGTAAGTTGCAGAAAGTATAACTTAATTATGTCATGGCTAGGATTACTGGATGGTTTTTTTCTTGTTGCTCTGTCATGTATTCTCATAAAATAAAAAGTGGATTGGATTTTCGGTTCATAATATCAGGAGGTACGATAATGACAATAATAAATGCTGTAAAAGGTTACATGGTGGGTACGGGCGTTTCTGGGAATTAGTACAAAAATGAACAGGAGTAAAGGAAAAAATAAAGATTAGTATGACATGAAGAAAGCCAGAGGTTCGATTCCTCGAATTCCCATTGGGGCTATCCATTAGCCCCTTTCTAAGTGGAAAATGTAAAAATTAGGAGGTTTCACGTAAGGGACTGTCTTATTTTTATGCTTATTCAGGAACTGTTCTCATGAAGTGTTTATGGATATATGAGTGGGTAAAGTTGCCCCATAACATTATTCCAGGGGGCAAGGGGGGTACTGAGCGTCTGGGTAAAACTCAAATCCCATTCGGCATTTCAAAAAGGGACTTCTTTGTGCTGTGGCTATACCAATACTGTGAAGGGAGGGAGCCATATGGACACCGAATTTGATCTGGAGCAGTTATTAGAGGATGGGAACCGGATTCGTGTCAAGCCACAGGGCTACAGTATGTATCCCCTGCTGGTGCCTGGGCGGGATGAGGTGGTCATCGAACGGGAAGATCCCTCCGGGCTTCGCAGGGGGGACATTGTATTGTTCCGGCGGGAGGGCAGTATCCTGGTCCTTCACCGAATCTGCCGCCGGCGTGGAGATGATTTTTTCATGGTGGGAGACAACCAGAAGCAGATCGAGGGACCCATCAGAAGAAAACAGATCAAGGGAAAGGTTACGACGGTGATCCGTGGTGGCAGAAACATATCTGTCGAGAACCGGCTGTACCGGATGTACAGCTGTCTCTGGCTGTGGCTCCGGCCGTTGCGTCCCATGCTTTCGAAGATGGTTCATTGTTTGAAAACGTTGTTCCGGGGGAAATGAATGGCAGAAAAGTTGACAAGAATAAGGGATTTTAGTACAATGAGTGAGAGAATCTGGATGGGTTAAAAATCTATTTATCTTAATATAATACGGGAAAACCCCGGGAGCAAATGGAGGATTGTATTGATGAATTATACAACGCAGATGGATGCCGCGAGAAAAGGAATTTTTACGGATGCGATGAAGGGCATCTGTGAGTACGAAGGAATGGACAAGGATGTTTTGATGGAGCTGGTTGCTAAGGGACAGGTTGCGATCCCTGCAAACAAGAATCACAAATGTCTCAAACCCTATGGCATTGGAAACAGATTGAAGACAAAGATCAATGTAAATCTGGGTACAAGCCGTGACTGCCTGGACCTAGATGTGGAGATGCAGAAGGTAAAGGCAGCTGTGGATATGGGTGCTGAGGCGATCATGGATCTGAGTTCCTATGGGGATACGAAGAAATTCCGTAGAAAACTGATCGACGAGTGTCCGGCGGTGATCGGGACAGTGCCGATCTACGATGCGGTGGTTTATTATAACAAGGCATTGAAGGATATTACAGCAGACGAGTGGATGGATGTTGTAAAGATGCACGCAGAGGACGGGGTAGATTTCATGACGATCCACTGTGGGATCAACCGTGCCACAGCAGACCGCTTCAAGCAGCATCTGCGCCATACAAATATTGTTTCCCGCGGTGGTTCTATTATCTTTGCATGGATGGAGCTGACGGGAAATGAAAATCCATTTTATGAGAGATACGATGAACTTCTGGATATCTGTGAGAAATATGATGTGACCATCAGTCTAGGGGATGCCTGCCGTCCGGGAAGCATCGAGGATGCAGGGGATATTTCCCAGATATCGGAACTGGTGGCGCTGGGTGAGCTGACACAGCGTGCTTGGGATCACAACGTTCAGGTAATGATCGAGGGACCAGGGCACATGCCTTTGAACCAGATCCGTGCCAACATGGAGATCGAGCAGACGGTCTGTAAAGGGGCGCCCTTTTACGTGCTGGGACCTCTTGTTACGGATGTGGCGCCGGGATACGACCATATCACAAGTGCCATTGGCGGGGCCATCGCAGCTACCTACGGAGCTTCTTTCCTCTGCTATGTGACGCCGGCAGAACATCTTCGTCTTCCGACAGTGGAGGATGTAAAAGAAGGGATCATAGCTTCCCGCATCGCTGCCCATGCGGCGGATGTGGCGAAGGGGATTCCGGGAGCGAAGGACTGGGATTACCAGATGAGTGAAGCGCGCCGCGAGCTTGACTGGGAGAGACAATTTGAACTTGCCATTGATCCGGAAAAAGCCCGCCGGTACCGGGCAGAGAGTAAACCGGAAAAAGAAGATACCTGCACCATGTGCGGAAAGATGTGTGCAGTTCGTAACATTAATAAGATCCTGCGTGGGGAGGATGTGGACATAATGGAGGATTAAAAAGGTCCAGCATGTGTGCAGTACGTAACATAAATAAGATCCTGCGTGGGGAGGATGTGGACATAATGGAGGATTAAATGGCCTGCCATGGAAATCCTGGCAGAATCCCTGCCTTCCTAAGATTTACATGGTATACCTACAGCCTGTCTTGCATAAGTTTTAAGGTGAAAAACTTTGGACTTGTGTAAGGGGGGCTTTTTTTGAAGAGAACTGGTTCCATATTTATAGTCTTTGCTATCATACTTCTCTCCACAGCCGGAATGTGGCTGTATCAGTCCTGGAGAGATGGACGGGACATTGCGTCCGCCAAAGATATAAAGAACGCCTATGTAGTAAAAGAAAAGGGAGATGAGCTTCACCTGTACTCGAAGGAAGGTGAGGCAGATTATAAAGTAAAAGGAGATTTCCAGGATCAGGAATACCAGGGCATCGCCGATGTATGCATCCGGGAGGGGGAGGTAGAAAGCCTCGTCTGTAAGCCGGAGATCATCCGGGGAAAGGTGCTGGCAGTGGAGAGCGGTTCGGTGGATGTGGCGGATTATGGCACACTTCCAGAGGAAGAAAACTGCAGGTGGTATGCGGTGAAAGATGGGATCTCCAGCTGCTCCAGGGATAATCTCTATATCGGGCAGACGGATGCGGAATTTGTGGTGGCGGAAGGAAAGATTTGCAGCGTTTTGTTCCGGGGGGATACAGAAGAAGAAGAGGAGAGTAGCGAGACACAGAAACCGCAGAAGATCCGGGTGATCCTGAAAACAGAAAATTTCAGCGGTTATGAACACGCTTCGGCGAAATTGAGGGGAACAAAAAAAATATACGTACGAGAAGGGAAGACCCAGAGGGAATACCAGCCCGGTGAAACCTATGAGATCACTGCGGCCGGTATGAAGGAGAAGCGGGTCAACGTAACCTGTGAGGAGGGAGGGCGCATTGAGCTGTCCAGCCTCAAACGAGGGAAGGAGGCGCCGATCTACCGGGGAGAGTTAGAGATCGTTAAGGCGGGAGACGGACTTCATATCATCAATGAACTGTCACTGGAAGAATACCTGTATGGAGTGATTCCCAGCGAGATGCCGGCAGAGTACCATCCAGAGGCATTGAAGGCCCAGGCGGTCTGCGCCAGAAGCTATGCGGCGAGACATGTCAAGAACAACCGTCTCAAAGAGATGGGCGCCCATGTAGATGACAGTGTATCCTATCAGGTATACAATAACACCCGCGAGGATGAGCGCTGCAACCAGGCGGTGGACGCCACGAAAGGACAAAAGGTATATTATAAGGATAAGATTGCTTCTACCTATTTCTTTTCAACTTCCTGTGGGGCAACAACCTCGGCGAAAGATGTAGATTTTAGCGGAACGGAGCTTCCTTATCTGACTGGCAGGCTGCAGGAACCGGACAGTCAGGAAGGGGATAAAAAAGAACGGGCAAAGCTGGTCTCTGGTACTTTTGGAAATGAAGACCTCTTCCGCAAATTTTTGGATCAGGACAGAAATGTTCTGGATAAGTCCCAGTCCTGGTACCGCTGGAGTACCACCATTTCTCTGGGGGACATTGAAAACAATATCAATACAAAGATCGGTGAGAGGTGTCAGGCGGCAGGAGAAAAGATACAGGTCCGGCAGCCGGACGGAACCTATGTGCCTCAGCAGATTAATGGTATCGGCAAACTCAAAAAGATCAAGATCAAAACGAGAAAGAGCGGCGGTGTTGTATATATGGCGGTCATCGTGGGGACAGAGGCGACGGTACGGGTGTATTCCGAGTACAACATCCGGATGCTTGTATTTCATGAAAATGCCATTGTGAAAAAGAACGATGGAAAGCGCGTATCCGGTATGAATATGCTTCCCAGTGGTTTCTTTGTCATGAATAAAAACGGAAGCTCTTACGATTTCCGGGGCGGTGGTTTTGGTCATGGAACCGGAATGAGCCAGACTGGAGCCAACGAACTGGCGCAGATGGGGAAGAGCTATACGGATATATTAGGTTACTATTTTGATGGAACGGAAGTGAAATGATGTTTCCTCTTTTCCCTTTTGATAAAAAAGACATTGCCCTCGGCAAGAAAGCGGTTGATCAGGGCGCCGGTAAATAATATATCCATACATACATAGAGCCAGAGCATAATAAGAACGATGTAGGTCAGGCTGCCATAGACGGAAGAGAAGTTGGTAAAATAATCCACATAGATAGAAAAGAGGTAGCTGAACAGCATCCAGAGCACCGAAGTAAACAGGGCGCCGGGGATCTCTTCCTTGATCTTTGGCCTGCGGTCCGGGATAAAGGAATAAAGCAGTAGGAAAAATAGGAAAAATATGGTAAATCCGAGAATGGATCGCAGAGAAAAAATACCAATAAATAAAGGCGTCTCGATGGAGAAATAGGAATCTATGGCAAGCAGTATTTTGTTTCCATATACAAGTACGATCAGCGAGATCAGCAGGATCAATGCAAAGGAAAGCGTGTATAAAAGGGAGGAAACACGTTTAAGAAACCAGTTCCTCTGATTTTTTACGCCGTAGATCTTATCCAGTCCGTAGGTGATCCCCATAAATCCTTTGGAACCGGACCAAAGCGTTGTGATCACCGTGATGGACAGCAGCGTACCAGAAGCCTGATGATACGCTTCATTGATCCAGCGGGAGAAAATCGTATTCAGATTGCCGGGTATAACAGCCTGCAGCATCCGGACCATATTTTCTTCTGATAACGGGGTGTATTTTAAAAGTGTGAAAAAAAACATAACAAAAGGAAAGAAAGAGACCATAACAAAGAACACAACATGAGCAGAATGAATTGACAGGGTGTTTTCACTAAATTTATCTATAAACCACTGAATAACTTTTTTGTAGTGTTTCATATGATAACCTCCACAGCAATGATTTTTTTCTTTTACAATTAAGTATATGTAAAAGTATAAGAAAAATCAAGATAAAAAGGTGCGGCTGAGAAGCGCGCACCTAAAAAGAATTGCCTTTGGCCATTCTTTTGCTCCGCAAGTTGGGTACTTACCCATCAGATAAAAAGGTGCGGCTGAGAAGCGCGCACCTTTTAAGAATCAGCAAGTTCTGTAACCACGAAACAATCGATTTAGTTTTTCAGGTTCTGGACAGCAGTCATTATAGTTGACCGCTTACTTTTTGATACGGATTCGGAACACCGCTTTTTTGCGGCTTCCATCTCTGGCAGTTGCCGTGATCTTAACTGTATGTCCCCGCCCTTTCTTTTTGGCGGTAACGATACCTTTGCTGTTTACCGTCGCCCATTTTTTCTTTGAAGAACTCCATTTTACTTTTTTATTTGTGGCATTCGAGGGGGAGATAAACACTTTGAGCTTTCGCTTTTTACCTGCTTTCAGAGCAGTTTTGGAGGCGTGTATCTTTATTTTCTTTATTTTAATTTTCTTTTTATTTGCCACAGTGGAAGAGCTTTTTTGTTCTGACGTGACAAAGGAAGGAGGTATCACGGATGAGTTGGCTGGAGGAATATAGCTGTCCATCCGGCTCAGATCCAGGACGCCATTGGTAGAACATTTTCCGGTGACGCCTGCCGCGGTTTTTACACAGGTAAGAAGACGATTCCGGCGGTTAGTGGTGCTGTCTTCTGGGTAGATTTCACTGAGAAGCGCCACTGCCCCTGTGACCATAGGAGCTGCCATGGAAGTACCCTTCATAAGTTCATACTGCCCAAATTGTGTCGTATCCGGGTTTTGGACAGAGATTCCAATGTGGTCAATATAATACTGACTGGTTCCAGTGGATCTACCGGAGGAAACGATGCCCAAAATCTTAAAAAAGATCCGCCCGTCATTTGTCCGGTAAAAACGGTTATTCGCTGAACCATATGGGCCACTGGACTTCTTTACCACATGACTCCAGGTAAAGCGGCTGTCGATATCGGTATCTCCTAAGATCATAGAAACATAGTAATCTGCTGTGACGTTGGGATTGGTATCTGTCACATCAAGATACAAATAATTTTCCTTCTCTTTAAATGAAAATGAATCATCGAGATTTATGGTCCATTGAAGACTTCCGGAATTCGAATCTTCTTGAAAATCTTTTTCACGGGTGTAACGCAAATCTGCTTTTGCCTGGACAGGTATCCCCAAGTCTTTATCCGTATAGAGCTTCTGACATTCGATATCGGAATCGAAGGTCAGAAAATGCTCGGTCTGATCCGGCGCCTCATTCTTGGAACCGATGCCTGGGAAATAATTATCTTCGCAGTAGGTAGATAAAATACGGTCCCCAGGAGCGAAGAGATCCACATCCTCTTTTCCATAATCGGAAAAACTGCAGGCATTGTCATTGGGATCCGAAGCGCCGGTTATAATGATAAAATTGCGGTTGTCTGAAATGGCATATTCTCCCTGGTACAGATCGTAGGGACAAGAGTAATAATTGATGTCATGGTTGACGCTGTCATTGCCGGCGGCAAAGACAAAAAGGGTGCCGGACACACCGATCTGATGAACCAGAGCTGACATAGCATAGCTGGAGGTTCCCCCTCCCCAGGAACAGTTGACAGCAACGATATTTGCCCCAGCCTGTTTTGCCTGAATGATATAATTCAGAGCTTCTACAATATCGGAATTTCTTGTTTTGCCCTCAGTGTCAAATACTTTAAGCGCCATTAACTGGGCATTGGAGATCCCGGCGATACCTTTCTGGTTATCGGCTTCAGCCGCAATAACACCGGCGCAGTGGGTCCCATGCCCCAGAATATCCATGCAGTAGGCGTTGTTACTCGTAAAATCATAGCCATGGATGCCGGGAAGTCCTTTGGAGAGATAGGGATTGTTCCACATTCGCCCGGCGAGGTCTTCGTGTTCATAATTTATGCCCGTATCCATAACAGCGACGATGGGAGTACCTTTTTTGGTTTTTGACATCGTGGAGCGGTAGGAAATACCATTGCTGCTGCCTTGAAAATGGCTTCCGTTATCCAGATACCACTGTTCTTCTGAGTAAGTATCCTGGGTGAGTGATGTGAGGTTTTGGATATAATCTGGTTCCACAGAAACCACATATGCCTTGCGGTCCAGTTTGTTCATCAGCTCTTTCGTGGAATAAGTGTTGGAAGATACCTCCGACACATACAGCGTTTTGTCGGAGAGAAAATTCTTCTGCTGCCTGCTTTTCGCTAAGATGTCAGCATCCCCCAGGTCATAGGTTTCCTGAATACGGATCTTTCGATCAAAGGAAGCGGCACCCTCCCTGGTCAGAGAAGTCTCTTCAGGGGAGGCGATGGTCACAAGTACAGTCCCCTCTTCGTATTCGCCTTCTTCCAATGAAACCTTGTTTTTGCTGGTTTCTACCGATTTCGCTTCAGCAATGGAATAAGCTGGGAAAACGCTGAGGAAAAACGCCAAAATCAACAGTAGTGACAGGATTTTATTTTTCATAACATTCCTCCAAAAATATGTAAAAATTTTAATTTCATATTGTATTATTTTATCATAACTGTTATCATTATACTAGTATATAAGTGTGTCGAAAACGTGAAAGGAGAAAGATTATGCTTTTTGTAAAAGTAGATGATTTAAAGCCGGGGATGCGTCTGGGTAAGCCGATTTATAACAAGAATGGCGTACTTTTGCATGACCGGGACACCAAACTTACGATGCAGGCCATATTTGGAATAAAAAATTTCGGCCTGATTGGATTATACATACTGGAACCCGCTGAGCCGCTTCCCCCGATGTCAGAGGAAGACATCAATTTTGAAAGGTTTCAGACCATGGCGGTATTCAGCATCCGTGAGGATCTTGATCTGATCGCAGCGGGCAAGAAGGACAAGGGACTGGACTGGCTCTGCAGCCTGATCATTAAAAATTATTCCAATCTTCCTCATAAGATTAATTTCCTTCAGAGTCTTCGCAGCGGTGACGATTTTGTATATAAACACAGTATAAATGTTGCGATCCTGTCTGCTATCATCGCGGGGCGGATGAGTATGCCCGCGGCAAGGATCAACTCTATTGTAAAGGCGGCGCTTCTGCACGACTGCGGCGGTGTGAAGGTGAGACAGGGAGGAGCAGAGGAAGAAGATGTACAGACCCGTGATCTCGTCCGCGTCAATACCATTGAGACACTGAAAAACTACGGAGAGCTGGATGAGGATATTCTTCGTATTGTGCAGCACATGCAGGAAATGTATCAGAGTGAAGTAGACGAGAATGGGAAAGCCGCCGAAGCAGCATGGGCAAATGTCAATGCGGCGATCTTGTATGTGGCGGATGCCTATGACCGGATGACCGCTATGAAGTCCTTTGAAGAGCCTACCAGTGAGGTGAAGGCACTGCGGGCGCTTCTGGCAGATCCGGAGATTTACGATCCGGTGGTAGTACAGGCTCTGATCAACGGTATCAATGTTCTCTATCCTGGTGTCTGTGTGGAGCTGACAGGGCATGAAAAGGGACTTGTCATCATTGAAAACGAAATGGACATTTTCAGACCTTGGGTACTCAGCTTCCGTGATAACAAGCTTTATGACCTTTCCAACCCGTCTTCCTGTGAAGGGCTGGAGCTGGTGGATATCATGAAGACCATGGACAACCGAATCAAGCTGGATCCGGATCTGTTAAAGGAATATGAAAAGATATGATTAAAACAGTGAGCACAGTCATGCAGATGTCATGCTTGCATGAACATCTGCATGACTGTGCGAACGTCCATCACGAGGAACGTAGCGTTGCGAAGCAGCGCGGGAGTTCCGAGTGATGGGAGGGCTGGTAAAGCTGCGAAGCAGCGGCAGCCCGTTTTAATCATATGACAGCACTTGAATTCAAATTTTTGTAATTATTCATTGACATTTTTTGAAAAAGTAATTATTATATAGGTTAAGAAAAAGACTTTGATGGGGACAGTAGCAGAGAGAAGAAAGTTGCAGTGAGCCGTGGACAGTGGGAACGCGGTATGAGTATGCTTATGTGAAGATCACCCCTGAGTTGTGATGCCGAACGGGTTATCAAGTAGGCTGATCCGGATTCCACCGTTATATGGAGATGATTCGGCGGTTATGGGTTCTCATGGCAGCCCGATCTTACAAAACAGGTGGTAACTATGACAGCTTTGGGGCTTTCATCCTTTTTTGGGTGGAAGCCCTTTTGGGTCTATGGTGCTATCGCCCAGACGACGCGAATCAGTAAACCAATAGAGCAATTTTGCAAGGAGGACAAGAGTGAAAAATATATTTTTCGCTCAGGAAGTTTGTGCGCACACGGCCAAACTTCTTTATGCACAAAAAGCGTGTGCGAATGGAGGATAAGAATGTACGAGAAGGTTTCAACCGGTCTGAATTTTGTCGACCGGGAAAAGGAAGTAGAGAAGTTCTGGAAGGAACAAGATATTTTCAAAAAGAGTATCCGGCTCCGGGAGGGCTGTCCGACCTATATGTTTTATGACGGACCGCCAACGGCAAATGGAAAGCCCCACATCGGCCACGTGCTGACCCGTGTCATCAAGGATATGATCCCCAGGTACCGCACAATGAAAGGGTACCAGGTGCCCCGTAAGGCGGGCTGGGATACCCATGGACTTCCGGTAGAGCTGGAGGTGGAGAAACTTCTTGGGCTGGATGGAAAGGAGCAGATCGAGGAATATGGTCTGGATCCCTTTATCACTAAATGTAAGGAATCTGTATGGAAGTACAAAGGAATGTGGGAAGATTTCTCCGGTGTTGTCGGATTCTGGGCGGATATGGAGGATCCCTATGTAACCTACAACGACGACTTTATCGAGTCCGAGTGGTGGGCGCTGAAGGAGATCTGGGACAAAAAGCTGTTGTATAAGGGCTTTAAGATCGTTCCCTACTGTCCGCGCTGCGGAACCCCTCTGTCCTCTCATGAGGTGGCACAGGGCTATAAGGCGGTGAAAGAGCGCTCTGCTGTCGTCCGTTTCAAAGTAGTAGGCGAAGACGCATATTTTCTTGCATGGACCACGACGCCCTGGACGCTGCCGAGCAATGTGGCGCTCTGTGTAAATCCAGAGGAGGCCTATTGTAAAGTCAAAGCAAATGACGGATATACGTATTATATGGCAGAGGCATTGCTGGACAATGTGCTTGGTGTTCTGGGAAATGAAGAGACAAAGGCATATGAAGTGCTGGAGACCTTTAAAGGAACTGATCTGGAGCGGAAAGAATATGAGCCGCTGTTTGATTATGCGAAGGGAATCTGTGAGAAACAGAAGAAAAAGGGATATTTTGTCACCTGCGACAGCTATGTAACCATGACAGATGGTACTGGTATCGTACACATTGCGCCGGCATTTGGTGAGGACGATGCCCAGGTGGGGCGCCGGTATGACCTTCCATTTGTACAGCTGGTGGACGGCAAGGGAGAGATGACAGAAGAGACGGATTATGCGGGAATGTTTGTTAAGGATGCAGATATGCCGATTCTGAAGGATCTGGAGAAGAAAGGACTTCTCTTTGACGCGCCGAAATTTGAGCATGATTATCCTTTCTGCTGGCGCTGCGACACACCGCTGATCTATTATGCGAGAGAATCCTGGTATATCCGTATGAGCGAGGTAAAAGAAGATCTCATCCGCAATAACGATACCATCAACTGGATTCCAGAGTCCATTGGAAAGGGACGTTTCCAGAACTGGCTGGAAAATGTACAGGACTGGGCCGTTTCGAGAAACCGTTACTGGGGCACTCCGTTAAATGTGTGGGAGTGCAGCTGCGGCCATATGGAATCCATCGGCAGCCGCGCAGAGCTGGCAGAGAAAAGCGGAGATCCGGAGGCGGCGAAGATCGAGCTTCATCGTCCTTATATCGACGAGGTGACGATTCCGTGTCCTCATTGTGGTGAGACTATGCACCGCGTGCCAGAGGTGATTGACTGCTGGTTTGACTCCGGGGCGATGCCTTTTGCCCAGCATCACTATCCCTTTGAAAACAAAGAACTCTTTGAAAAGCAGTTCCCGGCTCAGTTTATCTCAGAGGCAGTGGATCAGACCAGAGGATGGTTCTACACGCTGCTGGCAGAATCTACTCTGCTGTTCAATAAAGCGCCTTATGAAAATGTAATTGTTCTGGGACACGTACAGGACGAAAATGGCCAGAAGATGAGTAAGAGCAAGGGAAATGCCATCGATCCGATGGAAGCGCTGACACAATATGGCGCCGACGCCATCCGCTGGTATTTCTATGTAAATTCAGCTCCGTGGCTGCCGAACCGTTTTCATGGCAAAGCCGTTGTGGAAGGACAGCGCAAATTTATGGGCACCCTGTGGAACACCTATGCATTTTTTGTCCTCTATGCTAATATAGATAAATTTGATGCGACAAAATATACACTGGAATATGATAAATTATCTGTGATGGATAAATGGCTGCTCAGCAAGCTCAATACTGTGGTAAAAGAGGTGGATGAGAACCTTGCGGCATACCGGATCCCGGAGACGGCGAGAGCCCTTCAGGATTTTGTGGATGATATGAGCAACTGGTATGTGCGCCGCTGCCGTGAGCGTTTTTGGGCAAAGGGGATGGAGCAGGATAAGATCAATGCTTATATGACGTTGTATACAGCCCTAGTGACCGTCAGCAAAGCGGCGGCGCCGATGATTCCGTTTATGACCGAGAGCATCTACCGAAATCTGGTGTGCAGTGTAAATGAAAATGCGCCGGAAAGCATTCATCTCTGTGATTTTCCGGAAGTGAATACAGCCTTTATCGACAAAGAGCTGGAGACAAAGATGGATGAGATCCTGCAGATCGTCGTACTGGGGCGTGCCTGCCGGAACGAGGCAAACATCAAGAACCGCCAGCCGATCGGAAAGCTTTATGTAAAAGCAGAAGGAGAGCTGTCAGATTTTTACTGTGAAATTATCTCTGAGGAGCTGAATGTCAAAGAGGTGGTATTTACAACCGATGTGAGAGAATTTACCACATATACCTTTAAACCGCAGCTCCGCACTCTCGGTAAGCGGTTTGGAAGCCGCCTGAATGCGCTGAAGGAAGTACTTTCTGGACTGGATGGAAACCAGGCGATGGATGCGCTGAATGAAAAGGGTGAGATCACGGTAGAGGTAGAAGGTACCGGTGAAATTCTGGCGAAGGAAGATCTTTTGATCGAATCCGCCCAGATGGAGGGTTATGTATCCCAGGAAGACCACGGCATTACTGTGGTGATCGATACCCATTTGACGGAGGAGCTGATCGAAGAAGGATTTGTCCGCGAGATCATAAGCAAGATCCAGAACATGCGAAAGGATTCTGACTTTAAGGTGATGGATCTGATCGAGGTTTATATGGTGGGCAGTGAGAGGATCACCGACGTCATCGTCCGGAATGCCGAGCAGATCAAGGCAGAGGTACTCGCCGATAAGATCATTATTGGAGACATGCAGGGACATACGGCAGAGTGGACCATCAATGGTGAAGAGGCTACTTTTGGCGTGGCAAAGATTTCTTTCTAGGGAAGGAATTGTTATATAGAATCAAAAGGAAAGCGAGGAAGAATATGAATTTTTTAAATGAACACGATAAAAAAGCTCATTTGAAACAGGACATCGAGAATTATATGAAACTACTGTTTCGTAAGCCGGTGGAAAATGCCACCAGCCAGCAGCTGTTTCAGGCGGTTGCCTATGCGGTAAAGGATATCGTTGTGGACGACTGGCTTGAAACTCACAAACAGTATGAGGAAAAGGATGTCAAGACGGTTTATTATCTGTCCATGGAATTTCTCATGGGCCGCGCGCTGGGGAATATGATCATCAACCTTAAGCAGGATAAGGTGGTTCGAGAGGTTCTGGAGGAACTGGGTGTGGATCTGGACGTTCTGGAAGACGAAGAACCAGATGCAGCGCTGGGAAATGGTGGACTGGGACGATTGGCTGCCTGCTTCCTGGAATCATTATCCACTCTTGGATATCCGGCTTATGGCTGCGGTATCCGCTACAAATACGGTATGTTTATGCAGAAGATCGAGAATGGTTTCCAGATCGAAGCGCCGGACGACTGGCTGAAAGATGGCAATCCATTTGAGATGAAGCGTCCGGAATATTCCACCGAGGTAAAATTTGGCGGGCATGTAGCTGTCCGCAAGGATGAGAGCGGACGTGACCGCTACGTGCAGGAGAATTATCAGTCCGTAAAGGCGGTTCCCTATGACATTCCCGTTGTGGGATACGGCAACCGTATCGTGAATACCCTTCGTATCTGGGATGCCGAGGCCATCAATACCTTTAACCTGGATTCTTTTGACAAGGGAGACTACCAGAAAGCTGTGGAGCAGCAGAATCTTGCCCGTACCATCTGCGAGGTCCTCTATCCCAACGACAACCATATCGCCGGTAAAGAGCTGAGACTGAAACAGCAGTACTTCTTTGTTTCCGCCAGCGTACAGAGGGCGGTTGCCAAATATATGGAGAAACATGATGACATTCACGGGCTGCCGGAAAAGGTATGCTTCCAGCTGAATGATACCCACCCGACGGTGACGGTTCCTGAACTGATGCGTATTCTTCTGGATGAGTACTTCCTGGATTGGGAAGAAGCCTGGGAGATCACCACAAAAACCTGTGCCTATACAAACCATACCATCATGTCTGAGGCATTGGAGAAATGGCCCATCGACCTGTTTTCGAGACTTCTTCCGAGGATCTATCAGATCACGGAGGAGATCAACCGCCGGTTCCAGAATGAGATCGCGGAGAAATATCCGGGTAATTTTGATAAAGTAAAGAAAATGGCGATCATCTACGATGGTCAGGTGAAGATGGCGCATCTTGCTATCGCTGCAGGCTTTTCTGTCAACGGTGTGGCAAGACTTCACACGGAGATTTTAAAGAACCAGGAACTCAAAGACTTCTATGAGATGATGCCTGAGAAATTTAACAATAAGACCAATGGTATCACCCAGAGACGTTTCCTGCTTCACGGAAACCCATTGCTGGCAGACTGGGTAACTGAGAAGATCGGACAGGGCTGGATCAAAGATCTGGCACAGCTGGATAAGCTGACCCCCTACGCAGAGGACGCCAGGGCAAAACAGCAGTTTATGGATATCAAGCACCAGAATAAGATCCGGCTCGCCAAATATATCAAAGAACATAACGGTGTGGACGTAGATCCAAATTCCATCTTTGATGTTCAGGTAAAACGTCTTCATGAGTATAAGCGCCAGCTGCTCAACATCCTTCACGTGATGTATCTGTACAACCAGATCAAGGCAAATCCGGAGCTGGATATGGTGCCTCATACCTTTATCTTTGGCGCCAAGGCATCCGCGGGATACCGTCGTGCCAAGGCGATCATCAAGCTGATCAACAGTGTGGCAGACGTGGTGAATAACGACGCCTCCATCAAAGGAAAGATCAAGGTAGTATTCATCGAGAACTACCGCGTCAGCAATGCCGAGATCATCTTTGCGGCAGCCGACGTTTCCGAGCAGATTTCGACGGCAAGTAAAGAAGCCTCTGGTACCGGAAATATGAAATTTATGCTGAACGGCGCTCCGACTCTTGGAACCATGGACGGCGCCAATGTGGAGATCGTGGAAGAGGTTGGCGAGAACAACGCCTTTATCTTCGGCCTCTCTTCCCAGGAGGTTATCGATTTTGAGCACAATAACGAGTACAAACCAAGAGATATCTACAATTCAGACGAGGATATCCGCAAGGTTGTTGACCAGCTGGTAGACGGTACTTATGGTGATCCGGAGCTGTTCCGTGAGCTCTATTCCTCTCTTTTGGATTCCAACGGATATGAGCGCGCAGACCAGTACTTTATCCTGAAAGATTTCCGCTCCTATGCAGAGGCGCAGAAGAAAGTGGACGCTGCATACCGCGACAAAGAAGCCTGGGCGAGAATGGCGCTTCTCAATGTAGCAAAATGTGGAAAGTTCTCCTCTGACCGCACCATCGAGGAATATGCAAAAGAGATCTGGAAGCTGGAAAAAGTGACATTATAAATAAAGACTCATTTATTTCAAGATCCCAAAGCCATAGAGCAGACAGCAGCTGTTTTGTGGTTTTGGGATTTTTTTGCGTTAATAATAAAATGACATACTTTACGTATTTAGGGTTGAAATAAGAATAAATTTGTGATATGTTGCTGGTAAAACGAAACACTAAAGGAGGAGAAAGAAAATGAAAAAAATAGTGCAAAGGGTTATGGTATTGTTATGTCTGTTTGCAATGCTGTTGTATCCATTTCAACACGTTCAGGGAAAAGGAACGGCAACAGAGTCAGAGAAGATCAATCAAAAAATATTTCACGGAGATGTCTTTGAAGTAGAGTTTCGCCTTGATGGAAAATGGGAGGGTGGATATAATGCTACTATTATTCTTCGCAATACCAGCGACAAAACGATAGAGGACTGGGCGCTTTTGTATTACAGCGAGGATGAGATTCAGAACCTGTGGAATGGAAAACAGATAGATAATGAGTATTCGGTCGTAATGATAAAAAATGCGGAGTGGAATCAAGATATAAAGCCAGGCGGTGAAGTAAGCTTTGGCTTTACCGCGAAATATGAAGATGAGATTCATATACCTCAAAGTTACTGTTTATCCACATGTCGTGTTAAGGTTCCAGAAAAAGATTATAAAATTACATACAAGACGAACAGTGACTGGAATAATGGTTACAGTTCATCTATGGAAATAAAGAACCTTACGAACGAGGCGATTGAAGATTGGGAACTGCAGTTCGAGTTTGGACATCCAGTTACCAATATGTGGAATGCCGTTATAGAAAAGCAGGTCAATGAAACATATCAATTAAGGAACAGTGGATATAATCAGAATATACCGGCGAAGGGTGTAATTTATTTTGGATTTAATGGGGAGCCTGGCAGTGTCTCAGAAAATCCAGAAGGTTTTGTGTTACACAAATATATCACGGATATTGATCCTGAACTCGATAGCGATGGAGACGGGATGCCTAACATATATGAATTGAGGATGGGAACCAATAGTTATAAAAAAGATACCGATGGTGATGGGCTGGATGATTTTACAGAACTATTTAAAGTGGGGCTGGATCCCTTAAAAAAGGACACGGATGACAATGGCATAGCAGACGGTGACGAGGACAGTGATGAGGATGGCCTGACTAATCTTAGGGAGATTCGAATTGGAACAGAGCCGGGAGAGAGTGATACTGATAAAGATGGTCTCAGTGACGGAGAAGAGGTAAGAAAGTATAAAACAGATCCCTTAAAAGAAGATACCGACGGTGATACTTTGACGGATGGTGACGAAATTATTCTTGGATTTGATCCCCTGAAAAAGGATACGAATGATAATGGAATATGTGATGGTGAGGAAAAGGTCCAGCAGACTCTCACAGAGGAAATTCCAGCGGATAATAATAATGGTGGTGCAGTGACCGGAGTACAAGTAGATATGAAGGTGACTGGTAATATTAACAATCATACAGAGATCCAAAATGTATTCGGGGAAGATACATTGTCCAGTGAATTGGTGGGTTTGGTAGGTGTTCCCGTAAGTATTTCTACAGAGGGAAAATTTGATGAGGCCACTATTACATTTTCCTATGATGTATCCAAACTGGGGGCGACCAAGGAAGAAGATCTGGCAGTTATGTGGTACGATGAGGAAAACGAGGACTATGTGATTTAGCTTGACGGCACAAATTTGAACCCTGTTTCGTCCTGCGCTAGCGCCCAAATAGCGTTGTTGCTTTCATTCGGCGATACCACCGCATCGCCTCATTCAAGCGCCTAGCTATTTGGGCGCTATCACAATCCGAAATCTTCGACCTCCGTTTGTGATTTTCCAATTTACAAGAAAACGGAATGAAACGTACTGGAGGTACGTTGATTGACGTTGACGCAGTAAATTGGAAAATCACAGGCGGAGGCAGGGTTCAAATTTGCGCCGTCAAGCTATGACGAAGAGTCCGTTGTTGATACTAAAAATCACACGGTAAGGTATACGACCACACATTTTAGTACATATATGGTGGTTAATAAAAAGACTTGGTATGACGTGTGGAGAAATGAAATTAATTATTACAAAACAGAGAGACCGAAAAAGAATACAGATATTGTATTTGCCGTGGATATTTCTGGAAGTATGGTGGGTCCGGAGATCAGACACGCAAAGGATTCCATGAAGGGAATTATTAAGGCGAAGCGAGGAAAGGACCGTTGCAGCATTGTAACATTCGCCGATAAGGCAAATGTTGTACAGAAATTTTCCAATCATTCTGACAAGCTGGTCAAAAGTGTAAATGCCATTTCTGCAGAGATGGAAAATAAGACCAATGTGAGTAAAGGGCTCCGCAAGGCAATAAGTCAGTATACTGGGGATTCTTATAAGGATAAAGGGTATCAAAGGTATATCATACTGATCTGTGATGGAGATACGGAGTATAATAAAGAGATCGTCGATCTTGCCAAGAAAAACGATATTGCGATTCTCACAGTACTGATCGGAACAGATAATGAAGCAGATCTAAAAAAGATGTCGAAGGAAACTGGCGGTAAATTTTATACAGTGGAGAAGACAGAAAGTATTGCTGATGTTTTG
The DNA here is from genome assembly GCA_948848225.1 of uncultured Eubacterium sp. Classification (GTDB taxonomy): domain Bacteria; phylum Bacillota; class Clostridia; order Lachnospirales; family Lachnospiraceae; genus Eubacterium_F. The sequence goes on from CAQOJF010000045.1 coordinate 18,630, forward strand.
TTCAAACTGAAGAAGGATACAATGGGGGAATTAAAAACCAAAGACTCAGATGGTGATGGGTTGTATGATATTCTTGAGAAAGGCATGTTATGTCAGAATGGTAAAATTGAGGTGACAAATCCGTATGCTAAGGACTCAGATTTTGACTTTGTGAAGGATCTGGATGAGATGGGAGGAGAAAAAAGTCTGGATGAAGATGGACTTCCAAAGCGGAAAAAGAAAATCTTTGTAAAAGATACCGAAGAGTGGATCGAAGCACGTTATTTCGTTTATCGAAGCAGCCCAACGAGAAAAGATACAGATCAGGATGGTTATAGAGACGATGTGGATAAGCATCCAAAGAGAAATGATGTGAAGCTGACAGAGATTTTTCAAAAACAATACATTCCGATCGTGTCCGGTGATTCACAATACTATGGAGGAGATCAGGGCTGGTGGGAGAAAACTGACAGTAAAATGGCAGATAAAGGGTGTGGTATAATTGGCGGATCAGACGTACTTCTTTATTTGAAGAGGAGAAAAGATAATAATACGTTAAGTAAAATTTCGAAAAGCACCTATATCGCTTATGTGAATTTCGTGCGGAAACATTATATAAAGAAAATGCCAATTTTTGATGAAATGACAGCCTTTAATCTGCAATCGGGGATGAATAAATATTTTGATAATTACTCGTTAAAAATGAAAGCGGTAGCTTATCCATTTGCCTTTTCTGGTAATAATCGAAAGCGGTTAAAAGAATTAATCGAAAAGTCCATCAAAAATGGAAATCCGGTGATTATTTCAGTTGGTCCCCATCTTTGGAGAACCATAGAAGAAAAGAATCAGGCTAAGATGTATGAATTACGTAAAGGTTCTTTAGCTGATTTTAATCCAGTAGTACACACATTATATAATCATTATGTAGTTATTACCGGAATACATAGAGACCGGCAAAAGAACACATTAAGATACCAGATTTCCTCATGGGGAAGCAAATATTTTGTTGATTATGATGAAATTTGTAAATATAATGATGAGTATGGAAGTGACTGCACCAGCGATGCGTTATTTGTGTATTACAAATAATTATAAGAATGTTCGGACTGCATGAGCAGTCCGAACATTTCTGATGGAAAGGAGCATTATGGGAAAGATAATAAAGCGAATCTTTCAAATCGCGGGAATCGCACTTGCCGCCTATATACTCTGCCAGATTTTCTATTACCGCATATATCTGAACATACCCAGTGCGGCGGCAAAAGGGCTGCAGAAAAAAATTACGGAGGAAATGGGAGAGGGGTTCAAGCTGACGAATCCTACACATGAGAATACGGAAATCAGCTATATTGATGTGGATATAGACAGTGAATTATATATGGATGAAGAGATCTTTTCAGACTGCAGCCGGTTAAAAGATATCATATATGATTATGCCAGGGAGCATCCGGAAAATTTTTCACTCATTCCCGCCAGTGATCAGGACATCGATGAGCACACTTACAATGCAAAAGGGATTCATGTAAATTTTACAGATGAGAACGGTGGAAAATTATATAGAGGAAGTCATATTGTTTTTGAGTTTACCAATTATCTGGATACAGAAAATAGATACGACAACAGGTTAAGCCATATGAGGGTAATCGCACTGGGAATGGAGCATTATGGCTATCGGTTAAGTGATTTTGTAAAGTTTGATGGGATCAAGGAGCTATACTGCGGCGATGAGATAGAGATAGATGATCCGGAAGCTCTTGGGAAGATGAAAGAATTGAAGCTTTTTGACTGGGAGGGGAATCCGGAGATTGAGGAAAAGCTGGAAAAAGCGGCAGATAAGTATGGCATATGGTTTCAGTACAGCAGTTTTCTCCGATACAAATATAGATGGTTGAGATAGATTAGTTGAAATCCGATGGAAAGGAGCATTATGAAAAAGATAATAAAGAGAATCTTCCAAATCGCGGGAATCGCACTTGCCGCCTATATACTCTGCCAGATTTTCTATTACCGCATATATCTGAACATACCCAGTGCGGCGGCAAAAGGGCTGCAGAAAAAAATTACGGAGGAAATGGGAGAGGGGTTCAAGCTGACGAATCCTACACATGAGAATACGGAAATCAGCTATATTGATGTGGATATAGACAGTGAATTATATATGGATGAAGAGATCTTTTCAGACTGCAGCCGGTTAAAAGATATCATATATGATTATGCCAGGGAGCATCCGGAAAATTTTTCACTCATTCCCGCCAGAGATCGGGACATCGATGAGCACACGATTGGTGTTAAGGGGTTTTATGTGGATTTTACAGATGTGAACGGAGGTAAATTATATAGAGGAAGTTATTGTGTTTTTGCATTTTCCAATTATTTAGACACGGAAAATAGCTACGACAGCAGGTTAAGCCGTATGAGTGTGAAGGCACTGGGAATGGAGCATTATGGCTATCGCTTAAGTGATTTTGTAAAGTTTAACGGGATCAAGGAGCTATACTGCTGCGATGAGATAGAGATAGATGATCCGGAGGCTCTTGGGAAGATGAAAGAATTGAAGCTTTTTGACTGGGAGGGGAATCCAGAGGTTGAAGAAAAACTGGAAAAAGCGGCAGATAAGTATGGCATATGGTTTCAGTACAGCAGTTTTCTCCGGTAACAAAATTCCCTATTTATATCCTCGTATATGACAAATCCGATGGATATAAATTAGAGAGAAGGTATTTCATTGGCAGCCCTCTTTGCCGTTTTGGGCTTTGGATAAATAGTTTTCGCCCCAGCTGCACATGGCATCCAGTATGGGGGCAAGTGTTTTTCCATATTCTGTTAGGCTGTATTCCGTCTTTGGCGGCACAACAGGGAAGACCACACGGTTGATGAGGCCGTCCTTTTCCAGTTCCCGCAGTTGCTGGGCAAGCATTTTATCCGTTGCCTTTGGCATTTTGCGGTGCAGTTCGCTGTACCGCAGGGTGCTGTTCATCAGATGCCACAATATGACCGCCTTGTATTTGCCTCCGATCAGGGAAATGGTAGCCTCTACCGGGCAGGTAAAACCGTTACATTGTTCTATCATATCTGACTCCTTTCAGAAACATAGGTGAGATTATAATTTTTCTTGTGCACGATTTCTTTCATGTGTTATAAAAACTTCCCGTCTTACTTACTTTTTGGGAAGTATATACCCAAAAAGTGCATTCTTGTTTGTTTGTCTATTCATGCTATAATTATACTATGACCGGTCAAATTTTCAAGTAGGAAAGGAAGGATAAGAAAATGTCAGTATTAGATACAGCAAAGGCGCGTTCTTCTGTCCGTGAATACACAGGGCAGGCGGTGGAGGAGGATAAGCTGCGAAAGATATTGGAGATTGCCCATGTGGCGCCGACAGCGGCAAATATGCAGCCGGCGCGGCTGGTGGTCGTAAGAAGCGAAAAAGGGCTGTCAGCAGTTTCGAAAGCAGCAAATATTTATGGCGCCCCGATAGCTATTGTGGTATGTGCAGATAAAAGTAAGGCATGGACACGTCCATTTGACGGCATGGTAACGACTGATATAGATGCCTCCATTCTAACTGACCACATGATGCTCATGGCCACGGAGTTAGGACTTGGAAGCGTGTGGATATGTTATTTTAAGCCGGATGTTTTGAAACAGGGACTTAATCTGCCCCGAAATCTGGAACCGGTCAATATCCTTGCATTGGGTTATTCTGCAGAACCAGAGGCAGACATAGACCGGCACGCTCAGACGAGAATACCGATGGATGAGCTAGTGCAATATAAATAAAAACATACAAAAACAATAAGGGTTGAGCAGTCAGCCCTTATTGCGTGAAATGTAATCCGAGATTCCCGCCTGAAGGGGAAAGATGAATACAAACAGAA
>CAQOJF010000046.1:0-21791 GCA_948848225.1 uncultured Eubacterium sp.
CATTGCTATTGCAAGGATGATTCTAACAGCAGTATACCATATGCTGTCCACAGGGGAAACATGGAATCCCTGCGATTTGTATAAAGTTGATATACCACCGGAGATGCAGGAGAAACAGAAACAAAAAGCAATCAAACAGGCTTACAGATTTTTGATCTCTGTTGGCGAGCTTTCTGCTGACTCTCTTGTCCAGCAAACATAATATAATGGGACTTACCACTTAACCCGATGCCACCTTTCAGTCATCTTAAAAAATATAATTTAGGATGGCTTGTTTAAGTGTGCCCCTCTACACCCTCTTTAGTTCTTTTTTCAACCTATATCCCTCCATTTGCGCATTCCTCGCCTGCTCCGCAGCCTCGTCATCTTGCGCCCCTTACCTACCTCGCCGTGCGCATTCCTCGCCTGCTCCGCAGCCTCGTCATCGCGGGCTGCGCCCTATATTCCAGAAAACAATGTCTCATTTTTGTGCAAGCACAAATGTGCCATTGTTTTCTGGAATGCACGGCTTGAGCCTTTACGAATAAAAAGCCCGGTCAGTGTGATGCCAACCGGGCTGTATTGGTTCTGATAATTTTCATTAGTTGTTGATCAGTTTATCCTCGCCGTTCCAGCTGTAAAGCTTACGGATATCTTCTCCTACAACCTCAGATGAATGCTCTGCGGCAAGCTTTCTCATAGCTCTGAAGTGTGCCTGTCCGCCTGCTTCTGACATATCCAGAAGGAATTCTTTCGCAAAAGAACCATCCTGAATATCGCTGAGGATTTTCTTCATTGCCTTCTTTGTATCCTCTGTGATGATCTTCGGACCTGTGATGTAGTCACCATACTCTGCTGTGTTGGAAATGGAATAACGCATCCCCGCAAAACCACTCTGATAAATCAGGTCAACGATCAGTTTCATCTCATGGATACACTCAAAATATGCATTACGTGGATCGTAACCAGCCTCGCAAAGAGTCTCAAAACCAGCCTGCATCAGAGCACAAACACCGCCGCAGAGTACTGCCTGCTCACCGAAAAGGTCTGTCTCGGTCTCGGTACGGAAGGTTGTCTCAAGTACACCAGCTCTTGCACCACCGATTGCCAGTGCATAAGCAAGCGCCATATCCTGTGCCTTTCCTGTCGCGTCCTGATGTACTGCTACCAGACATGGAACTCCTTTGCCTGCCTGATACTCGCTGCGTACTGTATGTCCTGGTCCCTTTGGCGCGATCATTGTTACATCCACATCTTTCGGAGGTACGATCTGTCCGAAATGAATGTTGAAACCATGGGCAAACATCAGCATATTTCCAGCCTCAAGGTTTGGCTCGATGGACTCCTTATACAATTTTGCCTGCAGTTCATCGTTGATCAGGATCATGATAATGTCTGCCTGTTTTGCAGCCTCTGCTGCTGTATATACTTTAAATCCCTGAGCCTCTGCCTTTGCCCATGATTTAGAGCCTTCATACAAACCGATAATTACATTACAACCACTTTCTTTTGCATTTAATGCATGTGCATGTCCCTGGCTGCCATAACCAATGACAGCAATCGTCTTGCCATCCAAAAGTCCAAGGTTACAGTCACTTTCATAAAAAATCTTTGCGTCTGCCATTTTACTGTTCCTCCTAAAATTAATTTAATATAAATCCCCGCCGTTTTACCGGCGGATGGTTTCCCATATCACACTGCAGCTAATTTCAACTTGTGCCGCCTCATTCATCCAATTGTCCCCTCGCCAGTCCGGTGATTCCTGTACGCACCAGTTCGCGGATCTCATAACCGTCTAACAGCTTGGTAAAGGCATCCAGCTTTGCCCTGCCGCCTCATTCATCCAATTGTCCCCTCGCCAGTCCAGTGATTCCTGTACGCACCAGTTCGCGGATCTCATAGCCGTCTAACAGCTTGGTAAAGGCATCCAGCTTTGCCTGGTTGCCGGTCAGCTCGATCATCATAGAATCCGAAGCAACATCCACGATCTTAGCGCGGAAAATCTCTACGATCGCATTAATAGAAGGTCTTTCCTCTCTGGAAGCTGCCACTTTCACCAGGATAAGCTCCCGGCACACGGATGCGTCCCCGGTAAGCTCTTTCACAAGGATCACATTTTCCAGCTTACAGATCTGCTTCTCAATCTGATCCAATATGATTCCATCTCCGGTCACTGCCACCGTCATTCTGGAAACCGCTGTATTTTCGGTTTCCCCTACAGTGAGGCTGTCGATATTGTAGCCTCGTCTGCTAAACAGTCCCACTACCCGGGACAGTGCCCCCGGCGTGTTATCTATCAAAATGGACAATACCATCTTTCTCATTTGATTCACTCCTTAACTTGCTTTTCAAACACTTATTTTACCAATTTCAAGGAAGATTGTCAACCCGGCTGAGCATTTCATCCATCCATTTCCTTCGTCACATTCCTACTCTTCAAAAATATATTTTTTCAACGCCTTTTTATTTTTCTCCAGATCCGGCACCAGACAGTCCTCCCCATTGATCTTCTGGCTGGTATAGCCATTTTGGATCGGAAGGCTGTATTGTTTAAGCTCTGTGGTTCCCATCTTCACGATCGCCATCAGATAGGAATAGATCTCATCTTTGTCCAGATCTGTCTTTACGTTGGGAAGGATGATATCCACCAGCTCGAGCCATTTATTTATCGACATGGACTTTACCTTCTTTAAGAGTGACTGGATCACAAGACGCTGTCTCTCCGCCCTTCCATAATCGTCACCCTTACCAGAGGCCGTAAGAACAGCCGGATAGTGCCCATTTTTCCATTTACCGTGACGGATCCGGCAATAACCAAGAGCCTGGTATCCATTCAAGACCTGCTTTCCTACCCTTACATTTCTAAACTTTTTACGCTTGATATAATTGGTATCATTCAAGTTTACAGCCTCGGATTCTGTCAAGGTAGCTTCCACTCCGCCCACCGCATTGATCACATCCACAAAGGCATCAAAATTCACTTCCGCATACCCTTTCATCTTGATTCCAAAATTTTTCGCGATGGTCTCATACAGAAGCTTGATCCCTCCCAGAGAATATGCCGCATTCAGCTTACGGCTCCCATGGCCAGGAATCTCCACATACATATCCCTCATCAGAGACGTCACTTTCAATTTTTTGTGTTTCATATCCAGTGTAGCGATCATCATAGAGTCTGAACGTCTCGCCGCTCCTCCGGCATTCTGTTCATCCAGGTTTTTATCTGCTCCCACTAAAAGGATATTTACAATCTCCGAATCACTGAGGGTATCGTACTTGGATACATCTACCGTATCCAAAGAATTCTTTGTATCAAAATTTAAGAGATTAAGAGAACCGCTCACCCGGTACTGTGCTGTGGCAGCCATACTTCCCACCGCCATGCTGATCAGGATTCCGATCACCAGAAACACTTTCCCCACTATCCGTTTTTTCCCGGATTTATTTTTCTTTGCCATTTTATCCTCCGTTTCCTGCTTACCGCCCGCCAGCCACATCAGCGGAACCGCATCTCCACAGGTTCTGTCAGATCAGCAGGAACAGCGCTGCATTTCTCACAAAACCACTTTTACAAAAACCAAAACGTATCATATCTACCCTTCGACGGACCGCACCTGCCTCTGCCATTCCGGCAAAATGTTTTGCAATCTGTCCTTTTCCCCCGGAAAGCCTGTCTCCAAACACCTTGTAAAAAGCCCTTCCCTGTAAAAATGTCTGCCGGATCACCTGGCGCTGGCTGCGCAGATCCGAAACACGTGCTCTCACATAGTCTGAAAAACTGCTTCCGCCAATCATATTACCACCATGCTGCCGATAATGCAAGGTAGTTTCCTCAATATAGGAAATTTTTCCAAAATGACTGCAGATCAAGGCAAGCCACCAGTCATGAACCCGTATTTCATCCGGAAACTCCTGCAGATACTGACGGATCGCCCCATTCATCATAACCGTACAGCCGATACATTTATTTTCCATGAAAAGATGGGCACTGTCAAGCCTTTTTACATCAAGATGACTGCTTTTATGAAAAGAACCCAGCTCTTCCCCACTGTCACTGTCAAAATTCATGGCATCCGTAAATACCATCAATGGGATGTCATTCCCGTTCTGAGACTCCATCTCTTTCATCCGGCGAAGTGTCTTCTCAATCTTATCCCGGTGCCAGATATCATCCTGGTCACACAACATGACATAGGGACTCCTGCTTCTTCTGATCCCTTCCAGAAAATTCTTCGTATATCCCAGATTTTTTTCGTTTTGATACAGAGAAATTTGATCATACTGTTCCACATACTCTCTGGCGATGTCCAATGTAGAATCCGTAGAGCCGTCATCACAGATCTCCACCATCACATCCTGAAAGGTATTGGCTAAAATGGAGTCCAGCTGTTCCCTGATATATTTTTCTCCGTTATAGGTCGTCAACACAATGTGAACCTCTGCCACATCAACACCTCTCATTCCAATAGCTTTTGTTCATACTAAGCTTTTTTACCAGTCCTGAGGGAAGACTCTCATACCGCAGTCCAAGCTTGTAACCCATCCATTTAAAACCGCTCTGCATTACCAGGTCAGGAACCAGATACCATTTTCCATGTTTCATCAGATATTTCATCGTGTCCTTGACCAGCCTCATCCCCTCCGACTCAGAGCGGACCTGTTCAAAAATCTGCCGGTACTGCCTCTGGGAAACAGCCAGATCAAAATTCCTTGTCAGCTGCTGCCAATAAGTGTATTTATGAGAGTGGACCACCTCCGCCTCCGCTGCATAAGCGATGCGGTAACCCGCCTGGATAAGCCCCGCCGCAAAGATCATATCCTCGTTAAAGATCGTACGGGTGACAAATCCCCCCAGTTTTTCGTAAATATCCCGACGATACATAGCGCATACGTTAGAACAGAAAAAGGTCTTGATCCCCAGTCTCTCCAGATCAGCTTTTTCCTTTACAGAGCTTTTTGACGGATAATTAAACTCTCTGGTATATCTCTCAATCGCCCCCGACTGGCTCCCCGGCAGCTGTCTTCCGTAAGCTGCCGCCACCCGTTCATGGCTCTCGAAGGAAGCACATAGCTTTTCTACCAAAGTATCCTGCGCCGGAACGGCATCCTGGGTCATAAACAACATATAATCTGCCTTTGAAAGAGAGGCACCCAGATTTCTCGTGCCACCATGGTCGAATTCACTCTTTTTTATGGTTACGATCTGCCCATGATCCGCCTTCTCAAGTATTTTCCGTACCCGCTCGTCTTCTTCGCCCCCCGCCAGTGTCTGCATAAAAAACACATGCTCTGGCTTTCTCGTCTGGGTATTTAATTTCTCAATCAGCTGTTCCAGCTTTTCATCCGGCCGGTAAACCGGTATAATCACATCGATCATCTTGTTTCTCGACTTTCCTTTATGGTTATATCTGCCTGAACAGACAAGCTTACTTACATCTCGTGTCCCAGCAAACGATTGACTAACTTCACTGCCTCCCTGGCATCCTTGGAATATCCATCTGCCCCGATCTCCTGAGCGTAGCTCTCTGTGACCACAGCACCTCCGATGATGATCTTTGCTTCACAATCCTGCTCCTTCGCCATTTCCACCAGATGTTTCATCTCCGTCATCGTTGTGGTCATCAGCGCCGAGAGGCCGATCACAGATGCCTTCTCTTTTTTTGCAGTATCCAGGATCTTCTGGCTCTCCACATCTTTTCCCAGATCAATGACCTCATAGCCATAATTTTTCAGCATGAGTACCACCAGATTTTTTCCGATGTCGTGAATGTCCCCCTTCACCGTCGCCATAACCACCGTATCCAGCTTTTCACTGCCCCGTTCCTTTGCCAGCAGCGGCTCAAGATAATCAATGGCCTTTTCCATAGTCTCTGCACTGGCGATCAGCTGAGGAAGAAAATAGGTCCCCTTTTCAAAGAGCTCACCCACATGATTGATGGCCGGAATCAGGCAGGAATCTATAATCGCCGCCGGGGACTCTCCCCGCTCCAGTTCCTTCTTTACCAGCTCCAGCACCTGCCCCTCTTTGCCCTTAACAACAGCAGTAAAGAGAGGGTGGACGCCCGTCTCTTCCTGAGCCTGCGTCTGCTTAGGCGCATCTGCCGAAATCTGAGCCTTTGCCACACCATTGATATACTTCAAATCCGCTTCCGGCTTATTTAAAAGCAGATCCGAAGCCAGCGCCGCATTGGCAAGCAGGGTCTGGTTGGGATTTGCGATGGCCATCGTCAGTCCAGAAGCGATCGCCATCGTCAGAAAAGCACTGTTGACAAACTGCCTTTCTGGTAGTCCAAAAGAAATATTAGAGAGCCCGCAGATCGTTGCTGTTCCCAGCTCTTCCCGACAGTAGCGAATGGTCTCTAACACCTCCAGCGCCGCCCTCTTATTGGCTCCAATGGTCCCTACCAGTCCGTCAACTACGATATCCCTTTCGGACAAGCCGTGACGTTTCGCCTCGTCCAGGATCTTATGAATAATCTCTTTCTTTTCTCCTATATTTTCTGGTAGCCCCTGGTCCGATAACGGAAGCAGGATAAACATGGCGCCGTATTTTTTTGCCGCCGGAATCAGCTTTTCAAACTTCTCCGGCTCCAGAGAGATAGAATTGATCAACGCCCTTCCTGGATAAATTCTGAGTGCCTGCTCCACCACATCTACATAGCTGGAATCAATGCTAAGAGGCACATCCACTGCCAGCGTCAGCTCATAAATGGCCTGGAGCATCATCTCTTTTTCATCAATCCCATTCATTCCCATATTGACATCTAGAATCTTAGCTCCCTTTTCCACCTGTTCTTCCGCCATGGACACCACCAGCTCCAGTTCTCCCTCCCGAAGCTGTGCCTGGAGTTCCTTTTTACCAGTAGGATTGATACGCTCCCCTACGATGGAAAAGGTTCCTTCCAGATCAATCTCCACATAATTTCTTTCGTTGGTCAGAGCCCGAACCTTCTTTTTCTCTGGGAACACCGGAACTTCACCGGCAAGTCTTTCCCTGAGTCTTTTGATATGTTCTGGCGTGGTTCCACAGCAACCGCCAAGGATCGTAGCGCCCTTCTTCACCAGAGGCAGCATAGTCTCAGAAAATTCTTCCGCTCCCATATCGTAAGCCGTCCTGCCATCCACTAACTTCGGCAGCCCTGCATTGGGTTTCACCACCAGCGGAATTCCAACCATTCTCTCCATTCTCTGGATGAGATCCACCATTTTATCCGGGCCAGCGGAACAGTTTACCCCTACTGCATCCACACCCATCGACTCCAGCACGATCGCCGCTGTCTCCGGACTGGTTCCATACAGGGTTCTTCCATCCTCTTGAAAGGTAAGAGTCACCATCACTGGCAGTTCATCCCCGCAGGTCTCTTTGATGGCAAGTACCGCTCCGCGGCATTCCTGAAGGCTCATCATCGTCTCTACAACAAAGAGATCAACTCCTGCTGCCACCAGCGCCCTCACCTGTTCTTTGTACACGTCCACCAGTTCTTCAAACGACAGGGTCCCCATCGGATAGAGCTGTTCCCCCGTCATGGTCATATCCCCAGCGATATAGACCTGTCTGGTCGTACCACTCTCTTCTACGGCCCGTCTCGACAGTCCCACCAGCTTCGCCGTCATCTCCTCCAGACGATCCTCCAGACCGTACTCTGCCAATTTGATTCGGTTGCAGGTAAATGTCGGTGCATACAGCACATCACTGCCTGCCTGGATATATCCTTTCTGAAGTTCCACAAACACGTCCGGATGCTCCAGGATCCATGTCTCCGGGCAGTCCCCTGCCTGCATTCCATGCTCCTGAAGGTTGGATCCGGTTGCTCCATCCAGAAAAACAAACCCCTGTCTGATATAATCTCTAAAATTCATGGACACGTTATTCCTTTCCTTACTTTCCGCCCTGCTACGCTCTGGTCAGTTTATCGAAATGCTTCTGCGCTTTCATTTATCTTTGCATAAAGCTCTTCTATCAGCTCCTGTATCGCCTCTGTTGCATGCGCCAGCTCTGCCTGCCTGCTGACAGACTTATCTCTGGTAGTGATCTCTACGCAGCCATTTTTCATATTTCTGGGACTTACCACGACACGCACCGGTACTCCTAACAGGTCCGCGTCAGAGAACATAGCGCCAGCTCTTACATTCCGGTCATCGTAGATCACATCGATGCGTTTTTTCTGTAATTCCTCATACAGCTTATCGGCAAACCTTTTACATTCCTCATCGTCTGCGCGGACACAGCAAAGATGAACTTCCCATGGCGCTATTGAAATCGGCCAAATTGGTCCATACTCATCCCGGCTCACTTCACAGACAGAAGCCGCCAGACGTCCTACACCGATTCCATAACAGCCCATAATTGGATGATGTTTTTCCCCCTCGCTGTCCAGATACTCCATCCCCATCGTCTTTGTATATTTGGTTCCAAGCTGAAAAATATTACCAACCTCAATTCCCCTCTCAATCCTCAGAGACTTCTTTCCACAGCAGGGACAGATTCCACCATCTATGGCCTTGGCAAAATCACCGTACTCTGCCTCCGGCATGTCCCGTTTCATACCCAGACCCGTGTAATGCTTTCCATCTACGTTTCCACCGCAGCAGAGGTTGTCAATCCCTTCCAGGGACTTATCATAAAGTACCGTATAGTCTCCCTTAAGATTATAAGGTCCAATGGAACCGGCAGCAAGTCCACACTCTGGTGTGATCACCGCCGGATGAATAGCGCCCCCCAGATAATTCGTAATCTTGGTCTCATTTGCCTCCAGATCCCCACGAAGAAATACAACCACATAAGAATCGTCCTCGTTCCGTTGATAAACTACCGCTTTACAGGAATTCTCCACCGGAAGATGCAAAAACTCACATACATCGTCAATGGTATGTTTATCCGGTGTATCTACCAGAGTCAGTTCCGCCTGGGCAAGGGTCTGGTTATTTTCAATGATACACTCAGCCGCCTCCATATTGGCGCGGAAATCACACTCACCGCACAGCACAATAGAATCCTCTCCCACCGGAGTGAGGAGCATATACTCATGTGAAACACTTCCACCCATCATACCGGAATCTGAAGCAACCACAACCACCTCCGGTATTCCAGCCCTGGCAAAGATACGCTGATATGCTTTATAACATCTGTCATAATATTGTTCCAGATCCTCCTGGGAAGTATGAAAAGAATAGGCATCCTTCATCGTAAACTCACGAACCCGGATCAATCCGGCGCGGGGACGTGCCTCATCCCGAAACTTCGTCTGAATCTGATAAATCATAAAAGGATATTTGGTATAGGTATTGGCATATTCACGCACCAGATGTACTGCCGCTTCTTCATGAGTCATTCCCAGCAACATTTGGGAATGATTGCGGTCCTTAAAACGAAGGAGTTCGCTTCCCACACTCTGAAACCTGCCAGATTCCTCCCAGAGACTGCCCGGTAGTGTTACTGGAAATAAAACCTCCTGCCCGTCAATCCCATCCATCTCTTCCCGGATAATGTTTTCAATCTTTGCTGTCACCCGTCGCAGAGGCGGATACTGGGAATAAATTCCATTCGCCATATTTTTCATGTAGCCGCCGCGAATCATCAGCGCATGACTTTCTATCACACAGTCAGACGGTCTTTCTTTAAATCTGTCTCCCACTAATCGGTCCAGTTTCATTTGGATTCTCCTCCTTTATCTCTCTTAACATATTATATTTTTTTATCTTATTTCGGTATAACCTCATAAAAAATACGCTGCTCAATATTTGGATTCTCCTTCTTTATCTCTCTTAACATATTATAATTTTTTTATCTTATTTCGGTATAACCTCATAAAAAATACGCTGCTCAGTGTAAGGGAACACGCTTCCGCGATGGGGAAGGACCACCACACATATCCAAGCCCCGCTGTATTCGCTAAAATATACGCCACCGGTAGTATGACTACCAGCTGTCTCAGCGCCGAAACAGTAAGGCTTAAAAGTCCCTCACCAAAGGCCTGGAACACCGACATCATAACGATAGAAGCGCCTGCCAGCATAAAATGAGTCCCGATGATTCGAAGTGCCGGAACACCGATGTCCAGCATCGTCGGAGATGCATCAAACAACAGCAGCAGCTTGTCCGGAATACTGAGAAAAATCCCCAGTCCCACAAACATAATCACCACCGCAATGATCATACTAAAACGCACTGCTTCAATAATTCGCTTTTTCTTCCTCGCTCCATAGTTATAGGCAATAATGGGGATCAAACCATTGTTCAGCCCGAATACCGGCATAAAGATAAAACTGTTCAGCTTAAAATATACGCCAAAGACCGCTACTGCAGTAGTAGAAAAAGGAACCAGGATCTTATTCATGCCATAAGTCATTACTGAACCAATGGCCTGCATAATAATGGCTGGGATGCCCACCCAGTATATGGCTTTGATCGTAGCCGCCCTTGGTCTCATACTGCGAAGGGAAAGGTGAAGCTCTGTGTTTTTGCGCAGATTAAATACCACAGCGAGGATCATCGCAATGATCTGTCCGATGGCTGTGGCCACAGCAGCTCCCACAATTCCCATTTTGGGCATCCCACACAATCCAAAGATCAATATAGGATCAAGAATGATATTTATGACAGCGCCTGTCCCCTGGGTGATCATCGTATAAATCGTTTTTCCTGTAGCCTGCAGCAGACGTTCTAACATCATCTCAAATAAGATACCAAAAGACATAATCATGCAGATGGAAAGATAGCTTGTCCCATATTCCACAATCTGTTCAGAATTACTCTGGGTCATATCCACCTGGGTCTCCATAAACATACCTGCTCCAAAGATCCCAAAAACACAAAAAACAGCATAGCTGATCAGCATCAAAAACACACCACAGTTAGCGGCCCGGTCAGCCTCTTCAAATTTCTTTTCACCAAGGCTCTTAGAGAGCAGGGCATTGACTCCGACCCCGGTACCAACCCCCACTGCGATCAGAAGCATCTGCACCGGAAAGGCAAGAGACACTGCTGTTAGGGCGTCCTGACCGATCCGTGACACAAACATACTGTCCACAATATTATATAATGCCTGTACCAGCATAGAGGCCATCATTGGCAGAGACATGGTAATCAACAACCGTTTTACCGGCATAACCCCCATTTTATTTTCCTGTGTTGCTTTACTCTGTTCCATCATCTGTCTTTCTCCTATCTTCTATTCTTTACCGGCGAATCAAAGAAGGCTTCCAGCTCTCCCGCATTAGCTCCGGATGCCTTTCCAAATGCGCCGTATCGTTAAAGCGTTCCAGATAAAAAAGCTCCTTTTTCTCATCATACCGGATCTCGGTTATACTGGTATTTTCCAGATCCACAGCAAATTTCAGCTTATTTTTTAAATCAGTCTCCAGCAGATAGGCACACAAAGACCGTATCACTCCGCCGTGAGTTACCACAGCAGTACGCTCCTGGGCGGACTGGCAAATCTCCTTCCACACCGGCAGAACGCGGCGGATCACATCCGCTCCATTTTCCCCGCCGGGATAGGGCAGGTCGCTGGTCTGACTGGAACGCTCCCGGCGAAATTCCTTATATTCTTCCACAATTACATCATCGGCTTTTCCCGTCAGTTCTCCAAAGTCAATCTCCCGGAACGCAGGGATCACCTCCGGCTCCAATCCAAGCCTTTTACCTATGATACCAGCTGTTTCCACTGCCCTTTTCAGATCACTGCTATATAGTTTTTCTATTTTATCATATGTAAGCCTGTCCGCCAGAAGTTCCGCCTGTCTGCGTCCTGCTTCATCCAGGCTCACATCCACATTACACAGTTTGGAAGACTGTCTCCCGTGCCGAATCAGATACAACTCCTTCACCTTTACCACCTCGGAATCAATATGAATTCTTATTATATAACGGAACACGGGTTTTGTAAAGTCTGGATTGCAAATGCAGGCGGCGGTTGCGGGAGTGCCCTGCACGGAGCAATCAGCTTTCATAAGTAAAGCCAAGCGGATGAGGATGCACCATGCTTGCATGGAAGCAACCTCAGATATTTGGCTTACTTTCTGTCTATTCCGTCAGGTGCATCGCCTTTAAAAAACGGGCTCTATACTTTCTGCCGACAGCTATTTCTCCCATATTGTCCTTTAACACTACGACGTTTTCCGTCCGATTGATACTCTCGATGTGAATGCGGTTTACAAGAAAGGATTTGTGGCACTGGTACAGATAGTCGTTTCCCAGCGCATGGTAAATTTGATTCAGGGGCATATAGGGAATATACACGATCCCTTTCAGGGTATACATAAAGACCGTCCGGCTGCTGTGTTCCACATAAATGATATCCCGGATATCAAACTGGTTGATCTTTCCCTGTATACACACAAAGACATCTGTGGAATCCCTGATGATACTTTTGATCACAGCTTCCCCTCCTCAGAAACACGCCTCAGATACATTCTCTCACAGGAATCCAATAGCTGGTGCATAAAATAAAAGGTTTCTTCGGGAGTTCCATAGATCAGATCTCTGGCGATATCCTCTTCCTTGGATCTTCCCGTAACCAGGTAATTCAGGTCGATACCATAATGTTCCCGCAAAACTTTGAGACGTTCCAGGCTGAACGCATGGTCTCCCCTCTCCAGCTTTTGGAAGTGTCCCACACTGACTTCCAGAGCTTCTGCCATATCTTCCGATGAAACACCCAAAATTTTTCTTATTTTGCGGAGTCGTCTTCCCAGCAGAATGTTTATCATTACCTTCATCGTTACTTCTCTCCTCCGTACATATTCAATTTTAACCAGACACTTTTATCCTATTCTACCTTTATTTCAATGATATTTATAGTTCAAATCACGGTTATTTTTGATCGCAATCCGATTTCTTCCTGTAATTCCGTTTCTTCAAATAAAATATTTTTTCTATTTATTTTTTCCCTCCAATACTTTAGTATTGTATTTCCAATAAAATAAAGTACTTTAGTTACTTGTGGAAAGAAATTCCAACGAGTACACTGTTAGTACAAGTTATACCAAAGGAGGAACACAAGTGAGTACATATTATAATTCTTATGATTTCAGACTTGTTGGACTTCAGATCAGAAATTTCCGAGAGTCGAGAAATATCAGCCAGGAACAGCTGGCATACAAAGCAGGGCTTTCCACCGGAACCATCGGAAAGATTGAACGGGGCATCAATAACCCCAAAACCGACACCCTACTGCGGATCGCCCAGGAACTGGATGTTCCCTGTCAGCTGTTTTTTGAGCAGATCGACCGAAAACGTCCCCATTTGCCCGCTCACCTACAGACACTGGTGGCCTATGCCAAATCCCTCGGCGACAATGAAATCCATGCCCTCTGTATGATCGCCAAGATCATGTCCAAATACCATGACACCAGCAAATCCTCTGACCGGTAATAGTTTGTATTAAAACCCTTTAACTTCCCCTTTAAGCACATCTGCAATTACCTTTGCCAGAGGAGCCGCCGCATTTTTGGCCTCCTCCACGGTATTATTCTCATTTCCCAGTTCAACCAGCAGCGACCGCTCCGCCACATGAAGATTATAGCGGTACCCTTTGAGATAGATCGGTTTGGTAAATCCATCATACTGTTCCATGGCATGGCATTTTAACTGGAGACTAAAGGAGAGATTGGCCTCCAGATTGGGATTATACAGATAATCGATCTTTCCTGATTTGTTTCTGCTCATGCCGTTAAAAAACATAACGATCGCTGTCTTTTTTCCATCGATCATCGTATATGTATGCTTATTTTTCCCCACCGAATCCCGGTGTAGGTCAATGGTCACCTGGATATCCGGGTTTTCTTTCATGATCTTTGTAATTCCGTCCAGTGATGTATTATAAGCTTTACTCCGGTCAATCTGACCATTGATGAGATCGTATTTGGTCTGGTCATGATAGACCTGATATCCGTTTTTTTCCAATTCTTGTTTTAATGCCTTTCCCACGCCGATCACAGAGTCTGAATCCCTGCCCCTGCGGCTGTCAGAAAAAGCTTCTGAGGCCCCATGGGTATGGTAGATAAGGATCTGTTTTTTCCCTGCCTTCGCCGGAAGCGTCATATTCCTTTTCAACATATCTTCTACAGGAAAGAGATCTTTTGTCACAGAGGTGGTGGAGTCTATAATATAGAAATGATTCCACAGATAACTCACATCTTTGTTCTCCCTGAGCTTATTCACATAAGCCGCTGTCCCTGAACCAGCTCCTTTCATTGTCTGGACCTGGGCAAGATTTTCTCCCGCCACCGCAGAAGCTTCGGCAGAACCTTTCAGATCGGACTCCCCATTTGCCCCCTGGCCCTCTCCAGAAGTTGATTTATCCTTCCCATTATTTTCCATATAGATCAATTTGCTTTCTGCCAGACGTTCCATATCCGAATTCTGAAAATAAAGCGGATTGCCCATCACCACCTGCAGCAACTTATCTTCCCGGCTCATTCTGGACACCGGAAAGGCGTTTGCTGCCAGGGATGTACCAATTTTTTCCAAAATTTGTTCTTTCAAACTGCTCTCACTGCACTCCAGCAAAATCAGAAGGGCAATCAGAGCAGTTGACAAAATGATCCGAAACAATCGTTTTTCCACGAGTACCTCCTGCATCAAGCGTATATATAATATATAGTATTTTCTGCAGAATATATTACACCGGTTTCGGGGTCTGACCAGCCGGGTGGCACGAACTTGACCCCTGTTCGTCTTATGCTACAGTGACTTTTTCTGAAAACAATGATTAAAAACCTTCGCCAGGTCTTTGGCAATCACGTGGACTGATTCATCGATATTTTTTGGAGTGACATATAAATTTTCCATTTCCTCCTGAAATACTTCTTTAATAAATTTTTCAATCTCATCTTCACTATATCCTTGTTTGCTCAGTACCTTCTCCAAGTGGTCACTGATGATCGTCTTGGCATCCACCACCGTTGGAACACCCACTGCCACTACTGGAACCCCAAGGCTCTCCTTTGACAGCGCCTTTCTATGATTTCCGATGCCCGATCCCGGACAGATTCCCGTATCGGTGATCTGTATCGTGGTACACAGCCTTGACATGCTTCTAGCAGCCAGCGCATCCACTACAATGACAAGATCTGGACCAGTCTTCTTAACAATTCCCTGAAGGATCTCCACCGCCTCCATCCCGGTCTGAGCCATGACTCCGGGAGCAATGGCACTCACTTCCCCATATTCATTTTCCTCCATAAACCAGCTCCCAAGTTCGCGTCCCAGATGCCGCGTCACAAAAATACATTCTGCCATTCTTGGTCCAAGGGAATCACTGGTAACCTGACGGTTTCCCAGTCCTGCAATCAACACAGATTTCTGTCTCAGGTCATGAACCATTTTTTCCAGTTCACTGCAGATACATAACAGCAACTCTTCTTTGTCCTCCTCTTCCTTCGGAATATCCTTTGACTCAATAGTGACATAACATCCTTTGGGTTTTCCCATGGCCCGGCTCCCCCTGTCATCCTGAATCTGCACCATTGTAATATGTGCCTTTGCCTTTTTGTCATAATGCTTTTCTAACACCACTCCCTGAATTTCTACATCATTTCTTGGAAAACTCTCCCGCACCTCAAGGGCAAGGTCTGTTTTTCTCTCTGACATACGCGCTTCATCCCTTTCATACCCAGCATTTCTTTCATTCCTTTAGCATTCTCCAAAAACTTTCCAATTATGTATTGACACTAATGATGTTTTGTACTATCATAAATAAGAATGTTTGTGTTAATGTCCGTGTCCGTTTAACCAAACGTTATTACTTATATTATAAAAAGATGGAGGTGTTAGAATTGGCAAATATTAAATCTGCAAAGAAAAGAATCCTTGTTTCACAGAAAAGAGCTGACAGAAACAAAGCGATCCGTTCTAAGGTTAAGACTGCGATCAAAAAGGTAGATGCTGCAATTGAAGCAAAGGATAAAGCAGCAGCCAGTGATGCATTGGTAAAGGCTGTATCTGAGATCGACAGAGCAACCCGGAAGGGAATTTACCATAAAAATACAGCGGCAAGAAAAGTATCACGTCTTACAATTGCTGTCAATAAACTTGCATAATTGCTGTTTTTGTGGATCGATATTCTTTCAGAATATTTGATCAATGTAGAAGGCAGTCGTACTGCTACTACAATTCTACCCGTCATAAAATATATATGCAAACTGTATCGATTGGTACAGAGGGAAGCGCCGGACTCACACGGCGCTTTTTTTGTTCCACATTATCTTTCCTATTTTCTTCTGATTCATATAGCAGGAATTCCAAAAACGGTTTACAACCTTCCCAAAAGATGATATGATTTGTGTAGCCTGACGATACCAATTTAGTGGGCAAAAACACGAATTATACAGGGAGGAGCTCCATGAAAAACACAGATTATTTATCCTGGGATGAATATTTTATGGGAATCGCACTTCTATCCGCCATGCGGAGCAAGGATCCCCATACGCAGGTGGGAGCATGTATCGTGGATACGGATCATAAAATACTGTCTGTGGGCTACAACGGTATGCCCTGCGGCTGTTCCGATGACGATTATCCATGGGATAATACCGGCGAGCCAATGGACACCAAATATTTATATGTATGCCATGCGGAACTGAACGCCCTGTTAAATTATTCAGGATTTAAACTAAAAGGGGCCAGGATCTATACGACCCTCTTTCCCTGCAACGAATGTACAAAAGCACTCATACAGTCCGGAATCCAGGAGGTTATTTTTAAAGAGGATAAATATTCGGATACTGCTGGCGTTATGGCGGCCAAACGGATGATGCGCTCCGCCGGAATTACATACCGCAGGTACTCCGAAGGCGAAAAGCCGGTTCATATTAATCTCTAGGCTGATTCCAAAAAGAACGGAGGATTTTCATGAAAAAACGAAAGACAAGAACAAAAAAAACGGTGATAAAAAACCCAGTCCGTAGGAAGAGGCGACTACCACTTTCTTTTCTAAAAACGAAGACCGTCACAATAAGGAAAAACATTCTACGCCTGTTTCGGAACATTTTCTCTCTTTTCCCACAAAAAAAAGACAAAAATGCTCCCCTGCTGGATGGCAATGTCAAAATCCTTCCCCAATTCTGCATTCAGACCAAACTGATCGGTTGTTTCATAATTCCAGTCATCATGATCATAATTTTGGGAGTTGTCTCCTATTCCCGTTCTTCCAGTGCCTTAAATGAAAATTATGAGGCCGCTGTTTCCCAGACCATGAATATGGCAAAAGAATATTTTTCCTTTGTCTTTTCCAATATCGAGTCAGACATGAACGTCTATCTTTCTGACAGCGATCTGACCGCATATTATTCTGGTAAATACAGCACCAATGAGGCACAGGAAAAATCCCTTGCTGATCTGAAACAGAAATACGAAACTGCCTCTGCCAGACTGGATTCTCTCAAAGAAGGATCTCTTGCTTATTACAAAGCCTACAAAGAAATGACAGAGAGCAAAGAAGAATACGAAGATATAAAAGACTTCGTAGAAGATACAAAAACCATACATAGTGATACCTACAAATCTCTCAACGCATCGGTAAGCAATAAAACAGCTGCCAATCCATTTATAGGAAACATTTATATCTTTAAGGATGGCAGTGATACCATCAGTTCACAGATGGCTCTTCGCTCCAAAGCGGAGTCTTCTTCGGAAGATGATAAAAGTGCTGTAGATTCCACAAAACTTTACAGTGAATTCATCAAATTACAACTGGGGCAGCAGGTTGCCTCCGACACCACGAATTATCACTGGTGCGGTCCGGTGCCTGAACTTGACAAACTCCTGTCTGTCAAGAGTGAGGACTATATACTACGGGTAGCACATGATGTGTCCTCCACCAGTGACGCCGTTATGCTCGTGGACATAAAAAAAGATCCCATCACAAACATCCTGCAGAATCTTAATCTTGGAGAGGGCAGCTTTGTCGGCATCATCACTGCCGACAAACAGGAACTGACCGTGAATGGAAAAGCGCTCACCGCCATCGAAAGCGGAGAAGAAGAAAAAACAGAAGACAGTGTGTCGAAGGAAAAGGTATTTGTAACGCAGGATTTTTATGAGAAAGCCCTCAAATCAGATACAGAATATGGATCGGATTACGTCCGCAGCAATGGAACAAGCTATCTCTTTACCTATCAAAAGATTGGCACCTCCGGCGTCATGCTCTGCAGCCTGGTGCCAGAGTCCATCATTGTAGCCCAGGCAAACAGCATCCGGATACTGACTGTCATACTGATCTTCATATCCTGCCTTATCGCTATGATTGTAGGAACCCTGATATCAAAAGGTTTCAGCAAATCTATTAACAAGTCCATTAAGGAACTGGAGAAGGTCTCAAAAGGAGATTTTACCGTAGAGTTCCGCACCAACCGCCGGGACGAATTTGCCCTGCTCTATGGAAGCTGCAACGATATGCTTACCAATATTCGGGGCCTGATCATGGAAGTGGAATCCATCTACGATGCCCTTACGGTATCCCTGAATAAAGTAAACTCCTCTTCCACCACGTTCTCAGAGACCACAAAGGATATCCAGCGCTCGGTACACGAGGTGGAGACCGGCGTCGGGGAGCAGACGGAAAGCGCTGCGGCATGCCTGAATCAGATGGACAATCTATTTACCAAGATCAATACGGTGAAAGACAACACGACGCAGATCGGAGAAATTGCGGTCTCCACCCAGAGCGCCATCCAGACAGGTCTTAACAGCATGGATAATCTGAATGACAAGACGAAGTCCACAACAGAGATCACAAACAATGTGATCCAGACCATCCAGGAGCTCTCTGTTCATTCTGCAAATATCGGGCAGATCGTAAACAGCATCAATGACATTGCAGAAGAGACGAACCTACTCTCCCTGAACGCCTCCATTGAGGCTGCCAGAGCCGGCAATGCCGGAAGGGGCTTTTCCGTCGTAGCCAGCCAGATCCGGAAACTGGCTGACCAGTGCCTTATGTCTGCTGGAAAGATCTCAAATATCGTCAGTCAGATCACCGAGGCGACACAGGATGCCGTCCGCGCCACCCAGACCGCAGAAGCGATCGTCAATGAGCAGGCCGAGGCCGTTGCCGCAACCTCCCAATCCTTCCATACGTTAAAACAGCGTATTGAAAAACTTTCCGAAAATCTGACGAGTATCCAGAGCAGCTCGACGGACATGGAAACCACGGGCTCCTCAACCTTACATGCCATGGAAAATATTTCAGCGATCCTGGAAGAAACACTGGCAGCCGTCACTTCGGTTGCCAGCGTAACGGACAGACAGTCCGAAGTACTTGGCTCACTGAATGAAGCGTCCTCCCAGCTGATGAATCGTGCCCAGCGGCTTGGGGATGCCATCTCCAAATTCAAAACACAGAAAACCGAAGAATAACGATAAATTACGGCGGGAATTTGAATCCAGTTTCAAATTCCCGCCGTTTCGTTGTGTGCCCCATTTTTTTCCAGCTCAATGGCGTCATTGTGCCAGCTCCGCCTCTATATCTGCCAGAAACCTGGTCCAGGCATCCGGATGTTCCACAAAATATCTGGGACAGTTTTTTCCTGTCACATCATAGTGCCGGATCACATCTTTTACCTCCAGTCCAAACCGGATACAGAGATACTTGGTCAGCCGGATCAAAGAGCGGTAGGTCTCTTTTGTAAATTTACCGCTCTTCTTTTTATGGCAGCATTCTATGGAAATCGTGTCCAAATTCCGGTCATTGGAGGCATAGGCGATCTCTCCAGTGGGAATGCACTGAACAATGGTTCCGTCAATCCCTATGACAAAATGACTGCTGGCATAGGTATTGGTTCCCTTCTTTGCATTGATCTTTGGAAGATTGTTAAAATAATTACGGTTTGCTATGGCATCAGTTCCCGGATTTGCCGTGTAATGCACCACCACCCCTTTGACTTTTTCCAGTTTCGTGCCTGGCCTGGAATACTTATTGATATCCAGAAGATTTACCGACAGATTCAATTCTGACAGCATCGTATCCGCTTCCCTGACCCGTTCCTCTTCCCTTTTTGCCCCCAGCACAGAGCACACCATATAGATCACCAAAAGCAAAAGGGCTGTTGCGCCGATGATTCCAGCGCAAAGCCCTAACTTTCTATATTTGTTTTTCTTCCAATGAATTTTCTTTTTATTCAACACTGTAATTCGGAGCCTCTTTCGTTATATGAATATCGTGAGGATGGCTTTCCTTCAGGGAAGCAGCAGAAATCTTCACAAAACGTCCGTTTTCCTTGAGTGTCTCGATATCCTTGGCTCCACAATAACCCATACCAGAGCGAATGCCTCCGATCAACTGGAATACGGTATCTTCTACAGTACCCTTGTAAGCCACACGCCCCTCGACACCCTCTGGGACAAGCTTTTTCGCATCCTGCTGGAAGTAACGGTCCTTACTTCCGTTTTCCATGGCAGCGATGGATCCCATACCACGGTACACTTTGTATTTTCTTCCCTGGAACAGTTCAAAAGTTCCCGGACTCTCGTCACAACCTGCAAAAATACTTCCCATCATACATACATTGGCACCAGCAGCGATGGCCTTCGTCATATCTCCAGAATACTTGATACCACCATCTGCAATAATCGGAATGCCATATTCTTTCGCCACAGCGTAGCAGTCCATAATCGCGGTAACCTGAGGAACACCGATACCCGCTACTACACGCGTAGTACAGATAGATCCTGGCCCGATACCGACTTTGACCGCATCTACACCAGCTTCGATCAAAGCCTTTGTGGCCTCTCCCGTCGCCACATTTCCGGCAATGATCCCCAGCTCCGGATAAGTCTCACGAACCATCCTCACCACTTTAAGTACGTTGGCGGAATGACCGTGTGCCGTATCAATCACCACTACATCTACTTTCGCCTTTACCAGTGCGTCCACACGTTCCATAATATTTGCAGTCACTCCCACTCCGGCTCCACAGAGAAGTCTTCCCTGTGAATCTTTTGCCGAATGAGGATATTTGATCTGTTTCTCAATATCCTTGATGGTAATGAGTCCACTTAAATTTCCATCCTTATCTACGATAGGAAGTTTCTCTTTTCTCGCCTTTGCAAGAATCTGTTTCGCTTCGTCCAGAGTAATACCCTCTGGCGCCGTCACAAGCCCTTCGGATGTCATACTCTCCTTAATCTTCTTTGAAAAATCGGTCTCAAACTTAAGATCCCGGTTCGTAATGATGCCCACCAGCCTTTTTCCCTCTGTAATAGGAACACCTGAGATTCGGAACTTCGCCATAAGATTGTTGGCATCCTCCAGTGTATGATCTGGAGAGAGATAAAATGGATCTGTAATCACTCCATTCTCCGAACGTTTCACCTTGTCTACTTCTTCTGCCTGCTGCATAATCGTCATATTCTTATGTATGATTCCAATGCCGCCCTGACGAGCCATCGCAATCGCCATACGATGCTCTGTCACTGTATCCATCCCCGCACTCATCATCGGAATGTTCAATTCAATTTTTTTCGTCAAATGTGTCTTCAAACTTACCTCATTTGGAATCACTTCTGAGTATCCTGGTACCAATAAAACGTCGTCGAATGTAATGCCTTCACCAATAATCTTACCCATTTTTCTCGTCCTCTCTTTTTAATTTTATCAATGCTTTTTCTGTGTATATTAATATAAGATTCTATCCAAATTTAAGATAAATGTCAAGAGATAAACTATATTTTAAAAAAAATAAATTTTTTTCATTTTTTTTTAAAAACCCCTTGCATTCTACAAAAATTTATTGTATAATAGCATTCGTGATTGAGATTGGGCTATCGCCAAACGGTAAGGCACTGGACTCTGACTCCAGCATTTCAAGGT
>CAQOJF010000047.1:0-21100 GCA_948848225.1 uncultured Eubacterium sp.
ACGATGGGCGGGAAGGTGAAAGCAACAGCATTGTAAACCAGAAAGAATATCTGAATGATATATTCGAAAATTCTATATAAATACCTCGATCAATATTATTTGCAGATTAGAGATCAGGCGCAAAAAGGTTTTATTGTTACGGTTTGTGCATCTATTTTTGGAATTATAAGAGAGAACAGATACATCCGTTTAAAGTTGAGTCTAACAACAGATTGGAGAAAACGGGATATAGAGCAGGAATAAGGGAGTTAAATTGACGATAATACAGAGGTAGAGATTGTAGAAATAAATACATGAGGTAATCTACCGTTCTTGCGGTGAAATCAAGAAGATAGGAGTGAGATATTTATAAAATGGAGTATGTTATTTATAGGCATATTGGAGAATTATCTGAATTAAATAACGGTTGGGTAAAAGAATTGAATTTGATTTCGTGGAGTGATAGAGAACCTGTTTATGATATAAGGACGTGGAATGAAGATCATACCAAATATGGTAAAGGCATTACGATTACGTCAAAACAAATGACTGTATTAAAAGAATTGCTAAGTGAAATCACTGTGTGTTGATCCAAAAAAAGATCGTGCCCAGCAATAACTGAGCGGTTTGGAAAATTTTTAAATCATAAGAAGACGAAAGAAAGGAGTTTTTGCCAGATGCAAAAGGTAAGACAACTGTTATTGGATCGCTTAAATGAAGATATGCTCCGTGCAGCCGTCAGCAATGGAAGAAAGAAACAGCTTCCCAGAAAAATCATATTCCGCCCGTTTCTGGAGAGAGACCATTTGATGTTTCAGCGGGAGGAATATCGTGGACAGCAGGTATTTCACAAGAATATGGACAAGGAGACAGCTGTAGAGCAAATTTGTACTTATCTGACAGGAGATTATAAACAGTTGGATCTTCAATGCCAGGACAAAAGTTTTTCTGTTCTTGTGAGTAAAAAAGGGAAGTCTTCCATCAAGGAGCAGCGCCAGCAGATGATTAAGAAGATCGAGCTTTCCCATAACCGTAAAAAACAATATATTCTGGAGGCAGGAAAAGCAATTCCTTTTCTTGTGGATCTGGGGGTACAGACGTCAGACGGCAGGATTGTCGATAAGAAATATAAAAAATACAAGCAGATCAACCGGTTTCTGGAGTTTATACGAGACGTGCTTCCAGAACTCAGACTGAGACAGTCCTCTGGACAGCCGCTGCGTATCATTGATTTTGGATGTGGGAAGTCCTACCTTACCTTTGCCGTCTACTATTATCTGAAAATCATGCAGGGGATAGAGGTGGAGATGACCGGACTGGATCTGAAACAGGATGTGATTGCCCACTGCAATGCCCTGGCAGAAAAATATGGTTATGAAGGTCTGAATTTTTCGCAGGGAGATATTGGTTCCTATGAGGGGGCTGATCAGGTGGATTTGGTGATTACTCTTCATGCCTGTGACACAGCGACAGATTTTGCCCTGGATAAGGCGGTGCGCTGGGGTGCACAGGTCATTCTGTCTGTGCCCTGTTGTCAGCATGAGCTGAATGGACAGATTCGGAGTGAACTACTGGCGCCTGTGCTGCAGTATGGGATACTCAAGGAACGTTTTGCTGCGCTTTTGACGGATGCTTTGCGGGCGGAACTGCTGGAGCAGATGGGGTATGAGGTCCAGATCCTGGAGTTTATTGATATGGAACATACGCCCAAAAACCTTTTGATCCGGGCGGTGAAAAAGAAAAAGGCAGAGGCTTCCCTCAATCACCAGAATGGAGCAAAGCGCGGTATCCGTCAGGAGCATTACAATCAGCTTTGTGACGCCTTGAACAGTCACGGCACGTTGGAACAACTTTTGGAACCTCTGAAAAATAAAAGAAGAATTTAGAAAAATAATACCGTATGGACAACCCTGCGGTGTTAATTTTTTGCATACTTTTACCGATATGTATTATAAGAAAAGATTTTTCTATCATGTATTTGCAGAAATAAGCTCAAGGAGGAGATCAAAGCAAACACAATACAAAAAATCTACAGAATTCAAGAGATTCATCCGGTGAAGCATACGTCAAAGATTCGGTATGATGGAAATGAGCCACAGGAGGGCGGAGGAGATTTCCAACAGGCGCTTGAATCGGCAAGGGCAAGGCGGACAGCAAAGGAGAGTCACGGTAACGCAGTTCCCGGTGAAGTCCTTGCGAGGATGGGCGGTCTGAATCAGTATGATAGAAATGCAAGAGAAATCTTTTTCGTTATGAGTTCAGAAACTGACTATAAGTGCTGAATCCGGAAAAACTACGAAAGGAAGGGTGAATGGATGAGTTACATTCACACTGCTCGGTTCAGGGGAGTCGTCTTACAGAGTATTTCGTGAGGCGGCTTTTCTGCGTCAATGGGGAAATAAGGAAGATATTGCGCTAAATATCATTTTTCCCTTGACAATTTTTTAAAAATAGGCTATACTCTGTAAAGTAATTTGCTTTACAGCTGTGGAAGCGGAGGTTGTACAGATGACACAGAAAAATTCTCTGACAGATATAAAGGAAATAGTCAGATTATCGTATTTGTATGATTTCTATGGGCCGCTGTTAAAAGACAGACATCGTGAGATTTTTGAACAATATATATTAAATGATCTTTCTCTCAGTGAGATTGCGCAGAGATATGATATCACCAGGCAGGGAGTTTATGATATCGTAAAACGGGGAAGCCGGAAACTGGAAGAGTATGAAGAAAAATTGCAGCTTTTTCAAAGATTTCAGATGGCAAAAGAACGGCTGGGGAAGATCGAGGAACTGATTAAGACAGACCGGAACGCAGAGAAGGAAGAGCTGCTTGCACTGGCTCGTGAGATCTATGATATTCTATAGGAGGTGGCATCGTGGCATTTGATAGCCTGAGTGAAAAACTTCAAAATGTTTTTAAGGGACTCCGAAGCAAGGGCAGACTGACGGAAGCGGATGTGAAAACTGCTCTGAAGGAAGTTAAGATGGCACTTCTGGAAGCGGATGTAAATTTTAAAGTGGTAAAAAACTTTGTAAAATCCGTTCAGGAGAGGGCGACAGGAGAGGATGTACTAAACAGCTTGACGCCAGGGCAGACGGTGATCAAATATGTAAATGAAGAACTGGTCAAAATGATGGGAGAGACTACAACGGAGATCTCTCTTTTGCCTGGAGATGAGATCACAGTGGTTATGATGTGCGGTCTTCAGGGTGCTGGTAAGACCACCACAGTGGCGAAGCTGGCGGCAAAGTTCAAGGAAAAAGGCAGACGTCCTCTGCTTGTGGCATGTGATATATATCGTCCTGCGGCGGTCGAACAGCTGCAGACCAATGGAGAAAAAGTAGGGGTTCCGGTATTTTCCATGGGGACCAGCCATAATCCGGTGGATATTGCGAAAGCGGCGATGGAGCATGCTAAGACCAACAAAAATAATATGGTATTTCTCGATACTGCAGGGCGTCTTCATATTGATGAAGAGTTGATGCAGGAGTTAAAAAATATAAAAGCGGAAGTAGATGTGCATCAGACGATTCTGACGGTGGATTCCATGACTGGACAGGATGCAGTGAATGTGGCTTCCACTTTTGACGAAGCTCTGGATATTGACGGTGTAATTCTGACGAAGCTGGACAGTGATACCAGGGGTGGTGCGGCGCTTTCGATTCGTGCCATAACCGGAAAACCGATCTACTATGTCGGTATGGGGGAAAAGCTCTCGGATCTTGAGCAGTTTTATCCCGACCGCATGGCATCCCGCATTCTTGGTATGGGAGATGTCATGACACTCATCGAAAAAGCAGAGGCCCAGATCGATCAGGACAAGGCAGCTGAGCTCTCCAAAAAGTTTAAGAACAATGAATTTGATTTTAATGATTTTCTGGACCAGATGCAGCAGATGAAGAAAATGGGAGGACTTTCCAGTATTCTCAGTATGCTTCCGGGGATGGGGCTTCCCTCCGATCTGGAAATCGATGACGATGCTCTCAAGGGTACGGAGGCCATCATCTACTCTATGACCATAGAGGAGAGAACGAAGCCTTCGATTATCAATCCCTCCCGCAAACGCAGGATTGCGGCAGGGGCTGGAGTGGACATCAGTGAAGTAAACCGGCTGATCAAGCAGTTTGAGCAGAGCCGGAAGATGATGAAGCAGATGTCGGGAATGATGTCTGGCAAAAAGATGAAGCGCGGAGGGAAATTCAAATTTCCATTTGGCGGATTTTAGTATGATTCAATAAGTATTTACTTTTTGAATAGATGAAGAGTGATTCAAAGGAGGTGAAAGACGTGGCAGTAAAGATCAGACTGAAGAGATTAGGGCAGAAGAAAGCACCATTTTATAGAATTGTTGTAGCTGACGAGAGATCTCCTAGAGATGGCAGAAATATCGACGAGATTGGTACTTATGACCCAAATCAGGAACCTGCAGCTGTTAAGATTGACGAAGAGGCAGCTAAAAAATGGATTGCAAACGGTGCAAAGCCTACGGATGTAGTGGCTCGTTTGTTTAAACAGGCAGGTATTGCAAAATAATGCGTCCTGAGTCTAAGGAGGTTGGCAGTATGAAAGAATTAGTTGAAGTAATTGCTAGTGCTTTAGTGGACAAACCTGACGAAGTTGTCGTAACTGAGACAGAAAATGAAAAAGAAATTGTCCTTAGTTTGAAGGTTGCTCCTGACGATATGGGAAAAGTAATCGGCAAACAGGGAAAGACTGCGAAAGCGATCCGCACCGTGGTGCGTGCTTCTGCATCGAAGAGCGACAAGAAAATACTGGTCGAAATTCAATAAACATTTGTGCCTGTGCTGCAGTATGTGCTGCCACAGGCATTGTTATGTTTGGAAAAGAGTGGAAAAGAGGAAAAGGATGGAAGATTTACTTAGAATCGGCGTAATCACAACAACACATGGTGTCCGCGGGGAGGTAAAGGTATTTCCCACCACGGATGATCCAAAGCGCTTTGACCACTGCAAAGAGGTGATCCTTGTCACGAAAAAGGAGCAGATTCCTCTGCATGTGGAAAAAGTAAAATACTTTAAGAACCTGGTGATTTTGAAGTTCAAGGAATACAATAATATCAATCAGGTGGAGCAGTTTCGCAAATGCGATATCATGGTGACCAGAGAAAATGCAGTGCCTTTGGAAGAGGGAGAATATTTTATCTGTGATATCATTGGTGCAGAGGTGGTGGAGGAAGACGGCACGTTGCTGGGAACTGTTAAAGATGTGATGGATACGGGCGCCAACCAGGTGTTTGTGATCACATCCCAGGAAGGTAGAGAATTGTTATTTCCTTCTATTCCTGAATGTATAAAGAAAGTGGACACAGAAAATAAACAGGTGGTGGCACATGTGATGCCGGGCCTGCTGGATTTATAGAAATGTGTGTAAATGCCGGGGGATCCGGCGGTGGAGGGACGGATGAATTATTATATTATGACATTATTTCCGGAGATGTTTCCGGGGATCATGGATGCCAGTATCCTTGGCAGAGGGGGAGAAAAGGGACTGATCTGCTGGGAGACATTTAATATACGGGATTATACGCTGGACAAACACAGCAAGGTGGACGACTACCCTTATGGCGGCGGCGCCGGCATGGTGATGCAGGCGGAGCCGGTGCACCGTTGTTATCAGGCCATATGTGACAAAACTGGAAGAAAACCGAAGCGGGTGATCTATCTGACGCCGCAGGGAAAGGTGTTTGATCAGTCTGTCGCGCAGGAGCTTGCCAGAGAAGAGGAACTGATGTTCCTGTGCGGTCATTATGAGGGCATCGATGAGAGAGTTCTGGAAGAGATCGTGACAGATCCGATTTCCCTGGGAGACTATGTTCTCACCGGTGGGGAACTGCCGGCGATGGTGATGATGGATGCGGTTTCCCGTCTGGTGCCAGGAGTTCTGGGAAATGGGGATTCTGCGGATACGGAGAGTTTTTCTGACGGTCTGTTGGAATATCCTCAATACACGAGACCGGCAGAGGTTCTTGGGAGAAAAGTCCCGGAGGTACTTTTGTCCGGTCACCATGAAAAGATAGAAACATGGAGGCGGGAAAAATCACTGGAACGAACCAGAGAATTCCGGCCGGATCTCTACCAGCGCTGGAAAGAAAAACAGGAATAAAACTTGCATTTTTTGTAAGACCATGGTAGAATAAATAGATAAATGATGGCATACTATACCATCGTGACGGGAGGAAATACGTGGAACGGATGGCAGAGTGCAGGCGCTGTACGAAGGAGACAGACATCAGCGTACAGTTAAACCTGGATGGTACAGGAAAATTTAACATTGACACAGGGATTGGCTTTTTTGACCATATGTTGGAGGGATTTGCGAAGCATGGTTTTTTTGATCTGGAGATCCAGGTAAAGGGAGATGTGCATGTAGATGCGCACCACACCGTTGAAGACACTGGCATTGTGCTGGGGCAGGCTTTTGCCAGGGCGCTGGGTGACAAAGAAGGAATCAGCCGTTTTGGCAATTTTATTCTTCCGATGGATGACGCGCTGGTCCTCGCGGCGCTGGATATATCAGGACGTACATATTTTGCATTTGAAGCGGAACTTCCGGCAGGAAAGTTAGGTACTATGGAGACGGAGACCGTCCGGGAATTCTTTATGGGATTTGCGTCGGGACTGGGGATGAATCTCCATATTCGCCAGCTCGCCGGGATCAACACACATCATATTGTTGAGGCGATGTTTAAGGCAGTTGCCAAGGCGATGGATCTGGCAGTAAAAAAGGATGAAAGAATCGAGGGAGTCCTTTCTACAAAAGGCACCTTATAGGGAGGAAATACATTTTGGCTTATAAAAAGATAATTCCATGCATAAACGGAGAAAATGAACTTCCGGCAAATATCATTATGCAGGCGGAGCAGTATTGCTTTGCCGGGGCAGACGCTCTATTTATCTATAACTATTCAAAGATGGAGAAAGAGCGGGAAGAATTTCTGGCGGCGTTGAAACAGATTGCGGCGAAGATTGATATACCATTTATCACAGGAATGTATGTGGGACGTTTTGAAGATGCTAAAAAGGCATTTTATACTGGCGCTGAGCAGGTGGTAGTAAAGTATGAGATCTGTCCGGGTATGGCAGTGCTGAAAGAGGTTACGGGACGTTTTGGCGCTGACAAGATTATCGTAGAAATAGATGGGGATATCGACTTTGATAAGCTTCCTTTCCCTGTGGATACATTGCTGGTCAAACATGTTGATATGGACGCCGGGCTGGAGCGCAGGTGCAGCAACGCCGGCAAGCAGATCATCATCCGGGATAGTCTGCTGAGAAATGATCTGGAGAGTCTCCTTCGTCTTCCGAATGTGTGTGGGGTATCTACCAATTATTTTCTGGACAAAGAAATTTTCAAGATAAAAATGAACATGAAGCAGGCGGGAATCGAAATGAATACCTTTGAATCTGCTATGGACTTTTCAGAGTTTAAGACGGATGAAAAGGGACTGATTCCCTGTATTACCCAGGATTATAAGACGGGGGAAGTGCTTCAGCTTGCCTATATGAACCGACAGTCCTATGAGGCGACCTGTGCCACTGGGAAAATGACATATTTTAGCAGAAGCAGGCAGGAACTGTGGTGTAAGGGAGAGACTTCTGGACATTATCAGTATGTGAAAGAACTGCGTCTGGACTGTGACCATGACACGGTTTTAGCCAAGGTTCATCAGGTGGGGGCAGCCTGCCACACAGGTGCGAGAAGCTGTTTCTTTAATGAACTGGCAAAAAAAGAATATAATAATACCAATCCGCTTACGATACTAAATGAGGTGTTTGCGACCATCGAAGACCGGAAAGCACACCCGAAGGAAGGTTCTTATACAAATTATCTTTTTGAAAAGGGGATTGATAAAATACTGAAAAAGTGCGGAGAAGAGGCGACGGAGATCGTGATTGCCGCCAAAAATCCGGATG
Source organism: uncultured Eubacterium sp. (assembly GCA_948848225.1). Taxonomy (GTDB): domain Bacteria; phylum Bacillota; class Clostridia; order Lachnospirales; family Lachnospiraceae; genus Eubacterium_F. The sequence goes on from CAQOJF010000047.1 coordinate 7,918, forward strand.
CAGAGGAATTAAAATATGAAATAGCCGATTTTTTGTACCACATGATGGTGCTTATGGCAGAATGTGGTCTGAATTGGGATGATGTAGTGAAAGAACTTGCCAACAGGCATTGACAGATAGGAGGTATTGTATGTCTTTAGGTGGAGCATTTATTAGTTATGGAGTAAAATTTATCTTATTTTCGATTGTTGCCGGTATCGGCATCTGGTCAGGCATAAAGTTACGGAAAGCAAAGAATGCAAAATCAACAACGGAGAACAGGTGATAGATTATGATAAGTCAAACTCGTAAGAGAATCGGTGATGTTCTGATCGATGCCAATATCATTAACCAGGAACAGTTGATGACAGCATTGGAAGAGCAGAGAAAAACTGGCAAGCGTCTCGGTGAGGTGCTGGTCGAGTTGAACTACACCGATGAGACTGAGATCGCAGAGGCAATGTCACAACAGATGAAGATCCCTCTTGCCAAGATCCGTGAAGCAAAGCTGGCGCAGGAGATTATTGAGTTACTGCCGGAAAACATTGTGCGTAAAAACAATGTGATTCCCTTTGAGCTGGATGAGAACAATCCCAATATCCTTCGGATCGCTATGGCGGACCCACTGGATATCATTGCGGTAGATGATATTTCCATTATCACCAATATGCAGATTGATATTATGGTGGCGACGCCATCGGATATCATGTATGCCATAGAAAAGTATTATGGAAATGAACAGTCTGCCAAGCTGGCGGAGAGTTTTGCCCAGGAACGTATGGACAAAAACCAGAAGCTCAAAAAAGAGGAAGACGGCAACGATGAGGTGGATAATTCACCCATCGTGCTTCTTGTCAATAAGATCATTGAGCAGGCAGTCAATGAACGAGCCAGTGATATTCACATTGAGGCTCTGGAAGACCAGGTTCGGGTGAGGTATCGCATTGACGGCGCCATGCAGGAGGTTATGAGGTATCCCAAGGATCTCCAGAGTGCCATCGTGGCCCGTATTAAAATAGTCAGTGGAATGAATATATCTGAAAAACGTGCTCCTCAGGATGGTCGTATGACCCTGGTTTTCAACCGGGTTGAGTATGATCTTCGTGTGTCTTCGCTTCCGACTACTTTTGGGGAAAAGGTCGTTATGCGTATCGCATCCAAATCCGGACTGAACAAAGAGAAAAGCGAACTTGGTTTTCAGGAAGAAGAACTGAAACGTTTCGATGGTATTCTCAAAAATCCTCATGGGATCATATTGGTAACAGGACCTACCGGAAGTGGTAAATCTACCACTCTTTACACGGTTTTAAATGAATTGAATGGCGGGGATGTAAACATCATTACTGTAGAGGATCCGGTAGAGGCAGATGTAGATGGCATCAATCAGGTTCAGGTCAATGAAAAGGCGGGACTCACTTTTGCGTCGGCGCTTCGTTCCATCCTTCGTCAGGATCCGGACATTATTATGATCGGTGAGATCCGAGATGAGGAGACAGCGAGTATAGCGGTTAAGGCGGCGATTACAGGACATCTTGTGGTAAGCACACTTCATACGAACAGTGCGGCCAGTACAGTGACCCGTCTTGAGGATATGGGAATTGAGCCGTATATGGTGGCAGATTCTGTGGTGGGTATCATAGCCCAGCGTCTGGTGCGCCGCATCTGTCCCAAATGCCATGTGCAAAAACAGATGACGGATACCGATAAATTCAGGCTTCGTCTGCGGGGAGACTCCAATCCGATGATTTATGAGCCGTCAGAATCGGGGTGTGCCTATTGTAATAACTCTGGTTACCGGGGACGAATCGGCGTCTATGAAATTATGCCGATCACGCCGACGCTGCGAGAAGTGATCAGCCGGGGCGGTGGAGCGGAGGAGATTCAAAAAACAGCGTTGAAGGAGGGATTGACAACACTGCGTCTTGGTGCTGCAAAGCTGGTTTTAAAGGGGGTCACCTCGATTTCAGAGGTAGAAAGAATTGCGGCGGAATGACAAGTTGGTAAACAGTAACAATGAGAAGGAGGAAAAGGGGTTATGACTCTTGACGACATACTATTGCAGGCACGAAAGGTGGGGGCTTCGGATGTGCATGTATCGGTTGGGGTGCCGATCAAATGTAGAATTAACGGTACGTTGAAGGATCTTACATCAACACCGCTTACAGGGGCAGATACGAAAGCTCTGGTCGAACAGATGATACCAAAGCGTCTGATTGCGGGATTTAATGAGACCGGGGAAGCAGATTTTTCCTATGCGATAATCGGCCAGGGGCGATTCCGTGTAAATATATTTAAGCAGAGAGGTTCCATGGCATTCGTTATACGACTGATCAATGTAGAGATACCGCAGCCGGAGGGACTTGGTCTGACCCAGTCAGTCATTGATCTGACAAATAAAAAACGAGGTCTTGTACTGGTTACAGGACCTACCGGAAGTGGAAAATCTACAACCCTGGCGGCGTTGATCAATCGGATCAATGAAAATTATAGACATCACATCATTACTCTGGAAGATCCCATCGAGTATCTGCATGTACATAAAAAGTCCATTGTCAATCAGCGGGAGATTGGCATGGATACAGAAAGTTACGCCGCATCTCTTAGGGCTGCCCTTCGTGAAGACCCTGACGTTATTCTGGTGGGAGAGATGCGGGACTTAGAGACGATATCGACAGCGATAACAGCGGCAGAGACCGGACATCTTGTGTTTTCTACGCTGCATACCATTGGAGCCGCAGCGACCATTGACCGTATTATTGACGTGTTTCCGCCACATCAACAGCCACAGATCCGTCTGCAGCTGGCGACTCTTTTAGAGGCCATTATTTCTCAGCAGCTGATGAAAACAGCAGATGGTAAAGGACGGGTGGCGGCATTTGAGATTCTTCATGCCAACAGTGCCATTCGAGCACTGATCCGTGAAGGGAAAAGCCATCAGATTCCGTCGGTTATTCAGACCAGCCGGAAGAGCGGTATGATTACGATGGATGATTCGATTTTTGAACTATATACGGCGGGCAGGATCAGCCGGGACGAGGCCATCACTTTTGCCCAGGATAAAACAGCATTGAGTAAAAGGCTTTACTAAGGAAGGAGGGACTATATGGCAACATTTAAGTACAGGATTACAGACCGGTACGGAAAAGATAAAAAAGGTACTGTGGAAGCGAACTCGGAAGAAGCGGCAACTGCCAAACTGAAGGGTGAGGGAGCCATTGTACACTTTATTAAAGAGACGAAAAGTGTAGATGATGCCGCGTGGAATATAACCATTGGCAATCCTGTGAAGCTCAAGGATATCACCCTTTTCTGCCGTCAGTTCTACAGTATACTGAATGCTGGTGTAACCGTAGTGGACGGTCTGAAAATGTTAGAGGACTCCACAGAAAACAAGACGCTTCGTAAGTCTATCTACAATGTACAGGTAAATGTAGAAAAAGGAGAGACGCTGGCCAACGCCATGGCCTTGGAAGGTAAGGTGTTTCCAGATCTGCTGATCAACATGGTGGCAGCTGGAGAGGCGACTGGTAACCTGAGTGTTGCTTTTGAGCGAATCTGTACCCAGTTTGAAAAGGATCAGAAGCTGCGTTCTATACTGGTTGGCGCGATGATCTATCCGGTGGTGGTACTTGTGGTGGCCGTTATCGTTGTTATTGTGCTGATGGTGGTGGTGATACCACAGTTCCAGCAGGTCTTTGCTATGATGGGAGAACAGCTTCCGCTGCCGACCCGCATCGTTATTGGGGTCAGTGAATTTATGAAGTCAAATCTTTTCTGGGCTATCGGTGGAGTCATTGGCTTCATTGGTCTGATCATATATGCAAAGAATACAGAGACAGGCAAGCAGATTACCAGCCGCATATGCCTGAAAATTCCGATTGTCAAAGACTTTTCAATTAAAAATGCATCGGCAAAGTTTAGTATGACCATGTCCACATTGGTGATGTCTGGTGTACCCTTGGTGGAGGCGCTGGGCATCGTGGCAAATGTTGTGGAGAACCGGGTTGTGCGTAAGGTATTGAATGATTCCAGGGAAGAGGTTATGCAGGGTGTGCCCATGTCGGAGCCGATAGAGGCCTCTGAGGTATTTCCCCAGATGGTATATCATATGCTGCGCATCGGTGAGGAAACCGGCAACACGGAGGCAATGCTGGATAAAGTGGCGGAGTATTATGAGCAGGAGGTAGAGGCAGCGACAAAGAACCTGACGACGGCGATGGAGCCGGCGGTAATTATACTCCTGGCAGTTGTAGTTGGCGGCGTAGTGGGAGCTATCGTTATGCCTATGATGCAGATCTACTCTATGGCAGGCTGATAATATATTGTATACATACAGAGAAAAAAGAGAAAGTTAAAATATCCCTGCATTTCTGGTGCTTTGTATCACCAATTTGCAGGGATATTTTGCTTGATGGGAGAAGAGTGGATAGGATGTGATTTGCCTATCTTAGCTGGTAAATATCATATTCTCCAACAAAACCACTTTCAGTAGCGACGTATTTTGTCGTAGTGGTGAAGTTAAAAGAGGAGATCTTGTTGACGATATCATCTAGTGTGTATTCAAAGGTAAGAACGTCCTGGATAGGAACCAGACCCTCAGGGGCATTTTCGTCCTTTTTCCAGTCTTTTGAGCGGAGTTTATTTTTTTCAACGATTAAATATACAGGGGTGTCGGATGGACCGTTTAGATCTTCTATAGAGTCTAAAGATTCTTCCAGGGAACCGATATTCAGCATGTAAAACTGCTTACTGTCCCTTAATAATGTGCTGTAGCATACGATTTGCCAGTCGTTGCTTACTGCGACAATTACATTAGCGCCTTTTATGAGTTCTTCGGTGCGGATTTTATCATTGTTTCTTGGGAATAAATAGTGACAGGGGAAATAAATCTGATTGATCATAAAACAGCAACATATCAATGTCAAGATGAACGCTGCGCGAAATCCCTTCCTTGCTTTTCGAACAAGCCGGAAAAGAATTTTGGAAAGCAGTCCCACTATTATAAGGGTAGCCAAAGGCATTAAGAAAAATATGTAGCGGTCGAAATATATCCCCATGCTATAAATGTTGCTTACTTTTGCAATAATAACTAAAGTGAAAAAGCAGGCGAGAAACAAAAACAGATACATTTTATTTGCTTTCTTAAACCGTTTAGGCGCTCTTCGGAAAAAATGCTTAATACCGAGATGGCTCCGTCGAACCAGGTGGCGGAACCAGGATTCATTTCTGCAAAGAAAGGAAACGCCGGCGATAATAATTGCCAAAAAGATGAGACAGACGTTAAAAACTGCTATGGTATAAGGGTTTGGGTAAAGGATCAGGATGCCTGTGGATTCACCGATCAGGAATTGAAGGCATGCTTTAATTTCCCATATAAATTTCATATGCTGGGCATACATTTCTGAACTGCTAAAAATCAGATGGATGGCATGGGGCCAGATTAAGAGATAAATACCTGCTGAAAGCAGCATTGTACCCATATATAGAAGTGCTGTTTTGATGCGCCTAGTAATTAGAAGGTATAATGAAAATATTACAGCAAAACAGAATACGAGAGCAAGGAAATAGTAGTGGCTAAGTCCGCCGATCACGTTAAGGAACAAAATGCCTGCTAAGTATTTGGATGGTTTTTGAAATGACTGATTGTACATACGGCAGTGTAAAAGTGAATACAAAAGTGCCAGCGCTGTCAGCAGAGCATAGGTGCGTAGATAGATAAATGTATTTAATGCCCCGGATAATGAGCTGTAAAAAAAGCAGATAAATAAGGCCGTGTTTTCAGAATGAGTAAGTTGTTTTCCTAACAGATACAGGCAGATCATGGCCATGATGAAAGAAGGAATGTTGATAATGTATGCGTACCACCAGGAAAAACTGTTTGGAAAAAAGGAACAAATCGTATGTAACAAGGCGCTGTGAAGTGGTGGACTAAAATCTTCCTCCATATTGAACCAGACAGAACCATAGGAAAATCGTTGATCTTCAGATACCTCTGTATAATCATGGAAAACTTTGGTATCCGTCCAGGTATCAAAATTTGTTCGGTTTCCTTTTTCATCACAGTACAGCTGCTTTTGATAATAGGCATTTGCGAATCCATAGCTCCAGTTTTCGTCGGAGTGGACGCCTTCTCTCTGACAGGCAAAAACATAAGTAAAATGAGCAAGTTGCAGCGTAATTATAATAAAAAGGAAAAAATATTTTTTATAATTGAGAAAAAAAGTAGGTGCTTTCATGATTTTAAGTAATCCTTTCATTATTTGTGTATATAAAGTAGTTTATCATTTAAACCGCTTTTTTTCAATAAATAAAGTAAAAGTTTGGGGAAATTATGAAAAATATTTCATAATTATAAATTGGGTATAAAAATATCCAAAATTTTCTTGTAAATGGGTAGAGTATATGATACAATGATATAAAATACATCATAATTATGTGATGAAAAAAAGAAAAAAGGAGAATGAGGTTATGAAGAAAAGATTTCAGAAGTACTTAAGCGGTTCTAACGAAGGTTTTTCTCTTGTTGAGTTGATCATCGTTATCGCCATTATGGCTATTCTGATTGGAGTAGTTGCTCTGGCAGTTATCCCATATCTGGAGAAGAGCCGTGAGTCCAAAGATCTGCAGGCATTGGATACGATCTGCAGCGCGCTTACTACTGCGGTGGCAGATACCAAAGCTACTGGAACCGGATCATTTTCGATCGATGCCAGTGGAAGTGTAAATGCAACTGGTTCTGAAAGTAAGGTTTGGAACGCTATGAGCCAGACTCTTGGTGAAGCAACCCTTACATTAAGTTCTCAGTACGGTGCAGGACGGCCTATTGTATGCTGCTATGATACGGCTAACAACAAAGTGGTATGTTATGTTAAACAGTATGATACAGCTTCTGGTGGTGTATCTAATTCATTCAGCCTGGGTAGTACGACTATTACGGTACAGAATTGTCAATATAATGACAATGCGCCTCTGATGGTTAGCAATTAATGGATTTTACTTAAGTTAACAGATGCAAATGGGAGAACAATCATGGCAATAGAAAATTTTCTTTACATAATCATTTTCATATATGGCATCGTGATCGGTAGTTTTTTAAATGTATGCATATATCGGATTCCAAATAAAGAAAGTGTTGCCATGGTGAATTCCCATTGCATGAGTTGCGGCCATAAGTTGGTCTGGTATGATTTGTTCCCGTTGTTCAGTTACCTCTTTTTGAAAGGGAGGTGCCGTTACTGCGGGAGCAAATTGTCTTACCAGTACTTCTTGATCGAACTGTTGAACGGGATTCTATATCTTGTTGTATTCAGAGTGAATGGCATGAATGTCGAGAGTGTATTGTTTGCACTTTTGGTTTCTGCCCTTCTTACATTAAGTGTGATTGATTATCGGACGTTGGAGATCCCTGTTCGTATTAATGCTGTTATTCTGGGAATCGGAATCGTACATATTATATTTGATCTTGAAAATTGGATTCATTATTTGATTGGCTTCTTTTCAGCAAGCCTTTTTCTGTTCTTGTGCCTTATTATTACACGGGGGAAGGGGATTGGAGGAGGAGATATCAAACTGATGGCGGTGGCAGGATTATGTCTGGGATGGCAGAATATCATGCTCGCCCTGGCGGCTGGATGTATCATTGGATCGGTGATTCAGTGTATCATTATTGCAGTGACGAAAAATAAAACAAAGTTTGCTATGGGACCTTACCTTTCGGTAGGGATATTTGTCGCTATGCTCTGGGGTGACAGGTTTATTGACTGGTATATCAGTCTATGCGTCGTATAGGGGTAGTATTTCTGTTATGTGGTTTTGTGGATTTTAGTGCTTTTTCTTTTATTTAACCTGGTCAAAATTTTATTGATAAAGATAGAAAAGGCAGTAAAATCCATAAAATGAGGAATGAGGAGGGTAATAGCGCTGCACGGATTGTATACAAGTAAATTTAGGAACGTGTGGTGCATTACAAAGGAGGTTATTATGGCTAAAAAGGTTGTAGTAGTTCGTGTGGGGACAAAGACGATAAGAATCGTACATATGGACAATTCAGCGGTAAATCCTACGGTTTATGGCTGTGTTCGCGTACCGACTCCCCAGGGATCCGTGGTAGATGGAGAAGTTAAAAATATTATAGATGTGAGCCGACGAATCAAGCAGGCATGCCAGGAAAAGGGAATAACCACAAAGGATGTTATATTTTCTCTAAGTTCTTCCAAAATTGCCAATCGTGAGACGACGATTCCATTTGTGAAGGACAGTAAGATTCAGTCCATTGTAGATGCGAAAGTCGGAGATATGTTTCCTGTGGATAAAGAACGATATATTTTTTCTTATGTGAAGCAGGGAAACGGACGAGATATTGGCGAAAATGAAGAAGTGACGGATGGCAGTGAGAAGGAAAAGGAGAGAGAAAAGGCGGAGAATCCGGAGATAACGGATGATACCAAGAAAAAGAAGAAAGAGAAAAAGAGTAAGAATCCTGAGGAAGACAAAAAAGGAAAAGAGGGTGAAAAGCAGACAGAGCGGGTGATCGACCTTCTCGTATACGCTGCACCGATTGATTTGGTCCGATCCTATTATGCTTTGGCAGAGGGATGTGATTTTAGAGTCGCAGGCATTGAGGTTGATGGAAATGGTATTTTCCAGATCATGAAACGTCAGGTGACAGAAGGCGTAGAAATGGCTGTTCAGATTAACCGTGAAAATACCTTGATCAACATCATGAGCAAAGAGAAGCTGCTTTTACAGCGTGTCATTCCATATGGAGCTATTAATATTATAGAAGCTGCAATGTCGGAGCCGGCATTTCAGGTTTCAGATTATGATAAGGCAGTTCGTCTTCTGGCTTCCCAGAGAGTACTTCTTCACACGTTAAATCAAGCGAATCCACAGGGAGATTTATCCATGCAGAAACGTATTGAATTGACCCAGAGTGCTTCGTCATTGATTGGTAACATATATCGTGTTATGGAGTATTATAATTCAAGGTATAGAGAGGAACGGATCCAGTCTATTATTGTAACTGGAAATGGAGCTAATATTGCAGGTATTCATGAATTGATGAACAATGAACTTGGGATTCCGGCACGGACTCCGAACGAACTGGTCGGCGTCTCATTTAACCGTCAGATAGAAGTGAATGCAAATATTCTCCAGTATGTAGGATGCTTTGGTGCTGTCTACAGTCCAGTTAATTTTATCCCCGATGAGATAAAAAACAAAGTAGCTACGAAGGATTCGGTCATGAGCATTGCGGCAGTTTTTGTGGCAGCCATAGTTCTTTGTATTGGGGTCTCTCTTTTTTCTATGATTGAACTCAATTCAGCTGCCAGCAGGTATGATGCCGCACATGCGAAGGAATTGTCGCTCCTGCCGGTGGAGGCGAAGTATAAAGAATTGGAAGAAACGAGAAAAAAGGTTGGAACATACCGTCTGATCGAGAACAGGGTAAATACCAGCAATAACCAGCTGCATAAGGTGCTGGATGATATTAAAGAAGGATGTCCGGATTCTTTCAGCATCAATTCAATTTCTACTACGGATGAAGGGGGGACGATAAGCTGTACATCGGAAGATAAGCTTTCTTCTGTTTCAGCGATTGTAGTTCGTTTGAATCTGCTTCAGGGAATTAAAAATGTTACCATGTCGAGTTCTATTGCCAAGACAGAAGATGATGTCACAAAGAAGAGACAGTATAAATATACGATTTCTTTTAAATATATCTCAGATCTGGAGTTGATGGATACAGTAGAACTTGAATATCTGGGAGATATACTTATGGCAAATGAGGAGGCGAAATAATTATGAAGGGAAAACTTACACTGGCACAGATTCGGGTTATTCTTATACTGGTAGCAGTTATGTTAATCGTTGCTACTTACTTCCTTGTTTACCAGACCAATATGGATAAAGCAGCTGATTTTGACAAAAGAACTGCGGATACCAATGAACGGATTGCGTATTTGGAGAGTCTGCAGCCAAAAGTGACAGATCTTGAGGTGTTTACCTCTTTGTATACAGATGATATCGAGGATTTTATTCAGTCGTTTCCGGTTAAAATTACCCAGCAGAAGTCGGTATATCTGATCTATCGTCTTATGATCAATACAGGAATTGATATCGAGAGCATTACGCCAGGAGAACAGCAGCCGTTCTATTATAAAGGGCAGATTACCGATGGAAATACGGCACCAGAAGAAAATGAAGAGGAGACCATGTCGGAGATCACAGTAGTTGATATGGATCAGATGATTGGTTCGACAGCTACCTATACCATTAACTTTTCTGGAACTACCAAACAGGTTTATAAAGCATTGGATTGGATTACTGAAAACAAAGAAAAGCTTTCTGTGGGAGATGTAAATTTGGCATTTGACAGAAGCAGCGGGAAGCTGGCAGGCAGTATTGGCATCCATTTTTACTCCATGCTTGGAAATGGTGTACCCTATAAAGAACTGGATGTATCTGAGTTTACGTTTGGAGTGGATAACGTGTTTGGTGATTTCAGCAAGGATAAAGAGTAATTTTCGGAAGCAGAGAGGGGCGGTGTGAACGTGCGTTGTAAGGAATGGTTAAAAGAGGATAGTGGTTTTTCGCTGGTGGAGGTTATACTGGCACTTACTATATTGGCACTGGTAACACTGCCGGTCATCAATTATTTTACCTATTCATCGGTGAAGACCATTGATGGGCGAGAACGGCAGACGGCTACGATGGCGGCAGAAGATGTCGCAGAAGAATTAAAATCATGTTCTAATGTGGAACAGATTGAAGCACTGGTGGCGACGCCGGCGCCAGGAGCAACGGCTGTACCACCTGTCACGAATTCCACCTATTTGGTTAGAGTGTTTTACAAGTATTCCTATACGGTTCCGGCGAATATATCGGCAGTGAATCCGGGAATGATCAAACAAGGTTTGAGTCGTGTGATCTGTTTGGATATTCAAGGGGGAACAAATGAGCTTGCAGGTGCGGGGACGCCATCCCCAACACCGGGTGCTTCTCCGATTGCGACTCCAGACAGCACAGAAGCATGGTCTGTAGACCCATCCCCATTGCCGGAGTATACGGTGGAGCCGGATGCAGACCCTCTTCCTTTGGATATTACGCGTAATGTAGTGGTGAATAATACCAAATATAAAGCTAAGGTTCATTTTGATTTTGATACATATGGCAGTGAAACCAAGACAAAAGACGGTTTGGATATTGATTCTCAATATAACGATTATCATATTCCCAGTCCCAGTGAAGTGTATGGGGATATGAATGTGGTAGCTTCTGAGGATGATGAAGTAGATTCGGCAGTGAGTGAGATCTACACGGATGTCATGGCGGCTTCTACGCCAGGGCAGGTGATCCAGAAAGAAGTAACTTTGGAGCAGACGGAGATCAGTAAATCTAAGCTAAAAAACATCTTTATTTTCTATAAGCCGGCATGGGACAGCTCCAGGCAGGAACATTTTAAAGTGATCAGTGATTCAGGATTTACCGAAGATGAGATGAAAAAGATAAATATTTATTTTACCTATCAGGATTTGTCGGTGCCAGCACCAGGAGAGACGCCAGATCCATCTGTGTCTCCGGCGCCAGGGGTGACAGACATTGGCACTTATACTTTGCTGATGGATAGCAGTGATATAAATAAAGCCGTTCATGCAAAGTATTATTCCAACTTAAACCGGCCGGATTATCCAGATAATAGTATTAATGCTAATTTTACGCTGCAAAAGAATTCATTGAATAAGTATGATTCCTATGTTTCCAAGGTCAAAAAGCGACGGATCGGGAAGATGTATGTAGACATATTTGCAGAAAATGAGCAGGAGTTTACCAAAGAAAATGTGCTGGCTCATATAGAGTCTGCCTATGCGGAGTAACAGTCAATGGAGGGGTGCCGGATACGGAAAAGATGAATAGGGGGTTTTTCGATGTTTCAGAAATTAAGAAGCCTACTGAAAGAAAAACTGGATAAGATCAGGAAGGATGACAGCGGTTCTGCCTTTATCTTTGTTGTGATCGGTGTTATGTTTGTATCAATTGTAGGAGCCACAGTTTTGTCTGTGGCTACAAACTATGTAACGACTGTAATTGTGGATCATTATTCGACAGACAATTTTTACCAGACAGAGGGGTATTTGTCGGAGATAAGAAGCGGAATTGAAGAAATTGCTGGAAAAGCTAATGAGAAGGCTTATCTGGAAGTGGTTGAACACTATACGTCACCGAAGATGACCAGCCAGATGAAGACAATATATGGGAAGAAATATCTGACAGGAATTGTCAGAAAACTCAACCACGATGCTCTGGTTCCCACGGAAACCTCTGCCGAGATCAAGGACATTGAATCAAAGCCGGCGGCGGATTCAACCGTGACTACGGATTGGGAGCAGTTAAGCATGGATCTGATTAAAAAGATGTCCACCAATCCGGGGACATTAGGATCAACTTATGGCACCAATGATCTTCGTTATCGTTTTGAATATGATAAGGATGAGAAAGAATTGTATCTGGTGATTCGTGGTCTCATTATCAAGTACACCGATGAAACCGGTTATCGTTCCAGTGTGAAAACGGATATTAGAATTGGTGTGCCGGACTATGCTTTTGAGGGAAACCGGACCTATGAGGAATTGAAACATTATATTTCGATTAGTGATGATATACTGCGTGTTGATACCGACAATCATTCGTCGGATGCAGCGGTTTCCGGAAATGTTTATTCTGGAACTGCTAAAAAAATGGAGAGTCCAAACGATGATGAGGGCTCTGGGATTCAGATCCATCCAAGGACAAAAGCTGTATTTCATAGTAAACGGATCATCAGCCGTGGAAATCTAAATATATTTTCCGGCGCCGATGTAAAGATGAGCGGATTAAGTGGCCCCGCCAGCCTTGGGGAACTGTGGTTAAAAAATATCGTGGTTCGGAAGCCATCGCCAGCGGTGGGGGGAGCTATGACTTCCAATGTAAATATTAATGACAATGCTTATATTCTGGATGATACGAGTATTGAGGATGATAATGCGACGGTGAATCTTGGTGGAAATTATTACGGCTATAGTTATAACCGAGATAATTCAGATACGACGGAGGGGAATGCCTCTCTGCGCTCTGATTACAGCAGTGCCATACTGATCAATGGAAGAAATACCACACTTACCTCCAATGGCTTGACAAAATTGATATTAGCGGGAAGAACATTTGT
>CAQOJF010000048.1:0-20643 GCA_948848225.1 uncultured Eubacterium sp.
GTTTCATGACCCCATCGGTGGCTTTCGCGAAGCGGAAAGGCGGATTATAAGGATGAAAAAAAACATCATGAGAAAAGCTGCATGGGCGATGGCAGGCGCACTGATGTTTACAAGTGTATTAGGAAGCAGTGTGGTGTCACAGGCAGCACCGAAGACGAAAAAGATCGTCATGAACAAAAAGAAGGTCACATTAAAAGTTGGGAAAACCTTTAAATTAAAAGTTAAAAAGGTAACTCCAGCAAAAGCAAGCAAAGCGGTAACTTATAAATCAAACAAAACAAAAATTGCTACAGTGTCTAAAAAGGGTGTGATCAAGGCAAAGAAAGTTGGAAAAGCAAAGATCACAGTGGTTTCAAAGAAAAATAAGAAAGCTAAAGCAACGGTAAACGTAGTAGTCAAGAAGGCTGCTAGTGTTAAAGTACCTGCTGTTACAACAGCGCCGACAGTAAGTGCGACGCCAGTGGCAAGCGCAGCGCCGGGAACGAGTGCACCACCATCTGTAACCCAGACGCCGGCGACCAGTGAAACACCTGTGCCCACTTCAACGCCGGTAACGACCAAACCACCAAAAACGCAACCTCCAAAGACAACAACTCCGTCTCCGACACCAAAATATGAAGAACCTGATGAGACGGCGCCACCTACCAATTTTGTTGATCTGACTTCCGATGATTCATATCATAATGAATCTCCAGACGGCGCAACTGTTACAAAAAATGAGGACGGTTCTCTTACTGTAACATTTACAAAGCAGTGGGCTGCCATAAATTTCTACCTGCCGGATAACGCTCAGATTTATTACAGCGCTTACAAGTCTGTTGCACTTACCTACACAAGTAAAGGTGGAAATCTTGGTCATGCATTGTATGATGTGGATACGATTGTGGGGGGTTCCCAGGCAGGAGATGGTGAAGTAGGGAAGCATCCGGACTGGGGCCAGAAAGTGGTAGAGAGCGCGGAAGAGAATACACTGATCTTCCCTGTGACATCAGAGTGTGCAGGGGGCTGTATCCGTGGACTGCAGGTATTTAATCCTAATGAAACTACGGCAGATAATCCTATTGAGATCACGATTAAATCAGTTGTATTCAGCATTAAAGAAAATCCGAGTCTGGATGACCTGAAACCGCCTGTCAAACCGAGTATTGATGTTTCCATTGAATCTGCTCCGACGGAAATGGCAGTATCTGAGACTTCTGATATAACCGTAGCAGTAAAAGAAGGCACCATTGAAAGTGCTAAATGGGAAGTAGAGGGCGATGCAGTTACCATTGAAAAAGATAATGAGCTGAAAACAGTTCTCACTGCTGTGAAGGCTGGAGAAGCGAAAGTATCGGTGACCGTAACCGTGAAGATTGGAGATAAAACAGAAACAGCTACGAAAACCGTAACGATTCAGGTAAATAATCCTGCCAAAAAAGAATAGCAAAACTTAATTTATGTGATTTGAATGCCGGGGCATATGGTGCCCCGGTATTTTTGCGTACTATGGAGAATCCCTTCTTCATACTATGTATAAAGAAGTACAAGGGCGGGAGGCCGGGGATGTGCAGTAAGGGCCAGGATTGTATATGTAAATCTTTTTTCAAAAGCGATGCGGACAAGGAGATTGGGAACAGGTATATAAAGGTTCTCATAAAATATATCCTGCAGCAGGAAGAGAGCAGGAGGATGTGAGGGAGAGGACGGTAAATAGGATGGTGGAGCGGCCAATCGCAGCAATATATGCCAGATTATCTGAAGAAGACAGGGGAAAGGTGAACGAGCAGGATTGTAGCATAAGTATAAAAAATCAAATTATGCTATTGAGACAGTATGCGGAACGGATGGGCTGGGATGTGTTTGAATGTTATACGGATGATGACTGGGCAGGGGCAGACAGAAGCCGCCCCGCATTTAACCGGCTGTTAAGAGATGCCGAGCAGGGAAAATTTAACATTGTTTTATGTAAAACCCAGAGTCGTTTTACCCGTGAATTGGAGATGGTAGAAAAATATATCCATGGGCTGTTTCCCCTGTGGGGCATTCGGTTTGTCGGGGTTGTAGATAACGCAGATACGAGTGTCAAAGGGAATAAAAAATCCCGCCAGATCAATGGCCTGGTGAACGAATGGTATCTGGAAGATATGTCAGAAAACATCAAGGCTGTTCTCTCTACAAGACGCCAGGAAGGGTGCTATATTGGATCTACACCCCTGTATGGATATCGCAAGGACCCAGATAGAAAGGGACATCTGATCGTAGATCCAGAAGCTGCCGAAGTTGTGAAACTAATTTTTCATTCATTTGCAAATGGCATGGGGAAAACAGCCATCGCCAGAATGCTCAACGGGAAGGGGATCCCGAATCCCACAGAATATAAACGGCGAAAAGGCATTATAAAGAAAGCGCCGCGGCATAAGGCTGGAACTCTGTGGAAGTATTTTGCCATTGCTGATATACTGGGTAATGAAATGTATATCGGAAATCTCGTACAGGGAAGATATGGAAGTATTTCGTATAAGACGAAGAAAAATAGACCAATACCGAAAGAGCAGTGGATCCGCGTAGAACACACACATGAACCCATCATTGATAAAGGACTTTGGAATACGGTGCAAAAGATGATCCAGGAGAGGGCAAAGCCTTTTTCTACAGGGGAGATTGGATTGTTTGCCAGAAAGGTAAGATGTAAGCACTGCGGTTATATTATGCGTTCCGGGAAGGGGCGCGGCAGACATTATCTGAACTGCAGCAGCAGACATGTGGCGAAAGATACCTGTATAGGCTCATTTATTTATGTGGATAAGTTAGAGGAGATTGTCCTTGGGGAAATGCGTAAGATCAATGATCAGTTTTTGGATAAGAAACGTCTGGAGGATGAAATTGTCATTCAGGAGACTCCTCTTGAAAATATAGAAAAATGGAAACAACAGTGCAGACATCAAAGACATAGAATGGACCAGATGAACACTGCAATTAAAAATCTGTATCTGGATAAAGTAAAGGGCGATATAAATGTGGAACAGTTTCAGGTGTTATACCGCGAGCTTGATGCAGAGAAAGAGAACGCGAAAGAGGAGATAAGACAGCTGGAGCAGAAGATCCAAAAGGATCAGTTCCAGAGCGGCGGTCTAAGGGCAAAAAGAGAGGTTGTCCAGGAGTATGTGAATCCCTCTAAACTCAACCGTGCCCTGGTAGAACAGCTGATTGATTATATCGAGGTTTCCCGGCGTGATCCGGTGACAAAGATGATAAATATAGAGATCCACTGGAACTTTTAATGATCCGGTGGATCTCTTGATACTTATTTGTTTGTATTTAATATAGAGAGAAAGATTTAATTCCGTGCAGCATGCAGGATCTGTTCCAGATCGGCAATCAGACCCTTAGAATATTCTTCTGCTTCTCGGTAGATCTGTCTGGCCTCCGCATGGGAACCATTGTTTAATGCCTCGATGATAGTGGCGCCATATTGGTGGAATTTTCTGTGTTTCATTTCCAGTGCTTCCCACACAGGCAAAATGGTTGGGATCCGGGGTTTTACGGAATAGTAAAAATGACCGAATCCACATTTGGTGGAATCCAGCTGCAGTGGCATTACATCATGTGTCTCAACCATATTTCTCAGATTATTAAGCCATGTCCGATGGGCGGTTATGGCATCCCGGACATATTTGGCAAATTCTGAATTTTTCAAGTGGTAGAAAGCGTCCTGGGACAGGGAACCCATTTGTTTGACGGTGTCATCCAGAGTTTTCTCAATGCCAACTACGGGTTCCACCGCTTTTTTCAGATCAGAACTTACCTTATTCATAAAGCTGGTGCTGGTTTTGAGCTGATGTTCCATTTCATTCATAGAACTGCTGATATACTCGCTTACCTCAGCGATCGAGCGAATGGAATCATTGACTCTGGAAACACTCTGCTGGCTCTCCCTGTTCAAATCCCATACATAGTTGATCTTCTTGGACATCGCTTCCAACGATTCAACGGTATTTGAGGCGCTTTGAACACTTTTTTCCGAAGCTTCTTTGATGGTTTCCACAAACTGCTCCATATCGCTGGTCAGTTTCTGTGTTTCCCCGGCTAATGTACCGATTTCTTCTGCCACAACAGCAAAACCTTTCCCCGCCTCTCCGGCTCTCGCCGCTTCTATCGAGGCATTTAATGACAACAGGTTCGTCTGTAGTGAGATGGCATTGATTCCGGAAATAACATCACTTATGTACTCCAGTACCTGCAGCAGCTTATCCATATCATTTTGTAGTTCTAAAGAGATATCGATGGTCTGCCTGGAGAGATCACGAATGGTTGTCAGTTCATTTTGTCCCTCCTGAATTTTTTCAAATACATTATTGGTATCAGAAGATACGTTGACAATCGTATTAGTCAGCTGTTCGTGCTGGTTGTTGTTTCTTCCTCCAGCAGAATCCGCAGAGGCGCCGAAAATGGTCTCTGTAGCGTTCTCTACGCTGCGGGAGATATCAACTATTTTTTCTGTCTGATACTGCATAGTTAAGTCAAGAGAACTAATCTGCATAACTGCTTTGATGTTTTTCTCAAAGATTTCTCCAAATTGTTGTCTTCCGCTTTTTAATCGCTCATAGATATCCTGCAGGTCTGGATCTCTCGTATAGTCGGCTTCCTTCATTTCGGAAATTGCTTTTATAAGCGCAGATTTACTCGTTTTAAGTGCCATTGGTCATCTCCTTTTTTCGATTTTATTCCCGCTAGCTTTTGTGAGGCGAATGCGCCTGTATTTTGGTTGATTTCGTGCTGCGGGGATTTCTTCCCTGAGACAGTCCCATACGCCGTCTGCGTGATGGAACTAAGTATATACTTTCATAATAAGGGATTCTGTATATTTTGCAAGCTTTTTTTGAATTTTTTTAATGGTATTTTTGTGAAATTTCAATTTCATGTTGTTCTTATATAGCAGCACCGTCTGCTGCCATATCTTCGTGCAGGTCTGCCAGGGGATCTCCCGTAGACTGGATCATGGATGCGCTCCATGGTTCACCGGAAGCTGCCTGAGGCCACAGACCAATGGTGTGGTCAATATAGTAGGGGGCAAAGCCCTGTTCCTGAAGTTCTTCAGCTGTGAGGTTTTTCGTGAGCTGATGGACGATGGCGCATACGATCTCCATGTGAGCCAGCTCTTCTGTACCTGTATCGGTAAGAAAATTGCCCCAAAGTATTTTGAAACAAATCCCAAATTGAATAAAATCTTTGAGGGCAAATGACATCCTTTATATGGTAGAGGAAATCAACGACTTTAAAGGCGGGATGGCGGAAAACTATGTGAATGTTCAGCTTACGATAAACGTGAGGTAGAATCATACTGGAGTTTTTCGCCCAATAATGTTATAATAAGAATACGGTATTTCTTATATTGACATGTATTATGAAGAATATTAATATATCAATATAAAGATGTTGTGTATTTTATGAAAGTGTGATTATCAGCAAATACAGGAGGGAAGAAGATGTATCATTGCCATATTCATTTTTATTTTGCAGGTCATCCGTGCAGAGCCTTTGAGATTGTAAAGGAAATGTCCCCGCTTGTACCCTTTACCCATGAGTTCTTGGAAAGTGACAGGCCGGAGGAGAAGCTGACAGCCCAGGCGGATGTGATGGTGGTCAGCTTACAGGGAATGGATGCAAAGGAAACCTTGCAGATGTTGACTTCAGAAAGGAAAGAGGAGGCTGAAATCATTCTGCTTGCGGACAAGGAACAGGTCCAGGATCTGTCAGACAATCTTTCAGAGATTACGGATATATGGACGCTGCCGCTGTCAGATGAGGAGATCCATTTCCGGTTCCTGAGATGGCAGCAGACTTATAAAATGAGTAGGGATTTTTGGGAGACAAGTCATTATCTGGAGGCGACGATCAACAACATTCCAAACCTGGTCTGGTATAAGGACAAAGATGGCGTTCATGAGAAGGTGAATGACAGCTTTTGCCAGACGGTAGGAAAGACAAAGACGCAGGTACAAGGGCGCCGCCACGCCTATATCTGGGATGTTGAGGAAGATGATCCGGCATGTATAGAGTCCGAACGTGAGGTTATGACGAAGGAAAGGACTTACATATCTGAGGAGACGATCAAAACTGGAGAGGGCATGCGGCAGCTTACCACCTACAAATCACCATTATACAATGTGGATGGCAGTGTAATGGGGACGGTGGGCGTCGCCATCGATGTGACAAAAGAGCGGGAATACGAGCAGGAGATTATTCAAAAGAACCAGTCACTGGAGAAGATTTTTACTTCCATCGACTGCGGCGTGATGCTGCATACGGATGATGGGAAGCAGATTCTCAGCGTCAACCGGGCGGCTTTGAAGATTCTGGGATACGAGTCCAAAGAGGAATTGGAGGCAGAGGGGTTTGATATGGTGGCCTCGTCTGTTTTAGAGGAAGACAGAAGAAAGCTTCTGGATTCCATCAGGGAACTGAAAGAAGTGGGAGATAATGTTGGCGTAGAGTACCGTGTGCAACATAAGAATGGGGAAATTTTACATATCATGGGCAATGTCAAATTATTGGAGGAAGACGGCAAACATGTTTACCAGCGTTTCCTTCTGGATTGTACAGCCCAGAAGCTGCAGGAAAAGAAAAAGGAAAAGCGTCAGCAGGAGCTGGTACAGGCGCTGAGTATCGATTACAATCTTGTCTGCTTCTTTGACCTTGATACTGGAATGGGATTCCAGGTACAAAATGATGAAAACATGTTTGCGGATGCCTTTGATGAGAAACTTTCTCTGGAGGAGAGCATGACACAGTACATAGAGGATTTTGTTCATGAGGACGACAGGGATATGCTGAGAGAGGCTTCTTCCCGTGAACTTCTCATAAAAGAGCTGGAAGGAAAGAAGATGTACTCTGTAAACTACCGCATAATGAAAGAGGGGAAGGTCAAGTATTTCCAGTTGAAGGTGGTTCGTGCGGGATCGTGGGAGAAAAACCACGGCGTTGTTCTCGGATTTCACAGTGTGGATGCGGAGATCCGCAATGAGATGGAGCAGAAAAATCTGCTGGAGGATGCTCTTTTGCAGGCAAATCAGGCAAGCAAGGCAAAGAGTGTATTTCTTTCCCATATGTCTCATGACATCCGTACTCCGATGAATGCAATTATTGGCTTTACAGCTCTGGCGATCACTCATATCGAACAGAAGGAACAGGTAGAAGAATATCTTAAGAAGATCATGACATCGGGAAATCATCTGTTGAGCCTGATCAATGACGTTCTGGACATGAGCCGGATCGAAAGTGGTAAGATGCGTCTGGAGGAGAAGCTCTGCAGTCTGCCGGATATTCTGCATGAACTGCGTAACATTCTGCAGTCCGACATCCGCGCCAAACAGCTGGAACTGTATCTGGATGCTGTGGACGTCATAAATGAGGAGATATATTGTGACAAGCTGCGGTTAAACCAGGTACTTTTGAATCTGCTGAGTAATGCAGTCAAGTACACGACAGCAGGTGGCATCGTCAGTGTGAGGGTGACAGAAAAGCCGGGAGCGCCAGCTGGTTATGCAAATTATGAGTTTAATATAAAAGATACTGGCATCGGTATGAGTGAGGACTTTGTTTTACATATTTTTGAGCCATTTGAGAGAGAGAGGACGACGACCATCAGCGGAATCGAGGGAGCCGGTCTGGGAATGGCGATCACGAAAAATATCGTAGATATGATGAACGGTACGATTGATGTAAAGAGTGAGCAGGGGGTAGGGACCGAGTTTACCGTTTCCTTTACTTTCCGTCTCAGTTCCGAAACAAAATCCTATCAGGAGATTCCAGAGCTTAAGAACTGCAGGGCGCTGGTGGTAGACGATGACTTTGATACATGTGACAGCGTATCCTTTATGCTGGGGCAGCTTGGGTTACGCGCAGAGTGGACGTTATCAGGAAAGGAAGCGGTGCTGCGTACCCGCCAGGCTTCTATGAGGGGAGACTGTTACAGCGTATACATCATAGATTGGCTGCTTCCTGATATGAACGGCATCGAAGTTACCCGGAGAATCCGAAAGGAGATGGGAGAAGATGTGCCGGTTATTGTGCTGACGGCATATGACTGGTCGGAGATCGAGAATGAAGCAAAGGAAGCCGGTGTTACGGCATTTTGCAGCAAACCGTTGTTTTTGTCGGAACTCAGCAGCTGCCTGAATTCTGTTGTAAATGCAGAAGATATGGAAGAAAAGGAAGCCGATGATGAGACAGAGGAGCTTCCGTCAGGAAGAATTCTTCTGGCTGAGGATAATGAGCTGAATCAGGAAATTGCCGTTGCGATTTTGGAAGAGGCCGGAATTCATGTTGAAGTGGCAGGGAATGGACAGATTGCCGTGGAAATGCTGGAAAATTCCGAGCCGGATTATTATCAGCTGATTCTCATGGATGTCAAGATGCCAGTGATGAACGGCTATGAAGCTACCAAAACGATCCGTAAGCTGGAAAATAAAAAATTGTCGTCGATACCAATCTTTGCGATGACTGCCAATGCCTTTGAAGAAGACAAAAGAGAGGCTTTAAATTGTGGAATGAACGGCCATTTGGCAAAACCGATCGATGTGGAGAAACTGTTTAATCTGTTAAAAAAAGTATTAAGGTGAAAGATATCATTTTAATAAAGGAGGAACACTGAAAATGAAGACAAAGAGACAAAAACGTCTGATTGGTCTTATTTGTGCACTGGTACTAATCATTACCGGTGTTTCCGTATACTGGCATCAGGAGATGAGCTATGCGGAGATTAGCCAGACTGCAAACCAAGCCGGGGAGCATGCAGAGCCGGTTGAGCTGGCGGCTGATTCCGTAGTTCCACAAGGGGCTACCGGATTTCTTTATCATGAGTTGGGAAATATAAATTCGACGCTTCTTCGTTCTTATCGTGCATATGCCAGTGGAAAGTTGGTGAATCAGTTAAGATCCATGCAGTATACATCAACAGTAGAAGATGATACTAATGGAATTTCTATGAATATCACGGACTATGTGAAAACTGGTAAGAGTGGAAATGTGTTTGGCGCTTCTCTGATGATCAATGTAGAAGACTGGTCAACCACAGAAAATAAAAACAATAAAGCCTCTCTTTTCTTTGAGGTCAGGGACGCAGAGGGGACGGTTAAAAAAACTTATCCGTTGGAGAGCGATGGTCCAGACGAGACCGGCAGCAATCTGACCAATGCGACTTCTTCGCTGGGCGAGGGCTGGCTTGCTTCTCCGCTGGCAGGAGAAGCTGCCATAGAGTTTGAAGAGGAGGATGAGATCTTCCTTTGTACCAATCAAAAGAATAAAGTTCATAATTATACCAATGTATATCTCTGGGGATATGTGGATACTTTTGTTAATGCTTCCGAGGCATTTGTGACGACACCTCTTATGAACCAATCTGGTGATCAGATTACCTTTACGGTATCAAATCTGACGGATACGGATATGGAGTTTATTTTTGAAGTCACAGATCAGACAGATGGTCAGCCGGTGGGAATAAACGAGTATACTCTGGCGGTTCCCTCTGGAACCGAAGAGACACCAGTCGCTTTAAAGGCTGACAGCGCCAGTGTGATCACGATACGGGATACTTTCGGAAAAGTATACGTAGATTCCAGACAGGTAGGAACCTGTGAATGGGTGGGCACCTGGACCAGCGCCCAGCTGACCGCATCAGGGGATTCACTTCCTCCTAAGATGGGGCTGGCAGGCAATACATACCGTCAGATCATTCGGACCTCTACAGGGGGAAGCCGGGTTCGCCTCACGTTTTCCAATGAAAATGGGGAGAGCGAACTGGAGATTAAATCGGCACATCTGGCGCGGCAGATTGATGCAAAAAGTTCTGAGATCGATACATCCACGGATACAGTTCTGACCTTTGAGGGAAAGGAATCTTTGGTGATCCCGGCAGGCGGTACCGTTACCTCGGATGCTGTAGAGTATCCGGTGGAGGCATTGGAACAGGTGGCAGTTACTACTCATTTTGGCAAAGTCCCGAATACCATCACAAGCCATACGGGAGCAAGATGCCACAACTGGCTGAGCGCCGGTGATCATGTTTCCGACGTGATTTTGGGAGCTGCTGAAACCACTGTCAGCTGGTATTTTGTAGACAGCATGGATGTTCTTTCCCCAGAGAAGAATGACGCTATTGTATGCTTTGGTGATTCTATAACCGATGGTTATGGATGCACGGTAAATAGATATGAGAGATGGACTGATGTGCTGGCACAGCTTCTTCAGGAGGATGATGCCACAAAGCATCTTTCAGTTCTGAACAAAGGAATTGGAGGAAATGCTATTTTCGGCGGCAGTGGAAAGCCGGGAAAAGACCGGTTTGACAACGATGTGCTCAAGAAGGCAGGTGTCAAATATCTGATTATATTGGAGGGTGTAAATGACATCGGGTACTCTTCCGATCCTGGTCTGGCAGATTCGATCATTGCGGAATACAAGACAATGATCGCCAAAGCTCATGCCGCAGGGATCAAGGTGTATGGTGGTACGATCCTTCCATTTAAAGGACATAGTTATTATTCTGTAGTTAGAGAGCAGATCCGTAAGAAAGTGAATGAGTTTATTCTTTCAGAGGATTCGGGATTTGACGGCACGATTGATTTTGCAACTGCCATTGCAGACAGCAGCGATCCAGAGAAAATGCTTAAAAAGTATGCCAACGACAATCTTCATCCCAATCCTACCGGTTATAAATTAATGGGACAGTTAGTGTATGATACAGTATTCAAGGAAGGGGTGAACTAGTATGAAAAAGTCATATAAAAAACCGCTGGCACTCTTTCTGGTCATGACAATTACTGTGGCAGGGGTGACAGATTATCAAAGGGTGGATGCGAAGGCAAAAAAGAAAGTGAAAGAGATCACGGTACAAAAACCGGAGTGTGCTTCCCTGTATCTGAAAAAGGGTGAAAAATTCCGGATCAAATATAAAGTTAAACCAGCGAATGCCTCAAATCGCAAGGTGGCATTTACTACCAGCAAAAAGAAGGTGGTAGCGGTTTCTGCCAAAGGAGTGATCCAGGCAAAAAAGCCAGGCGCGGCGCGGATCACAATAAAAGCGAAAGATGGCAGCGGGAAAAAGGCATCAATTCAGGTCAAAGTTGTAAAAAAATTAAAAGCAGTTAAAAAACTTTCTCTGAATAAGAAGAAGGCAACATTGTATCTGAGTGGTTCTTCCAGCGAGAAGACACTGTCTCTAAAAGCCAGTGTGGCACCTAAGAACGCGACGGTGAAAAAAATCATATACCGTTCTTCGGACAACAAAGTTGCTTCGGTATCTAAGAAAGGGGTTATAACGGCGAAAAAGGCCGGCAAGGCTTCCATAACAGCCTATGCCGCAGATGGAAGGGGAGCGAAGGCTGTTTGCCAGATTGTAGTAGAAAATGCTCCGTCAAATACCAATGCTCCTCAGCCTCCTGGAACCTCTTCTGTACCAGCTCCGACACCGGAAGAACCGGCTGTACGCATAGGTACGAAAGTAGTGGTCACCACGGAAGACAATTTTAGGAGTTACGTAACCATTTCCATTCCTTTGCCTTCAGGTGTGAAAAAGAGTGATATCACAGGTTTCCGCATGGGCGTGGATTCTGGAACAGATCTGTCCCTGAGGCTGTATGCCGGAAGTCAGAAGCAGTCGGACAAGGAATTGACTTCCCGCAGCACAGGTATCCAGGATGAAGTGACCGGAACCTCTTCTGTCAATGTGGATGGAAAAGTGATTCCAAAGACCAGCCATAGATTGTCGATCCAGGAATCCCAATCTTCCTGGGGCAGGGTAAAGGCAGGACAGCTCAGACTGGTAAAGATCCCAATGGATGACCGGGCAAGAGCACTTCTCTCAGATTCCGCTGAGGAAACGCTGACGGTATGTCTCTATGCACACAATTGCAGGCCTCAATATGGCTTTTATACCTTCCAGATCGAGGCGGGCGGTCAGCTCCATACGATACCGCTAGGGGAAGATAATGTAAAGGCCGCGGATGGAGCAAGTGTTTTCTTTGAAAATTAAGAAAACCATTGAGTCAGCTTTAAAAAAGTAAAAAATGGGAATAAAATGGAAATAAATGTTGTAATTTTGATAAAAGTATGTTATACTAACGAAGTATCTTATCAGCAGTGCCTTAGTACTGCCAGCTCCCTGTTCGCGCAGGGAGCATTTTTTTATCTTATTAGGAAAGTCCTCGATTCGCGGAGCAAAAGAATGGCCGAAGGCAATTCTTTGGAGGGCTGAGGTTTTCAGCCAGCCCTTTTTTACATTTTTTTGGGTATATATAGCACTTTGTCGAATTTTGTCGAACAATTTTCTTTGCCTGTGTTATTTTTTTATGTTATATTTATCCTATTAATTATTTGCATTCGCAAGTTGAAAGGGAGGAGAAACATGAAGAAATACATAAGACAATTAGTGGCGGGTTTTCTAATCATTTGTATGATGTTAGGTATGCTTCTATGCGTTTCACTTTTCTGTATGTCACCGAAGGTCATGCAGGCAGCGGTTAATGCAGATGGAAGCGTGGAAATTAATGAGGAGAATTTTCCGGATGAGAGGTTTCGTTATATTGCATCCCGGTATGATATAGACAAGAATCGGATTTTGACTCTCGCAGAAAGAAGTGTGTTGAAGAAATTGACTCTTGAGTATGCTGATCCGGAGTACTATCAGGACAAGGCTGAATACGACTTAATTGCTTCTACCCTGTGTGGTCCTGGCACAGCGAGACCGGAGGAATTGGAGGTGCGCTGGCGGTCAGGGAAGGAAAATCACCAGACGCTGTCTGTAAAAGGAATTGAGTATTTTCCGGAATTGCAGACTTATCGCGTGAATGGATATGACAAAACAGAAGGTTCTCTAAAGAATAATTTCAAATTGAAAGAAATCATTATTGGAGTCGATAACTATGGTGGAATGTACGAATGGCCCTGCAAATGGACCGATTGTTCCAGACTAGGACAGGATTTTCCCATGAAGCAGCTGAAGACCATAAAACTCGGTCATGGTTTTGAATGCTCGAATTTTTCACTTCGGGAAGCCGTTAATTTGGAGGAATTACAGATCGGTGTTTGTGGTCGTCGTATCATGCGCCCTTCACTGCTTGGCAAGGTCGATCTGTCTAAAAATAAAAAGTTAAAGAAGATATGGTTTCATGGTGTCAAGGTTAAGCGTCTGGATTTAAGCAAGAATTCTAAAATTCAGGAAATTAAAATTGAAGGCGAGAAATATCTTTATGATTTTTTTAAGTCCGGCAGACGGGCGGGAGGCATGTATGCGGATGTAACAGGTGCTTGTGAGTTAAAACTCCCCAGGGGCAATTCATTGAAAAAACTAGTGTACATGACCAAAAATAAGAAACTGGATTTGACTCGTTGCAAAAAGATATCGTTTCTGCAGGTTTCGTCTGGAGTGCAGGTGAAGTTTAATTCAAAATGGTACCGATCTTTTGGAAAGAAAAAATTGACTCTGTATACCCGGGGAACGAAAACAAAGAAGAACATTGAAAAGAAGACTGCCAAATATATATTTATAAAGACAAAAAAAATGTCTGACCGCTCTACTAAGAATGATAAGTATAGCAGCCAGCCTTATATGTATGAATAAAATAATAAAGAAAAGATGCTCCTTGTTTACGCAGGGGGCATTTTTTAGTTCATTTTTACCATAAATTACCACTTGTTTTGCTGTAGCACCTCTTTGTAAAATGGATATGGAGGTGTTAGAGATGGAAGAGCTGGACTCGGTATTCTGGATTAAGACAGATGGCGTATTCTATGGAAAGCCTATCGAAGAAATAGCGTATTTTAAATCGATGTGGCCCTGGGTGAAAATGGTGGCTTTGAATGAAGAAATCAGCTTCTGGGAATCATTGGCTCAGGTTCAAAAAAGAGTGGAAAAGCAATCACAACATTTTATACGTGTGAGCAGACGTTATTACATAAATGTGTGCTATGTCAAAGATTATACTTCAAAGGAAATCAGGATGGTGGACGATACCGTTATTCCGGTAAACAGGAAAAATAGGGAGTATGTAAGAAAGAGAATAAGTAGAAATAAGGAATAACCAAGATCTTAATACCGGCCAGGCTGTTGCCTGGTCTTATTTTTTTATAAATCTGCGCCGTCGAGCTAAGGCAAAGTGGAGTTGGCTTTTGCGGAGCGCTGAACTGACTAAATGGCGCCTGTTAGTGAGTAATAAGGACATGTAAAGAAGTATCGTGCATATGATGTATTAAGCAAATACTGGTAGGTTTTTCATGAAAAAGGAAACATTCAATCAGACAATTACATTACATAAAAGTATTTCGATATCAATAGAAGTCAAAAATTCCTTCGATCGTCTTTTGAAAAAGGGAGTTTATAAGGAACTGCATCGAAGAAAAATGCTATCGGACGGTCAATTAGACATGTTATTATCCTCTAATGATATGAACGGAGGCGGCACAGATGAAGAATAAACTGCGAGTTGCGGCATATGCGAGAGTATCTACGGATAAGGATGATCAGATCAATTCTTTAGCGACCCAGAAAAGTTATTTTGCAGATTTTATCAGCAGTCAGAGCAATATGGAGCTGAGTGAAGTGTATTTTGATGAGGGAATCAGTGGCACACAGACAAGAAAACGTGTGGGATTCAATCGGATGATAAAAGATGCACTCAATGGGAAATTCAATCTTATTCTGACCAAAGAAGTTTCCCGTTTTGCAAGAAATACGGTAGACACCCTTTCTTATACGAGGAAGCTTAAAGAGGCAGGAGTCGGTGTAATCTTTACCATCGATCATATTGATACCCGTCATAGTGACGGTGAACTGCGTCTGACAATTATGGCGAGTCTGGCACAGGAAGAGAGCAGAAAGACTTCGGAACGTGTCAAATGGGGACAGCAGAGGCGAATGGAGCAGGGGGTGGTTTTTGGCAGGGATCTGCTTGGCTATCAGGTAAAAAATGGTGTCCTGTCTGTGAACTCTGAGGAAGTACCCGTTATCAATGCTATATTTCATAAGTATACGAATGAGGGGAAAGGAACGCATGTCATCGCCAGGGAGTTGACAGAGGAAGGTCTTAAACCGAAACGGATTTCTCTGTGGTCAGCCACGGTGATTCTCCGAATTTTGCGAAATGAAAAATACGTGGGGGATTTATGCCAAAAGAAAACATTTACGCCGGATTATCTGACGCACAAAAAGAAATATAACCGCGGGGAAGAGGAAAAAATTTACATAAAAGATCATCACGAGGCGATCATTGACCGCGGTCTGTGGAACCGGACCCAGGCAGAACTGAAGCGGCGATCCCAGTTGGCGGATCAGAAATCCAGGCACAGCCGCCGCTACTGGTGCAGTGGTAAAATCTACTGCGGTGAGTGTGGGAGCAAGTTTGTGAGCCGGACAAAGAAACTGACGGCAGGCACATATAAGGCATGGCGGTGTTATCAGACGGCGAATCATGGCATATTAAAAATGGATGCGGAGGGAAAGGAGATTGGATGCAATAATAATTCCATCAATGAAAAAGCATTGCTTATCTGTATGAAATATTGTGTCAATCTCATATGCCAAAACCAGAATCAACTGCGCAGGGAGATTTTTTCCGAAATTCAGAATGTTTGTGGGGAACTGGTTACTGTGATAGATGAAGATAAAATCCGACAGAGGATGGGGGCAATTGAGGAAAAAAAACGGAAATCGTTTGATGCCATGCTGGAGGGGATGCTTTCGAAAGAAGACTGGAAAAAGCAGACAGAGTGGTATGACAACGAGCTCTCCTGCTTGCAAATTCTGCTCGAAGGGAACGAGCAGAGGGATAGGCAGTATAGCAGACATAAGGAACAAATGGACGAATTGGAAAAAACGCTGGATGAAATTTTGTGCTTTAACGAGGAAAATGTAATATTGTTTCGTGAGATACTGGAGAAAATTGTTGTTTACCGGGAATTCGAACGGGGGTGCAACCGTCTTGTTGTATGGTTTAAGTCCCTGCCCTTTGCCATACGCTTGAAAATTAAATCCACAGGTAGGGGGGAAGAATATTGTACGAAGATATTGGAGTGGGGATTTGTATCATGTATTTAGGCAGGCCACGCCGATTTACCTAAGTTTAAGTTGGCGCCGTCGAGCTAATTAAACATGATTTTAAATATGTTTTCCTCTCCATCCCCATATACGCAATTTCACCACCGATATACCGATATCGGTCAATACCCCGGCAACTTTCCGGTTCGTATTGGAATACCGCTGGGACAGATAGCGCATGGCAGCTCCGACTTCGCCATCTGGTCCTCCGTATTGCAGATAGGGAGGGGTGTAGAAAAACAACGTATTTTTGTAGCTTTTATTATATCATATAAAATTATAAACGCAAGTCTTGATAAATTTATTGCTACATGCGCAAAAATAATGTAAACTGTTTTTAAAAAGAGGTGTCAATATGAATAAAAACATGCTAAGTTTAATTCAAGAAGAAAAACCATTGCCAGATGAAATTGAAGCGATACAAAGAGCGAATGAAAATATTAAGGAAAACGGAACAGTACCTCACAGCGCTATAGACTGGGACTAGATAAGACCGCCAAAGGCGGCCTTATTAAACAGTCACGTGTATAAGTAATAAAAACTAAAGGAATCCAAGTCTCTTCGATATTCCATTTTTTCCAATATAGTTTCAAGCGCCTGGTGCTTTTTCAGAGTGTCCGCTTCGGGATCTTTTACAAGAGTAAGAATATCCTTGATTCTCAAGATCAACTCTTCGGCGCTGTTGATATCGTAAGCAATGGCATTCTTTTTCTTTTCCTCTTCAATCAGCCGATCGAGCTTCTGGCGTTCCTCAGCAAGAAGAAGCTTATTTTCTTTATATTCTTCTTTGGTATCTATACCCTCAATGTAAGCCTCCCGGATACGTTTTTCTTTTTGTTCCAGCTTTGACAACGAGGATATATATTTGTTTAAAAGTGTGGAGGGCTCCGCTTTTTTTAGGCTTGGCCGGAAATCGATGCCGTCTGCTCCCAGATCAATGATAGACTGCAGAGACTCTTCAAGCGCTTCCTGGCAACGTCTAACAGATATGTTGCCACCAGACCCATGTTCTCCTTTTGAGTATTTCCAGCACACAAATGTCGGATAAATCTTGTCTGGATATTTCCGTTCTTTCACCCCGTGATATGCAAGATTTTTGCCACAGATCGGACATTTTATAATACCACAGAGGTAATGCTTGTACATAGTATCCGGCTTGCGCCGGCGCATACCGGTGTGCCCCGGGGTATATGGCGTAACTATTGCCTGGATATCTTCAAACAATGATTTATCAAACAGGGGTTCATGCACACCGTCTTGTATAATGATATCCTTTTCATCGTTTAAATGATAGCTACTGTGCTTTGCCCGGTTCCAACGGATCTTGCCGATATAAAAAGGATTCTGCAGCATATAAAGGACGGTACGTCTTTCAAAGCGATTTCCTCTCCTGGTTCTATACCCGGCATCGTTAAGTATCCGGGCGATCGTGGTAAGGCTATATTTTTCACGACAGAGCCGGAAGGCTTCCCGCACTATAACAGCTTCCGGCTCATAAATTTCGGGGACGTGATCCACGTTCATCTTGTATCCAAGAGGCGGTGCTGACTGGTATCCGCCCCGGAGAGCTTTTTCTGTCATTCCGCGCTTTACATCGCCAGAGAGACGTATGGAGTAATATTCGTCCATCCATTCTATGATTCGCTCTATCAACGAGGCAAAAGGACCATCAATCAATGGCTCTGTGATACTTACTACTTCTACTTTATTTTTCGCAAGCAAAGATTTATAGACAATACTTTCCTCTTGGTTTCTTGCAAAGCGGCTAAATTTCCAGACCAGTATAAGGTCATAGGGATGTTCTGGGGATTTAGCCAGGGAAATCATTTTCTGGAAAGCAGGTCTTTTTTCGGCAGTCCGGCCGCTTATTCCGTTATCCTGGTAAAATTCGGTGATCAGGATTCCGTGTTTTTGGGCGTAGTTTTTGAGCTCTCTTTTTTGAGCGTCAGGAGACAATTCCTCCTGTCGGTCCGTACTTACGCGAATATATGCAGCTGCAGTCTTCATAGGTTCCATTATTTTCTAATTCCTCCTTGTAAGAGAAGTCAAAATATGCTATACTAATAGAGTATCTTATCAGCAGTGCCTTAGTACTGCCAGCTCCCTGTGCAAGCAGGGAGCATTTTTTTATATCTTTTGGATAAGGGCAGGACTGTATTAAAATACTCCCCGAACTGTGATGGGTCCGGGGAATATTTTAAAATGTTTTATACATCTTATCAAATTGTGCAAAATCAATGGAACGTGGCCACATTTTTTCAAAGCCAGTTAATATCATCGTGTGATACTGTTTCACCATTTTCAATTTCTTTTTTTGCTTCTTCCAGTTCCGCGCGCTCTGCCGGCGTAACTTTCGTAAAATCTGGATCCCAGGCAAGCACTAATTTTTTAATAAATTCAAGAGCAAAACTTTGTTCGCTCTCTGGTAAAAGCTCCATAAGATCAAGAGCCTGCTGTGTTGCTGCACTCATGCTTTTCACTCCTTTCCAGGCGCTATTTATATATATCCCCTCTTGAATCGACATTGATGATATACAACACCTCTATTTTCCCATCAGAAAGATAATTATATATAATCCTATATTTCCCTACCCGCAGTCTTTTTCGGCAGTCAGTAAAGCCTTGCAGTATTTTTATATCACCCTTTGGCGGCTGCTCGGTTAATCCCTCAATAGCCGTTTTTATGCGCTGTTTTGTTGGTCTGTCCAGTCCATTAATATATTTTGCCGCTTTTTTGCTATATTCTATCCTCACTTCATTAACCTCCTTTTTCAGCTGTTGGGAAACGATTTACTAGGCTTTCTGCCATGATCCACATCATCAGTAACAGCAGAATCGAGAGAGATTTCAAAAGGAATTTTTTGTTGACGAACCATAGTTTTAGCAAAGACAGTAAAAGCGGTGGACATATTCAGACCTAATTCGCTGCAAAGATGATCAAATTGTTTCTTTAAGGTCTCATCCATTCGTATGTTAACATTTGTTTGTGCCATCATTTACACCTCGCTTTTTACTTTGTATATACATTGTATCAAATATTATTTACAGAGTCAATGTGAATATGTGTTTCTTGGCTATTTTTTTGTTTTTCAAATCTCTCAACATACCAATAAACAAGAAGAGCCTGAGAAACAAATTTCCCAAGCTCTTCCTGTAGCTGAACGCTAGTTGTATACTGATTAAAAATATTATAACACACCTGCAATGGTTGTCAAGTATTGTCCGGACAATTTTCCGCCTTTGTACCAAATACATGACTTGTGGCAGGAATATATGCTCTAAGCCTGTCCAAGGAAGATCTGTGGGAAATCGTTTCAATTTCATAGATCTGGTCTGGATCAGTTACAGTGTACTTGATGGGCGACATATCGGCAGCAGTACCAGCTTTGCTATTCAAATTAAGACCTCCCTCAATAACACAAGTTACAATACATAAATTATATCAATTAAATTTAAAGGTATCTTTGGACAATTTCTAAAAAATTATCCGAATATTTATACAAATCTTCGATTCCGTTAATATAGATACGTTCCCAAGTTTTGTCTGTACGCGGAAGCATTAATTGTTTCTTTTTTTTATCCAAATCAATGCGGCAAATTGGTTTACGGTTATTATCCTTAAACAAAATGCCGAAATAGCTCTCGGTATCTCTGTATGCAACATCTTTTATATCAATGGATCCAGCAAGAATTGCCCTTACTATATAAAAACTATCCAATTCTTCTTGCGTTGTGACTATTTTACTCTGCGGAAGCGTTTCGGTTTCCACTTCTTGTTCTTGATTATTTAATGCAGAACTTATTTTTTGATTCATTGTTTCATTTATATAAGAAGAAAAAGCACGCTTTACAATCGGTTTAAATTTTTCAATTACTTTTTGATTCTTTTGACCTTCATAGACTTTGTTTAAAAAGAAACGTACAAAATCATCCGAAGGAGACTCCTGCTCTGAACGCAATAGTTCTTTTATTGCCTTAGAATACTTCAGCTCAGACGCAGTGCTGAAAATTTTACTAGAATCAAAGGAGTCTTTGTGAAATTTTTTTACTTCATTTGCTACATTCTCAGTAAACTCAAGAATATTAAATTCGAGAAATGGTGTTAGGTCCATTTTATTTGGTTCATCAAGATCTGTAAAGAATTGATAAGTTATACCGTTTGTTAAAATACCAAATTTAGCTTTTGTTGTTCCAAAATAACGAAACAGCTGAGAACTATGTTTATCCAAGCATTGTCCTGACCATTTGCATTCTATTAGAATAGCTGGAGACTTATCAAGTATTATTGCATAGTCAACCTTTTCTCCCTTTTTTATGCCAACATCTGCCGTATACTCAGGACAAAATTCGGTTGGATTAAAAACGTCATAACCTAGAAGCTGAAAAAAGGGAACGATAAGAGACATTTTTGTGGCTTCTTCTGTTTCTATTCCATCTTTTAGCATGCCAACCCTTGCAGAAAATTGTTTTAACGCATCCAAAAAATCCATATACTGTATATCCTCCTTTATTACGGTATAATCTCTCGGAATCTTTAAGCCAGTAAATATCAGGCTTTCAGATTCTTTTTT
>CAQOJF010000049.1:0-20597 GCA_948848225.1 uncultured Eubacterium sp.
TGGTGTTTTATATGGAAATGGAAATATCATTGGTTATGACCGTGTAGGAAGCACCTATGTAATAAATGAGGAACAGGCAGAAGGTTATTACTTTACCAGGGATATGCTCCTTCTTTCCAGACCAATTGCTGGAAATATATTTATTATAAATCGTAATATTGCTAATACAGACAATGGACCGGTTGTAAACCAATCTGGCACTTATGACCTAAAAAGTGTCCATGCTTCCAAGCATGGCCCATCCCCCCTGTATGTGACGGCTGACTGAAGGAGCGTGTTGTCAAAACGTCTGACTGGAGGGGCAGAGTTGTCCGGGTGTTTGTCTGCATTTGGTACTCATTCAGTTGACAATTTTCCATGTTTTTTGAAGCCACATGTTCATTGTATTTTCCCTATATCCCTATATAATGATTATTAACTATATTGGAAGGTTGGAATGAAAAAATGAATTTGTGTCTGTGCGCTGTTTGACACAGATTCGAGAGTGCACAAAAGCAGCGCAGAAAACGAGGTGAAATATGAGACAGACAAGACAGACAAGCATAGTGCTGATCCTTTGTTTATCTTTATTGCTTTCTCTGTTCTCAGGGGTTTCTTTGGCAGCAAAGAAAAAGGAAAAGATAAAGAAAGTGGAGGTACGGACAACCGATTCAGGAGTACTGGTAATGAAGAAAAAAGAGCGGCTGACACTGAAACTTGCCGTCAACGGAATATATTCCAAAAAGACATGGAAAAAACTGAAGTTTTACTCAAAGAATAAAAAGGTTGTCAAGACAAATACGAAAGGAAAACTCACGGCAAAGAAAAAGGGAACAACCAAGATTACGATTAGAGCGAAAAAAGGAAAAGCGAAGACAACATTGAAAGTGATCGTAGGAACAAAGATTCGGTCTGTCAGGATGAATGCGGCTGCACAGAATCTTTTGGTGGGAGATTCCGTGCAGCTTACTGCAACTGTCACACCAAAGAAAGCATCCTATAAGAAACTTCGCTGGACGAGTAGTGATCCAGCAGTCGCAGTGGTGGCAAATGGAAAAGTAAATGCCGTGGCTGAGGGAACAGCAACCATTACAGCAGCTGCGCTGGACGGGACGAAAAAAAAGGCGGTGTGTCAGATTGTTGTGAGAAAATCAGGGGGTGGTACACAACCCCCGGGAACGTCAGGTGATCCGAAAGCGACTCCGCCAGTTGATTCATCAGCAGCCCCTGCCAGTACACCATCTAGTTCTGACAATCCATCGGTAATAGAGACACCGATGCCGTCAGAAGATCCGACGGTGACAGCAGTTCCAGGTGGAACACAGACGGAGAAACCGGGTACAGATCCGACGGATAATCCGACGGCGAACCCAACCAATAAACCGACGAGTACACCGATCGATAAACCGACAGGAGAACCGACGAGTGTTCCAACTAGTAAACCGACGGTAGAGCCGACGGCAGCTCCTGGCGCTACAGCGACGGTGAAACCTGGTGCAGTTCCGACGGGAAAACCAACAGTAACTCCTGCTGGTGCCAAGACGATGAAACCGACAGCTGTTCCAACAGGAAAACCTACCAACAAACCAACTCCGACTCCGGAACCGGTAAGCCTGTTTGAGAAAAATTTTCATATTGATGGTACGACAATGACAAAAACCGGAGAGTATGCAGGTAATATGTTGGAACCATTTGAGGGAGTGGCGCTGTATGGAAACGGAGATGGAGTAAAGATTTCTTATCGCTTTGAAGGTACAAATAAAAAGTACCGTATCATTGTAAAAGGAGCCTCGAACAACGATACAGCGGCAGGTGTGTCCCTGTATATCGGTGATCAGAAAAAAGGAGCTGTATCTTTTACAGGCACACAACTTCAGGAGCAGGTAATTGACTTTAAGATGCAGGATGACGAAACAGGAGAGCTGGAGATCTTCTTTAAGCTGGAGACAGATAATGGAAGCAACGATACATACCTGCATAGTTTTGAGTTGATTTTGCTTGGTGATATCCCCGAACCACCGGCAGCTCCAGTACCAGTAGGAGGAGTGGCATACAATAACAGTTACCGAAATCTGTTTATGGAACTTGGCCACACTGAGGAAGAGATTGATGCCAAAGTGGAGGAAGCATGGCAGAAATTCTTTTATGGAACGGAGGAAGAGCGGATTTATTATCCGGTGGAGCCGGATATGGCATATATTTACACAGCAGATACGGATGATGTGCGTTCGGAGGGTATGTCTTATGGCATGATGATCTGTGTGCAGATGGACAAACAGGAAGAATTTGACCGGCTGTGGAAGTGGGCTACGACTTATATGCGGCATGATAGTGGTGAGTTTAAGGACTATTTTGCATGGAAGTGTTCTGCGAGTGGAAACAAGATGGAGAATACACCGGCACCGGATGGGGAAGAATATTTTGCAACAGCGCTTCTCTTTGCTTCGGCAAGATGGGGAGACGGAGAGGGGATCTACGACTATGGTGGAGAAGCCCAGAAACTTCTGGATGCCATGCGTTATCATGACAATGGCAGCGTAACGGTAAACAGCATCTTCAATGCCCAGTATAAGATGCCAGTATTCTGCCCCATCGGAAGTGCGATGAATCATACCGATCCATCCTATCATCTGCCGGCCTTTTATGAAGTGTGGGCGCTGTATGATGAGGAGCACAGTGACTTTTGGATTGAGGCAGCAGAGGCGAGCCGTCAGCACTTTAAGGATACAACGAATCAGACGACGGGGCTTGGTCCTGATTATGCGAATTACGATGGAAGTGCCACTGGTGGTAATCATGCGGATTTCCGATTTGACGCATGGCGTATAGCAGCCAACATTGCCTGTGATTATTCATGGTGGGGCAAGGATACATGGGCGACGACCCATGCCGACCGCATACAGGGGTTCTTTGCAGGGCAAGGTGTGGAGGATTATGGAAACCAATGGTCCCTGGATGGAAAGATGCTGGATAAAGATCATTCACCGGGACTTGTAGCGATGAATGCAACAGCGGGACTTGCGGCAAGCAATAAACAGGCATGGGCATTTTTGGAGAATTTTTGGAATATAGCACCGACAACTGGAAAATACCGATACTATGACGGCTGTCTGTACATGATGGGTCTCCTTCACTGCAGTGGGAAATTCCGTGCTTACCTGCCGAATGGTACGAAACCTGCAGTCAGTTCCACGATTACAGCAGACAGCAATGAGTTTGATAAAGAGGAAACGAAACAGAATCCGGTGAAAGTGACCATGACTTTAAATGGCAATACACTGACGGAGATATCCTGTGCCGGAACCGCTTTGGTTCAGGGCAGGGATTATACGATAGAAGGAAATGTGGTGACGATTTCCAAAGACTATCTAGCCTCTTTGGACACAGGTACGGTTGCAATTTCTTTTGTATTCAGCGCGGGCAGAAAGGCAACATTGAGCCTGAAGATCAAGGATACGACCCATGGTGTAGTGCCGGAACCGTCCAGTCCTTTTGAGCAGACTGCAGTAGCAGCGTTTACGGATTCCAATAATGTGACGGTGGAAGAGGGGATTGTGACATTCAACAGTACGGATTCATGGATCGCCTTTGACCTTGATTTTGGTACGGATTCTGTGCAGGATGCTATTGTATATGTCAAGGAGCCAGATTACAGTGGGCAGGTATTTATTGGTTTGGATAGTGTGTCCAATACGGTAAGTACCATATATAACCTTGGCAATGGGCAATGGCGGGAGGCAAAGAATAATTGTTCAATAGCATCCGGACAGCACAAAGTTTATGTAAAAGTCAACAAGGCTGGTGTGCAGATGCAATGGATTAAGTTCACAAAGAGATAGAAAGCGGAGGTGGCCTGCCCGCATGTTTGAGAATGGAAGAAAAACAATTGGGATGTTTGTCTGCAAAGCAACGGAGTATTTTCAGCGGACAGTCTGCAAGGCAATGGCAGAGCAGGCGGAACAATGGGATTATAACTTGATTATATTCTCTACGTTTGGGGAATACGATAACAACAGGGAGTATATCACTGGGGAATGCAATATGTTAGAAATTCCCTGTTATGAGAAACTGGATGCGGTGGTATTGCTGCTGGATACTTTTGATATACCTGGGATGGAAGAGCGGCTATTGCATCGGTTGAAGGAGTGTATTGCTTGTCCGGTGATCAGCATTCGGAAAAGACAAGAAGGTTGCATTAATATTCTCAGTCATGACAAAGAGGAAGTCAGCCGCATGGTGGATCATATGGTTGACTTCCATCAGGCAAAAAAGATATACTATTTATCGGGCCCCGCTTATATGTATGATATTGTTTCCCGGGAGGAAGGCTTCCGGGAAACAGTTGTCCGGCGTGGACTGGATTTTGATGAGACTTATATTTATCCAGGTAATCTCTGGTACGATGTGGGAGAACGGGCGGTGGACTATTTTTTATCCCTGCCAGGAAGTCTGCCGGATGCGATTCTCTGTGCCAACGATTATATGGCGATTTCCGTTTGTGAAGAGTTGAACAGGCGGAATATTGATGTACCCGGAGATATACGGGTCACTGGTTTTGATGATGTGGTGGAGGCGAGGCAGATCTATCCGCAGATAACGACAATACAGGTGCGGCCGGAGGATTTTGCCATCCGTGCCATGGAGGTGATCCAACAGCATGTTCGAGGCGAAAAGCTGGAAGAAGTGTACTGGATCGGTTCACAAAACCAGTACCGGGATTCCTGTGGCTGTGGACAGCCGGGTAAAAATCTTGTTACGATGTTTCGGAAATTATTGGAAAACAACCGCCGTCTGATTCATTTGGGCAAACAAAATACGTTTATGGTATTTCGTATGGAGAGTATTACCCAGTATGGAGAACTGCCGGATCTGATCGGCAAATTTATAGAAGGAAACGAGGGAGTTCAGAATTTTTTTATCTGCCTGAATGAGGGAAACCGGTATGAAAATCAGAAAGATGCGGGAGATCCTTTTACACGTGATATGATGCTGGCAATCCACGCACATTATAACAATGCACATGTGATCGAAGTGGATATGCCAAAGGAGCTGTTTGACCGGCGCCAGCTTTTACCTGTGTCCTATCAAAAAGATGCTCCGCAGATTTACTATGTCAATCCCATGCACTACAAAGAGCACTGTTTCGGGTATGCGCTGATCACTCTTGAACATCATCAATTCCATGAATGTGGTAATTTTTACCAGTCCTTTATCGTAAATCTGAGCAGTGTACTGCAGACTATCTGGCTGCAAAAGCATATCCAGCAGTTAAATGAGGAGAAGTTTTACTTGCTGCGCTATGAGAGAGAAACGGATATTTATAACCAGTATGGCTTCCTGGAAGAGATGTCAGAATGGGTGAGAAATGCCTATGAAAAAAAGCATTCTCTCGCCTTTCTTTGCGTAAAAGTAATCAATCTACAGGAGATCATGGAACTCTATGGCTGGTCGGAAAAGGATGCTGTCGTTGCCGGTGTCGTAGTGGCGATCCGGAAAGCGATTACCGGATTCAGTGAAAGTATAATTGGGCGAATCGGGGAAAATGAGATTTATGTAGTTGGGAAAAATCAGACCAAAGAAGAGCTAAAGGAGATTGAGAGGCTGATCATAACGATGGTGAACCAGATGAATCTGGAGTGGGATAAGGAATATCTGGTAGAGATCAGCAGCGCTTGGCAGGTGCAGAAAATGAAACAACTCCTCGGTGTGGAGGAATGTCTCCGTCGGGTTCAGGTAAAGGTGAATCAGCAATTCTCTGCCCAAAATAATACGAGAAAATACAGCAATGAGGCCGTGCAGTTTATTCGGCACAATTATTACCGGAATATGAGTACGCAGGATATTGCCGATGATATAGGTATCACAAGAGGATATCTCTCTTCCTGCTTCAAAGAGGTCTTTCAATTGTCCGTTCAGGAATACATCACAGAATACCGCTTGAAAAAAGCGAGGGAGATGCTGGTGGATTCGGATCTGAAGATAAAGGAAATTGCTTTCTATACGGGGTATCAGGATGAACTGTATTTTTCAAAAGTTTTCAAAAAAAAACATGGGATGTCTCCGCGGGTCTTCCGTCAGGAATACAGTTCAGTTAATGATAAATTGAGCTAGATGTAATACTTCTGGCATATGAAAGGGGAGTGCATCTGATTGGATGTAGCACAGGAAGAAATAGAATAGCAACTGGAAAAGAGCCTCAATATATGATAAAATAAGTTACAGTTTATGAAGGTTTCTAAGAATCGCCGGAACACTCAGATTATGCTAGGAGATAAAAAGTAAATCCATTTGGTCTAAATGTTATCTAGATGACACTTTTTTTGATTTACAATACGCAGAATGTTAATATGCAATTTAATGGAATAATAGGAGGGGCTGACAAGTTGAAATTATGTAAAGAGCTTCTTGATTCTGGCGCAATTACTCAAGAAGAATTCGAAAAACGGAAAAAAGAAATTTTAAGAAGTTAAATGAATGGTGCTTGGGAATGAAAAGTCTTCTTTAAAATGAAAATTTATAGAGTTTTAGATTATAATGAAATAAACTTAAACGATAGAAGCAAGTTGACAATCAGGATATGTCTTTGAGGGAGTTTGTATGACAATAAGATTTAATGATGTTCCATATCATACCTTTTCATTTTTGTCTGATATGATTGTTGTCTGTCCAAAGTGCAGTAAAGCAGGAGTTGTTCGCTTTGATAGAAAAAAGAATATTGCTCTTTTTCAATGCGAGTCTTGTTATACGAAAAAAGAAACTGTACCAGGCGGAAACTATGCCTTTAAAGTAACTGCTCAATGTACAACAACTGGAAAATACTTTCAAATTTCAATGCCTAATGATAAGATTCATGGTCCCAAATTACGGGTTAAATGTCCATATTGTAAAGAATCTGTTATAGGGAATGTTTCAGATATAATGGATTCGCAATATGTTATATTTGAAGATATACGGCATGCAGAGGATCCGTATTTTCATTATCCGTTTTATTTTCAGGCAAGTTATAGAGGAAAAATAATATGGGCATTAAACAGAGAACACTTGCAATATTTGATTGGTTATTTGTCGGCAGACATACGCACAGTTCAATCAGATTTTTATGAAACTTACAAAACGATGCGTTCTCAGTCTGATATGCTCCCCGCTTTTATGAAAGCCGCAAAGAATAGAGATGGAATTGTTAAACTGCTTACTAAACTACAAATGAAGGAATAATCAATGGGAACGGGAATTATTGTGTGTGGACTAAATGGTGCGGGAAAAGTGCACATGAATACTTTGTTTTTACTTCTGTAAAGGGAATACGGTACAATCTTTGACTTGTCCTATCATACGCGTAAATGGGACAAAGCCTGTCGAAGAAAACATAAATTTTATTTTAGAGCAGATATGAACCTGAATATAAATCCCTGTATTGGTTGCAATTCATAATAACAGAGAGAAGGAGAACTGGTTATGATAACATATGGAAATATTTATATTATTACGAAGAACTTTGAGGCTGCATTGGACTTCTATAGAAAACTGTTTGAACGGGATACAGCCTGCCAGAATAAGACAAGGTACGCCATTTTTCAAATGGACGGCCTGGGATTATCTATAATGAATGGGGAGTTTGACGAGAAGCATCCAGATGAGGTGGAAAAGCAGGGGGAATACATAGATCTATATGATAATATGAAGAAGATTATGGGAAAGGAAAATTGTGGGAAAGTGGTGATCAATCTTTGTACGGATGATCTGAAAAAAGAACATCAGAGAATCCAGTCATTGGAAATAGGAAGTGATCTGACAGAGATACGATACATTTATGCGGGAACACCGTATTGGTATTTTATGTTGAAAGATTTGGATGGGAATACAATTGAAATTACGGGAAATTATGATGAGAATGGAGATGAACAGCGTGATTGAGGATTTGTTAAGGAATGCAAAGCAGGAAATAGAAACCCTTTGGATTCAAGGTACAGTTTTATGAAAAAGCTTTGTACATCTTAGCTCGCGTCGTCAGCTAAGAAAATATTGAAACATTTAAGGAGAACATGCGGTATGCAGGAACCGTTTTATAAAGATTTATTAGGCTTGGAGTGGACATTTGATACAGTCGCTTCTACATATGAAAAAATACGCCCTGGTTATGTGGATGAGTTATATCAAACTATTTTTAAATATATTCCCATTAGCGAAGCAAGTAATGTCGTTGAGGTGGGAATTGGGGGCGGCCAGGCAACACTTCCTATTTTGCGAACAGGGTGTAAATTAACTGCTGTTGAATGCGGAGGGAATTTCTCTGAACTGTGCAGAGAGAAGTTCAAGGGTTTTCCCCGTTTTTCGGTTGTCACAAATAAATTTGAAAATGTTGCTTTTGAAAGTGGATCATGTGATCTGGTGTACTCAGCGTCAGCCTTTCACTGGATCCCGGAGGAAGTCGGTTATCAAAAAGTTTTTGCAATGTTGAAACGTGGCGGCGTATTTGCTCGATTTGCAAATCATCCTTACCGTGATAAAGGAAACCCGCTTCTTGCGAAAGAAATAGACAAATTATATGCGGTGTATTATTACAAATTTCACAATAAAAAGCAGGAGATTCTGCAAGAATATGATGCGGAACAGGCAAAGAATGGGGCTATGAAAGCAGAGAAATATGGTTTTGAGGATATCCGATATGCGCTGTTTTACAGAACGCGGACATTTTCAGCAAAAGAGTATCGAATGCTTCTCGGAACTTATTCGGACCATATCGCGATGGAAGAGACGCTGCGAACGGAATTTTACTCGAAGATAGAAGAGGCAATTAACAGGTATGGGGGGGAGATTACAATTTATGATACGATAGATCTGCAGCTTGCAAGAAAACCGTGAGATCGGGCCAGATATCGACAGAACAAAGGAATGACGCAGGAGGAACTGGCGGGGAGAATTGGTGTAACTCCCCAGGCACTTAGTAAGTGGGAGCGAGGTCAAAGTCTGCCTGATGTCTCACTGCTGACAGATATTTGTCAGATACTGGGATGCAGTGCAGATTATCTTTTGGGGATCTAATCTGTGAAAATAACAGAGAACAACGATGAAAAATCACAAAACGAGATCTGGATAAATCTCCGGAGCTGTCTGGAGCCATTGGAGTTGACTTTCGGAAAGAATCTTGTGTCTGCTTTTATGGATGGTTCATATATGGAGCAGATCGTTCAAGTGAGGAAAAATCTCTCAGCGGAGGGGGTTTTGATGCCGCTTGTACATGTGCGGGATAATATGAATCTGGAACCGGAAGAATTTGTGATCCTATCGTATCGCAGAGAACTATACAGGGGTACAATTTCCCAAGGGACAGAATCTGTCTGCAAGTGTATGATGGAAATTTTAGAGAAGACTGTTAGAGAAAAATATGCAGAAATACTCAACCGCGATATAGTAAAGGAAATGGTTCAAAATTTGCAAAAAAGGTATCCGGTACTGATTTCAGAAACAGTTCCGAAAGTTTTCTCTTATGGTTTTTTGACGGATGTATTTAGACGCTTTATAGCAGGAGGAAACAGCTGCCTATACCTGATTAAAGTCATTGAGATAATGGATGATACACTGCGACAGAAAGGATCGATATCTGCTGAGGAGCTGGCAGAAGTGCTGGCAGAGAGACAGTTTCTGTAAGTAAGAATGGAAGCAGTTGGAATCAGGAGGAGAGAGCCGATGACAGAGAAGAAAACCCTACATGAACGCTTGCAGACAGCTTCCCGAAAATGGGGACTTACACAAATTCAGAGTATTTATGTAAGAGAAAACAGCGCTGTATTTCGTGCGGATTCTGCCGGGGTTGGTTCAGTGATCTTAAAGATTGGTGAAGATCCTGTTGCCATTGCCCGTGAATATTTTGCTTTATTGGAAATGAGAGGAAGGGCCTGCTGTCAGGTATATGCTCTTGACCGTGAAAATGCCTTACTTTTAGAAGAGAGGATCTCGCCGGGTACAGCGTTAAAACAGGAACCGGATTGGGAGAGAAGAGCTGTTATATTTACCCGGGTATTTGAGGATATTCATGTTGTGCCAAAAGATGAGACGAGATACAACAGTTATCTAAACTGGGTTAAAGATGCCAGCAGATCGGTACAGAATCACAATAATAAACAGCTGGCAGAAGGAATGTGTCGTGCAGTAGACATTGCCGTGAAGATGTTTGAAAAATATCCGGAGAGAGTGCTTTTACATGGAGATCTGCATCATGAAAATATCGTGAGGAATGCTGCTTCTGAAAATTATGTAGTGATCGATCCCAAGGGGGTTGTGGGTCCATTTATTTTTGATATCCCCCGTTTTTTGCTGAATGAGTTGGATGATAGAAAAGATTCTTTACGAAGAGTTCATATAAATAAGATGATTGAAAAAATGTCCCACTTACTTGGATATCCGGCAGCTGATATATATCAGCTTTTCTTTATGGAAGTGATGCTGGCGAGTGCATGGTTTTATGAAGATGCAGAAGAAATTTCTGAAAGGGATATGAGATTTGCCTGGTCTGAGGTATTGCGTATGGAGGAACAATGAAAATGAATAACAATGTAGCCATAAGAAAATATGAAGAGAAGGACATTTTTTCCATGATCACTATATGGAATGAAGTGGTGGAGGAAGGGATTGCATTCCCACAGGAGGAGTGTTTGACAGAAATTACAGGAAGAGAATTTTTTGCGGGCCAAAGCTATTGCGGTGTCGCAGAAGAAGGGGAGAGCGGAAAAATTCTCGGATTGTATATACTACATCCTAATAATGTAGGCAGATGTGGCCATATATGTAATGC
Organism: uncultured Eubacterium sp.; assembly: GCA_948848225.1. Taxonomy (GTDB): domain Bacteria; phylum Bacillota; class Clostridia; order Lachnospirales; family Lachnospiraceae; genus Eubacterium_F. The sequence goes on from CAQOJF010000049.1 coordinate 10,772, forward strand.
CAGCTATGCGGTAACTTCCCGGTGCAGAGGACTACATATCGGAAAAATGCTTGTGCAGGATTGTATCCGGCAGGCTCATGATATAGGATTTAAAATCCTGCAGTTTAATGCCGTGGTGGCAACGAATACACATGCCAGGAAGTTATATGAAAGAATTGGTTTTCAACAGCTTGGGATGATACCAAAGGGATTTCGTATGAAAAACGGGAATTATGAGGATATTTGCCCATATTATATCGAAGTTTGAATGAGCTAAGTATTATTATGGAAAAAACGTAAATACTAAGAGATGAATTCTTTGAAAAGGAGTATACGGAACATGAAGAAATTGGAGTATGTGATCCGGGATGAGATAGGCATTCATGCAAGACCGGCGGGTGAGCTGGTAAAGGAAGCAAAAAAATATAATAGCAGGATCACGATCAGCAAAGACGGTAAGAGTGTAGAAGCTACAAAATTGATGGCTGTTATGGGACTTGGGGTAAAATGCGGACAGACAGTGGAAATTACGGTAGAAGGAGAGGATGAGGATACCGCGTATGAGGGGATAAAAGATTTTTTTGAGAAAAATCTGTAAAAGGAACCACCAGGGCAGCATATTCCCCGGTGGTTTTTTGGATTGGCGACGCCAATTTATGTCTGGTGATCAGTTTACTGCCTCAAATAGCTGCTGGAGATCTATATAAAGCAGATGACCATTCCAACATTGCAACAACTTTTATTATGAAAATTTGTCTCAAAACCTGCTAATTTTGTATGACACTGGCTTTCCTTACGATTTTTCTTGAATCTGCCTGCTATGATATGTATAATAGTAAGGTAAACTACCGGCTTACCTCTAGCTCGACGGTGCCGTCGAGCTTTCTGCTGGCAGCGGCAAAAGAAAAATTGGGGGGGGGGATTTGATATGTCAGAGATTTGGGAATTCTATGAGAACCTGAACGAGATTGTGTATGCTGCGGATATGAATACATATGAAATTTTATACATGAATCCGAAAGCGTGTGAGGTTTTTGAAGTGGAGGATCAGGAGAAGGTAAGAGGAAAAAAGTGTTATGAGTTGCTGCATCAGAGGTCTGGGCCCTGTGACTTTTGTACCAACAGTGTTTTGAAACCGGGATTTTTTCATGAGTGGGAAATTTTTAACCCGGTTGTTAAAAAGAGCTATAAGCTGAAGGATACGATGGTAGAGGCAGATGGACGACGGTGCCGGATGGAGATTGCCATCGATATGAGTATTCAGGAGGAGCAGAAAAAGACCATCCAGAAATATACCAGCAATGAAAGTATGGTGAATGAGGGGCTGCGGCTGGCATTGGCAGAGCCGAGGCCGGAACAGTCACTGGAAGTACTTCTTGCGTATCTTGGTGAGCATTTAAAAAGCGGGCGGGTTTATATTTTTGAAGAAAATGCGGATGGCACCTTGGACAATACCTTTGAGTGGTGTGGCAGCGGAGTCGTTTCACAGAAGGAGGTATTACAAAAGGTTCCCTTCGAGGTGGTTTCCCTCTGGTATAATACGTTTCAGAAGAATAAAAATGTAATTATACAGGATTTGGAGGCGATCCGGGAGGAAGATCCGCTGGCATATGAATATCTAAAACCTCAGAATATTCAGACACTGGTGGTCAGCCCTCTTGTTGATAATGGTAAGATCATCGGTTTTTATGGGGTGGATAATCCGCCGGGAGAACTGCTGGATCATATTTCCACGCTGTTTTGGATCGTGGGGCATTTTATCGTGTCTCTGTTGAAGCGCCGCATGCTGGTGAACCGTCTGGAAAGATTAAGCATGTACGACCAGCTTACCGGGCTTGGAAACCGGCACGCAATGAAAGAATACCAGAGTAGTTTGTCAAATAAGGAAAGTCTCGGCGTGCTATATTGTGATGTTATGGGGTTAAAGTATGTCAATGATAACATGGGCCATCAGGAGGGAGACCAGCTTTTGATCAGAGTCTGTGAGTGTCTGAACAGACAGTTTGGAGATTTTGCCCTGTTTCGCATCGGAGGCGACGAGTTCCTGGGGCTGTGTCCGGGGATCGGTAAGAAGGAATTGGAGCACAGAATCACGTTATTGGATCAGGATATGGAAGAAAATGACGCAGGAATGGCATTGGGATACGTCTGGGAGCCGGAGTATAGTGGAGGATTTGAACATCTTCTGGTAGAATCGGATCGTCGGATGTATGAGGATAAGAGAAGACGTAAAAATGCAGCCAAGAAGGAGAAAAGTGAACAATGAAACAGTCATCAGAATTAAATACACTGCTTAGACAGATAGATCATAAAGGGTATCCGGCATACAAGCAGCTGCGGGGAGAGTATCAGTTTCCCGGATATGTACTGGGCATAGACCATGTACAGGGAGATCCTTTTGCTGCGCCGTCCAAGGTCAGTATCCATGTGAAGGGCGGGCAGGCAGCATTTCCCCAGGAATTGTATCGCCTGGCGTGTCAGAAGACTGCGCTGGAGGATGCTCTTTTGCGGGAAATGGGAAAACAGCTCCGGGGCGTATCCTTTCAAGCGAAGGGTTCTGGAAAGTCGGGATTGATGTCAGTGAGTACTCCGGGACAGGAGGTACTATCCCGGAGCGGATGTCAGCTGGATGGCAGGACGGGGGATATCCTTCTGCGTATGGAGATCGGATTCCCGGCAAATGGACGAAGTATCAATGCCAGGGAGCTGGAAAAGATCCTGTTTGATTTTTTGCCAAAATGTGTCAGCCATAGTCTGTACTACCGGGCGCTGGATGCTGGAAAATTAAAGAAGACAGCTGAGCTGGCAGAGGATCAGCTGGCCATCCGCCAGATGCTGGCTGACCGCGGTCTTGTGGCATTTGTAGCAAATGGCTCTGTGCTGCCGAGGGAATCCGGAGTCAGCAGCCGTCCGATGAAGCAGGCAGTGCCTTTTCAATCGCCGGCCTCTATGGAAGTAGAGCTTATCCTTCCCAACAAAGGGACCCTTCGGGGCATGGGGATTCCCAGGGGAATCACGTTGATCGTGGGAGGCGGATATCATGGAAAATCCACCCTGCTCAAAGCATTGGAACTTGGTGTTTATGATCATATTGCCGGGGATGGAAGGGAATACGTCATCACCGATGGAACTGCAGTGAAACTTCGCGCGGAGGACGGTAGAAGTGTTAAAAATGTAGATATCTCTTATTTTATCAACAATCTTCCTAACGGCAAAGATACGGTAAAATTCTGTACGGAGGACGCCAGTGGAAGTACTTCTCAGGCGGCGAATGTAATCGAGGCGATGGAAGCGGGAAGCCGGGTATTCCTCATCGATGAGGACACCAGCGCCACGAATTTTATGATCCGGGATGAATTGATGCAGCGGGTGGTGCACCGCGAATTGGAGCCTATCACACCGTATATCGAAAGAGTTCGGGAGCTGTATGAAAATCACGGCATATCTACGGTACTGGTGGCGGGAAGCTCCGGCAGTTATTTTCATAAGGCGGACTGTATCTTGCAGATGAACCGATATGTGCCGGCAGATATCACAGATTTTGCCAAGGAAGAGGCAAAGGCGTTTCCGGTGCTGGAGGAAATGCCAGCGGAGGTTCAGCCTTCCTTTGAGCGGATATTCAGTCAGAACCGAAAACTGGCAGGAAGTGACCGGATCAAAATGAAGACGATGGGGATGGATGGCATCAGTATTGACAGAGAGACCATTGATCTTCGATATTTGGAGCAGTTGGCGGATCCGGAGCAGCTGTCCATGCTTGCCCAGATTGTTAAGTATGCAGAACTGAATGTGCTGGATGGCAGGAAGACACTGGTACAGGTGGTAGATATTTTGGAAACACAGCTAACTCAAAAAGGATTTGGCGGTGTTTGTGGCGAAAGAAACGTAGCCTCCGGGCTGGCGATGCCGAGAAGACAGGAGATCTTTGCCTGCCTGAACCGCTACCGGAGACTATAGGGAAGGTAACAGGACTTGGGAGAGGAGGAGAATACTTTGGAGCGTAGTAGGATGAAAGATATGACGGTGGGGTCACCGATCCGGTTGATCCTTGGCTTTGCCATACCACTGTTTTTTGGTATGTTGTTTCAGCAGTTTTACAGTTTGATGGATATGATCATCGTGGGAAAGTTTCTTGGTGCAAAGTCTCTGGCAGCAGTGGGCGCCACCGGCTCCATCAATTTTATGATTATAGGTTTTTGTATGGGTGTGTGCAACGGCTTTGCCATCCCTGTGGCCCAGCGCTTTGGGGCAAAGGATGAAAAAATGTTGCGGTGTTTTGTAGCAAATAGTGTCTGGCTTTCGATTCTCTTTGCCTCCGTTATGACACTGTCTGTTTGTTTGCTCTGCCGGAATATTCTGATCTGGATGGATACGCCTTCTGATATTTTCAACGAGGCCTACTGGTATATATTTATTATTTTTCTGGGGATCCCCGCCACCTATCTCTATAATCTTCTGTCGGGGATCATCCGTTCCCTGGGGGATTCCAGAAGCCCTCTGATCTTTTTGGTTATTTCCTCCGTGCTGAATATCGGACTGGATCTGCTGGCAATCGTGGTTTTTCATATGGGAGTGGCAGGTGCAGCCGGGGCGACGGTGCTGTCTCAGGCGATTTCGGGAGTGCTTTGCCTGTTTTATATTAAGAAAAAATTTCCCATTCTGCGAATTCAGAAAAGGGAGTGGAAACTGCGGGGGAGCTGTATTGGACGTCTCTGTAGTATGGGAATTCCCATGGGACTTCAGTATTCCATCACCGCCATCGGAAGTGTTATTTTGCAGACTGCCGTCAACGGACTTGGTTCTACGTCTGTAGCATCTATGACCGCCGGCGGTAAGATTGCCATGTTTTTCTATTGTCCCTACGATGCCTTTGGCGCTACCATGGCGACCTATGCGGGGCAAAACGTGGGCGCCTGCCGGCTGGACCGTGTCACGAAGGGAATGGTGCAGTGTAGCTATCTGGCAGCTGCCTATTGTGTATTAGCAGGGGCATTTCTCATTGGCTTTGGGGACAAACTGGCGCTTTTGTTTGTGGACTCTGCCGAGGTAGAGATCATACGAAATGTGGCAGAATTCCTTTTTTGGAACAGTATTTTCCTTATTCCGCTGGCGCTGGTAAACATTATCCGTTTTTCAATTCAAGGACTGGGCTTTGGCAAACTGGCGATTTTTGCGGGGGTTGCGGAGATGGTGGGTCGAAGTGTAGTTGGTTTTGGGTTTGTTCCTGTCTTTGGTTTTACGGCGGCTTGCCTTGCCAGTCCGGTGGCCTGGGTACTGGCAGATCTGTTTCTCATACCGGCGTATCGTCACTGTATTCGGAAATTAGAGAAGATCATAGAAAAATAGAAGCAGAAGTCGCCCAGCTGATTGATTTGAAAAATTTTTGCACATGTGTTAATATGTAAGCGGTAATATAAGATTAGATGAAATGGAGGAAATGAATATGGCTAAGATTATGATGACGACTCCCCTTGTGGAGATGGATGGGGATGAGATGACAAGAATTTTATGGCAGATGATAAAAGATGAGCTTTTGCTGCCATACATAGATTTAAAGACGGAGTATTATGACCTCGGTCTGGAGTACCGGAACGAGACCAATGATCAGGTGACAGTGGATTCTGCGGAGGCGACAAAAAAATATGGTGTGGCTGTAAAATGTGCGACCATTACCCCAAATGCGGCAAGAATGACAGAGTACGATCTGAAAGAGATGTGGAAAAGCCCAAATGGTACGATCCGGGCAGCTCTGGACGGCACGGTTTTCCGTACCCCGATCCAGGTAAAGGGCATCGATCCCTGTGTGAAAAACTGGACGGCGCCGATCACCCTCGCCAGACATGCCTACGGCGATGTATATAAAAATACAGAGATCAAGGTGCCGGGAAAAGGTAAGGCAGAACTTGTATTTACAGCAGAGGATGGCACAGAGATCCGCGAGACCATTCACGAATTTGACGGTCCTGGAATCCTCCAGGGAATCCACAACACGGACCAGTCCATCGCCAGCTTTGCCAAAGCGTGTTTTGGTTATGCGCTGGATACAAAACAGGATCTGTGGTTTGCCACCAAGGATACCATTTCGAAAAAGTATGACCATAATTTTAAGGATATTTTCCAGGAGATTTATGACAAGGAGTACAAGGATAAATTTGAGGCGGCAGGTATCGAGTATTTCTATACCCTGATCGACGATGCGGTAGCACGTGTTATGAAGGCAGAGGGCGGTTTTATCTGGGCCTGCAAGAATTACGACGGAGATGTGATGAGCGATATGGTATCCTCTGCCTGTGGATCTCTTGCCATGATGACTTCCGTGCTGGTATCCCCAAGTGGTGTGTACGAGTACGAGGCGGCGCATGGTACGGTGCAGAGGCATTATTATAAGCATCTGAAGGGGGAGGAGACTTCCACTAACTCTGTGGCTACCATCTTTGCCTGGACGGGAGCACTGCGCAAGCGGGGAGAACTTGATGGCATCAAAGAGCTTCAGGAGTTTGCAGATAAGCTGGAGAAAGCTACGTTGAAAACCATTGAAGATGGCAAGATGACAAAGGATCTTGCGCTGATCACAAGTCTGGAAAATGTGACAGTGTTAAACAGTCAGGATTTTATCAAAGCGATCCGGGAGACCATGGAAACGCTGTAGGGTTTTGGGCTGGGGGCAAAGAACCTTTTGACCTCAACATTATTCGATCAGGTGTGGGAGATCCACACCTGATTGCATCTATAGAAATGCTGTGCCGGAGGATGAATGGTGAATATGAATAAAAAGATATCGGTGATCGTCCCTGTGTATAATGCCGAAACCTATCTGCCCCAGTGTATTGAGAGTATATTAAGACAGGACTATGAAGACTTGGAGCTGCTGCTAGTAGACGACGGTTCCAGTGACAAAAGTGTGCCGATCTGTGAAGAATATGGGCGCCGGTCTGAGAAAATAAGAGTTTTGGCGCAGAAAAACAGCGGTGTTTCCGCGGCCAGGAATAAGGGGATCGAGAATGCCAAAGGAGATTATATCGTATTTGTGGATGCAGATGATTATCTGCCGGAATCCTTTGTGCTCTCTCATATGGCGGCAAAGATGGATGAGGCGGATATCCTGGTAGGGGATTATATGCGGCTTTGGAATGACAGGCTGCTTCCCGCCGGAAGCTGCAGCAGTTTTTGCGGATTTTCACCAGAGCAGGGGACGTTTCGCTTCCGGGGATTTTTTTCTGTGGGGACGCTGTCTTATGTGTGGTGCAAGATGTATCGACGTTCTTTTTTGCAGGAAAACCAGCTGCGCTTTGGAGATTATGACTATGCAGAGGATAAACTGTTCAATTTTTACTGTTATATCCGGGGGGCAAAGTATACGTTTCTCCCGGAACCGGTATATGTTTACCGGAAAAACGAAGCTTCTGCTTCGTATCGGTTCCGGCCGGATTCAGTCAGGGGATGGATGGCGATCGCAGAGGAGTTGGAACACTCGGTGCGTGAGGAAGCGAGGGATAAGAGGTACGAGGACCTGGCGGCCTGTACTATATTTTTTGCGGCCTTTTTTGATGGGAAGATGAATTATGAGTATGGAGGAAAGACTCTCTCTGCGGTGAAAAAGGTGTTGAAGGAATATGCCTCATATCCCCTGGCTAAGAAGTATTTTTCGGCGTTTGCCAGAGGGAAATTGTTAAAAAATATATCGCCCTTTTTGTGGAAAGGGATGGTCTGGGGATTCGCCTGGGGGATGTGGCTGCACTGCTATGGGATTCTTTCTCTGGGGATCAAATTGCTGATCGACTGGCGTATCGATGAGAGGTTGTCAGATACAGGATTGAGAGGATAGAGTTATGAACAATAAACAGATTTTAGAAATTGCAATGAAACAATCTGCCATTGACAGCAGTTGCCACTGGCAGGATTTTAAAGAGAAAAAAAACAAGGTGGTCATTTCCCAAAAGAAAGAAGATGCCAGAAAATATCTGGAGCTGCCATTTATCTGTGACCTGACTTCGTATGGAAATAATATTGTTGCCTCGGTTTGTGAAGAGTTGAAAGAAATTGTGACAGAGTACATAAGCAAATTTGCGATAGAGCATTGTTTTGAAACACCAGATCTGCACGATTTGATGAATCGTGTCCGTCCCATGGGGTATGATGTCTGTTTCATGGCAGAGTATTCACTTCCGGATGTAGAGGTGTTACTTGGGGACGGGCTGGTGCAGAGACTGCAGAAGAGCTGTCCTTATGAACTGAGGTTATTGGGAGCGGAAGATTTTCGTGAACTATATACTGACCAGTGGAGTAACGCTCTTTGTGAGAAACGAAAAGAACTGGATGTAATTGCTGTGGGCGCTTATGATAAGGATAAGCTGATCGGACTGGCGGGGGCTTCTGCAGATTGTGAGTCCATGTGGCAGATCGGGATTGACGTCCTTCCAGAATACCGTAGAATGGGAGTTGCGGCGACGCTGACCAGTAAGTTAGCTGTTGAAATTCTGGACCGCGGTATTGTCCCTTTTTATTGTTGTGCCTGGTCCAATATCGCTTCAATCCGAAATGCGTTTGCCAGTGGCTTTCGCCCTGCCTGGGTGCAGATTACGGTGAAGAAACTGGAAGAAATTGAGGAATTTTTGAAGTGATCCAAAAACAGATGGAAATAAGACAGCCCCTTAGACTATTTTCATTTGGGTGGAACTTATCCCAAAGACTTCAAATTTTTTCTATATTCCTGCATCTCCATTTCACCGGTATGATCTAAAACATATTGCAATTCATTCGTTACTTTTTCACAGTCATAGGGAAGCCACGCTGTTACTGGCGTGAAATTAGATACCGTGTTCGCAAATAGGTGTGTGCGTATATTTAGGTTATTGATTAGGATTTGCAATTCACGGATACGCTCTTTTTCTTCGGCAGGCACAAACAAGCCCTGCTGTGCCATCTGGTACAACTCCGTGTCAGGGAAAAGCGTGAGAGAGTCCACGGAAATAAAATATGGATTAAGCTGGCTGATAACTTTTTATCTCTTCTAAATCTTCTTCAAATTCTTTAATAGGCGACATCCGGAAGCACTCGTTTTTATACAGGCTGCAAAACTTGCATTTATGATAGGTGCAGCCAGAGGTAGCCTGTATGATGACCGAATGAGTTTCATAGGGTGGTCGCCAGGTTCTGCCTGTAAAGTGCATGATTGTCCTTCCTTTCCCTTATAGATGATGGACGCTTTTTCTATACCGCTGTAATTCGTCTTCGCTGACATTTCCTATGATTTCATCAAGAAATGACAGCAGCTTTTTTCTGTCTTTTGGCAGTTGCCCATGAAACTGATACGCATTGGAAGCTCCCATTGCCGCAAAGATAGTAGGTATCTGCAAATTTTCAATAAGTGTCCGTACCTCTTTGTATTTTTCAAGTTCGCCCTCCTCATGCCAGTTCCCACGCTGTATTTCTCGATAAAGCTCGGAATCTGGATAAATCGTAAGCATATTTGCCCCGATGAGCGTAGGGTGTATCTGGTTGCATATATCAGCCGTCAATTTTGCTCCAATTTCTCCACGACCTGCCCCAGAAATACTTACCAAATAAAAGAAACTGTAATGAATATCCGCTGCATCTAATCTCTGGCATTGCTCTATGATGTCTGCCGAGGTATATCCCTTGTTCATAAACCGCAGGGCTTCATCATCGCCTGTTTCTATTCCTATTGTCAGACCGTCATATCCCATATCCCGCAGTTTGGCAAGCTCCTTATCGGTTTTCGGAGTAACATCTGTAATCCTCGCAAACGAGCCGATAGATTTCACTGACGGAAGATATTTGCGGATTAGCTCTGCAATCGCAGTTAATTTGTCATAAGACAAAACAA
>CAQOJF010000050.1:0-19742 GCA_948848225.1 uncultured Eubacterium sp.
TTTGGAAGATTATGGTATGGTTTTGCAAAGGCGGCGATAAACAAGGATACTTATATTATTGGTTATTTGTATGGTGGACAATTGGGAGAGGCATCGCTTGTATTGATAGGAGAGGGCGCCGTAAAAGGGACTGGCAAAGTACCAAAGGTGCTAAGTAAGGGGAAGCCTCCTGTAGTAAAAAAGGCGTTGAATAAAGTCAAAAAGTCTTTTGGAAATAAAACATCCAAGAAACTGAAAAAAAGCAAAGCATTAAGAAATATAGCTAAATATGGTGAAGACTTTGGGAAAATGGGAACATATGTAAAAAATCCAAATATAAAAATTAATTGGTCTGCATTTGCAGAGCATGCTTCAAAAAGGATACAGCAACGTGGAATGAGCAAGAAGTCTATCAATAAAATTGTAAAAAAAGGAAAAGCTTTGTCTCAAAACAACGGAAATAAATTTGCATTTGTTACTAGGAATGGCGTTGTGGTCATGAGCAAAGAAGGAAAATTGATTACTGCTTGGGGAAAAGAATATTTTGATAATAATATGAAGCAAATAGTAAGAAGATTATATGGAGGAAAGTAAAATGGAATTGATTAGAAATATAATTAATGAATGGGATCCGATTTGTTTATTTCCTATGGCACCAGAAAATGAGTATGAAGACGAAATTGTTCAAATTTATAATTTGCTAAGTGAAGAGGATTTGTCAATAGAAGGAATAGAAGAAAGTATAGAGAAGATCTTTACGAAATCATTTGGAGAGGATTTATTCTATTCTTTTACATCAAAGTGTAAGTGTAGGGAAGTTGCAGAGAAATTACACCAAATAATTGACTAAATTGTAGCGAATTGAAGCGCCTAATAACATTGTAAAATAAGATATAGGGCGAAAAAGAAATTAGATTTGATGATTCGTACGGAAACCTTAAATGTGGATATAGAGGAGGACGCTGTTGTTATTTAAAGACGATGAGAACGAAAATTAACTTCTGTCAGCGGGAAGAAAAAGAAGGATACCATTGCCGAGACAAAGTATGTTGACAAGGGATACCTATACGGGGGGAAGAGGATGAGCCGTTAAGTCTGCATTTGTATACATACTATGGGAATGACGGGGTGAATGCGTGGGATCCTGATGGCAACGTGTGGACATCCATAAAGAAAAAATGGTATTCATTTTGGAACTCCGCAAAAGAATGTTATAATAGTGCAAAAAGCTATGTGAAAAAATTTGTAAATAATCCTAAGAAAACATCGGCTGAATTAATACGAAAAGGGGTTGATTCTTGGAAGAATTCACGGTTCGGTAAAAAATTTTATGAGTTAACAAAAACAGGAAAAAGTAAGCTGGTTAATAAGATATTAGATTGGGGTGGTTTTGAAAGGGATAAAGAAAATAATAGTATCTTTCATGCTAAAGACTGGTGTGTACAGAAATTGTTCGGCTATAATGATTTTTATGATTTTGCGTTCGAGTCCGGAACGAATATTTCAAAACCGCATAAATATCAATTTTGTGATGAAAATGACTATAGGTTCAATATGAAGAGGCAGTATGTTATATGGGCATGGAAAGCGGATTATTTGAATCTTGGAGCAGGGTGTGAGGTAGGCTTTTATAACACTTATGGAAGTACAAAACATTACTTTTTTGTACAGAAATTATTTACAGAATTAAAGATGAAATACGATAAAAGAATTATTAACATTTATAAACCCAAAAAACATTCCTGGTGGATTACGATTTTTGACGCTGGCAATCAGGAGAACGTGAACCCTTCTAAGATCGGAGTACGATGTATCGCAGACTTAACGGTGTTGAAATCGTCTGTTCGGAACAAACTTATTAACCGGCTTGAGATATCAGAAGGTAGGTGGAAAATCAAAAAAAGGAAAAAGGCTACCTTTACATGGGACTATAATTAAATCATTTATGAAGAGGGAGAATTGAACTCATGAAAAAAGTATTATTTTTATCTGTGATACTGGTGATGATACTGTCGGGTTGCAATTTTAGTACACCGGCAGACATTGATTTTGATGAATGGGGGCTGGGAGGCCCAACCGAGCATGGGCGTTCCGCCCGGATCGGGAATGTCGTGCTATATGACTGCACTGCGAGTTATGGTACTTTTATAAAATCGGAAAATGACGATATCCCACAGAAATTAGAAGATATATCAAAAAACTTTGCGATTGACAAAATATCAAGTTCTAAACAGTACTTTTATCTGTCCGGCAGGGGAATATCCGAGGAATGGGAAGGAAAAATAAATGTGCTGGTTGTGGATATAAACGGGAACATTGTTGCAGCGAAGAAGTGCTGCTGTATCTGGATTTATGCATGCGATAATATGATTTTAGGGTATTATAACGGGGATGAAGAGGATGAAGAGGATGAGAGTAGCGTTGGATGGGATGCGACCCGTAGGGAGATAACACATTTTGCAGATGAAGAAGAGTTTTTGAAAAATGAGGAGGATGACATAGAAAACTGGACGAAGATTATCGGGGACAGTTACACAGTGGCTGAGAAGGAGTGGTTCCGCCAGAAAAAGGATGATGATCATTCTGTTCCCTATTATACCGATACGGTTTATAGTGATGTGTATGATGCGCTGATGTTTCTGCTTTATGTGGATGGGAGGGAGTCGTCCGGCCAGGATACCGAAAAATCAGAAAAATATATGAAACAGATGCAGGAAATTATGGGAGGTAAGGAGAAAAACATGGAGGTTTCTACCAGACAGTCAGAAAACAAGCTATTTATTGTGTGCCGCGTTTACAGTCAGTCGAGAGGTTTTCTGCAGCACTTTACGAAAGATATCGAGAGAAGCCTGCTTTTGCGATATGACCCGGACAGGGACGCTGTTTATTTAGAAGTCACTTATGAGGGAAAAGAAGTGGCATACTGGGATGGAAGCTGGGTGATCTACCGGAAGGACAGGGAATTGTTTCTTGAAAATCTTGCAACCCATTAAGCAAATAAAGTCTTTGAGAGCGATGTTATTATCCATATTGATGTGTCAGGTGATATTGTCACTTTATGGGATTTGAAAAATGAGAAATTGGACCATTCACATACAGTGATCTTACAATAAAGGTTTGCCCGATTGAATTTACAAGCAACCAGCCGTGCTCCGGTCCTATACCATTATTATACTAGTGTGCTGACACATTTATATCTAGTATAACAGTTACTGATTTTTCTTTGGGTTGGTACCCATATATATGCTATTTGATACAATGATTGTCATGTTTATTGGATGCATGTTGTTATCAAGTGTTTTTATATTTGCTAATTATTTTTGGACGAAAAAGGTAATACCGATAGGTGTTGTCCTATTTAAGATAATTCTGATATTTGGAAGTATATTGTTTGAAGAATATTATTCTATAAATCGACTGGATTTTTTCTTAAAAGCAATGTTGTTTTCCATGATAGTCCTGTTTGTGATAAATTTATTTTATGATTTATCTGAAAAAAACAAACGGATTTTTATAAGTGGATTATTTGGAGTTTTAGAATTAGGCGGATCAATAATCCAATTTTATAGAATGGATTATACTCAATTTGATAAAGATTTTTTTAGCAAAAGAGAAAGTGTTTCTTTGATTTTGTGTTTATTAAAAGTTGATTTTTGGATTTTTAATTATCAATATTTATTTCTGTTTATAATAATTGCGCTTTTTATAATATTTTTTATTTGGAGAAAGATATTAAAAACAATAATAAGGTTAACTGAAAACCAGAATAAGAATAAAAGGTAGGAAAATGGATATGAAAAGCGAAATTTTAATACGAAGATTTTTTTGGGTCCGAAAGTTTTTGCATTAACTGAACCCAAAGTTGTTTTGTTTGTGGACCTTGTATAGTTACTTCTCGTGTCCCTTACTTAGTGTAGATCCAACTGATTGTTATCTCGCCATTAGTAATTTCATCAAGCTTATATTCTAATGCAAGTTCGCGCCGTCCGTCTGCTATAAGAAACGATAAATAATACCGGCGATCACGATCCCGATGATGCTGGCGATGGTAAATTTGATCTTGAGCCCGAAAGTGAGAACGAGAACTCCAAGATTTAATGTGATGGGATTATCCAATCCGAAGTTTTTCCCAAAGGAAAGCCAGGAGAGGCCGGAAATCCCGGCTGTCATCTGGGCGATAAAACTTCCCAGAACGATGCCTGCTAAAAGCAGTAAAAAGAGTGCCCATGCATTTTTCCCAGTTCTTGCCATATTTAATACTCCTTCTGAATATAATGAATCTGTTATCTAATATAACTAATGTCTTGACGTAGCATTGCTACATTGCGAAGTGCCAGTGGCACTTCATCCAGCCATCTAAAAGTAAGTGTACAACATCATGAAAAAATAATCAATAAGAAAAAAAGGAAATTCCTCTTTCGCGTTGAAATAATAGAGTGTAGGCGTTTTTATTAGAAAAAAGAGGTACATAGATGACATTACGTGAAGAGTTTGAGCAAAGAGAGTATGCTATGTTTAGTCCCTTTGCCGCATTCAGTGACCAGTCACTGGGAAGGGATCATCCGGAGGAACCATGTGACCTGCGTCCTGTCTATCAGAGGGACCGGGACAGAATCCTGCATTCCAAGGCATTTCGCAGGCTGAAGGGAAAAACCCAGGTTTTTCTGGCGCCGGAGGGGGATCATTACCGGACCAGGCTGACCCACACGCTGGAAGTGTCACAGAATGCGAGAACCATTGCTAAGGCTCTGCATCTGAATGAGGATCTGGCAGAGGCAGTGGCGTTGGGGCATGATTTAGGCCATACGCCTTTTGGACATGCTGGAGAACGGATGTTGAACCGGATCTGTTCCGATGGATTTTATCATCAGCTCCAGAGTGTGCGGGTGGTGGAAAGATTGGAAAAAAATGGAAGGGGCTTAAACCTGACCAAGGAGGTTCGGGATGGAATCCTGAATCACTCTACTTCCGGCAGTCCTACTACACTGGAGGGAAAGATCGTAAGGCTCTGTGACAAGATCGCATATGTAAATTCAGATATTGACGATGCCATCCGTGGAAGAATCATCCGTGAGTCGGATATTCCCGACGGGTGTGTCCAGGTGCTTGGGGCTACGCTCAGAGAGCGGCTGAATACGCTGATACATGATATCGTCATCAACAGTATGGGAAAAGAAGACATCATTATGTCCGATGAAAAATATGAAGCTTTGCTTCATCTCCGCCGGTATATGTTTGCCAATGTGTATGTAAATTCTGTAGCAAAGGCAGAGGAAGTGAAGGCCGAACGAATGATAGGACAGCTTTTTGAGTATTATGTAAAACATATGGAAGAATTGCCAGAGGAATATACAAGAATGATATGGGAGCAGGGAGAGACTGTGGAGCGTGTGGTGTGTGATTATATTGCAGGCATGACAGACCGGTATGCCGTATCCACCTATCAGAGTCTGATGATACCGAAGACATGGAGGGTTTATTGACAGGAGGGCAGGCTGGCAGGATGTATTACAGTGAGGAGTTTATTGAGGAAGTCCGTCAGAGAAATGATATTGTGGATGTGATTTCCGGCTATGTCAATTTAAAAAAAAGCGGGAGCAATTTTACAGGTTTATGTCCGTTTCATAATGAAAAGACGCCTTCCTTTTCGGTTTCAGGAGGTAAGCAGATGTATTACTGCTTCGGCTGTGGAGCAGGCGGAAATGTTTTTACTTTTCTTATGGAATATGAAAATCTCACATTTCCAGAAGCATTGGAACAGCTGGCGGGCCGCGCTGGCATGGCGCTGCCGGAAAAAAGCAATTCCGAGGAGGACCGGAGACGACGCAATACAAGGGAACGGATTCTGGAGATCTACAAGCTGGCCGCAAACTATTTTTATGCGAAACTCAATTCCGGGCGGGGAGAAGAGGCAAAAAAATATCTTTTGCAGAGAGCGCTTTCTGAGGAAACGATACGCCGGTTCGGACTGGGATATTCGGACAAGTTTAGTGATGATCTGTATCAATACATGAAAAAGAAAGGTTTTGACGATACTATATTAAACCAGACAGGATTGTTTACCTTTCATGAGAAAAAGGGTGTTTATGATAAGTTCTGGAACAGGGTTATGTATCCGATTATGGATCGATCGGGAAAAGTGATCGCTTTTGGCGGACGGGTGATGGGAGACGGAAAACCGAAATACCTGAACTCGCCGGAGACAATGGTCTTTGATAAGAGCCGGAACCTGTACGGACTGAATTATGTACACGGCAGGCAGGACCAGGGCATGATCATCTGTGAGGGGTATATGGATGTGATCGCCCTTCATCAGGCGGGGTTTACGAATGCCGTGGCATCTCTTGGCACAGCATTTACCAGCCAGCAGAGCAGCCTTTTAAAAAGATATACGGATACCGTCTATCTTTGCTATGACAGCGACGGCGCCGGCGTCAAAGCAGCGCTCCGGGCAATTCCTTTGCTGAAAGAGGCGGGATTGACGGTGCGGGTTATTGACATGCAGCCTTATAAAGATCCCGACGAATTTATCAAAGGGTTGTCGGCAGAGGAGTTCCAGAACCGTATTCATTCCGCCCAGAACAGTTTTTTCTATGAAATCGGTATTCTGCAGAGAGAATACGATATGGGGGATCCCGAAGAAAAGACTAAATTTATGAATGAGGCGGCGAAAAGATGCCTGACGTTTGAAAATGAAATAGAGAGAAATAATTATATAGAGGCGTTTTCCAGAGAATATGGGATTCGCAGTGAAGATTTCAGACAGCTGGTAAAGCATCATGCGGCGGCAGCTGTGGGAATTCAGTATGAAAAGATAAAAAGTGAGAGACAGAAAAAGAAAGACAGCAGGAAAGAGGATGGCATAGGGAGGATTCAGGCAATCCTGCTGACATGGATCAGTGAAGATTTGTCTTTATATCCTGTTGTCAGCGAAACGATTCTGCCGGAAGATTTTCTGGATGAACCATACCGGGAAGTGGCAAAGCTGCTTTATGAACAGGCAGAGACAGGGAGCATGTCGCCGGCAACGATCATCAGCCGGTTTGACAGCAAGGAGGAGCAATCGGTAGTGGCGGGACTGTTCAACCGCCAGGTAAAGGAAGTCAGAGAACACACGGAGCGGGAAAAGGCTCTGAATGAAGTAGTGAAGACACTAAAGAAGGCGAGTCTGGAAAAACAGAGCAGGGAGATCACAGATTTGTCCCAGCTGCAGGCGTTGATTGCAGAGAAAAAGAAACTGGAGCATCTGAGTCTGAGACTACCGGTACAGTGATGTCGATAGAATGAAGGAGGAAGACATGAAAGATAATAAGAATACAGTGGACGAGCGGGCGCTATTTTTAGAAGGGTTAAATACACTTGTGGAGCTTGGTAAGAAGAAAAACGGGATCCTGGAATTCAGTGATATCAACGCTCAGTTTAAGGAGATCGATCTGGACGGCGATAAGACCGAAAAAATTCTTGATTATCTTGAGCAGAATGGTATCGTGGCGATGGTTCCTGACAGCGACACCGACGACGATATTATCCTTGATGTGGACGATGAGCCGACGGAAGAGGAATTGGAAAATATTGAATTTTCTGTTCCCGACGGGGTGAGCATTGAGGATCCGGTCCGCATGTATTTGAAAGAGATCGGCAAGGTGCCATTGCTGTCGGCTGACGAGGAAGTAGAGCTGGCAAAGAAGATGGAAGAGGGTGACGCCGACTCGAAAAAGCGTCTTGCGGAGGCGAATCTGCGTCTTGTGGTGAGTATTGCCAAGAGATATGTGGGGCGGGGGATGCTTTTTCTGGATCTGATCCAGGAGGGCAATCTGGGTCTGATCAAGGCAGTGGAAAAGTTTGATTACCGCAAGGGCTACAAATTCAGTACCTATGCCACCTGGTGGATCCGACAGGCGATCACCAGGGCCATCGCAGACCAGGCGCGTACCATCCGTATTCCGGTGCATATGGTGGAGACCATCAATAAGTTGATCCGGGTGCAGAGACAGCTTTTGCAGGAACTGGGACGGGAGCCCTATCCAGAGGAGATCGCAAAGGAGATGCAGCTTCCGGTGGACCGGGTACGGGAGATTCAGAAGATTTCCCAGGAACCAGTTTCTCTGGAGACCCCCATCGGTGAGGAGGAAGACAGCCATCTGGGAGATTTTATACAGGACGACAATGTACCAGTACCGGCGGAGGCTGCCGCATTTACTCTGCTAAAGGAACAGCTTACGGAGGTATTGGATACATTGACAGAGAGGGAACAAAAAGTGCTGCGGCTTCGATTTGGGCTGGACGACGGACGTGCCAGGACGTTAGAGGAAGTGGGCAAGGAGTTTGATGTCACCAGGGAACGAATTCGTCAGATCGAGGCAAAGGCGCTCCGCAAACTCCGCCATCCGAGCCGGAGCAGAAAATTAAAGGATTATTTGGACTGATGCAGTTGTCAGAGCGTTTAAAGATGAATGTATCACTGGTGCCCAAAGGAGCGAGGATTGCGGATATCGGATGCGATCACGGTTATGCTTCGATCTGGCTCGTCCAGGAGGGAGTCGCAGAAAAAGTCATTGCCTCTGATGTGAACCGGGGGCCTATTGAGAGAGCAATCGAACATGTGCGCCTTGCCGGTCTGGAGCGGCAGATTGAATGCCGCCAGGGAAACGGAACTGAGAGGCTGGCACCTGGAGAAGTGGATACGCTGATGATCGCGGGTATGGGCGGTCCTCTTATGATTCATATACTCTCAGAGGGAAGAGCAGTACTTCAACAGGTTCGCACACTGATCCTGCAGCCCCAGTCGGACATCGGAGCCGTGAGATATTATCTCTGGGAACACGGGTTTTCGATCCGTAAGGAGAAGATCTGTCTGGAGGATGGGAAATACTATTTTGCCCTACAGGCGGTGCGATGTGATGCAGAAGAAGGGAAAAAACCGGAGGCGGAGTGGCAGTTCCGGTATGGTACATATTTGGCACAGAGAAGAGATCCCGTATTTCAGAACTTTTTGGACAAAGAAAAAAACACCTTTGAACGTATTCTTGAGAATCTTCAGTTTGCCTCTGCAAATCGGGAGGATCGGGAAGAAATCGTGGGAAAGATCCGGGAGATCGAGGCATGCCTTGCCAGTATGAAGGAAGGGTGAGAAAGAGATGGATATGATTCAGGTTACGATAGATGGCAGGACGATGGAATGTGAAAAGGGAACCACTCTGTATGAGCTGGCGAGACAGTATGGAACCTGCCGGGAGAGGGATATTATCACTGCCAAGGTGAACGGGGTTGTGAAGGAGCTGAGTTCTGATCTTCATGAGGACTGTGAGGTACGTTTTTGTACTTATGCGGAGGACGAGGGAAAAAAAGCCTATGTCCGGGGAATCACCATGATGATGCTGAAGGCATTTTACAAAGAGGTGCCCAAGGACCAGTTTGAAAGGATTACAGTGGAAAACAGTCTGGATACTGGATTTTATTGTACACTCCGGGGGGCAGAGGTGACAGAGGAACTCTTAGAGCGGGTGGAAGCGCGGATGCAGAAATACGTCGAGGACGACATGGTAATTGAAAAAAAATCCATGAGTGTAGATAAGGCGATCCAGCTCTTTCGGGAGCGTAAGATGTTTGACAAATGCAGCCTGTTGAAATACAGAAGAAGTTCCAAGGTAAACCTCTATCGTCTCGGCAAGGTGATAGATTATTTCTATGGTCCTATGCCTTACAGCACGGGAGTGCTCAGATGGTTCCGCCTGCAGAAATTCGATGATGGTTTTGTATTTATCGTTCCCAGGGCTGACAGGCCGGATGAAATGCCAGAGTTTGCACCCAGTATGAAACTGCATAACAAATTAAAGCAGACTTCCGAGTGGGGACTACGGCTGGGGGCAGAACATGTGGGACAGCTCAACGATGTGATAGTCAATGGCGGTATGCGGGAACTGATGATGGTACAGGAAGCGCTGCACGAAAAGCGCATCGGAGATATCGCCGAGCAGATTGCATCTTCTGGAAAGATCCGGGTGGTAACCATTGCCGGTCCTTCTTCTTCCGGGAAAACTACATTTTCCTACCGGTTGTCGGCACAGCTTAAGACGTTGGGACTTAAACCCCACCCCATCGCGATGGATGACTATTTTGTAAACCGGGTGGATACCCCGAAGGATCCCGACGGAAAATATAATTATGAGTGTATCGAGGCCATTGATACCGTTCAATTCAATGAGGATCTGGGAAAATTGCTGGCAGGAGAAGAGGTTCAGCTGCCCACCTACAATTTTATCACGGGAATGCGTGAATACAACAAACCTCTGATGAAGCTTTCCGAGGAAGAGATTCTCGTTATCGAGGGGATTCACGGGCTGAATGATAAATTGACGGAAAAGATCCCGGCAGAAAATAAATTTAAGGTCTATATCAGTGCTTTGACGTCATTGAATATTGATGAGCACAACCGGATTCCTACCACGGACGGAAGACTTCTGCGGCGGATCATCCGGGACGCAAGGACCAGGGGACATGGGGCGCAGAAAACCATTTCCATGTGGAAATCTGTGAGAAACGGAGAGAATGAAAATATTTTTCCTTTCCAGGAAAAAGCCGATGAAATGTTTAATTCTTCGCTGGTATATGAACTGGCGGCGTTGAAGCAGTATGCCGAACCGCTTTTGTTCCGGGTTCCCAGGGGGAGCGAGGAGTACGCAGAGGCACAGAGGCTGTTAAAATTTTTGGACTATTTTCTTGGGATTAATCCGGAGGAGGTTCCGTTGAATTCGATTCTGAGAGAATTTATCGGGGGCGGTATTTTGCTTGATTGAGTTTTGTACCGCTCAGTTGTAAAATGCTGATCATATGAGCAGCACAGGTGATCGCACCTGGCTATACCGAAAGGTCCCAGGTGAGGAAAGTCCGAGCTTCGCAGGGCAGGATGCCGGATAACGTCCGGTGGAGGTGACTCCCAGGCTAGTGCAACAGAAATATACCGCCTGTAACCGCCGCCATTTGGCGGCAGGACAGGTAAGGTTGGAATGGTGAGGTAAGAGCTCACCGCCTTTCTGGTAACAGAAAGGGCAGATGTAAACCCCATCCGAAGCAAGACCGAACAGAGAGCGATACGGCGGCCCGTCGTGCTTTCGGGTAGGTCGCTAGAGCCTGTTGGTAACAGCAGGTCCAGATAGATGATCATCCAACGACAGAACTCGGCTTATCGTGCTGCTCATACTAATAAAAATTTAGGAGAGAAAAATGAAAGAGCGATATGAGCTTGCCTATAACAGGATCCATGAAATTGTTTCCGAAAAAAATATTCCGGAGGTTTACCGGGCGTACTGTCAGGAGACCGCTGTATTGTTATCCAGTTTGGACCAGGTGCTGGTGCTGGCTGAGGGGGACGGGCTGCAGGCGGCGTCCCTGGAACAGCTGAAAACATGGAATACCCAGTTTTATGATCCTTTGAGAGACGACAACTACGAGAAGTTTTATGGAAATCCCCAGTACTGTACAGAGAAATTTGGGGAGGAGCAGGGAAAATTAATGGCCTATTTCTACAGCCGTTTTCGAGATGGCATACTGGATGCCTACAATGGTGACAGAGAGTCCCTGCTTCTGCTGATGGAGCTATTTTTACAGGTGTATACGGTGCTCACTACCGAAGAGGATCAACCGAGATGGCTCAAAGAAACGTTGTATTATTACGTTCATGATTATGATGAATACTATACGGATAAAGGAATTCGCAGGCTTCTGGATCCCTCTATAGACCGGCTTGTGCGGATTGTGACAGACAGTGATCTATCGGATGAAAAGTATCTGTATTATTATGGTGAAAATATTACAGAAAATGAGATCGCCACAGCGCGGTATATTTCTTCCCTTCCCAGGGAAAAGATCGAGAAGATCGCCACAACATATACCGAGGGCTACCGCCAGGGATTTGTGGCGGCGGGCATAGATTTGTCAAAAAAGAAAACGGTAAATATCCGCTATAATATCGGCTTTGAGGCAGTGGTCAGAGAGGCCATCCAGCAGTTTGAAAAGATGGGGCTCTCTCCGATTATTTCCATGAGTGGCAATACAAGACCGATGGGAGTAAGTACGACTCCGGCGAGTAAGCAGTATATTTATGACCACCGTTTTGACGACGCCCTTACGCTGAACCATGCCATCGTGAAGGAAAAACTTTCCCATGTGGAAGAGGCATTTGAAACTTATAAAGAACTGGCATATACTTTTGCGGGCCCCGCAGTGATTGAGATATTCGGAGAAAAATTATTTGCGCCGGAGACAAAGAGCGAGAGTCCCTCCTACACGCCGGAGCAACAGAAGCTTTCCGTGGATTACCGACGAGATTATATGCTCATCCAGAACCGCTATATTCGTGAGGAGGAGCGGAGCTTTACGATCATTGCCTTTCCGATTCCGGAGATCGGCAGTGATTTTGAAGAAATATTCGACGAGACCATCAAGATCAATACGCTGGATATGGAGCTCTACCGGAAGGTCCATCAGGCCATTATCGATGCGCTGGATCAGGGAGAATCGGTTCATGTCACCGGCAGGGGAGAGAATGAGACAGATATCACCGTGATGCTTCATGAGCTAAAGAATCCGGAGAAAGAGACGAATTTTGAGAACTGTCTGGCGGATGTGAATATTCCTGTGGGAGAGGTGTTTACCTCCCCAGTACTCAAGGGAACCAATGGCGTGCTTCATGTCACAAAAGTATATCTGAATCAGCTGAGATATGAGAATTTGCGAATGACCTTTGCGGATGGAATGATCAAGGACTACAATTGTAGTAATTACAAAGAGGATGCGGAGAACCGCAAATACATCAAAGAAAATGTACTACACAACAGAGAAACCCTTCCTTTGGGAGAGTTTGCCATCGGTACTAATACCACTGCCTACCGTATGGGACGCCGTTTCGGGATAGAAGCAAAACTGCCGATTCTGATCGCTGAGAAGACAGGACCACACTTTGCCGTTGGGGACACCTGTTATTCCATGAGTGAGGATATCGTTCTTCATAATCCCGATGGAAAGGAAATCATTGCGAAGGAAAATGAATGTTCCGCACTGCGCAAAACAGAGATAGAAAAGGCTTATTTTAACTGCCACACAGACATCACCATTCCCTATGACGAACTGGGTGATATCGTGGTGAACACCAGAGATGGTAAGGAGATCACCATTATCCGGGAGGGCAGATTCGTGCTGGAGGGCACAGAAATATTAAATGAAATGGAATGAGAAAGAGAGGATGAGTGAAATGGCAAGAGTAGGAATTTTAATGGGAAGCGATTCAGATCTGCCGGTGATGCAGAAGGCAGCTCAGATGTTGGAGAAATTTGGTGTTGAATATGAGATGACGATCATTTCTGCACACCGCATGCCGGATGTGTTTGTGGATTATGCAACCAAGGCAGAAGAGCGTGGGATCCAGGTGATTATCGCTGGAGCCGGCGGAGCCGCACACCTGCCAGGTATGTGCGCCGCTTTGTTTGACCTTCCGGTCATCGGGATTCCGATCCATACCAAATCCGTAGGAGGGGTGGACAGCCTTTATTCCATCGTGCAGATGCCATCGGGTATCCCGGTAGCCACTGTTGCCATCGACGGCGCGGCAAATGCGGGTATCCTGGCGGCAAAGATTTTATCCGTATCGGATATGGAGTTGCGTAAGAAGCTGAAGGAGTACAAGGTGGAGATGAAGGATGGCGTGACTGCCAAGGCGGAGAAGCTGGATCAGCTGGGATATGCGGAGTATATTAAGCAGATGTAATCTGAAATCCATTTATGGGAGGCGGCGGAATGAGAGATACGATCTTGATCGTAGACGATGAGGCGGACATCGTTTCCACTCTTGAGGATTATTTTCTGTACAATGATTATAACATAATGACGGCAGCCAACGGCAGGGAAGCGATAGAAAAGGCAGGAAAACAGCCAGATCTTATTCTGCTGGACATCAATATGCCAGATGTGGATGGATTGGAAGTATGCGCCAGAATCCGGGATTTTGTCAGCTGTCCGATCCTATTTCTGACTGCCAGAGTGGAGGACAGAGATAAAGTCAAAGGATTTGGCATGGGTGGGGACGACTATATTGTAAAGCCCTTTTCTTTGGATGAGCTGGGGGCAAGAGTAGCCGCACATCTCAGGCGGGAGCGGCGCCGGGGCGAGACGCCAAAAGTCCGTTTTGATGATAAACTGGCCATTGACTATACTGAGAGGCGTTTATATTATGATAGCGAAGAAATTCTCCTTGCCAAAAAGGAATATGACATTATAGAACTGTTGTCGGGGCATCCGGGGCAGATATTCAGCAAAGAGCGGATTTATGAGCTTGTGTGGGGGTATGACAGAGAAGGTGATTCCTCAGTAGTAGCGGAGCATATCCGCCGCATCCGCAAAAAATTTGTGGCGGTGGGAGCAAAATCCTATGTGGAAACCGTCTGGGGGGTAGGATACAAATGGGCAAAATAAGAGCCTTTTTCAAAAGCAGATCAATCAAAAAGGCTTTTACGATATACATGTTTGTGGGTGTTGTTTCTGCCTTTTTGTTTTCACTGGTTCTCTCAAATCTTTGTCAGTTTGGGTGCTCTGAAGTTTATGAAAAATATGAGATTCAGTTTGGAGTGCAGGGTCAGGATATCAGAATGGAATTTGAAAAGCAAGGTGAGAATGAGCCAGATAGCGCTTTATTCTATCAGATGCCCTACGATCTTTTTGGGAAATTTTCACCAGAAGACCTCAGCATATATATTATTCTTGGTTTTTTGAGCGTTGGCGTGTATCCGATTTGTTTCATAATCATTATTGTTTTTACCAGCATTTTGTTTTACCGGCGTCAGTTACAAAAACCTCTTGTTATTCTGGATCATGCTGCTGCCCAGATTGCAGACAATAATCTGGATTTCCATGTTGTTTATGAACGGGAGGACGAGCTGGGAAAGTTGTGTGCCTCCTTTGAGAAAATGCGCCAGGCGCTGCAGGAAAACAATGAAGAAATGTGGCGGCAGATGGAGGAGCGCAGGCGGCTGAACGCAGCATTTTCCCACGACCTGAGAACACCACTGACCGTTTTGAAGGGGCAGAGCGAGCTTCTTATGCAGTACGCTCCTAAAATGACAGCGGAAAAGGTAAGTCGTACCTCAGAGATGATGCACCAGCATATTGCCAGGCTGGAGGCGTATGTGCAGACCATGGGCGATCTGCAGCGGCTGGAGGATGTTGAAATAACCCGGCAGCCGATGGCTTTGGGGGAACTGTGGGAACAGTTCCGGCACACAGCAGAGGCGGTGTGCGGCGAAAAAGAGTTCTCATGTGTTCTTATTGGGGATCAGGAAATATCTTTGAATATTGATATTGCTATTGTGCAACAGGTGTTTGAGAACCTTCTTGCCAATGCGGTGCGTTTTGCCAAGGAAAAAACGGCAGTATCCATAGAATCCCGGGACAGGTATCTATATCTGACGGTTTCCGACGATGGGGACGGGTTTGCGAAAAAAGATCTGGAAAATGCAACGAAGCCTTTTTACAAAGCGGTGAATGAAACGGACAACGAGCATTTTGGTATGGGGTTAAATATTTGTAAGATCCTTTGTGAAAAGCATGGCGGCTGTCTCTGGCTGGCGAATAGAAAGGGCGCTGTTGTTACCGCCGTATTTCGACAATAAAATAGTTGGTAAGAACTTCCTGACGATGTTGGGAAGTTTTTTTGCTTTGTAGACAAAAAGTTGAAAATCTCCTTTTATTCTATATATATCAGATGTGAGACGCATCGGAAGAAAGGAGTATGTTCAAATGAATCATTCTATTGAGATCAAAAACCTGAATAAGTTTTATGGAAAGAAACAGGCGCTGTATGATGTAAATCTTTCGATCCATCCAGGCATGTTTGGGCTGCTGGGGCGCAATGGAGCTGGAAAAACCACGCTGATGAAGACATTGGCAACGTTGCTTCAAAAGAGAGATGGGGAAATTATGGTGTGTGGGGTTCCCATTGAAAATGCCAGAGATATTCGTAAAATCATCGGGTATCTGCCCCAGGAATTTTCTATGTACCCGACGATGAATGTGGGGGAGGCCATGGATTACCTGGCGATCCTTTCGGGTTTGAGCAAAACCGAGAGAAAAGAACGCATCGATGTGCTGCTGAAAAAGGTGAATCTCACCGAACATCGAAAGAAAAAAGTGAAGGCGCTCTCTGGAGGTATGAAGCGAAGACTTGGAATCGCTCAGGCTCTGCTCAATGACCCCAAGGTTTTGATTGTTGATGAACCCACTGCCGGGCTGGATCCAGAAGAGCGGGTGCGTTTTCGAAATTTACTGTCTGAGCTGGCAGAGGATAAGATTGTTATATTGTCTACCCATATCGTAGGGGATATAGAAGCCGTCTGTGAAGATATAGCGATTATTAACGAAGGCAGGGTTATCTATAATGGGACGGTAGATGCGCTTCTGCAGGCCGCAGAAGGAAGAGTGTTTACCATGACTGCTGTCAGGGAGGAGCTTCCCCGGCTCAAAGGGCAGCTTTCTATCACCAGTATGCACACCCAGGGCAATCTGGTTCATATCCGGTTTATCGCGGATGATTTGCTGTCCGGGGCAGAGGTATGTGAGCCCAATATTGAGGACGCATATATGCTTTATCTGCATAGCAGCGGTCTCCGGGATATTCTGACTGAGGATGAGATGGGAGGTGTGTGGTAATGCTGTTTCTGCGGGAAATAAAGAAAATAGTCAAGTCCATCCCCTACTGGATCTTTGTTGCCGCCATTGTAACGGCACTGTTCTCCCAGGGTGTATTCCGTTTCCATGAAGATCTGCTGCGGGAGCCCCAGCCGGGCGGCAGTTACGGTTTCAAGCAGGAGGAAATTCCGGAGATGATCATGCCCGCCGCGCTGAGCGGCCTTTGGATGGAGTTCTGTGAAAACAATTATACAACCTATCCCATCGGCTTTGTAAAACATGTCAAGCTTAGCGAAGATGACCGGGGAAAAGTCGCCGAAATTCTCTCAGAGATCACAGGAGAGCAAAAAGATACGATTCTGGGGAAAAGTGGTTCAGAAAAGTCAAATCCTGCGGTGCGGGATGGCATGGATTATTCCCGATTCAAAGAGCGGATGGCGCTTGTAGACGATCTCCTGGGTGGCGGCTCCAGCTATGCGCCGGATTCTCTGGCTGGATATGGAACCGTTCCCTTAACCTATGAGGAGGCAAAAGAGAGGTATGAACTTGCGGTAAGTTCCGACCGGGTCACCGGAGGATATGCCCGTCTGTTCTCCGACTATGCGGGCGTCATGGTGCTGTCCATTCTTCCGGTATTTCTGGCGGTGATCCTGTGCATGAAGGACCGGCGCGCCAAGATGGAGGCGTTGATCTATACAAAAAAAATATCCGCTGCCAGAATGATTTTGATCCGGTTTCTTGCGCTGGTTGTAGCAGTTATGATCCCGGTGTTTATTCTTTCTTA
Source organism: uncultured Eubacterium sp. (assembly GCA_948848225.1). GTDB lineage: Bacteria > Bacillota > Clostridia > Lachnospirales > Lachnospiraceae > Eubacterium_F. The sequence goes on from CAQOJF010000050.1 coordinate 17,438, forward strand.
TGTGTCCAATATGATGGTGTGGGGCGTTTCTAAGGGAATGCAGCTGGATTACCTGGCACCGCTGAAATATGACCTTGGCTGGCTGTTGCCCAGTGTAATGATCTCTACAGCTGTCGGTATGTTTTTGACGGAGCTGACTGGCTCACCAGCGGCAGCTGCCGTACAGGGGTTATGGTGGATGTTTGATGTGAACCTGGGAATCAAGACAGTTTCTTCTGGATATTCCCTGTTTCGCCTTTCTCCCCGCCACAACGCAGGGGCGGATTCCTGGTTCCGGACCGAGGATTACCTGGATCATTTTCAGGATCTCCTGCAGAACAGGCTCCTGATCGCGGGAATCTCTTTGGTTTTAGTACTGTTGACAATTCTGATTTATGAAGCAAAAAGAAGGGGGAAATTTGGTGGAAACATTAGAAATCGCAAAAACAAATCTCAGGCATAATTCCCTTTTGTCCATTGTTGCTGCTGTGATGCTGTGCCTGATCACGCCGCTGCTTATCGGGACAGCCAATCTGGACCAGAATTCTGCCGCTATGCCGTTAGAGATGTTTGTTTCTTTGATTGGCATCGTACTTTTGACTCCGGTGTTTCAGCCAGAGCAGAATGAGGAAATCCATGATCTGGTATCTTCAAAACACTGCAGCACGGAGAAAGTATATTTGATCCGAACGCTGTATACTGTAGGCGTTGTGGTTTTATTGATCTGTCTGTTCGTTGTGTATATGCAGACCCAGGGCAGTGATGTGACGATGATACTAGTGTTTGGCGCCGCGGCAAATGCCATATTCTTAGGTTCCATGGGAATGCTGGTTTCCGCGCTGACGGGGAATACAGTGATCGGATATATGCCGCCATTTTTGTATTATGCACTCAATATTGGTATGGGACCAAAACTGGGAAATTTTTATCTGTTCTCGATGACTGTGGGTAATTTCAGGGTAAAGATCTGGCTGCTGGCAGCAGGTGTGTTGATGATCATGGTATCATTGTTGTATCAAATATTTCGCAGGCGGAGGATGTGATTTTAGAATTATGGTTATGCTGATGCAATGACGCCGTCTTCTATTCAGCCCGGATTTTCCAGCAGCCCACATAAAATATCCCGCAACAGTGCCTCATCTTGTCTGGCTTTGTCATTCCAGACCACATAGCTCTGTTTTTCCCGGTAGCCGGCACGGAATAAAAGGGGCTGGCTGGCTGCCGGATCCAGGCCGGCAGGAACAGGCAGGAAGGTGTCCACTTTTTTGGTGTAACAGTTGGACGCCTTTGCCGGCTGGCGGAATTCTTTTTCCACATAGGTTCCCACGCTTTTGTGGATGGCGGTGTCCTCTGCCGGGAGATAATAGTAGTCTTTATAATTCTTAAAAAAATGGCATAAGGCGCCATGATACAGGGGGATCCGAATGGAGATCTCCTGTCCCTCCCAGTGGACAGTAAAGGGATCTGGTTCCCAGGTCAGAGGAAAAGGAAAGTGACAGGGGGAAGGAATGGATACACATAGATAGTCATTCTGTTCCTGCACCTGTATCTCTGTTCCGCTTTGCAGCAGCTTTCGGGGGTTTTTGTAGTTTAAAAGCAGGGCAGAATACAGTGTGCCGATAAGATCCTCCAGATTGTGGAGAAGGAGCTTTTGCTTTTCCAATTCCATTCCTTCGTCCCGAAAGTATTTTTTCTGCATAAATTGGGAATAGATGTCAATACAGTCCCTGCCCGACAGGAGGTCTTTCCTCATAAATCCTGTCAGCCGTTCCACGGTAGGAAGTTTTAGGTCAGGGGCGGGAAAAAGGGATTTAAAACGTCGGATTTCCCGGTAAATATCCAGGTTCTGTATTTTGTGAAAAGGAGAATCCACATCCAGTTCCCCACACTTTTTTTGAATATAGGGGATGTCAAAACCGGAACCGTTGTAGTGCAGGAGTAGCGTAAAAGGTTCTAAAAATTGTCCAAATGCCAGCAAAATATCTGCCTCACTGATGTAGTCATCGGCAAACCACTGGCGGGTACAGTATTGTCCCTGCTCCCCGTCGTACCAGAGCGCTCCGATGAGATACAGGGAGGAGATCTTCGGGGACAGGCCGGTGGTTTCGATGTCAAAGATGCAAAAGTTCTCTTTTGACTGCTGGGTATATAGCGCCAGAGACTGGAGAGGCTCTGGTGGTAAGTGTAGTGTTCTATCTATGATCTGCATAGGCTCTTTTCCTTTTTATTATGTAAGATGTAATGGGTAAAAGTATTTCATCTGGAGGATACCAAGTTTGAAACAAATAAGTAGAGGAGATCCAAGAAAGAAAAGTATAGCAAATAA
>CAQOJF010000051.1:0-14421 GCA_948848225.1 uncultured Eubacterium sp.
TCTATGAGCCTTTCAAAGCGTTCCTGCGCCTGCCTGTCAATGTCGGCAAGATAGGCGTTAAGTTTGCCGTTTGTTAAAAGATTAGTGTGTGTAACTTACCATATTTTTTTATAAGTACTGGGCATAGTTAGGTCGTAAGCAGAAAATCTTTGTTGACAAAATGAAACGCTATTGTACAACTGGATAAATCTACCCCCCTCAAATTCGAGGGGGGTAAAATCTGGATTTTAAAGCCCTTCCCATAATCCAAAAAACTCCACTAATCCAGCGCTCTTCTTCCGATGATATTCACATACTTCGGAAGCCCTTTTTTCTTCAGCGCTTTCCGATACTCCTTCTCTTTGCTCACCGGCACCTCGATCACCAGATCCCGCCGGGCGGACTCAGTTCTCCATTCCTGGCTATCCTATTATTCTTTTACCGGCAGCCATACGGTGATCCTTGTGCCAAGCCCTTCCCTGGACAGGATCTCAAAATGTCCCCGGTGCTTATCCACGATCCATTTGGCGATGGAAAGCCCCAGGCCGGAACCTCCTGTACTGCTGTTCCGCGCCGTGTCCGACCGGTAAAACCGCTCAAATATATGAGCGACATCCTGCTCTTTCATCCCCTCGCCGCTGTCCTGCACAGAAAAGAAGATCTCATTCTTCCCCTCCTCTGCCTTTCCCACAGAAAACAGGATCTCGTCTCCCTCTCTGCTGTACTTCATGGCATTATCTGCCAGTATGCGCATGGTCTGTTTGAGCATCGTAGCATCCCCTGTAAGGAAAAAGCCGCCCCCTTCCGGCTTACTCAGGGAGTATCGGTGATTTTCATCGATCATCCGGGATTCCTCATACACCTCCCTCACCAGTTCCCCCAGCTCCACCTTCTCTTTCATCATCTGGTTTTTCCCGCTGTCAGACCGGGCCAGAAACAACAGCTGCTCTACGAGAGCCGACATGTGTTCCGACTCATGTTTGATCGCCCCGATCCCCTCTTCCAGAACGGTCTCGTCCTCTTTTCCCCAGCGGTCCAGCATATTGGCGTATCCCTGGATCACAGAGATCGGTGTGCGGAGCTCATGGGAGGCATCCGACACAAAACGGGACTGCTGTCGGTAGGAATCCCTCATGCGGTCGATAAGATTATTCACTGCCTGTTCCAGCCCCTGCAGCTCCTTGTCCCCGATATGAAGATGCCCCCTGCCTTCTTCTGGATCTACATTGGAAATGGCATCCTCCAGAAGATGAAACTTACTCTCATCAAAGGCGATGCTGCTCAATTCTTCCGCCTTTTTTGCCAACTCATTCAGTGGGTGGAGCTGATACCGGATCTTCTTCGCACCACCGATAAGCTGAAAAAGCAGTGACAGAAACTGAACCGTTCCTGCGATACACAGGCACACTGCCGCAAAGGCAAGAAACATCATCATATCTGCCTTCAGCACCCTGCCCTGCCCCCAGTCCACGACATAGTAAATAACTCCTGTCGGAGGTCCTTTTTCAAACCAGCGGCTGACCCCCCTCCACTCAAGATCACCCACCTGGTTGAGCTCCACCGCCACACACCAGGCGGCAGAAGCCAGTAAAAACATCCCCAGATCCATCCAGAAATAGGATGAAAACTGCTTCCAGACAATCTTTCCGTTGATCCTCCTGGCGATGGAGGACATTCTGTTCCTCTCTTTTTTCTCCCTACTCATCTTCTGGTCTCTCCTCCCGGATCACATATCCCACTCCCCGCACCGTCTGTATCATCCGTATCCCAAAACGCTCGTCGATCTTGCTTCTGAGATACCGGATGTAGACGTCGATCATATTGGTCTCCCCCATATAATCATAACCGCATACCCGGTTCAGAAGCACTTCTCTGGTCATAACAATATTTTTATTCTCCAGCAGGATCTTTAACAGCTCAAACTCCCGGTTGGTCAGTTCCACCTGCTGGCCCGCCACTCTCACCTCATACCTCCGCGCATCCATTACTAAATCCCCGAAACCCAGGCCGCTCTTCTCTGCCGTCCCGACTGCCGGTCCCGTCACCGCCGCCTTTTTTAAAACCAGACGGATTCTCGCCAGAAGTTCCTCGATGGCAAAGGGTTTTGTGATATAATCGTCAGCGCCTCCGTCCAGTCCTGCCACCTTATCCATAACAGCATCTCTGGCGGTCAGAAGGATCACTGGCAGGGCAGATGTCCTGCGGAGTCTCCGCAGCACCTCAAAACCATTGAGCTCCGGCAGCATAATATCCAGAAGCATTAGATCATAGCTGCCCTTTTGAGCCTCTGCCAGTCCCTCCCGACCGTTGGCGCATTTACTTACCTCATAACCCTCATGTTTTAATTCCAGCTCGATAAACCTTGCAATTTTTTCCTCGTCCTCAACAATCAGTATCCTCTCCGCCATCTGTAAACTCCTTTTTGATCTTTTCTGCAGCATTGGAGGCGCTGTCCATCGCCTTGTTCACATCCACTTCCACCTTATCAATCCCCTCAAATGAATAGTGGCAGCCACAGAATAGTCCCACCAGCATAACCACAAAGACACACCAAAATGCAATGATAAGTATAATGACAAATACCGTCACTGGAACACTGAGGATCGTCTTGCCCTCACGTTCCACTTTAAACAGCGTCTCATTTCCCCTCTGGATCATCCTTCCACACCAGCTGAAAAAACTGTTCAAGGTTTCACCAAACCCGCCGCGGTTCTTCTGGGTGGAACTTGCCGCCTTTTCAATGTTTTCCGGTTCCTCATACTGTGTCGTATAGCTGGTGTTTTTGGGTTCCTTTACCTTTCCCTGCTTTTCCAGAAGCACAATGGCGTCCAGAAGATCCCAGCCGCACTCCTCCAGCGCCTGTTTCGCCTCCTCGTAACTCACATCTGCCTTTTTTCTTAACCGCTCGACTTTTTCTAATTCATCCATCGGATCCCGCCTTTCTCCACATCTTTCAGATGTGGTTCTCTATTTGGTTTTACTTGATAAACATATCATAATGTATCCGAATTAAAAGATAATTGGCGAAACATTAAAATTAGATTAAAAATAAATTTATTTTCCAGGTTATTACTCTGAAACCAGATTATTGAGCCACATCCCCCGTACCAGAAGCACAAATCCCACCGCTGCTTTTATGACGTCCACGCCGCAGCAGACAAAATAAAGGGGAACAATAGGCAGACCGGTATACCTGGATAAGCACCAGGCAAGAGGGATCGACACCGTCCAGATAAATCCACTGTCAAACAAAAAGGTGATAATGGTCTTCCCTCCGGAACGGATCGTAAAATAGGCAGCGTGCAAAAAAGCATTCACCGGCATATACACCGCCAGAATAAGAATAAACCTGGTGGCGAGATGTCGTATATTCTCAGAAGTCTCGTATACCTGTGGGAACATAAACGCCGCCCCTGCCAGAAGCATCGCCACCCCCACACAGATTCCGGTGGAACAGAATATGATCCGGTATGCGCTTCTTTTTGCCTCCTCCATCTTTCCTGCGCCCAGAAGCTGTCCGACGATGATCGCCACACTATTTCCGATGGAAAGAAATACGACATTAAAAAGATTGTTCAGTGTATTGGAGATATTCATGGCGGCGACTACCTCCAGCCCGCGCACCGAATAGCACTGCATAAGCATTGCCATGCCCGCTGCCCAGAACCCCTCATTCAGCAACAGAGGCGTTCCCCGCACCAGAATTTTCTTTACCAGTTCAGCCGGGATATAGAGACTCTGGTACAGCCCCCGGATAAAGGTATTCTTCTCATGGTTCCGATGAGTCCAGACCAGAATGATCGTCATCTCCACCAGTCTCGCCGCCACCGTACCAATAGCGGCGCCGCTGGCACCCAGGGCAGGCGCCCCGAATTTACCATAGATCAGGATGTAGTTTAAGATCAGGTTTACCAGCACAGACACCAGACCCGCCTTCATCGGCACCAGCGTCTGCCCCGTCTCTTTTAACGTACCGGCGTATACCTGGACAACCGCAAAAGGAATAAATGAGATCATCACAATGTGCAGATAATCCAGTCCATACCCTAACGTGTTGACGATACTTCCCACACTCCCCTCCTGGTGCAGATAGAGCTGGATCAGAGAGTTACCCAAAGTCCCCATAACCAAAAGCCCAGCTATGGTAATCACAGCACAGCAGATCAGTTTGAACCTCACTGTATACCGCACTCCCTCATCATTTCTCTGGCCAAAATACTGCGCCGTAAAAATACCTGGTCCCGACACCGCGCCAAATACCAGAAGATTGTATACAAAAACTAACTGATTGGCGATGGCAACTCCCGTCATCTGCTCCGTTCCCACCTGTCCCACCATGATATTGTCCAGCATACTGGCAAAATTCGTGATCCCCATCTGGATCATCATAGGGAAGGCGATGCCAAACAGGCGGCGGTAAAAAGTCCTGTCCCCGATCAATTTTTCTCTTACTTTATGATTCACTGTTTTCCTCCATTTCTATTCCCTCCGAAGTCCAGACCTGGGATTTTGTATCCACCAGCACCAGCTGAATCTCCGGATGAGAGGCAGCAAATTGAACTGCCTTCTCTTTCCCCATCACAAACAGGGCAGTGGCAAGGCTGTCCGCCGCGACACCGTCCTCTCCAATAACCGTAACACTGGTAAGATCGCTCTGCGCCGGCGCTCCGGTCCTTTTATCTATAATATGATGATATACCTTTCCATTCTTCTCAAAATATCTCTGATAGGAACCGGAAGTAATCACCGCCTTTTCCCCGATGCGTATCGTCCCCAGCACGCTGGTTCCGTCCGAAGGATCGGTAATGCCTACCATAAACGGCGTTCCATCTGGTTTTTTCCCGAAGGTCTGTACGTTTCCACCCAGAGACACCACCGCCGCCTGGGCGCCTCCTTCCCGGAACAGTTCCGTCAGTTTCTGGGAGAGATATCCTTTGGCGATGCCCCCCAGATCGATCTCCATTCCCTCAGGCAGCGTCACCCTATTGTCCGGCTCCAGCCGGATTTTCGAGGCATCCACCTTTTCTAACAGACGCCCAAGCTCCTCTGGTTCTGGTACCCGGTACTCCTCCTTTGTAAATCCCCAGGCACGCACCAGGGGATAGATGGATATGTCAAAGAGTCCTTCCGTCTTTTTTGATATCTCGATGCTTTTCTGAATCAGCTCATAGGTTTCCGGAGACACCTGTACCGCTCTGCCCGACGACTGGTTTAATTTCGCCACATCACTGGTCCTGGTATTGACGGAAAAAAGACCCTCATATTTTTGAACCAGCTGTCTGGCCTCTATCAGCAGTTCCGATGCCGATTCTCCGTACACCGTCAGATCCATTATGGTATCCATGGCAAAGATCTCTGCCGTCTCCTTCTCCAAAATGGGTGTACTCCCACAACCTGTTACTGTCATCAAAACCAGGCATACCAATGCCATCACACACAACATTATCCCACTTTTTCTTATCTTTTTCCTCATTTGCATTCCTCCCGTCCCTGTGCCGCCTCTCTCGAATACACACAGCCACAGTAATTTTGCCGATATAAATGATATTCCCTGGAGAGCTCGATGCTTCTCTTATACCCGTTTTTCTTCTTAAAATCCGATGGAAGATAGGAAATGCCATATTCTTTCGACAGCATCTCCCCGATCTCCATCAGCTTGTCCGCATTTTTATGGGGACTGATGGATAAGGTAGTACAGAAATAATCGGCCCCATCTTTTGCTGCCATCTCAGCAGTCTTTCGAAGCCGCATATCATAGCATCGAAAACAACGTCTTCCACACTCTGGCTCCTTCTCAAGCCCTTCCGCCATCTCAAAAAACAGCCTGTTATCGTAATCCCCATCCAACAGCCGCACCGGATTGGGATAATGGTTCACCTCCACGAGACGAACCAGTTCCGCCTTCCTTTTTTTATATTCCTCCGGTTCGGTGATATTCGGATTATAAAAATACAGGACGATGTCAAAATAGGCAGAGAGGTACTCCAGTACATAACTGCTGCAGGGAGCACAGCAGCAGTGTAGAAATAGTCTCTTCTTTTGATTTTCCTTTACGATCTGTTCCAGTAATTGATCTAATTCTTTCTGGTAATTTCTATGATTCATCTCTAATCTCACCTCTCGTATCATGACTGCTGTCTTAGCTCGGTGACGCGAATTTGGTCCCTGTTTCGTCCTGCTCTAGTCTGGTTCCTTCAGTCCGATCACCGCCGCCAGGTTTCCTCTCTTTCCCTTTGTATATCGGTGGGAAAACAAAAGCTCCGGATGTTCGTTGGTACACAAACCACTGACAGCGATATGCTCCGGCTTCATGCCGGCCTCCCGCAGAATAATCTCATTGGCACGCCAGAGGTCCAGCTGATAATGGCCATTTTGTTTTTCCTCGTAGAGCTGATTCCAGTCTCTTTTGTCAAAGACCTTTTCAAACTCCGCGATCACATCTGCGCTGACCTCATAACAGCTCTGGCAGATCGAGGGCCCGATCACAGCCCGCAGGTCTTCTGGACGGGAGCCAAATTCCAGGCGCATCCGCTCCACCATCTTCTCACCCATCCGCAAAACTGTTCCCCGCCATCCGGAATGAGCATTTCCCACCGCATGCCGCACCGGATCATAAAAGATCAGCGGCACACAGTCGGCAAAAAAAGTCATCAGCATCACTCCCGGCTCATCGGTCACCAGACCATCGGTCTCCCGGATGCGGCGATTGTCCTCAAACACTTCCCCGGTATCCGCCTTCCCCACCCGGAGAATCTCCGTCCCATGGACCTGGTCTGTCAGCACCAGCTGTTCTGGCTCATATCCAAGCGCCTCTGCCAGCAGGCAATGATTCCTCTTCACATCCTCCGGACGGTCCCCCCGGGTGAAGCTTAAATTCATCGTAGCACAGTCACCACGGCTCACCCCGCCCAGTCTGGTAGAAAAACCATGTATAACCGGATATCCATCAAACAGCGGAAACTGCACATAAGGCGCCACCTCTGTATCAATATATCTAAAATTTTGATTTGATTCAAATATCATTTTTTCCCCTTTCTGTTCACTTGCATAACTTTCACAGAATATAGTATACTACATTCATATAAGATTGAACAGAAAAATTGGAGGGATTTTATGCCGTCACTATACGCTCACCACTCCTTTGGGAAAGAAATTTACAAAAAACTTCCAGAGGATCTCAAACAAATCATCCGAAAATACCCTAACGCTTTTAATGCCGGACTCCAGGGACCAGATTTCTTATTTTTCTATCGTCCCTTTATCAAATGCGGCCCCAATAAACTGGGACGCTCCCAGCACAGCCAGCCTTTTTGTGACTTTCTGGAGAGAGTCCGCCCGGTGATCCGTAAAAAAGGGAAGGACTGTGGGGAATATGCCTATCTCCTTGGCTTTATCTGCCATTTTATGCTGGACAGCGAAAGCCATACCTATGTCAATAAAAAAGCGAAAGAACCTGGCTATAATCACCTCGTGATGGAAATAGAATTCGATCGATATCTCATGAAAAAAGATGGCAGAAATCCACTTCTCTATCCCGCGTGGAAACATATCACCTGGGACAAAGATACACTGGATGCAATTCACGGGATCTATGGCTTTTTTGAGCTTTCAAGGGAAAAGATCAAAAAGTCTCTGCGATCCATGTCCTTTATCAAATGGTTTTTTACCACGGGAAGAACTTTCCGCCGGTTATTTATCCGTCTTGGTATGTTCGTATCCTGCCACTATAAAAAACTGGAGGGACATATGATGGATTTGGTGCCAAAGGGAAATGCCAAAGAGACAAACCGCATTCTGGACAAAATCTATCATAACTCCCTTGGCATGTGTCTGGATATGATCCATCAGTTTGATGCCGTCATTCTAACAAATTCTCCATTCCATGAACGGTTTGGCACGAACTTTAAAAGCAATGAACAAATCCCAGGCGAAAGCAGTCCCCAGGCATCCTGAAACAAGGATACCTGGGGACTTTATTCATATACAACACCAAATATGCAAAAATCTTATTTGATCTTAATCGTAATCGTCTTCTTTACTTTTTTAACCTTCGCTGTCACCTTCACTTTTCCTTTTTTCAAGGCTTTCAGTTTGGCTTTCTTACTACCCTTACTTGTAATCTTAGCCAGTTTCTTTTTATTGACTGACCATTTTACTTTTCCAGAGACATTGGTGAGCTTTGCTTTCAATGTAATGCTCTTTCCCTTTTTGACAGTCTTCTTAGCTGTGATCTTGATGGAAGCTTTTTTCTTCTTCACCGTTGGAGTGGTAGTCGGAGGCACAGTGGTCTGCGGCTTATCAGCAGGCGGATTTGTACCTGGTCCCGGAGGCGCTGTTGTCGGAGCAGGTGTCTGCGCCGGTGCTTCCACTTCCCGCTGGATCTTAACGGTATAATTCTTCATCGTCTCATGATCTTCCGCATATACCTTTAAAGATAATGTCGTTGTATCGGCTGTCAAAGTATATATCTGGGCTTTTGCGTCATTGATCAGCTCATCATTGACATAGACAAGTCCATATCTGTCTGCAATATCAAATTTAAGTTTTGTGCTCTCTGTATTCGCCGGCAGCGTTACCGTGAATTCCTCTCCGCTCTGAACTACGGTTCCATTGTTACATGTAACTGCATTCAAAGAAGCGTTATTGTTGTAATTGATCGTGATAGACAGACCACCTACCAAGCGGGCGCTGTCCTCTGTAGCAGAAACACTCTCAAACTTCAGGACAACTACCGTATAATCCTTACCATCTACCTGAATGGTCTTTATGCTCTTCTTCAAAACATCGGCAGGAATCTCAAAAGTCTCCGTATAAAATGCATCTTCGCCTGTGTAGTTCAATGTCTTTTCTGCAATCACCGAATCTCCAACAGAGATCTTAATGGTCTTGCCGTTATCTTCTTTGGCAAACTGGCAGCGAACAGAATTCGTCTTTTCCTGATTCACGATCATATTGTATGCGAAAAATCCGCCCGCCTTAGCAAGACGTGTGCTTCCTCCGCCATCGATGGTTCCGGCTTCCGAATTACTCTCATCCAGCTGATGAATATCATCTTTTTCATACTGTCCGTAACCCGGCTGGGTGGAATCAATGATGCTGGCACTCAGTCTTCCCTTTTCTTTGTTTTCCAGGATCGCTCCCTCGTCAGCCGTCTCAAAGGGGCTGTTAAAATACCAGTAAATTCCATATCTCTCATCATTCAGCGTATTAAAAGGAACAAAGGTCAGCGTCTCTCCAAAGAGTTCTTCCGCATCTGTACCCGTTAATTTAAAGGTAAGAGTATCCGCTGATGTATCCCGAACAAGATAAGTGTTGATGTCTGCAATAAATTCATCCATCGTAAGCATTTCCTGAATGGTCAGTGTCTCATTTCCCACAACTGGTGAAGCCGCCGCCCCTTCATTACCATACTTATTTACAGCAGACTCAGACTGGGATCCTACCACTTTATACAGGGGCGCTGTCAAATCTCTGCCCGCCCATGTGGTCTTATCCATTTTCTCCGTTCCCAGCTTGGCTGCCAGAACCGTCGGACCGTATTTAAATCCATAGACCGTATTGTTATCCGGAAGGCCCACTGCCTTTACCTCCATGGGATACTTGATGGAAACCTCATCATTTTCTTTCCAGTCCCTGGTAATGGTTATATAACCATTGGAACTGACCGCATCTTTTACCACTTCCCCATTTACTTTTACTGTCACCTTATCGCTGGTCCAGTCAGGAACCCGCAGGGCAATGGCCGCATTGGAGGAAGCAGCACCATTTAGCAGATGCATTTTGAAAGATGCTTCGTCTGTTTTTGTTACATCGGAATTCTGTGTGATCTCCAGATTTTTCTCACTCCATTTAACCTTGGAAGCCACATACTGGTTTACAACCAGCGTGGAATCATTATGGAAGTAAATGCTATCTCCAAGCTTTGTAAAGTTTTCCATACCGCTTCCAGTACAGCACCAGAACATGTTTTCTGCAGGATCCGATTTTCCAAATGTCTTGAAGAATCCCGTTGCCATCGGAATGAAATAAGCTGCCGCCGCACCATCATCTGCTTTTACCGCACCCATGATGGAATTGCGGAGTGTGGTCTCATAGTAATCCGAATATTTCTTCTCCCCGGTAAGCTTATACAGTTCGCGTGCTAATTTCAACATGTTATGGGCACAACAGCTCTCACAGTTTGTCGAATTACGAGTGCCATCCAGCTTATCCTCTTTATTAAAATACTCCATTACGCTGACTCCGCCTGTGATATAAGCATATTTATCTACTGCCAGGTTAAAGAATTTTTCAGCCCATTCCAGATACTGCTCATCTCCTTCACCCAGTTCGTCTTTTGCCTTCAACACAGAATAGCGTTTTAAAGCTCCCACAAACTTGGGGATCGTGGTGTTGGCATGCTTTTGGTTCAGTATATCGGCTTTTCCAGATGCAACATCCTCAAAGATAGATATCTGGTCAAACTTATGGGCACTCTCCAGATATTTCTTATCCCCTGTATAATAATACAGCTCATACAGACAATCGTTCATGCCGCCATACTCTGTCCATAAAACTTTATCATTTGTGGATTTACTCCATTTGCTGGAGCGGTTGTAGATCCAGTCACCGAGACCTTTCGCAACTTCCAATGCTTCTTCATTTCCCGTGTATTTGTATGTATCCACCAGCCCCGTCAGCATCTTGTGCATATTATACCAGGGCACCCATGTATCCCCGGTTGCTTTTCCCTCGATTATATCAAACTGTAACTCCACATTTTGAGGATCCTTAATCTGAGCGCCGAAGATAAATCCCGTACCGAGTTCATCCTGGCACTCCTTCAGACCGGAGATCAGCGCCGCTGACTTCTCTTTCAATTCCTCGTCTCCCACAGCCCTGACTGCCTGTGCAACTGCGGAGAGATAGTGACCAACACTATGACCACCCAGAAGACTGTCTTCCCAGCCTTTATACGGTTTTATACCTTTTGTGTCAACACCTGCTGTCTCACGGAAACGGGACAGCAGACGATCGTTATCAAATTTTTTCAGAAATTCGATGTCTGACTGCTGTGCTGCCAGATAATAACTGTCTTTGATCTCCACATCATCCAGATTAAACTGCGAAAGATCCTGCATGGAACTCTCTGCCAGCACCTTAAGATCAAACTTTTTCTTATATTGCAAATCGCCCATAGAAACCGTTGCCTCCAATGTCACCTGTGCGTCCGGCTGACCTGCCGCCGGTCTTGTCACTGTTCCGTCTGTGGAAATGGCGTCTTCCTGAGAAGATGTCCAGGAAATACTACTTCCGTTCTCTCCCCATTCCGGCAGTGTAAGATTTGATGTGACCTGTTCTGATCTGAATTTCAGAGCACTTACATCTTTACTAAGCGCTGTTTTATTCTCATCCTTACTTTCCGCCCTAGAAACGGATGCCCCCATCGGAGTAATGCATCCAAAGACCAGGGCACCGCTGAGCAAAACTGCCATTCCCCGGTTTATCAGGCTTCGCCTTTTTTTCTGCATTATACCTACCTCCTCGCATTTTGGTATTTGTTGATATCTACTATGCCATAAAAGATAAAATATGTAAATAGCAAAAGGTAATATGGGGTGTGAAAAGGTAAGATTTTTATATTTTCTTTATGACTGAACCTTTCAATTTCGTTATTTTATGGTAAAATAATATCAGGGTGAAAAGGTTATTGATCAGAGAGGAGAAACACCATGGAAGAATTGAAAATATCACTTTCCGCACAGATCCGTTATAAATTCTATGGGCTTTTTGAGGCCCCCTCCAAAGAGTGGATGCACATGTCAAGAACTCTGGAGGAATTCCAGCTGATCCTAATGGTAAAAGGAACTTTATACATTGCCGACAAGAAGGAAAAATACATGGTATCCACCGGCGAATATCTGATTATGAAACCAGGTTTCCAATACGGGTATAAACCTTCCCAGTGCTCCTTTTACTGGGTCCATTTTGACTGTCCCTTTATGAATGTTCCAAAGGAACAGATCATCTCCCTTCCCTGCCGGGGAAACATCAAAAACCTGGGACGCTTTCATGTCCTTTTTACACAACTAAATGATATTTACGTCACCTATGAAAACCAATTCGCCTCGAATTTTTTTGCTACAAATATCCTGCTTGAACTATTTAATCAGGTTTCTTCTAAAAATCCTATTCCTGCTTCGGCAGAGGACAAACTGCATCGGAATATTATTACTTATATAAAATGGAGCCGGGCCTACCGGGTAAAGGTGAAGGACCTGGCAGAGCATTTTGGATACCATCCCAAATATCTCTCCACTGTCTTCCGAAAAAAAGAGGGTACTTCTTTAAAACAATACCTGATCGACCAGACCATGGAATGTGCCAAGGAAGAGCTGTGTAATACCGAACGGAGTATCCTGTCCATCGCACTGAGTATGGGCTTCTGTGACGGACAAGCCTTTTCGCATTCCTTCAAACACGCCGTGGGGGTAACCCCTACAGAATACCGCAACAGTCATCAGTTCCTGGATAAAAACGATAACTAAACTTCTTCACACAAAAACCCCTTCCATCCGTTAAAGATGAAAGGGATTTTTTGTTTCTATTATCCTGCGTTACTGAAAGACGCATAAAGTTTTAGTTTGTTGGCTCAAATGTCCAAACCTGATTGGTGCCTTCCCAATATGCATTCTGCACTACATTGGTGTTATCAGCCACTCTCAGATGAAGACCACTCTTATCATTCGTAACTTTGGTCATAATACCAAACTGGCCAGCTACAGAGGTAGTTTTGAGTTTAAACTGCTGTGCTTCTCCACTGTATGCATGATAAATATTCATATTCGTATTATCGGTAGTACCTGCACTACTTACATCAAGCATAAAATCGCCCAGAGCACTGGTAAGTGTAACATAACCGTTATCCAGCTTTCTCAGATACCATTTCTCTCCTCTGGAACCAGTCTTAGCTCCAGCTTGTACATTCTGTCCTGCTGCTCCAACATTTCCTTCTACCTGAAGGTATTTTCCAGATGCTGGATTTTTAATGCAGTACCATCCGTTTGGAAGAGTTCCACTAACGGTGGTGTTTGTCTTTAATGTGCAGACAAATGTTGATACACTGTTGGCTGGCAGATATGCCCAGAATCCATTGCCATCAAGTGCAAGATTGGATGTCTTAGCCAGGTTCTCACTTCCGGATGTACGATAACGATCTACATTTGAGATGTTCTGTCCATTTACAGCAAATTTCTGTGAAATATTAGAAGATCCCTTGTTTACTGCTACGATCACTGCTTTTCCATCTCCAGTAAAAGCAGACACATGTACGCCATTATTCGGGTTCTCCGTAGCTGCTACTCTTCTGTAGCCAGGACGGATGAATTTTGAATACTGTGCCATACAATAACCACGTTTACTGATGGTTCCGTTCTCTCTCATTGGACTATAGCTTCTGCGGATGTACCACCATACATATGTCTGAAGATTATTGATCATCGCATTATGTATATGATCCGAAACACCCAGTGCTTCCGGCCATCTGTCGGCAGAATTGTTATCGCTGTTCGGATAATATACTTCTGTCATCCAAAGCTCTTTGCCTGCGCCCTTCTGCTGGAACAGAGGATAAGCGAAATCTTTAAACTGTGTTCCGTACAGATGGGTTCCCATAATGTCCACATTGGAAAGCGCCTGTGGATCATTCAGAATAGGATCTGACATCGTCTTGTTGTAAGAGAAGGACTCTGGTGCAATAAGACGGCAGTTGATAGATCCTGCATGATACTTCAGGAAGTTCAGGATCTCACTTGGTGTCCACCATGTCCACTCATGTCCGTAATCTGGCTCGTTTGCCATAGAAATGGCATACAGGTTTACCCCATTGTTTTTCATAAATGTGACAAAATTATTCAGATGCTGTGCATACTGAGCGTATTTGTCATGTTTCAAACGCTTTGCTTTCGTATCCCCATTGCGATTGAAGGTCTCTGTCAATTCGCTTGGCGGATTCCACGGAGTTGCAAAAACAATAGCACCTTTTGCTATAGCAGCTTTTGCAGTCGCAACTTCCTTGTACCAGTTCCGGCTGTCAGAATCAATCCAGATTCTAAGAATAGAAAATCCCAATTGATTGTCACCATTACCAAATGCTGTCTCTCTTTGGGACGCTGTCAGGTCTCCCGCCCAAGTTGGGTGATTCATTCCACCAAATCCTCGTATCTCCTGATACTTCGTATTCAGATTGATCACCGCATCACTAGCTGCTTTTGCCTCCGGCGCCTGAATTGGAAATACACCGATTACCATAGCAACTAAAAGACACCCCACCAGTAACGCTCTTGCTGCTTTCTTAAATTGTAACCCCATAAAAATTTTGCCTCCTTTTTCTAAATATTTTTTATGAGCCTAGTGTGGTGACATATTGATATTTACATTTACTGCCACCCCCCTAAGAGGCAG
>CAQOJF010000052.1:0-14026 GCA_948848225.1 uncultured Eubacterium sp.
TTTCTGCTGCGCTGTTTTTGTTCTTTACCGCGTCAGCGAATATTATATTATCAAACATATTCCATATTGTCAACACTTTTTTCAATTTTTTTTCGACTTTTTTTTAGAAAGTATTACAAATAACGTAAAATGGTTTGTTTCCCCTGTTTTTTTATACTAACTTTAAAACGAATATCACAAGCTTTTTTATTCTTCCAGGTGTATTCCTTTTAACAAACCAGCCAGTGAGGTCATAGCTTCTTCCTCATCCTTATACTCCATCACAGCTCCGTCGGAGGACATCGCATCTTCTTCTGTCTTTAATTCAGGTGCAATATCTTCTGCTTCCTTCATGCTGAGCCGAATCTTTCCTTCCTCTACAGCGAGCACTTTTACTTTTACCTTCATTCCCAGCTTTACTACTTCTTTCGGAGATTTCAAAAATTTATTACAGATCTGGGAGATGTGCACAAGTCCCGTCAGACCATCTCCAAATTCCACAAAACAACCATAGGACTCGATTCTTGTAATCCTTCCCTCGGTGATATATCCTTTCTGAAGAGCATTTAATTTGTTTTCATGGATTTTGGCTGCCTCTTCCTTTGCTACCTCTTTGGCGGAAAGGACCAGCTTCTGTTTTTCTTCATCTACTGTGATCACACGGACTTTTAGCGTCTGTCCCGTATATTGATCCAGCTCCCCTTCTTCTACATAGAATAGAGCCAGCTGAGATGCCGGAATAAACCCTCGAATTCCCTCCACATAGGCAACAACGCCGGAAGGTACCGTATTTTTCACCCGTACCTCATAAATTCTCCGGTCTTCATAGGCATTTCTAAGAGACTCCCAGCTGTCTGCCTCTCTTGCCTGCTTGAGAGACAGAACTGTTCTCCCCTGTTCATCCTCATACAGCACAATAACACTCAATGTATCTCCCACTCTGATCTCATCCATGGCATGAAAGTCTGGATCATCGCTATATTCTGTCTGTGGGATCACTCCCTGGGAAAATGATTGGAGGTCCATCAAAATTTCTTCTTCCTCTACAGATACAACCGTTCCTTTGATCCGGTCACCTTCCCGGAATTTTACAAAAGAGGCGTTGATCTCCTCTTCAAAATCTGCCATCGTCTCCATCTTTGTTTCCATTTTGTTCTCCATATCTATTTGTCTTCCTTTCTATCTGACACAATGCTGCAAATCTGAACTTTATTTTGCCCGGCGCCGCCGAGCTTAATCTATGCCATTGAGTTAGCTCGATGGCGCGAATTTGCGCGCCGAGCTAACTCCTCATCTCATCCAATACATCTGCCAGCCTGGCAAACTCCTGAAGTTTCAGCTTTTCTCCGCGAATATTTGCATCAAATCCTGCCCTGCTGATCGCCTCCGCTGCCTGCGCCTTGGAAAAGGGCAGCTCTGCACTGTTGGCAATCCCATTTTGCAGCGTCTTCCTTCTCTGGTTAAAGGACGCCCGGATCAATCGGAACATCAATTTTTCATCTCTTACTTCCACCGGCGTTTTCGCCAGGCAGTCCAGCCGGATGACAGCACTCCCCACGTTCGGACGAGGGATAAAACAATTTGGCGGAACAAAAGCAGCGATGCAGGGCAGCGCATAATACTGTACCGCCAGTGAAAGCGCCCCGTAATCCTTGCTTCCGGGCTCTGCCTTCATCCGGTCTGCCACCTCTTTTTGTACCATCACCGTTACGTTGGCAAGAGGGACATGACTCTCAAAGAGCTGCATAATGATCGGCGTCGTAATATAATAGGGCAGATTGGCAACTACTTTGATCGGTTTTCCATCGTTATAGGTTTCAGAGATCTGCTCAATATCCTGTTTTAGTATATCGCCCTGGATAATATGGGCATTCCCATAGGGAGACAGCGTCTCTTTTAGAATAGGAATCAGATTCTTGTCAATCTCCACCGCCAATACCTGTCTGGCACGCTCACATAGATACTGTGTCAGAGTACCAATACCCGGACCGATCTCCAGAACAAAGTCCTCGGACGTAACCTGTGCTGCTTCTACGATCTTATCCAGAACATGAGGATCTATAAGAAAATTCTGCCCGAACTTCTTTTTAAAATTAAAGTTGTGTTTTTGTAGAACCTGTATCGTCTGTTGGGGACTACTAAGCTTATCTTTTCCTGATTTTTCCATTCTCTCCTCTTTTCTCTTAGCTCAGATGATAAAGTCTTCTCGCATTTTTTTCTGTAATCTCTATAACTTCATTCCGCTCCATCTGTTTTAAGTCAGCGATCGCATCCACCACATAGGTCAAATTGGAGGAGTCATTCCGCTTTCCCCGGTTTGGTTCCGGGGAGAGATAGGGACAGTCTGTCTCCAGCACAATATGTTCCAACGGGACCGCCTGCACCGTCTCTTTGAGTTTTCTCGCATTTTTAAAGGTCACGACTCCGCCCACTCCGATAAAGAATCCCATTTTCACATATTCCTGTGCCATTTCCCGCGAATAGGAATAGCAGTGGATCACTCCGCCGCACTCCCATGCCCTGGTCCGGCGAATGATCTGCATCGTATCCTCCGCCGCCTCCCGGCTGTGATAGATCACCGGCAGTCCGGTCTCTCTCGCCAGCTCGATCTGGCGTTCAAACCATTTTTTCTGTATCCCAGGGGAAGGTTCGTTCCAATAATAATCCAAACCGATCTCGCCAAGCGCCACCACTTTTTCATCCTGGGAGTGACAGCGGAGCCAGTCCATGTCCTGTTCCGACAATTCCCCTGTCTCGGTGGGATGCACGCCAATGGCAGCATACACGTTTTCATACTTTGAGGCCAAGGCAAGAGCCGCCTGGCTGGTGCAGATATCCGCCCCAACGGAAACAACCGTGCCCACCCCTTTCGAGGCGAGCCCGGTCAATAATTCTTCTCTGTCTTTATCAAATGCTTCATCGTCATAGTGACTGTGAGTATCAAAAATCATAGGAATAGCTCCTCTCCTGCCAATGCTGTGAAATGTTTGTGCTTGGCTGGCGCTAACAGATCTCCGCTCCCGCTGGCATATCTTTTTCCGGCGTCAGCAGCGCAAGATTGCCATCTGCATCCTCGGCACACAACAGCATTCCCTCAGAAAGTACTCCGGCCAGCTTGGCAGGTTTGAGGTTCACCAGAACCATCACCTTTTTGCCAACCATCTCCTCCACCGAATAATGTGCTTTGATCCCAGATACAATCTGCTTTATCTCGCTTCCAATACGAACTTTGGAGCACAGGAGTTTCCTTGAATTTTTAACTTCTTCACAGGAAATAATCTCGCCCACCTGAAACTGCATTTTCATGAAATCATCAAAGGTAATTTCTTGTTTCTGTTCGATATCTATAATATCTTCTGGCAGGGACAGCGGTACATTGTCCTCTGGTTTACTGTTTTTTTCATTTAATTTTTTCATAAATTCTTCTATATCAATTCGCGCAAAAAGAATCTCTGGTTTCTCTGCCACCTTGGTTCCCGAAGGATAACCGCCAGCCTGAAGTTCTTCCAGCTCGCTTTTTTCAGAAGCGATCTGATTCAGAATCTTTTCGGAAGTCTCCGGCATAAAGGAATCCAAAAGTGCGGCACCCACTCGGATACCGTCCATCAGATTATAGAGCACGGCAGACAGACGCGGTTTGGTTGCTTCCTCTTTTGCAAGTACCCACGGCATCGTCTCGTCTATATATTTATTACATCTCTTAAACAACGTAAAGATTTCTGTAATGGCATCAGCCACACGCAGCCCGTCCATTTTCTCGGTGACCCTCTTTGGTGTCTCATTGATCACCGCTTTCAGGTCATCATCTACAGGCTCTGACACACCGGTATCCTCCACAACACCGCCAAAGTATTTATTAGACATGGAGATCGTTCGGTTTACAAGATTTCCCAGAGTATTGGCAAGCTCGGAATTTACCCGCTCTGCCACCAGTTCCCATGTGATCACGCCATCATTTTCAAAGGGCATTTCATGGAGCAGAAAATATCTCACGGCATCCACACCAAACTCTTCTACCATCTCGTCCGCATAGATCACATTTCCTTTGCTTTTGCTCATCTTTCCGTCTCCCTGCAGCAGCCACGGATGCCCGAAGATCTGCTTTGGCAGAGGCAGGTCAAGGGCCATCAGCATAATGGGCCAGTAAATCGTATGGAAACGCAGAATATCTTTTCCGATCAGATGAAGGTCCGCTGGCCAGAATGTATCAAACAGCTCCTCACCGTTTCCGTCCACATCGTATCCCAGTCCGGTTATATAGTTGCTAAGGGCATCCACCCAGACATATACGACATGATCCGGATCAAAATCTACAGGAATTCCCCATTTAAAGCTTGTTCGGGATACACACAGATCCTGTAGTCCCGGCAGAAGGAAATTATTCATCATCTCATTTTTCCTGGATTCCGGCTGGATAAATTCGGGATGGGTATTGATGTGCTCGATCAGCCGGTCCTGATATTTGCTGAGCTTCAGAAAATATGCTTCCTCTTTTGCCGGCTGGCACTCCCTTCCGCAATCCGGGCACTTTCCGTCTGTGAGCTGGGATGACGTAAAAAAGGATTCACAGGGAGTACAGTACATTCCCTCATAGGTTCCTTTGTAGATGTCACCCTGATCATAGAGTTTTTTAAAAATTTTCTGTACCTGCTTTTCGTGGTCTTCGTCGGTGGTACGGATAAATTTATCATAAGATGTATTCATCAAATCCCAGTTTCTCTTTAATTCATCAGAAACCGTATCCACAAACTCTTTCGGCGTAACTCCCATATCTCCTGCCTTTAACTCCACTTTCTGTCCATGCTCATCCGAGCCTGTCTGGAACCGCACGTCATAGCCCTGGTTTCTCCTGAAACGTACAATGGCATCGGCAAGAACAATCTCGTAGACATTGCCGATGTGAGGCTTGCCGGATGTATATGCAATGGCGGTCGTCAGATAATAAGGTTTCTTTGCCATGATTTTCATTTCCTCCGTTCTTTTTTCGATTACCCCTTATTTTAGTGGGAAACGAAAGAATTGTCAACATATCCCGGACAAAATAACCAAAATATCATTGTACTTTCCACGTATTTTTGATACAATGCAATATATAAATATAGAAAGGAGGCAGCATGAATCAGGATATTAATTTTTGTGCATGCTTTCCGCATGTCCCGAGTTTTGCAAAAACTCGCTAATAAGTTCGGTAGAACTTATTTTATCCCGATCATGTGACGTAGCCATGAAAAAGAAACTACATAGGGCTTCGGCAGTCGTTTTATCTCTTGCCCTGCTGGCCTCAGCGTTTACCATCGCACCAAATGCTGACGCTGCGCCAAAGACAAAGAAGATCACTTTAAGCGCCAAGAAAAAAACGTTAACTGCCGGAAGCAAATTTAAACTGAAGGTAAAAAAAGTTAAACCAGCAAAAGCAAACAAAAAGGTAACCTGGAAAACAAGCAAAAAGACCGTTGCCACCGTAAGCAAGACCGGCGTTGTAACCGCAAAAAAAGCTGGTACTGCCAAGATCACCGCGACGTCTAAAAGCAATAAAAAGGTAAAAGCGGTATGTACGATCACGGTGAAAGCTGCTAAAAAACCGGCACCTCCAGCTGTCACACCGACTCCGACCAATGCACCGACGGCCACTCCGGGACCTACGGGACCGGCGCCCTCCAAAGAGCCTGAAGGACCAACTCCTACCCCGGCTCCGACACCGACGATCACACTTCCAGAGGATGCTCTGAAAGATTACGCGGATTTTAATGTAGGAACTGTGGTGAACTATGACAAAACTAAGGATGTAAACTTCTCCTATCTGGCAGAACAGCAGTTTGACATCGTATCCTTTGAAAATGAGATGAAGGGATATTCTCTATTGGATACAGAGGCTTCCAAAGCAGGAGACGGTACTCCCGTCTGCCGATTCGAGAAAGCGGATGAAATGGTGGAATGGGCGATCTCACACGGTCTTAAAATCCGGGGCCATGTTCTGATCTGGGAGCATAGTATGGCAAATTCTTTCTTCCATATTGATTATGATGAAGATAAGGGGCTGGTAGACAAAGAGACTCTGTTAAAACGTATGCAGAGTTACTCCATGCAGGTTATCACCCACTTTGAGACCAAGTATCCGGGAACCGTGATCGCATGGGATGTTATCAACGAGGCCATTGACCAACAGGCATCTAAGGAGGACCCAACCACTGGTCTCCGCCTCTATACCTCAGGTAACTTCTACAAGATTATTGGTGGAGATTATATCAAATACGCATTCCAGTATGCAAAAGAGGCCGTAAAGGCTACGGGCGCAGATATCAAACTGTTTTACAATGATTTTAACTGCTTCCAGAATCCTAAAACCGGTTATATTGTAAAACTGATCAAGTACTTAAATGAAGATCCTGAGAATCCTCTTCTCGACTGCATGGGAATGGAGGGTTATGTCCTTACATACTGGCCAAATGCTTCCGATGTAAAAAATGCCATGACACAGTTTGCCAAATGCGGCGTCCCAGTGGGAATCAATGAGCTGACTGTTCGCTTAAATCAGAAAGAATCGGCAAACAAAAAAGAGGTTACAGAGAAGGATATCACTGCTCATGCACAAAAATACAAAGATATTTTCACCGCTTACTGTGACTTCGCAGCTGAAAATCCTGGCATGCTCACAAATGTAAGTATCTGGGGACTGCTGGATCGTCCAGACCTGGAAGCTGAATTTGAAAAACCAGAAAATGAACGTCACTATGATTACAATATTTACGGAACACATTCTGGACTCTTCAAAGCGGATTTTGAAGCAAAAGAGGCATTTTTCAATGTCATCGATGTATTAAAAGAATACTACTAATCGAAAATGATCTTAAAAAGCCCTTTCCGGTATAAGGTGAAATAATCACCTGCCCGGAAGGGCTTTTTTCTATTCTGGCTTAGCTTGGCAGAGGCAGGGTTCAAATTGGCGCCGTCGAGCTAGCTTGTTGAAACCGTGCAATCTCTTCTTTATAAGGCGCGGTTGATTTTTTATCCTCCGGGTTCTCTTTGATCCAGGGGGTCTCCAAGATCTTGGGAACATTTTTGAACCGTTCATCTGAGACAAAACGCAGCAGGGTCTCAAATCCTATATGCCCCTTTCCCACATTTTCATGCCGGTCCTTGTGGGCGCCGAGAGGTTTTTTGCTGTCGTTGATGTGAATCGCGGCGATCTGATCCAAACCCAGCACTTCATCAAAGTGTGCCAGCACTCCCTCATAATCCTTTACGATATCGTAACCCGCGTCGTGGATATGACAGGTATCTAAGCATACCCGCAGATGTTCAGGATAGCGTACACCGTCATAGACCGCTTTTAATTCTTCAAACGTCCTGCCGATCTCACTTCCTTTTCCCGCCATCGTCTCCAGTGCAATATGAACGGGCATATCCTTCGACATCACCTGATCTAATCCTTCAATGATGCGTGCGATGCCAGCCTCTTCCCCGGCTCCCACATGAGCCCCGGGATGAAGCACCAGAATCCCGGCTCCCATCGCCGCCGTCCTCTCTAACTCGATGCCCAGAAATTCCACGGCAATCTCAAAGGTCTCCGGTTTTACTGTATTGGCTAAGTTAATGATATAAGGCGCATGTACGATAAAGTTCTGTACACCATTTTCTTCCATACACTGCCTCGCCTCTTCAATCCTTAGTTCTTCCAGCTTTTTACGTCTCGTATTCTGTGGTGCTCCGGTATAGACCATAAAGGTATTCGCACCGTATGAGAGCGCTTCCTTCACAGAACCGAGCATCATTTCTTTTCCGCTCATCCCTACATGGGATCCCAGTAAATACATCGTTATCCTCCATTCCTTGTCTAATTCTGCCATCTTACCTGCTGTCCCTTTATCGCTGGATAAAGGAGCACCCGGTTCCCCCGAAGGTTTTCCCGGTTCATATTGACGGCAGAGATCTGATTGTTTTCATAGGTTGTATAGTAATATATTCCTTTGTCTACATTACAGCAGGAGCTATAGATCGTAATCTCATCCGCTCCATCCCCCATCCGCACACATCCCCGCTGAATCGCCACAGAATTCAGGATGTGAAAAAACTGACTGATGCTCTCTGACTCGGTATCTCCAGAGACGGCATTGCAGCTGGTAAACGCCGCCCTGACAAACCGAGAGATAGAAGTAAGGTCTCCGGGAAGTCCGAAGGTCCCCATTCCCCGGCTGTAACAGTCCAGTTTCAAACGCTGCGAAAAGGTATCCTTTGGCCCCTCACAGGACAATCCCATATATTGGTTCAGGTTGAACAGCTGAAAATCAAAGGCGGGATCGTTGGTCAGAACCCCCACCGGATTGTCATATACTTTCAAGCCTTCCTTCAATGGTTCCACCACGATGGTGCTCTCTCTGTCCGAAAACATCCAGTGCATCGGCGAAAGAGGGAGACTTTCGTTAAATCGGATATCGGCTATGTTGATTGTCTTCAACTTTTCCTTTACTTCCGCAATGTCGGAGCATTGTCCCAGAATCCATGCCACAAATTCATAGGGCGCAATGTTATCCTTTCCCGGCACTTCCGGCATATAAGCTGCATTTCCTGCGAACAAAAGTCCCGCCACACTCAGCCCTTTCTCATTGGTCGCATCATAATATAATGGATAGCCGTCGGTAAAGTTTCCCATCCCGATCATCGCATAGTGGGTCTTCATATCCGGTACATTGCGAAAGGGCAGGGGAACATTTCTCGGTGTCACCATAACCGTTTCTCCATAGGATAATTCATAATCCATATTTCTTCCAAAATAATGATCTTTCGTTTTATAGGTAATTGCAGTACACATCTCTACCTCCATCCGCCAATACTATTCGGCATTAAAATATTCTTTTACAAACATTTCCAGCGCCACCTGGTCTCGGACCGCCATCAGCTCACGGGCGGAGTGCATGGCGAGAACAGGCACTCCCATATCCACCATTTTCATCGGCAGATATCTGGAGGCAACCGCTCCCAGCGTGCCCCCCTGGGACACATCGGAACGTCCCGCATATTTTTGATAGGGAATATCCGCATTTTCCATCAACATCATAACAGTTCCGATGGCGCCACTGTCCGTCACGTAATTCTGAGAAGCGGAACGCTTGATCACCACGCCTCCTCCCAGGGGATTCTCATTGGTTGGATCCGATTTTTCCGGTTTATTTGGATGGAAGCCATGGGCCACATCCAGAGAGAGTCCAAATCCGTTTATAAGCGCCGTATGTGCCACTGCCTGCGACACACCGAGGGACGCATATATTTTCTCAAGGACCATGGATAAAAGTACAGAGTCCGCCCCCTGTTTTGTCCGGCTTCCAATCTCTTCGTTGTCAAATAAAACAATTCCGTTGATTCCCTTTTGTCTTCTGTTCTGACAGATCCCCTGCAGACACGCCTCCACAGACGTGATATTATCCAGTCGCGGAGCGGAGATCAATTCTTCCTGAAGCCCAAGGACATCCCCGGCATCACAGTTGTACAGATATACCTCGTAATCCAGGATCTCGGAGACGGACACTCCCAGCTTTCGCGCCAGCAGCATCGTGAAAAATCCGTCTTCAACCTCTTCACCCAGCAGTCCTGCTAATGGAGCCATATCGGTCTGCCGGTTCAGCTCGGTTCCCTTATTGACGTCCCGATTCAAATGTACCGCCAGATTCGGAATCGTAAACAAAGGTTTTTTCATATCGAAAATCCGTATTTCCGGCTGAAAGGAATGTTCCGATTTGATAACCACCTTTCCCGCTGCGGAGAGGGGGCGATCAAGCCAGGTATTGAGAATCGGCCCTCCATATATTTCTACATTTAATTTTCCATAACCGTGAGATCTGATCTCTGGTCTGCTCTTTACATAGAGACATGGGTGATCGGTGTGGGCTGCCGCCAATCGAAACATCTGCTCCGATTCTGCTGCCTGCCTGGGCTCAAACTGACTCCCCACAGCAAAAGCGTATACTGTAGATGCATTTACATTGACAAAATATCTGCCTCCAGGGCTCACCTGCCATTCGGTATCATGAAGATAAAGCTCCTCAAAACCATTCTCTTCCAGTGTTTTTACGGCACTGTCAGCAGCTGTAAAACTACATGTACTGACAGATAACCGGTTTAAAAGCCGGTCCGCTGTTTCGACACATTCTCTGTTTTGCTTTGTATTCATTTATCATCGTTCCTCTCTTTAAAGGATACTCATATTATATCGCATTATGCAAAAAATACAAACAGAAGACGATCATCAAAAAATTTTTTATGGTTCTGTGTATAAAAAAAGAAGAGAGGTCAATACTGTACTTATACAAATGATAAAGTAAAATACTTATCCTCCCCCTTATAAGCCGCAAAAGCGGCAAACCCCAGCCCCGATGGCAAAGGCGTCACCGGGGCTGGGGTTTTTTGACTCAAACCTTATTCATTCTCTTTCGCCATCTTCCTCCAGTTAACATATCCATAAGTGGAATTGAGTAAATAAGCACTCCACATCACAAGCAGAGTTACCGCGCTCATATCACCTTTGATCAGTACAAGGAGCCACAGCACCACAGATACAACATTTACAACCACCCACATAACCCACTGTTCTGAATAACGGGCAACCATTAAGATGGAAGCGATCATGCTCAGCACCGTAGATGTTGCATCTACCAGGGCAAATTCTCCTCCCAGAAGATTTAAGATTCCACAGTATGCTGCCACTGCGGCAATAGAACCTACAATCAGAATCACCCAGCCCTTCGCTGTCAGGTTCCGGGCTTTTACTTCTGCATGATCCGATGCCATGTTCTTCTTCCAGCTGAAGAATCCAATGATAATAATCGGCACCATAATAATATTGTACATTACTTCCCCATAGATATGCTGTTCAAAACAGATGTATGCGTAGGTAACCGCCTGCACCAGCCCAAAGGCATAATTCAATATCTTACCTTTTGCACAAAGCACAACGCTGATAATTCCTGCAAGTCCGCTTAAAAGTGCCAGGAGGCTGTCTCCCCAGACCAGTGATAATACTACCATCGTCACAGCCGACAGTACCAGCCAGCATTTTTCAAACATTGTCCAATCCGAAAAAAATGTCTTTATTTTATTCATATTACCAATCTCCTCTCTTAAATTCTTCTTCCGTCAGTGTCGGTCCCTGCACGCCCACAACCACAGCTGAGACCTGATTTGCCAATGCGACTGCTTCCCGGCAGTCTTTTCCTTTGCTTCTCAAAGCGATGAACGCTCCGATATGAGTATCCCCCGCTCCGATTGTGTCCACAACCTGTGCCTTTTGTGACGGTATCAATTCTCCCACACCACTTTGATACAGATAGCAGCCTTTTTCACCAAGTGTAATAATTACTGCATTTCCACATTTCCCAAAAAGCTGTTCTGCTGCGTTTTCATAATTCTCTTCCCCAGTAAATTGTAGCGCTTCCCCTTCATTTAGATGCAATACTGGATGCAGTTTTAAAATTCTCTCATGCCTTTCCTTTTTAATCTGACAGATTCTTGGTCCTGGTGCATAGTAAACATGCAGATGTTTGTTTTCCTCCAGAAACTCAATGATTGCTTCTCCGCCATCCCCTTCGATTTCATATCCACAGACGTATACGGAATCGTATTCTTTGGGATCTACCTGGGCAAACCATTCCTTTTCAAATCTGCATTCGATCCCTGGAAGTGTCAGAAATGTACGCTCACCGTCCGCCTCCACCATGCAAAGACAATACCCGTTGTCCCGCAGCTTGGAATGTATGGGACTCTCATGCCCTGTCTGCTCTAATTTCTTACGGATAATGTCAGCATAGATCCCGGTACCCACCGGCGCAAACAAGGTATATGGTACCTGAAAATGTTTTTGTATGTCTGCCACATTATAGGCACACCCACCAACCGTCATATCCTGAGATTTGGCATAAACATCTTCTCCCGTCCTCGGCAACCGTTCCATCTGCATAACAATATCCAGCATCGCCGCACCGATAATAAGGTTTTTCTTCATTATACCTTCCCTCTCTTTCCTAAAATTGCATAGGCGTATGGTTCCATCTCTATGTGATTGGCTCTCCGGATCAGTTCGATGTCCTCTGCCGGAATGCCCTGTATTCCCGACGCTCCGCCACAGACTGAAACTGCCATCGCTCCGATCGTATCGGTATCTCCGCCCAGATTTGCACAGAGCAGAGCACATCGGTGTACATCAAAGGACGCATAATATGCAATCGCTATGGCACAGGGCACAGAATCCACTGTGTTCACCCCTGCCCCCATCATATTATAGAGTTCCTCCAGAAAATGTTCTTCCTCTGATTCATACTTTTTCGCCAGTTCCACCCCATATCTTATTCTTGTTCCTAGAGAGGCTGACACCGTACTCGCTCCGAGAGACATCGCATACTCTTCTACAGAAAGAACATCTTCAATCATTTCATCCCGATTCTCTTTCTCTATCGCCGAAGCCACAGCCATGGCAACCATGCTGGCTCCTGCAATCGTGATATCACTGCTGTGGGTGATATTGGAAACAACCTTCACATAATCACAGAGCTGCTGTTTCTGATCCGGATAAAACAATGCGCCAACTGGGGCAATACGCATTGCCGCCCCGTTGGATAATGCCTGCTCTGAATACTGGCGTGCATTTTTCCCCTGTTCAAACAGTTCCAGAGTTACTTTGGAAGTCGGGCCCAGGATATTATTTTCAAAAGCATTTTCCTTTTTTGCCCACTCCAGAATATGTCTTGCTATGTTTGTGGCATCTGGAACAAAATCTGTCTCCATCAGGCTGTCCAGTATCGTCAGCGCCTGTGATGTGTCATCTGTAAAATTTCCTCGCTTATATTGATAAGAAATTTCATTTTCCAGATCGCCATCCAGGAAGTCCTCGATTTTTCCATACTTTTCAACCAATCTCTTCCGGCTCCACAATTCCGCCGGCATCCCCATGGCATCCCCAATTGCCATACCATATAGTACACCAAGTATCTTATCCTTTATCATACCATTCTCCTTTCTTGTTATTATATCTCACTTACTTATTATAATAAGTTATACATATTGTTATGTCAATTGTGATAATTCATAAAAAACACTTTATCATTTTAGTTATATTCACTAAATACATTTACTTTTAATTCCCAATATATTATAATAAGTTAATGTGAAACGGAGGTCTGTGTATGGAAAAACAACCCAAATACGAATACATAAAAAACGCTTTAATTGAAGCAATCCACTCTGGAAAATACTCTCCCGGCAGCGAACTTCCAAGCGAAAATGAACTCACAGAACAATATAACGTGAGCCGGATTACGGTCCGCAGAGCAATTGATGAACTCTATCGTACCGGATATATTGAAAAAAAGCAGGGAAAACGCGGATATGTCAGGGAAACTGCCAAGGAGCAGGAACTGACGACGATTTCAAGCTATACGGAGGAAATTCAACGCCAGGGAATGACACCTTCCAGAAAAGTACTTTCTTCCGGCCTTCGTCTCTGCAGCCCCGAAGAGAAAGAAGTGTTAAAGCTGGACAAAGCAGATGCGATCTTTTATCTGGAACGTATTATCTATGCAGATCAGAAACCGCTCTGCTATACTTCGACGGTTCTTCCCTATAAATATTTTCGTGATATAGAGAGTTATGATTTTTCCGAAAATTCTCTTTACAATATCATAGAACAGCAATACCATCTCAGGATCACAGATTCCATCCTGAAGCTGAAAGCGATTCCAGCCAAAGATGATGTCGCCACATTCCTGGACGTGGCAAGAGATGTTCCACTGCTCTATTCTTCTGCTGTGACGTATGGTGATTATCAGGGAGATATTCTTCCAATTGAATCCTTCCAGACTTATTATCTGACGGACCGCTTTGAGTATACATTAGCCCAGAAACGTTAATCTTGTTTGAAAACAGAAATCTCCCGTAGAAAACCAGATGATAAATACACTGGATTCTACAGGAGATTCCTGTTTTTGGATGAAGGGGGCAATATCGGTAAAACGTAAGCGATTTATAACAAGGTGCCTAGAAAAGTAATTCCATTGCTGGTAAG
>CAQOJF010000053.1:0-9451 GCA_948848225.1 uncultured Eubacterium sp.
AAAAAAAGAATCTGAAAGCCTGATATTTACTGGCTTAAAGATTCCGAGAGATTATCACTTTACATGGAGGTAGGACTTTACTTCAGGATATTTAAAAAGTAAAGAGGTGATTTCATGGTTGAAGTATACAATTATTTTATTGGGGGATATATTCCGAAGGTATCTCCAAAGACCAATGTACATGATAGAAAAGAACTGAAAAATAAATATAAGAGCATCGTTTCGCTGAATAATGCAAATCCCCTTGCCATGATCCGGCTTTCCCCGGACACACAGATTTATGCTCTTGATGTTAAGGAAATTTCTATGGAAATGGGAGAGGCAGCACAGAATACCCTGGATGGAAAACCGGAAGAGGCAGAAGAACATGCGGATAAGACACTGAAGCTGTTTAATAAACTGCTGGTCAGAAGTGACGAGTATGGAGATTTGAAGAATAAACCTTCACGTCCGGGATGCGAGCTTCGGAATCTGGTGGCTGCCAATAAAGAAGACCTGGAGGCGTCTGGATTTACTGTTGAAGAGGATGGATTTCTCAGCATTAATAAGGAAAAGGAGTTTCAGGTTCCTGTGAAGTTTATGGAGGAGCTGAAGGATAAGTGTGAATATATGAGTATGAATCCGATGGAGTATGTCGAGAAAAAAGTATTTAGTTATGCGCATCTTCACCGGAGTGATGTTGGGTATGCCTATGCTTCATCTGTGTATACCGGAATGTTGTTTAATTCCTATTGTTAATGGGTTCTTTGATTTATGTACTAAATAGATATTGATATTGTTTGTGTTTGAGCTGCAGAGTCTTGAAGAGGAAGGCTTTGTAGCTTTATTTTTTTTCGCTAAGGCAAAGTGCATGTTTTTGAGGCTATCGGTATAGAGACAACAAGTGATATGTAAAAAGGTGGGATGTGGTATTGAAAACTATGTTTCGGAGTATTTGAGTTGACATCATAAAAAGTTTGTGATACTCTCATACTATGATGTATGGTGATACTGTTGTAAGTGGTATGTCGGATTAGGAGGAAAGCGATATGAACGGTTTGGTTTTAGAGGGTGGAACATTTCGCCCGGTGTTTAGCTGCGGGGTGATGGATGCACTGCTGTCTGAGGATATTATGATGCCCTACTGTATCGGGGTGTCTGCGGGGATTTCGGATGGTGTGTCTTATATATCGCGTCAAAAGGGAAGAAATCTGGAGATTTTACAGAAATATAGAAATGATAAGAGATACATGGGCAGGTCCAATTACCGAAAGCATAGGAGCATCTTCGGCCTGGATTTTGTATTTGGAGAGATTCCCAATAGTCTGGTTCCTTTTGATATGGACACATTTAAGAAATATGAGGGGACATGTCTGGTCGGCGTAACAAATGCGCACACTGGGGAAGCACAGTATATGGATGCGATGGATATGGATGATCGGTATTCGATGCTTCGTGCCACCTGTGCCATGCCCCTGTTTTTCCCGGCAATTGAGTTGAATGGTGAAAAATATTACGATGGTGGAATCGCGGATCCGATTCCAGTGAAGAAAGCATTTGCGGATGGATGTGACAGGCTTTTAGTGGTACTGACCCAGCCGAAGGGGTTCGTCAAACGTCTTGGAAAATACGACAAGCTGGGGGCGAGGATCCTTGCCCACAAGTACCCCGCTGTCAGGGAGGCGATCCTGTCCAGGCCGGACCGCTACAATAAGATCGTGCGCCTCTGTGAGCAGTGGGAGCGGGAGGGAAAGGTTATGATCCTGCGCCCAAATTATCTTCTGAACAGTTTTGAGAGCAATGTACAGAAGCTGGAGACTGCCTATTGGCACGGATATCGTATGACAAAGGAAAAGATGAAGAGAATCCGGAGGTTTCTGGGGCTTTAATGATGATCGTGGATATTGTTCGATGATACTTCCGAACGGGCTTAATAGCGCCATTGAGGTAGAAAAGCAGGATTGTGTTTGACATGAGGTTATCTTTTCTGTTATAATATCTATGCTTGCGGTTATGGCGGAATTGGCAGACGCGCTAGATTTAGGTTCTAGTGGGGGGATCCCGTGCAGGTTCAAGTCCTGTTAACCGCATTTTTCTGGGAAATGTAGGTTTTAAGAGTTTGTTCTGAAGCAGGGACAGACTCTTTTATTTATATCTTATTGTAAGATTTCCAGAAAGATTTTATTTTGTATATAGAAAAGGTAAAAAATAGTGATTCACATGTAAAGAAAGTATTAGTTACTTCAAAATAATGTGAATAAGCACCGGGTTACGTATATTTAATGTGAAAAAGTCTCATATTTACATTTATGCTATATTGTATAAAGGATGTGTGCTTATGAGATTATTGGAATTGCGTATTTCAAACAAACTATCACAGAAAGAACTTGGCAAAGCTTTGGATTTGACGCAACAGCGCATTAGTCTGCTGGAACAAGGCAAAAGTTATCCAAATTCTATCGAGATCACAAAGTACGCTACGTATTTTGATGTGTCTGCGGATTACGTACTGGAGATCAGCCCGAGAAAGAATCCTTTTGCAGAGATGGAGGGTCTGGTGCGTGGAAACAGAGAGATTCTGTTGTTAAAATATTATTCAAAACTGAATGAGAACATGAAGAAATATATTTTGGAAATGACGCAGAAGGCGCAAAAATATCAGGGGAACGACGAAACGGATACATTGTCCTAAATAATGTGGATAATATATCCGTTCTCTTTGTTTACATTTTATTGCAATACAGGTATAATATGGTCAGGGGGACAGCTCGCTCCGTCCGCTTTTTGAGATGAGATCGTTAGCTGATACGTTCAGTGAAAGTGTTAGGTGAGATAAATTGAAAAACATTCTTGTACTTGAAGATGAAGTTGAGTGCAATCAGTTGTTATGTGATATCGTTACTACGAGCAAAGAAAGTGTAACAGTTTATCCGGCATTTGATGAAAGAGAGGCGATGCAGATTGCACTTGAATGTCATATGGATCTGTTTCTTGTCGACATTTCCTTACATGACCTGCAGGGAAATGATGTGTCAGGCGTAAAGTTTGCCAAACAGATTCGCAATATTGATTATTATGAGGTTACGCCGATTATCTTTGTGACATCTATTGCCAATCTCGAACTCCATTCATATCGTGAAGTTTCCTGTTATAGTTATATTTTAAAACCGATTGATGAAAAGAAGCAGAAGCAGCTTGCCGAGGAAATAGACAAGCTTCTCAGGGACAGGAAGTCTGTCAGCAGAGAGCAATATCTTTATTTTAAGGTTGATTCTGTCTTTTATCCTATAAAAATAGATGAAATTATAACGATCCGCTGTATTAATAGAAGATTGCTCATACATACGATATCGGATAAATTTTATGTGAATAAGCTGACATTGAAACAGATCCAGAAAGAATTAAATGCCATGGGATTCAATCCTTTTGTGGAGTGTCGCCGCGGGATCCTGGTGAATCTGGATCATGTGGAACATATCGACAGAGTTAATAAATATCTGAAAGTATACAAAGAAGACCAAATGATCGACTTTGGAAGAACAAAATGGTTTTCAGAAATACAAGGAGTAATTGAGCATGATTAGTAATATTTTAATGGCAGGGATAGAACAGGTTGCTAATATAATGGTTGTTGACAGTCTGTTTGGGGGTGGGGTGAAAAAGGATATAGGAAAGAAATTGGGATTGATATTGCTGCAAATTACGATATTAGGTATTTTCAATATGTATCAGCTGGCCGGATTGTGGATGCTTTTAGTATATGCCACTATGATTGCTGGTGCGAAGCTGATCTATCATGGGAACATAAATATTTGTATTCTGTATTGCATTATTGCGTTTCTGATGGTAAGTGCCATCGAGCTTATGCTTTATATTCCCTTTGCTTTTTTCTGGAAGGAGATGGTGGGAGATTTTCGGGCGGGGCTTATCGGAACCGGTGGCACGCTGCTTCTGGTGTGTATCGCCCGCTATAAGAGGTGGATCAACTGGAATATGGTTCAGGATTTTGTGAAATGCCGTTATAAGATGCTGTGCTATATCTGTGCAGCGGTGGGGAGTATCATGCTCTTTGCCGTGACCTATTTTCGTGTTTTGGAAAGCATGCCGATATACAGCTTTATTTTTCTGCTTTTATTGATCGTTATCATATTTCCAATGATGTCGCAGTTTATCAAAAACGAGGTCGAACTGAAGGAGCGGAGCAAATTTGAAAAACCTATGCGGGATGTGATCACAAGAATCCGCCAGCAACAGCATCAATTCGATGCCCATCTGCAGGCAATCTATGGAATAATCAATCGTTGTCATACCTACGATTGTCTGGCGGCGACGCTGATAGATTATATGTCAAAGATTGAGAGGATGGATGCATTTTACAGTCTGATAAAGATGGAAGATCCGGTGTTGTCAGGTTTTCTTGGAGTCAAATTTTCAGAGGCAGTAAACCGGGGCATACATATTTCACAGGAGATATCTGTGAAAAAGATAAATACTAATATTCCCCTTACAGAGTTGATCGGAACCTTTGGCAATCTGATTGATAATGCCATTGAGGAGGTTGAGACCAACTATCTCAAAAAGGAGATCCGGTTGTCTTTGCATGAAGAGGGGGACCGGTATGAATTTATGATATCTAATCCGATCCGCAGCACAGATTTGCAGGAGATCACTAATTTTTCAAAGAAAGGATACAGCACAAAGGAAAATGGAGAGTTAAGAGGGCTCGGACTGTATAATGTGCTGGATACAATGAATCACTATAAGGGAGAATTGTATATGAATAAATTCACGGTGGAAGAAACGGACTGGTTTGCAGTGCGGATCAAAATAAAAAGGCTTATATGTAAATAAGCCTTTTTATTTTAGTGTCTGGTTGGTTTAATTCGTTTTCTTTTGATGGTTTGTGTTTAGTCTTCTGTCGGATACTCTGGCTCGCCCCAGAAACAGTAACTGATAACACCGGTAGTCATCATGGCAGCCATGGCGATGCATAAACTGCAGATTTTGAATAAAAGACTGCTATTGAATTTTTTCATTGTTGCCTCCTTTCTGTGCAATTACGGCACAAAGTAGTTGTAATGTCTGTAAAACAATAATCCAGAAGCAGATGTCTGCGATTGGAGTTGTTTTCAAAATGATTATACAGATAGAGTATATGAACAAAAGTACTGTTGCCCTGTTGCGGTACCGGCGTTTGGCCTCTGGCGCCGCGGGAGGTCTTTTTTTTGATGCCACTGGTGCAGTCAGAAATGTGGTCAGGGTACATAGTGCCAGAATTATCGGTTTCATTACATCTGGAACTGGTACATAGGCCGGCAGTACAATAACTGACAACAACATAAATGTAAGTGTAAATAAAAGACAGGTAGTAAAGTGTTCCATATGAAGACCGCCTGAATTGCACCGGATGGTTATAAGAACCAGAACGCCAATGAAAAATTCGGGGAGATGCCCCAGTTTAAAAAATAAAACAGAAAGCATCAATGTCTTGATCAGTTCTGAACTTACAGCCTTCAGTGTGTATTTTAACCGTTTCATTTCCAGATCCGTGAATTGATAGGATGACTGGATCTGTTCCAGAAACTGTTCTGCATGAATGACTGCCATATTGCAGTATCCTCCTTTAAGAAAATATGCAATGCACCGGTGCAGTCGACTTGTTGAGTAATAGTATAGCGTAAAAAAAGACAAAAACAAGAGGGAGTGCGCGAACTGTGCGATTTCGTGTCTGAAATAACGATGCTTCGTCGTTTGTGGCTGTTTTTTGCAATTTCAGACACGAAATAACACGGTTCGCGCAAAACTATACCATCTTTTCCAGGTATACTGTATAATAGTTACAGAACAAAAGAATTTTTAAGGAGGAACTGATTATGGATATGGAATTAGGTATGGAACTGGTGTTGGAAGCGAACCTCCCAATGTGCGAATGTAATAATTGCTTTATGGGATCATTTCTACAGATGATGCGTTATAAGGGAGTAAGATTAAGTGAATTAGAGGTACAGCTTCCCTATGCTGGTGTCAGACTCAGTTTATCATATCAGGATGGAATCAGTCTGAGTGCTAACTTTATTCAGGGCATACATTATTTTTGTTCGGAACATCAGATTGCGTATAAGACGGGAGAGATACTGCCGCAGCACATAAGAGAAGTCGCATACGAGATTTTGTCGGAACATGGCGCGTTTATGATTTCGTTGAATTCGAGAGATTATGGATATTATAAGGCCTTTGTAAATGACGGAATACAGCATTGTGCACTGGTGACAGGAGTGGATAAGGAGGGGCTGCACATCGTGGATGTCTGTGCCTCATCTTCCCAGCCGACGACACATAAGGGGGTTCTTCCTTTTGAGAATATACTTGAAATTGGTCAGCATCAGCCGATTCCGATTGCTTATATAGAAGGAGAAGTGATCTGGGATAAAAAGGAAAAAGAGATCAATTGGGAACAGGCGAAGAAAAATCACATGGAAGAAAATATAAAGATAGAACAGGGCAGCAGGTTGAGGACAGGCTTAGATTATTGTGAATACCTTTATTCGGATCTGTCTTTGCTGAGGGGATTTGAACTTCGCAAAATTGCTCATAACATTATGACAGATACCCATGTTCCCCAGTTGAAGATGCTCATAAATCTGTTTGCAGATAAAAAACAACAGGATTCATATATAAAAATAAACCAGCTTTGCAATGACTGGACTCTGATGTCTTATCGTTTTCTGAAAGGTAGCTTTGAGTATGATTTTGCAGATCAGGAAACTCTTGTATATAATTATAAAGCGCTTCTTGAGAGAGAACGGGAAATATACCAGTTATAAAGGTAAATTTTCTCCCTGCCACAGAATCAAAAGAGTTCCATTTTCTACACTAATACTGCCCTTTTTACCAGTGGCTTCGTTGCTGATTCCCAAGGGAAAGTGATTTGTCAGGATGCCTCCTTCGATTTCATATTTTAAGCCTTTGATCGTTACATTCTGACTTTTGTCACTGAGGGAGAATACAGAGACACATCCGGTAAAATCTTTTGGTATTGTAAAACCAGAATTTTGGATCACGGTCAGTTCGTATTGATCGTGATGGAGGACTCCCTGAGCCCCCTCGGAGGCGAGATAGGAGAGAGCCTGGATATTGGCTATGGAATGATCCAGACGTCCGCCCAGTCCGCCGTAGATCTCGAAAGTGCGGTAGCCTTTGGAGAGTCCCAGTTTGATGGCAAGCATCATATCTGTATCATCTTTCTCCGGGGGATAGGTGTGTTTTTCACAGATCGTATCTTCCCATATTTCCTGGGATTGAACAGAGTCAAAATCTCCCAGGGCGATATCTGCCCGAAGCCCGATTTGAATCAGGTGGTCATAGCCGCCGTCGGCAGCAATGACCAGATCTTCATCCATAAGTGATATGTTACAGGAGGAAAATTCCCCCGCGCCAAAGATGTAACATACAGGAGTATCCATTTTTCTATACCTCCAGGTTTTCGATGATCTTCACCGCATCATCCATGTAATCAAAAGAAAGATCTTCGATCTTTCCATTGTCCACTGCTTTGGTGAGCTCCGGATTGATGGGAAGCTGGCTGAGGACGATTAGTCCGTACTGGTCAGCGATCTCTTTGACATGGCTCTCTCCAAATACAGAAATGTGTCTGCCACAGTCAGGACACAGGGCATAACTCATATTTTCTACAATTCCCAATACTGGTATTTTCATCATTTCTGCCATTTTTACAGCTTTACTCACGATCAGGGATACCAGATCCTGAGGAGTGGTTACGACAACAATGCCGTCCAGAGGCAGGGACTGGAATACAGTCAGTGGAACGTCCCCCGTCCCGGGAGGCATATCTACAAAGAGATAATCTACATTTTCCCAAAGGACATCGGTCCAGAATTGTTTTACGGTTCCGGCGATGACAGGTCCTCTCCAAATGACAGGATCGGTCTCATTTTCCAATAGGAGATTGATGGACATGATATCTATGTTTGTTTTGGATTTGACCGGAAAAATAGTCGTAGCATTTCCCATGGCTTTTTCCGTGATCCCAAATGCTTTTGGAACCGAGGGACCGGTGATATCCGCATCCAGGATGCCGCAGTGATATCCTTTCCGGCTAAATGCCACTGCGAGAAGGTCGGTGACCATGGACTTACCTACGCCTCCTTTGCCGCTGACAATGCCGATTACTTTTTTTACACTGCTGTCGGGATGTGGTTTTTCCAGAAAAGATCCGGGCTCTCTGTCTGCGCAGTTTGAACTGCAGCTGGAACAATCATGATTGCATTCACTCATAGTACAATAATGCCTCTCTTTCACAGAATATATGGTTGTGCAACAACCGTCATAAATTTACTTTATTACGAAACCTTGATTTTGTCAATAAAATGTGGCAGGATAAAGTGTGAATAGAACTAGCAAGCTTTTAAAAATCAAAAGCTAAGAAGTTCTACGGCAGCAGAGCTACCTATTCACACTGGTAGAATCCTCAAAGCGGATTCTACGCCACTAATTCAAGTATTGTTTGTGCCGCCTGTGGCGCATGGAGGGAAAAAATGGAATCAAGAAAAGAAAAAGCAATAGAATTATTTAAGAAGGGATATAACTGCTCCCAGTCGGTGGTACTGGCATATGCGGACATGCTGGGGCTGGACTGGGATCTGGCAGCAAAAATGTCAGCTTCTTTCGGAGGTGGTTTAGGAAGGCTCCGTCATGTGTGCGGTACCGTATCTGGTATGGCTATGGTTGCGGGGATGATCACGGCATCCTCAGATCCGAAGGATAAAGAACAGAAAAAGGAAAACTATGAGATGATACAGAAGCTGACAAAGGAGTTTGAAAGACAGAACGGTAGTATTATCTGCCGGGAACTATTGGGACTGGACGGCGGGCAGACTACGGTGGCAGAAGGATACAGGACGGGGGCTGTTCCAGAACCACGAAGCTCTGAATATTACAAAAAGAGACCCTGTCCGGAACTGGTGGGGCAGGCCTGTGAAATTTTGGATCAGATGCTGTTTGGAGCGGCGGAGGAAAGTTTTATAATGAAGTTGTGAAAAACAAATAACACTTTGCAGCTTCTAAAAAATCAATAAAAAGAAGTTATGAAGAGTTTAAATGCTTTTCATAACTTCTTTTTTATTTTATACGAAGGGGGATCATATATGAAACTTATAAAATGTTTAAATATCTTAAAAGTCCCATCATTTTGCATATTGGTGTATCCCAAAGGACACGTAAAGGAAAATCGTGGGACGAATGAGTGTCCTATACAAACTTTCGATGTAAACAAAACGGAGGAAGGGAAAATTATTGTACAGGGCTATTTGTTAAGATATAAGGATTATAAGGTAAAGGAAATCATCCCACATTCTACTGGCGTAAATATTGTAGTAGAGTGAAGGAGTATTTTAAATGTAGGGATGAGCAAAACACCCTAATTTAGAGTTGGAACTTGGCAGTTAGGCTTCGG
>CAQOJF010000054.1:0-8402 GCA_948848225.1 uncultured Eubacterium sp.
CTCAGTACCTTCACTGTCTGTGGTCTTCTCAGGTTTGAGATCTCCAGAAAGCTCAGGATCATACCAAGCGTCTAAATCCACATAGTATGGCTCTGTAGGAAGCACCAGCTTGCAGACTTTGATGGTCACACTCTTTGTCAGAGCTGGGTTTACCTTGGATGTAGCCGTAACCACGACCTCAACGGTCTCTGCACCTGCGTAGTCAAAGTTCTCAGGTACGGTTACTTTTCCTTCGCTGCTAACTGTTACCTGTGCATTGTTTGTCGTCCAGGTAAGATCTTTCTGTGTCGTATCCTCTGGAGTAAAGTTCACATTAACATTCGTAGATCCGCCCGGATAAACAACATCGCCGCCTTCACTCAGGGCAAGTTCAAATCCAGTGATCGGAACATCTTCCGATACGAGAGCCACATTGTCCATGTAGTATACAAGGCTTACACCTGTGGATGCATACAGCGTATCTCCCTCATAGGTACTTCCCATAACTACATCAAACTTGGTCTGCTTCAACAGTGTATCGTCTGCTTCTTTAATACGTGTTGTATTAAAGATAAGGTTTCTGGTAGCAAAGCCAACCTTTCCCTGCGCTTCGTTCATCTTAAATCCTTTTGTACAAGAGTTCTCGATGAAGTGGGTAGCTGTGTCTTCCATCTTCCACACGTTATCGTGATAGGTCGGAAGATACTTATGTACTTCCTTCGAAGCTTTATCATTATAAAGTGTGATTCCTACTTCTTTATCACTTCCCGTTGCCATGGAAATATTCTTTCCAAAACGGTATTCCGGATGACCTGCTACATGCGCTGACTCCGTCTCATTATTTGTTGTGGCAAAGAAATCTGTAGTCTTAATAGCCCCATACTGGTCAAAATAACAACGTATCTCTTTGTACTTAATATCCGGTGCATTTCCAACTACACGCCAGTCTGCACGGATCGTGGTATAATTACCCAGAGTCTTTCCTGCTGCGGAAACTCCTTCAGAGTCTTTCAAATTAGCAGTATCTACACTGAATACCGGCGCAAAGTCAAATGCTTTCTCCGGTCCATCCATCTTGATCTCCAGACATTTGTTATCCGGATTCTCTGGATCCTGCACCACTGTCATATGTCCGGAATTCTTTCCAGCGGATGTATATTTTGTCCAGGTTGTTCCCACTGGATAACTCTCAAAGTCCTCGATCATCGTATATTTTCTGGTATCCGGAGGCGCCGTCGGTGCTGCTGTCTTGTCCGTAACGAATGGAACGACTTTCAGCTTCACACTGGCCTTCTTACCGCTACCGTCCATAGCTGTTGCTGTGATCGTAGCTGTTCCCTCTTTTTTGGGATTAATCTTTGTGCTGGAACCAGACCTGTACGCTTCCGGAATGAAAGCTACGCTGGATTTGCTGGATTTCCAGTAAAACTTTTTATGAGTCGCTTTTTTCGGAGAAGCTGAAGCCTTGAGAGTCAGTTCCCTTCCCCTCATAACCGTATATGTACCCTTTGACATCTTCAACGTCTCTTTATATTTTGGATACACCTTCTGCTTCTGTCCGTTTACTACCTTAAGTACCCAGTTCGCACTGCTCCATGAAGTAACAGCTTTGGAATTGATGGATACTTTCTTTACCGGCGTTCCAATCTTAACCTTGATCGTTGCTTTTTTCTTTTTATTCTGCTTGGATGTTACTGTGATCTTAGCAGAACCTTTGCTCTTACGAGCTTTTACAACACCCTTTGAGCTGACACTTACAACTGATTTTTTACTTGACTTGTAAGATACTTTTTTGCTCGCTTTTTTAGGGGTCACAGAAACATTTAATTTTTTCTTCTGTCCCTTTTTCAATACAAGTATGCCAGAACCGCCCACTTTGACTCCGATAGAAACTTTTTTAACTTTCTTAGTCGCTGCCTGTGAGTCAACGGATGAAACAGCCAAAGATGTCAGCACCATGGCAAACGCCAGTAAAAATGTGACAACCCTTCTGAAACACTTGTGTGACTGTGTACCGATTTGTCTCATCGAAATACCTCCTAAATTGTTTTTCTTATCGCGGAAAAACTCCATTTCTTCCACAATGAAATTATCATCATTATATCACCACTCTGTCCAATATGCAAGGCTATTTTTCATTTTAGAGCCCTCTCACATCCCCCCTTGTTTTAACATTATTAACAATATATTCACATTTTGTTTCTTTTTTGAATTGACTTCTTTGGTTGTTTCAAGATACAATATATAGAAATATTTTGTCATTCCTATGGCGGATATAGATACCATTTGAAAATTAAGGAGAACTCTTTATCATGAACAAAAACCAATTACTCGATGACATTCACAACCTCTTTCAGATCTCCCAAAAGGAGATCAACAGCTACTCTCCCCTCACCCTTGCCTATCTGGGAGATGCCGTATTTGAAATCATAATCCGGACAATTATTGTTGAGAAAAAATCTGGCACTGTAAAATCCCTGCACCGGCAGTCAAGCGATCTCGTCAATGCAAAAGCCCAGGCTGAACTTATATCACGAATCATGAACACTTTGACGGAACAGGAAATTTCTATCTATAAGAGAGGCCGCAATGCCAAGTCTCATTCTGTGGCCAAAAATGCCGATATCCACGACTACCGTAGTGCTACCGGATTTGAGGCATTGATGGGCTACCTGTATCTGAATGGTGAAATGGAACGTCTGCTGGAACTGATCCAGCTTGGTCTTGCAGAACTCTCCGAATAATCTGTTAAAAGAAGAAATCAAAAACCGATATGACATTGAAAAAATGTGGGAACAGGAGTACAGCCCCGCAAAATAAGCCGATCACCGTTACACAGAGCCCAAAGCGCATTCTGCTCATCGGCATGCAGACCACCAGGAGCACGGCGAAACTTACAAAGCCTCCAGCCAGCAGATTACATGTCGAGACCACCACCTCGTCCATATGGAACAGCCGCGAAAAAAATGCGATAACCACCAGACCTCCGGTTAAAGTAACTGCTGCCGGCAGCGATATTCGCAAAACATTTTTCAAAAAACCTCTGGGAATCGTATCCTCATGGCGCTCCAGTGCCAGCACAAAACTGGGGATGCCGATGGATGTCGCACCAATCAGACTGAGCTGGATTGGTATGAAGGGATACGTTTTTCCAATAACGATAAAAAGCACACACAATAATATAGAATACAACGTCTTGGTCAAATATAATGCGCTAACTCTTTCTATATTAGATATAATCGTCCTTCCCTCATTTACGATTTCTTTCATAGAGGAAAAATCCGAATCCAGAAGCACGATATGAGCGCTCTGCTTTGCCGCATCGCTGCCGGATGCCATGGCGATCCCGCAATCCGCATCTTTCAGCGCCAGAACATCATTGACGCCGTCTCCTACCATTCCTGTTACATTTCCCTCTGCCTCAAGAGCTTTTACGATAGAATGTTTCTTCTCGGGAGAGACTCTTCCAAATACCTGGTATTTGCCGATTTCTTTCCGAAGCTGCTCTGGTTGTTCCGGCAGTTCTCTTGCATCTACATATCTTTCTGCTCCGTCAAGCCCTGCCCTCTTTGCCACAACAGATACCGTCAATGGATTATCTCCCGACAAAATTTTAATATTTACACCTTTTTCCCGGAAAAAGCGAAATGTCTCCGGGGCGTCCTCTTTGATAATGTCTGCCAGAACGATGAGTGCAAGGGGCTGTCTTTTTTCATCTGCCAGCAGCAGAACCCGCATCCCCTCTGCGGCAAACTGCTCCGCCTGTTCCAGCGCCCGTCTTTCTTCTGTGAGATATTCCGGCGCCCCAAGAAAATACTTCCTTTTCCCCACTGAGTCCCTCACCGTGATTCCCATATATTTTCGCTCTGAACTAAAGGGAATCTTATCTATAATATCCAATCTTCCCGTATTTTCAAAATGCTTCCTCAGTGCCTCTGTGGTGCTGTTGGTTTCCTCAAAAGCGTAGGAGAGACTCTCCATGGCAGAATACACTTCATTTTCTTCCGTTCCTCCTACTGGCAGCACCTTTTCTACCCGAAGTTCTCCAGTGGTGATCGTACCGGTCTTGTCAAGGCAGAGCACATCCACCCTTGCCAGCGCCTCGATGGCTTCCATCTCCTGAACCAGGGCGTTCTTCTTCGCCAGTCTTCCCACACCAAGGATAAAGGATATACTGGTTAGAAGTACCAGGCCCTCGGGAATCATCCCAAGTACTCCTGCCACGGTATTCACCAGGGAATCAGATATATCGTTACCCGCCACCTGCCGCTGGATAAGAAACAACACCGTTCCAATAGGCAGAATAGCATATCCTACATATTTTATTATTTTTTTAATGGCAATCTGCATCTCGGAAGTTGCCCGTCTCTTTGTCTTTGCTTTTTTTACAAGCTGCGTCGCATAATTATCCTCTCC
Source organism: uncultured Eubacterium sp. (assembly GCA_948848225.1). Classification (GTDB taxonomy): domain Bacteria; phylum Bacillota; class Clostridia; order Lachnospirales; family Lachnospiraceae; genus Eubacterium_F. The sequence goes on from CAQOJF010000054.1 coordinate 4,396, forward strand.
TACATGGATCACTTCTGCTGTCGCCGCACCTGCCACTGCCGTACTGCCCGAATACAGTATATCGCCGCCTTTTTTCAAAACTGCCAGTGACTCACCGGTGAGAAGGGACTCATTTACCTCCAGCCCCTGGGATTCTCTGGTCGCACAGTCCACCGGAATCTGGTCGCCAATCGATATCTGGATTCTATCCCCTTTTTTCAGGCTTTCAATCGGAACTTCACATATCTCTTCCCCCAGTACAAGCCTTGCCTTTGTCGCAGTGACCACGGACAGCGCATCTACCAGTTTCTTTACTTTTATTTCCTGGACGATCCCAATCAGGGCATTGGTAATGACAATTCCCATAAACAGCATATTTTTATACTGACCCGAAAAGAGGATCAAGCCCGCAAGTACAAGATTCAGAAAATTGAAATAAGTAAAGGTGTGGGAGGCGATAATCTCCCCTCTGCTCCTTGAAGCGTCCATAACTCCTTTGTATGATGTTTACAAAATAAAACACCATGTTTCCTTTCTTTTTGATACGTATCGTAGTCTATTACATTCCAATTATACGTCCTGTAAATTGAAAAAAGAGAATCCCATGAGCTAACTCACGTCTCCTCTTTTCCTCTCTTCCACAACCTATGATTTTATAAAGCTAGCGACGGGAATCGAACCCGTGACCTCTTCACTACCAATGAAGTGCGCTACCGACTGTGCCACGCCAGCTTAGATTAATTCTTAACCCACGCATTATTTTAGCAGAGTAATATCATTATGTCAACAGGTAATCAACACAATTCACCTAATTTTTTCTTAATGCGCTGAAGAGCGTTATCGATCGACTTCGGTGTACGCCCCAAATGCTCTGCAATCTGCTGATAATTCATACCCTCAATGAAAAGATTCACCACATTTTGCTCAAACTGGCTCAGTTGGTTCTGAATGTAAGCCTCGATCTTTCCCACCCGTTCCCTGTCGATCATAATATCTTCTGGATTGGATATTCCGTTTTTCTCTAAAGTCTCTCCCAGCGTCTGTCCCGTCTCCTCGGTTCCCACGCCCCCCACTGGAACATCCAGGGAAACGTAAGAATTCAGCGGCGAATTCTTAAGACGGTTCGCGCCTTTCACTGCATTATACAGCTGCCGCTCGACGCACAAATTGGCAAATCCATAAAAAGCGTTTTCTTTTTCCGGCTGATAGTCACGAATCGCCTTAAACAGCCCGATCATCCCCTCCTGGATCAGATCGTCACTGTCGCCGCCGATCAAATAAAGCGCCCTTGCCTTTTTACGCACCAGATTTTTGTATTTTTCCATGAGATAATCCACACCGGGATTGTCCCCCTGCCGAATTTGAATTATAATTTCCTCATCCGTCAGATCATCATACCGCTCTGCCATACATTTTCCTTCCCATCAGCCAGTAAAACGAATATTATAAGTTTATTACTTCATATTTGCTGTATCCGCGTATTTTCTCTGCCTTACGATTTCAAACGCAAGAACCCCTGCCGCCACAGAGGCATTCAGAGAATCGATATCTCCTGACATGGGGATCGCCGACTTAAAGTCACAGTGCTCCTTTACCAGTCTCGACACACCAGATCCTTCATTTCCGATTACCAGACCAATAGATCCTTTCAGATTCTGGTGGTACATGACCTCTCCCTCCATGTCCGCGCACACAAACCACATCCCCCTTTCCTTCAGCTGCTCCATCTCAGCAGAAAGATTTGTCACCTTTGCCACCGGAGTATAATGGATCGCTCCGGCGGATGCCTTTACCACCGTGGCAGTCAGTCCCACCGCCCGCCGCTTTGGGATAATCACGCCATGTGCCCCCGTCAGATTGGCAGTACGGATAATAGCTCCCAGGTTGTGGGGATCCTCAATTCCATCCAGCAGAAAAATAAAGGGGTCCTCTCCTCTCTGCTCTGCCAGCTCAAACATATTTTCCACAGAACTGTAATGAAATGCCGACAGAACGGCCATTACCCCTTGATGTTTCCCCGTTTCACTCATATGGTCCAGGCGCTCTTTCGGTACAAAATCTACCAGGGTTCCTGCTTTTTTTGCCTCTCTTAGTATGCTCAGCACCGGGCCGTCTTTGCAGCCTTTCAGCACAAACATCTTTTCGATCAGCTTTCCCGCTCGAAATGCCTCCAATACGCTGTGTCGCCCCTCTAATCTGCTCTCGTCTTCCATTTTCCTCTCCTTCATTCAGGTAATGTCGTTTATATATACATGTAATCTGGTTACTTCCTCTTTCATATTCAGCGGTTTTGCCATGATATATGGTTTCTTAGACTGCACACTCCGGATTCCCCCGCCGGACACCTCTCCCAAAAAATATCCATCCGAAATAATAACCTTTTTGGTCTCTTCTTCATCCAGATAAGCACATATTGATTCCAAAACCTTCCTGCCATCTTTGGGATCACAGATCACTTCTGTAACCTCATAAACATCCTCTTCCCGGGTGTAGGCAGCCATGCCACGAATCTTCCCACCTTCCCATAAGACGATCACTTCACCTTCCAATGCCCTCATTTCCTTATGAAGCTGCGCCAAATACCCAGCGCTGTGACACATGTAGAGATCCAGATCAGAAGCATTCAAACGTTCACAGGAGAATTTCTCCAGATCCTTCATTTTTTCCTTGCTCATCTGAGATAAAGATACCACCTCAAACCATTTCTTTTTATTTCCATATACCTCATACTGCCTGCGATAATATACTGGCAAAAAACCAAACGGTTGATAGATCTTCTCGTCCGCCGGATTGAGAAAGGCAAGCCTGGCACCTGCCTCTCGAAATTCGTCCAACCCCTGTTCTATATTGGTTCTCATGTATCCTCGGCCACGGCTTTCTTCTCTGGTCGCCACACCTACTATATAGGGACAGGAACAGAGTTCTCCCCGGTACACCATCTCATAAGGCGTAAAAAACGCCATACTAGCCAGTTCATTCTTCTCATATCTGGAATAAATTTTACTTCTTTTCGCCTTTTCTTCAAAATAATAATCGATATATTGGTCCGTGTCACCAAATATTTCTTTCCAAAGTTTCCGATGGTTCATCCCAGAGAATCCCTCCCTTTCGCTCAATGGATCGCTTCATTCAAGCGCCTGGCCAGCCTGATAATGCCAAGTCAGGCATCCTTGTTTAACAGGCACACCGCATGAGAAGATATCCCTTCCCCGGCTCCCGTGAACCCGAGCCCTTCTTCCGTTGTCGCCTTTACGCTGATCCGGCTGAGCTCTATGGAGAGCGCCCTGGCTATATTTTTCCGCATATTCTCTATATGTGGTGCCATTTTAGGGCTTTGAGCGATTATGACAGAATCAATATTCCCTACAGAGTATCCATTTTCCTTTAGCAGTCTTGCCACATGCTCCAACAAAGCAATGCTGGAGATCCCCCGATAGGCTTCCTCCGTATCAGGAAAATGCTTCCCTATATCTCCCAGAGCCGCAGCTCCCAGAAGAGCGTCCATGATGGCATGTACCAATACATCTGCATCGGAATGACCAAGCAGTCCGTATTCATAATCGATCTTTACCCCGCCAAGTATCAGGTCTCTGTCTTTAACCAGTCTGTGTACATCATACCCTGTGCCAATCCGCATAAGCTGACCTCCTTTATGTAAATTCTTTTCACGAGACAATCTACTCTTCCCTCGCCGTGCTATTCTTCGCTGCTCCGCAGACGTCAAACTTTCCTGGCTCGACGGCGCGAATTTGAACCCGCCGTGATTGGCGTATTTCGGCGAACTACTTCGTTTTTCCTCCTCCAGCCTTTTTCCTATAAGAAAAAGCCTTGAATAATCAAGGCTTGCAAGTAGCGGGAAAGGGATTTGAACCCCCGACACCACGGGTATGAACCGTGTGCTCTTGCCAACTGAGCTATCCCGCCATATGCCATATAAAATGGCTTTATATAAAGCTGCTACAAAATAAGAAAATAAATGGGACCTACAGGGCTCGAACCTGTGACCCTCTGCTTGTAAGGCAGATGCT
>CAQOJF010000055.1:0-3453 GCA_948848225.1 uncultured Eubacterium sp.
CATTTTTTACCTCCTGCTGTGTACTGTATATACATTATAGCCGTTTAAACGAATGATATCAATCACTCAAATATGAACTTTCCGAAAAGAAAAGAGACTCCGAGAGTACATTGTTTTGGAGCGTTTTATTATGCGAACTGCCATCCGCAGCAGATATGTTATACTGTAACTCACAGTTTACTGCCTCTTCTAAATTGACGTCAAATAAATCATAAAAGCATGATTTATTCCGTCAATCAATAAAAATATTACCACAGACTACCTGAAAAGTCATCCTTTATTATTTTTTATAATCATGGTGAATAACAAAAATCCCCCTGACTCCAAACAGAGCCAAGAGGGATTACAAAGCTGCAAATTGACGTACTGAAGTACCCGTCAAAGCACCGTTTTTTCTTTGACAGGTTCCTTCCCTTCCATATTTCTATATTAACGGACCGATCTAACGATCCTATCTCTCCAGTCTATACATAACATAAAATTTTCTCCTCACTTTCCGCGGTTATGGACTTATGAAAAAACAGAGGAGTTCTGCTGATCAAGCTTTTTCCGTATATGACTAATCGTATTTGTCACAACGGCTTCACTGTTTTCAGCTGGCTGCTTCCACACCACCTCGTAAATCTGCTTTTTTGTAAACACCCATCCGGGATGTTTCGCCAGATAGTAAAGTGTAAAAAACTCATAGTGACTGAATGGTATCTGTATCCCATCCTTATATACCGTCTGCTCTTTCAGATGAATCTCCAGGCCCGGAAAAAACAGAGCCTGCGGTTCTGCTTCCTTCTGCTGGATCTCCGTGTCTGTGAAAGACGCGAGGACCATCTCCGAAACATCGTCCGTTTCCTCTATTTCCCGTATGATAATCTCTATCTTTTTTATACCTCACCACCTGCCTTTTTATCACTGCCCTATTTCAGGAAGACTCCGTTGACTGCCTCCACCAGGTCCACCACGCTGGCTCTTGTCACAAATGCCACCGGTTCCCTGTCCACCACCGCGATACACTCCTCTCCGTTATATCGGTATAATTGTATGGTGGTTTCCGGATAGTTCTCATTGTCCATGCGGATCGTCAGGCTGATCTCCTCCTTCCCGTCAGGAATTTCATCCGTAAAGGTTTCCGCCCTTAATCCCTTTATGGCGCTTCGAATGTCCGCCAGCTCCAGTTCCTCATCCAGATAACGGTAGACCCTCTCGTCCCCTTTCTTGTCGGATGTAATGATGTAGGTATTTCCTTCCAGAAGGATCTCCAGCTCACTGACATCTTTAAAATCAGCCCAGAACATTTCCTGATGGCGCAGGGAATCATAGCTCCTGTCCATAAGACTTTCGTATTCCTCTGTGGAAAGCTGATAGACAATCCGGGATTCCCCTGCCCTGACATATGCTGTGATCTCTTTTTCCCCGGACTCCTCGTCCGTTTTCTCCTGGTTTTCCCTCTTTTCTGCCTTCTTTTCTTCTTCCGCCCGTTCTTTCGGGTCCCTGGCGATGTTCAGGACAAAGGATTCCGTTTTTTCTTCATCCGTCCCTTCCTCTGTTACGGTATATTCAACCGTAATGGACAGTTCCGGGGCATCCAGACCATATTTTCATAGGAATCCAGTTCGTATCCTGCCGCTTTGCTGTAGGCAATATCAGAAGTGGTAAGCAGCTCTGTCGCATGTTCCCCATTCTGAACCAGCAGTCCCTGGGCAACAGGCATGATCGCGAAATACCTTTCCTCGATCAAAGGATCTGTGATCTTGCCGCTTTTCAGATCCGGCAGCAGCACAAAAGGCGTCCGGAATGCGTAATGCCCCCGGTCTGTATCTACTACAATCCCATCAACCGTTTCCACACCGTAACCTTTTAATATGCCATAAAGGTTTGCCAGCGTCCCCTTCTCCGTGGGGCCAGCCATCACCATCAGCTTTCCGCCATCTGATACATATTCCTCAAGAAGCTCCTTCTCTTCTTCCGAGATATCGCTGGAAGGCCCGTAGATCAGAATGGCGTCAGCGTCTTCGGGGATCGCGTCGGCTGTCAGCAGGGAAAAGGTCTCCAGCTCCATATTCTCTTTTTCCATCTGTTCACGGAATATTTCCGGCAGTTCGGTCTCCCCATGTCCTTCCAGCAAATAGATTTTTGGCTGTTCCTCATTCACCACATAATCAATGGCGGACGTGATGGCTCCCTCCCCGTCAAAAGAGGTATCATAAGAGTATTCGTTCATGTTGGCTTCCATCAGATAGATATCGTCATAACCGATAAAGCGGCTGCGGTCTCCACACTCCACCACCAGGCTGTTATTCTGTACGGTTTCAGAGGTATACTGCTCAGCAAATGTGGTATAAATATCCGGTTTCTTTTTTACCACTTTGATATGTTTTGAAAGGCTCTCATATTTACCCAGAAGATTCTCTATCACATCATCTTCCTTATCCGACTGCACAATCCAGTAGATGGTCACATCCTGATCCAGGGCATTTACCACCACTTTTGTATTGCTGGTGACAGAATACAGCTTTGTGGAGCTGATGTCATGCTGCGTCACATTTTTAGGCAGCGCGGACACCAGAATGTTTACCGCCACCAGTATGGCAAGCACAATGGCTGTAATGACCAGCGAATAAGCCCCTCCCTGCAGGGCGATACGGTTTTTAAAAGTCTCTTTCTTCATCAGTTGTACCTCCTCCAACCAAAAGCGAGTACACCTTGTAATAACAGAACAGGCATCGGAAATCATTCGGTTTGGAAAAAAACCTGGATGTTAAAAACGGCAGTATTATGATGTACGCCGTTTTGTTGTTTACTGTTATCGGAAGTTTTGTTTCAAGTTTGCTTTCTTCGTCTACAATGGGGAACTTCTCTGTTTTTATGACTTTTTTGTTAGGTATCAAATTCATTGTAAAGCCTGTCATGACAACAAAAGAATCTATGTCAGGCGTTTCGGCATTCAAGCGTGTTGTTCAGTCTTTGATATGTGGTGCCGTTATTGGCTTCATCTGTGGATTTGTGGGAGCAGGCGGCGGGATGATGATGCTGCTTCTGCTCACGTCAGTATTGGGCTATGAATTGAAGACTGCTTTTTGCACAAAAGGCGGAGATAAGCCTAAAAAATAAGTTTAGAAAAGAAAACACCCTAAATTAGAGGACAAAGATGATTGGAAAGGCTCTGTATCATGCAGGGCTTTTCTTATTTGATAAAAAAACAGAATGAATGAGTGGGATTCCGCCGTAACCGGTATTCGTGGAAATGTGTATAACTGGCTTGTTTATGGAACTGTGGGTAATTCTGTTTGCAGGACGTGGGAAAGCTGCCCTTTGCTTTTCCATGTGCTGTAAATGGAGTTATCCACAATGGAATAGCCAGTTATGCATATTTCCACAATGCAATTTTAGGTACTTGTCATTGCCCAAATCTCCACATATAATTGTAATGTAGCTGTAATCTCGGCATATGGATGTGTA
>CAQOJF010000056.1:0-1838 GCA_948848225.1 uncultured Eubacterium sp.
AGCAGTGGGCAAAACCGTATAAATACTTACTTTGTTGAGTTTTGCTCATGGCTATGGAATAAATAGTAAAGAGGTGATGGTACTATATTTATGAAAATAGTTGAATTGGACAGCCGATTGAGGTATGATAGATTCGTTGGTATCGTGCAGAAGATATGAAATGAGGCTAAACATGGAGTTAAGAAAGAATCAGGTAATCACATTGAAGATAGATGATCTGGGAAATAATGGAGAGGGCATCGGCCATGTGGACGGCTATGCCCTTTTTGTCAAAGATGCGCTGCCGGGAGAAACGATCCGTGCCAGGATTATGAAATGTAAGAAAAATTACGGTTTTGCGAGAATGATGGAGGTGCTGGAGTGTTCTGCTTCCGGTCGGGTGGAGCCAAGGTGTCCGGTGGCAAGGCAGTGTGGTGGCTGTACCCTGCAGCATCTTTCCTATGAAAAACAGCTAGCCTACAAGGAGAAAAAGGTCAGGGATTGTCTGGTGAGGATCGGCGGCGTGGACGCAGAAAAGGTGGAGTGGCTGCCGGTCTTAGGCATGGAAATGCCTTGGCAGTACCGGAATAAGGCTCAGTTTCCCGTCAGAATGCAGGAGGACGACAGCGGTGTACTCCGTCCGGTGGCAGGGTTTTATGCGGGGCGCACCCATAGTATTATCCCTGTGACGGATTGTGCGATCCAGCATCCATGTATGAAAGAAATTTTGGATACAATTCTTTCATGGATGCAGGAACAGCATGTGCCAGCCTATGATGAAGTCAGCCATAGAGGTCTGGTCCGCCATATTTATATAAGACGCGCTTATCACACCAGCCAGATCATGGTATGTCTTGTCGTAAACAGCCGGCAGATCAGTGAGAACCTGAAGAGGACTTTGATAGAAAAATTAACTGGAATTCTAGGCGTAACAGGTATTTTGCTGAATATAAATACCGATCAGACCAATGTAATACTTGGGAAGGAGATGATACTTCTCTGGGGACAGGAGCATATCAAAGACAGGATCGGTGAGATTTCCTATCATATTTCTCCCCAGTCCTTTTACCAGGTCAACCCGGTGCAGACAGAAAAACTTTATCAAACCGCGTTGGAGTTTGCCGGTTTAACCGGTGAGGAAACGGTGTGGGATCTCTACTGTGGAATCGGGACAATCTCTCTTTTTCTGGCTAAAAATGCGAAAAAGGTATATGGAGTGGAAATCGTTCCAGAGGCAATCCAAAACGCGAAGGAGAATGCCCGACTGAACGGAATCAACAATGCGGAGTTTTTCTGTGGCGCCGCCGAGGAAGTGGTTCCAAGGCTGGCGAAAGAGTTGGGAGACGCCCGGAATCTTGTAGGTGAGGAAGGGAACAAAGCAGAGAGTGAAACAGAAAAGATGGTGAATCTGGCGGACGTGGTCGTGGTGGATCCGCCGAGAAAAGGGTGTGACGGGGTTCTGCTGGATACGATCGTGAAGATGGCGCCGGAGAGAATCGTCTATGTGAGCTGCGATCCGGGCACGCTGGCGAGGGATGTAAAGGTGCTGGGGGAGAAAGGGTATGAGGTCAGGAAGGTGAGGGCGTGTGATATGTTTGGACAGGGAGGGCATGTTGAGACGGTATGTTTATTGTCCAAACTTCATGCAGACCAACATATCGAGGTGGAGCTTCAGATGGACGAGCTTGATTTGACAGCTGCGGAGAGCAAAGCCACTTATGAGGAAATCAAGGATTATGTACTGAAGCATACGGGATTGAAAGTCAGCAACTTGTATATTGCACAGGTAAAGCAGAAATGCGGCATTATTGAGAGGGCAAATTATAACCTGCCGAAATCGGAAAATTCCAGACAGCCGA